>NZ_JBALDN010000041.1:0-130283 GCF_036917375.1 Nostoc sp.
ACCACTGTTTTGAGTTTAACCATTGAATTTTACCCACTTGACAAGACTCTAATTTTCTTAACTTGACACCAATGGCAAGATGCCCACCCCACAAATAAGGAAATTGATGAAAATATTCCCCCTGCTGTTCCATTTGAAAAATTTGTGGGACGTGAGGTGGAACTAGAAGAACTGCACCAGAAATTACAAACATCTCGGCAAGTTGCAATTGTAGCTGTGGCGGGTATGGGTGGAGTCGGCAAAACTGAACTGGCTACCCAATACGCCAAACAGCACTTGCAGAATTATCAAGGTGGAGTTTGCTGGTTATCTGCACAGGGAATAGATGTCGGAATTCAAATTCTCAGATTTGCTGAATTAAAATTTAAACTCATTGCACCGGATGACTGGGAATTAACAGATAGGCTGAGATACTGCTGGCAGAATTGGGAAAAAGGTGAAGTGCTGTTGGTGTTTGATGATGTCACCGACTACAAAAAACAGGTTCAGCCTTATCTACCACCAGAATCACCCCGGTTTAAAGTATTGCTGACAACCCGCCTGGGGTTTGATAGAACTTTGCCGCAATTACCTTTGGGTGTTCTCAAACCATTGGCGGCGATGAAATTATTAAAATCGCTAGTTGACAGAGAACGGCTGAAAAGCGAACCTTGGGTTGCCAGAAAAATTTGTCAATTCTTGGGATACTTGCCTTTGGCGTTAGAGTTGGAGGGGCGATATCTGGATACAATGCCAGATTTGTCTTTGGAAACACTGCTGAAGCGGCTAGAGAAAAAGCGACTGGAACACGAAGCAATAGCTAAGGCTAACCCATTGATGCGTTATGAGTATGGTGTGGCTGAAGCTATTGAATTGAGTTGGGAACAGTTGGATGAAAATGCACAAAGCTTGGGTTGTTGGCTGAGTTTGTATGCTTTGGCTGACATTCCTTTTTCTGTTGAGGCGATAAAAGATGACGATGAACAAGAACTCAAGGAGAAAGCTATAGCTGAGTTGCGGAAACTGCATTTAATACAATGGCAAAGTAAAGGAATTTATCGTTTACATCCACTGATTCGGCAATTTTTTCAAATGAAGTTGGATGAGTCAAGTGAGGCGGATGAAGTAAAAACCGCTTTTGCAGCACAGATGATACAGAAGGCAAGGCTAGTTCCTGAACAAGCTACCCATGATTTGATTAAGGAAGTTGCTTCTTTTATCCCCCATTTGGCAGAAGTAGCTAATAATCTAACTGCCTATATCAGGGATGGGGATTTAATCTTTATTTTCAGAGGCTTAGGCTGGTTTTATCAAGGTCAAGGGTTGTATGAACAGGCAGAACCTTGGTTAAAAGAGTGTGTAACACTTACTGACAATCGCCTTAGTTCAAAACATTACCATGTCAGCGTAAGCCTAAATAATTTGGCAAATCTCTATAAAGATCAAGGACGCTACAACGAAGCTGAAGCAGAGTATCAACAAGCGTTGGAATTATGGAAATACTTGTTAGTAAACAGTGATATCGATTTTGCCATTATTTTGGATAATTTAGCAACACTGTACTATTTTCAAGGAAAATATAGCGACGCTGAACGCCTTTATTTTCAAGCTTTAGAAATTTTCATTACTGTTTTAGGAGATGAAAGTCTGGATGTCGCTCGTACCCTGAACAACCTAGCAGCTATTTATGAAATTCAAGAACACTATAGTGAAGCGGGAACACTATATAGGCAAGTTTTAGAAATAAGACAACACGTACAGGGAGAGAACCACCCGGACTTTGCTCAAAGCTTGAATAATTTGGCAGCATTCTACGAAGGTCAAGGATACTACTTTGAAGCTGAAAGGCTGTACAGACGAGCTTTAAAATTGAGAAAATCTTTACAAGGAGAAAACCATCCTGACGTTGCTCAAATTTTAAACAATTTAGGTAATTTGTACAATTCTCAAAAACGCTACGGTGAAGCTGAACCCTTATTAAAAAAAGCTTTAGAAATGAGAAAACGTTTACACGGGGAAAATCATCCTGACGTTGCTCAAAGTCTGAACAACCTGGCAATGGTTTACAGTTATACTAAACGCTACGATGAAGCTAAACCTCTATTACAGAAAGCTTTAGAATTAAGAAAACGTCTACTCAGAGAGAACCATCCTGATATTGCTACAACCTTGAACAACTTAGCAGGATTATATAGTTGTACAGAACTCTACAACGAAGCTAAATCCCTCTACCTGCAAGCCCTAGCAATTCTCAACCTTACTTTAGGTGTAGGTCATTCTCGTACAATGATGATTCGAGAAAATTATGAGATTCTTTTAAAAAAAGCATATCCCTAACGATCGCACCCTTTCAAAAAATCACACCAAATTGATGCTACACAACAGTTGTAGTTCAAATTTTAGCAGCGATCGCCTTCTACACACTAAATAGTACAGTCAAGAATAGTGCGTAGGCGTAGCCCATCGTAGACATTGTATAGGCATTTTGAGTTCAAAAGTGCAACTTCGAGGTTCAAAGGCTCCAGTGCGATCGCTTACGAACTGCAACACCACTTAATATTGTCATCAGAAATTTATTTTTATCTAACTGAAGAGTCAAAAATCAACAATTGGTATTTTAATTACCTTGCTAACTGAATAATCTAGAATCATATTAGCGCTCGTCTCGCTCTATATCGGATAGCGCAATCTTATTCTCTTTCTAAAAAGAGAAATATATCTTTATCAATGGTTTAAATTACGATTATGAACCTTAAAGACATATCCTCAAAATTTCCCCGTCGTCAAGTTCTCAAAACTGCTCTCACTTTTGTGACTGGCTTAACCACGACATCACTATTATCTTTTGTGATTACCAAATCCACCAAGCCAGCACAAGCAATTGTTGTGCAACGACCAAATGAATTTGAACTTGAAGGTAAAGATACTAAAATCAAGTATTCAATTATCAATGGAGTTCCACAGCTTGATTACAAAACTCAAAAAATTTCTGAGCATTTTAGTGGCGATCAAATTCAGACATTAGCTACTGATATCGGGACGCTATTGACGATAATTATTAGCAGACCAATAAACCCTGATTTGGGAGGAAATATAGTTAAACTGAGCTTACTCATACCAATTATCAACCTAGCGATCGGAACACGAGAAACTCCTGTCCAAACCGAAGCCATTTTAACTACTCAAAGAACATCAGGATTTATTCGTACTCCCCTATTTGGACAATTACAGTCATATCAAACTATAGTACTCACTGGAACTGCTAGATACCGCTAGATACGGTCTAATTTCTGAAATTAATTCTTTTGGAAAACCAATTATCAATTATCCCTTAACTCGCAATCTGATTCAGTTAATAATATTTGTAGGTTGAGTTAAATGTTCGCGTCGCTTCAAGTAGGAAACAGTATTTTCAGCATTTTGTAAAAATCCAAAAGAATTTATTCCAGAAATGCGAATTGCCGCAGCAGTTAAATGAATTGAGTTTGGCACTAAAAAATTCCGACTGTCCTGCTATTGTTGACGATAGAGCAGCACGGCGTTGCGGTCAAGCTTTAGGTATTAATACTATCGGAACCGGAGGCTTGCTGATATTAGCAAAAAGACGTGGAATAATCCCAAGAATATCTCCTGGATTCAAGCTTTGCGTGACGCTGGTTTGTGGTTATCAGATAGTTTGGTTAATTTACTGAAAACTTCAAGCAAGGGAATAGCGATCGCCACCAATTTTAACTTAAAATAGCTTTTGTTCCCTCTTCTCTCTTCCTCCGTGCCCGGTTATTGAGCGAAGTCGAAATACTGCACCTCTATGGTTAGATTCTCATACTAAGTGACAAAGAGCATAGACGTAGCCCGCTCTTAGACATCGCATAACCATTTTGATTACAAAACTCGAAATTTGAACTTCAGAGGCTCAAGTGACGATATCTAAAGGCAAGCCACTGCTTTGAAATATTTCTATCCAAATGGTATTTTTACCCCAAAGAGAGAATACTTACTAATAAAGACAAAGCTACAATAAAAATAAACTTTACAAGCTGTTTATGCAATGGGCTAATTTTCTAGCCAAAGAAGCTGCTACGAATGGCTTATCTCTAGAGCAAACGGCAGCTTTTACAAAATATTTTCAGACAGAAAACTTAGGTAAAACTAAAGTTAAACTTGCCAGCGAATTAAACGTTGATATTGCCGCTTTCACAAAGTGGGTGGGTGAGGTATATGACAAGTTTGCCCAGAATTCTCCTGAGTTAGCGACTTTCAACAATCGAGACAAACTAGAAAAGTTACAAGCTTATCTGAGCCTAAAATATAATAGCGAATTAGATGCCCTCAAACCATTGGCGGCGATGAAACTATTAAAATCGCTAGTGGTTCGAGAACGACTGCAACAAGAAGCTTGGGTTGCCAGAAGAATTTGTAAATTTTTGGGATATTTACCTTTAGCGTTAGAGTTAGTGGGACGATATTTGGATAAAATGCCAGATTTGTCTCTGGAAACACTGCTGAAGCGGCTAGAGAAAAAACGAGTGGAACATGAACCAGTAGTCAATGCTAACTCATTGATGTCTGATGAATACGGTATATTTGAAGCTTTTGAATTGAGTTGGGAACAGTTGGATGAAAATGCCCAAAGCTTTGGCTGTTTGCTAAGTTTGTGTGCTTTAGCTGACATTCCCTTATCTGTTGAGACAATAGAAGATGACAAAAAACAAGAACTTAACGAGAAAGCCATAGCCGATTTATTGGAATTGCATTTGCTACAACAGAAAAGTCAAGGAATTTATCTTCTAAATCCACAAATTAGACAACTTTTACAAGCTAAGTTGGATAAGTCAAGTGAGGCGGATGAAGCAAAAACTAAATTTGCAGCCATGATGTTAGAGGTAGCAAAGCTAATTCCGCAACAGCTTAACTCTGAAGATATTCTCAACCTCACTCCACATATCCCGCACATTACAGAAGTTGCAACCCACCTATCCGAATATCTAGGCGATGAAAATCTAATCACTCTGTTTACCAAATTAGCCTGGTTTTATCAAAGTCAAGGACTTTATCAGCAAGCAGAACCTTGGTTGCAACGGTGTGTAGAACTAACTCAAAATCGTCTTGGTTCAGAACATATCCATGTCGCCACTAGTCTTAACAATTTAGCAGCACTCTACGAAACTACAGGACGCTACAGGGAAGCCGAACCCTTGCTGGAGAAAGCTTTAGCACTGAGAAAACGCCTGCTAGGAGAAGAACATAACGATGTCGCCACTAGCCTGAGCTATTTAGCATTAATCTACGAATATACAGGACGCTATAGCGAAGCCGAACCTTTGTATCAGCAAGCTTTAGAACTGTGGAAACGCCTAGTAGGAGAAGAACATCCCCATGTTGCCACGAGTCTGAACAATTTAGGAGCATTGTACTGTTATACAAAACGCTACAGCGAAGCCGAACCCTTGCTCAAGCAAGCATTAAAACTGAGAAAACGCCTGCTAGGAGATAACCATCCCGATGTTGCCACCAGCCTGAACAATTTAGCACAACTTTACGAATCTACAGGAAGTTACAAGCAAGCCGAACCTTTGTATGAGCAAGCCTTAGAACTGAGTAAACGCCTGCTGGGAAATAACCATCCCGATGTCGCCATCAGCCTGAATAATTTAGCAGCACTCTACCGTCATACAAGACGCTACAGGAAAGCCAAGCCCTTATTTGAGAAAGCTTTGAAAATTTGCGAACGGACTTTAGGTATAAGTCATCCGACAACTATGACGGTTCGGGCAAATTATGCCAGCTTTTTAAGAGAAGCATATCAGTAGCGATCGCTCTCTGTATCCTCGAACGGTTTTAAATCATATCCCTCTTCTTCAGCGAAGAAGAGGGATATGATTTTACTTACATCCTAAAGATTTGCGAGTTTCCACACCAGTTTTAGAATTCACACCACTTGCGTTAACACAAAGCTTTTTCACTTGTATTCCATCTAAAATTGCATTCGTAAAATCAGTACCGGTGACATCCACAGCATCAAAAGTAGAACGCAGCATCATCGCATCAGTCAACACAGCATCACTTAAATCAGCATCCTTAAACCTTGTTAGATAGGCTATGCCTTCACTAAAATCAGCACCATGTAAATTTACTCCCTCCAATACGCTACCGTTAAATACGCCACCACGTAAGTCAGCATTGCTAAAATTAGCATTCTCTAATTTGAGATTGGTAAACTCAGTACCAATTAAACTTTGACCAGAGTAATCCTTGCCCTTGAGTTCATCATTTCCCACAGAACGGGTAATACTGGAAGAACTTGCAGCTTGTGCTGATAGGGGAAACAAAAAAAGAACCATAGCTAAGACAAAGCTAGCTAACAGTTGCCAATATTTCATAATCTCTTCTTAATAAATCTCAACATTTCCACCATTAACTATTAAACCTTACAGAAGGGGACAAGGGAGTGAAGAAGGGATAGGGAATAGGTTACAAAGTAGAGATTATTCCCTATCACCTGTCCCCCGTCACCTCTTCCCTAATCTCTCGTAGGATGATAGATGTTGAGGTGCGATCGCAATAATTACCTGTGGCTAATCAAGAAGACAACGCCCAATCTCTGGCGCGAACCCCTTTATATCAACTGGGTGTAGAACTCAAAGCACGCCTTACCAGCTTTGGCGGCTGGGAAATGCCCGTGCAATTTAGTGGAATTAGCCGCGAACATGAGGCTGTAAGAAATACAGCCGGAATGTTCGATATTTCCCACATGGGCAAATTTACCCTCCAAGGTAAAAACCTCATTTCCCAACTCCAGCCACTAGTACCTTCCGACTTGAGTCGTTTGCAAGCTGGTCAAGCACAATACACCGTATTGTTAAATCCCCAAGCGGGAATTATTGACGACATCATTGTTTATTATCAAGGTGAAGACACCAGTGGTACACAAAAGGCATTCATCATAGTTAATGCGGCAACCTCCAATAAAGATAAAGCATGGCTATTGCAACACCTTGACCTAGATAGATTGCAATTCCAAGACCTTTCACCAGATAAAGTCTTAATTGCCGTCCAAGGGCCAAAAGCGATTAAATATCTCCAGCCATTAGTGCAAGAAGACTTACAACCAATCAAAGCCTTTGGACATTTAGAAGCAACTCTACTAGGTAAACCTGCCTTTTTGGCCCGCACAGGTTACACCGGAGAAGATGGCTTTGAGGTGATGCTAGACCCAGATGTGGGAGTAGAATTGTGGCGAAGTCTCCATAAAAGTGGTGTTATCCCCTGTGGACTCGGTGCGAGAGACACTCTGCGCCTAGAAGCAGCAATGGCACTTTATGGACAAGATATAGATGACACCACCACACCTTTAGAAGCAGGTTTAGGGTGGCTAGTTCACTTAGATACTAAAGGCGATTTTATTGGTCGGGAAGTTTTAGCAGAGCAAAAATCCAAGGGAGTGCAGCGCCGATTAGTTGGTTTGCAAACCCAAGGACGCAACATTGCCCGTCATGGCTATCAAGTGTTATCCACAGGTAAAGTTGTGGGAGAAGTAACTAGTGGCACCTTGTCACCTACACTTGGTTATCCTGTTGCATTAGGCTACGTTCCCACCCAGTTAGCAACTATTGGTCAGCAGCTAGAAGTCGAAATTCGCGGCAAAGCTTATCCAGCAGTTGTAGTTAAACGTCCCTTTTATCGGTCAAAAAATCGTGTTGCCAACTAATAAGCGCTGAGGTTTTTGAGGAATAATGTGTTGTGAGTTATTCAATCTACAGTCAGGTTCATTACCAAATATGGCTTGGATGACTATTGGGGCAATAATTTTTTTAATAAGGGAGAGGAAGTGATATGTCTTTTGAATATCCTCAAGATTTCAGATATCTGGATTCTCATGAATATGTGCGAATAGATGGTGAAATCGCCACCATTGGCATTACTGAGTTTGCCGTACATGAATTGGGTGATATCGTCTTTTTGGAACTGCCAGAAATTGGCGACGCTCTTACCAGGGGAGAAAACTTTGGCACAATTGAATCAGTGAAAGCCGTTGAGGAACTGAATTCACCAGTGACAGGCACCGTTATAGAACGGAATGAAGCCTTAATTAGTTCTCCCGAAGAAGTGTCAGAAGACCCCTACGGAGAAGGGTGGTTTTTGAAAGTGCGCGTCAATGACCCTGGCGAAGTTGAGGATGCCTTGACAGCGGATGAGTATCGCGCCCAAGTAGAAGGGGAGTAGGAGTGCTGAGTGCTGAGTGCTGAGTGCTGAGTGCTGAGTGCTGAGTGGAAGAGTAAGGGAGTAGGTGAGTGGAGAAGGTAATTAACAATTACTCTTATTCACCTATCCAATATCTTCCGAATCCCCAGTCCCCACCCCCCAGTTTAAGAGTATTTATTGCAAAATATGAAATAGTATTATCTGGAGAGTAATTTGTGGTATTAAACGCCCCTATTCTCAAGTCTAATGAGCAGCAAGTGCTGGATGAAAAAAGTCAAAAGTTAAGTAGTTTTGTGCCAAGACACATTGGCCCTAACTCCGATGACATCCAGCAAATGCTTAAGGTTTTGGGGTTTCCCAGCCTGGATGCCTTAATTGACCAAACAGTTCCACAGGCAATTCGGCTGAAGCAAACGCTAAAGTTACCAGCAGCAGAAAGTGAGTATGCAGCACTGGCATCGTTAAAAAAAGTTGCTGCCAAAAATCAGGTTTTCCGTTCATACATTGGTATGGGCTATTACGACACTATTACCCCACCTGTGATTGGGCGTAATATCTTAGAAAACCCAGGTTGGTATACTGCCTACACTCCCTATCAGCCAGAAATTGCCCAAGGGCGACTAGAAGCGCTGCTGAATTTTCAAACCCTGATTATCGACCTCACAGGTTTAGAAATTGCCAATGCTTCATTACTTGATGAAGCCACAGCCGCCGCTGAAGCGATGAGCCTAAGCTATGGTGTCTCCAAAAATCAGGCAGATGCCTATTTTGTCTCTCGTGACTGCCATCCCCAAACTATTGACGTGTTGCAAACACGCGCTAAACCATTAGGGATTAAGATTATTGTTGGCGATCATCAAACATTTGATTTTGATCGACCAATTTTTGGGGTTGTTCTGCAATACCCTGCAAGTGATGGCACTATTTACGACTACCGCGCTTTTATCGAAAAAGCCCATGCTAAGGGTGCATTGGTAACGGTAGCAGCAGACCCTTTAAGTTTAACTTTGCTGACCCCTCCTGGGGAATTTGGCGCTGATATTGCTGTCGGAAGCACTCAGCGGTTCGGTATTCCTTTGGGGTTTGGTGGCCCCCATGCAGCATACTTTGCTACGAAGGAAGAGTATAAACGGCTGGTTCCAGGGCGAATTGTGGGAGTCTCAAAAGATGCCCAAGGAAAGCCTGCATTACGTCTCGCCTTGCAAACCCGCGAACAGCACATCCGCCGCGAAAAAGCTACTAGTAATATCTGTACTGCACAAGTGCTGCTGGCGGTAATGGCAAGTATGTACGCCGTCTATCATGGGCCAGATGGACTTAAGACAATAGCTCAGAGGATACATTCCCTGACTTTGATTTTGGCAGAGTGGTTGCAGCGATTAGGTTACAGCATCAGTTCTAAACCTTTCTTTGATACGCTACAGGTGGAGTTAGGAACTAAACCTCTGCAAGAAATTCTACAAGCTGCTGAAGCTCGTCAAATTAATCTACGTATTTTTGATACATCTACTGTTGGTATTTCACTGGACGAGACTACCACATTGGATGATGTGCGAGATATATGCCAGATTTTTGCGGAGACAGATGAGCTACGGTTTGTTTTGAATGTCCAAGAAATGGAATGGATAATTCACCAATCAGGTTTAAGCGGTGAACCATTTAGCCGTCAAAGCACCTATCTCACTCACCCAGTTTTTAACCGCTATCACTCAGAAACGGAGTTGTTGCGTTATCTGCACAAGCTGGAAAGCAAGGACTTGTCCCTAACGACATCGATGATTCCTTTGGGTTCTTGCACAATGAAGTTGAATGCAACTGCTGAGATGATTCCGGTAAGTTGGGAAGAATTTGGCAAGATTCATCCATTTGCCCCGGCGTCGCAAACGCAAGGTTATCAAATCCTATTCCAGCAACTTGAAGCATGGTTAGCTGAAATTACTGGTTTTGTGGGAATTTCTCTGCAACCAAATGCTGGTTCTCAGGGCGAATATGCTGGACTTTTAGTAATTCGTCAATATCACGAAAATCGGGGTGAAGCACATCGCAATGTTTGTTTGATTCCCACCTCGGCACATGGGACAAACCCTGCAAGTGCGGTGATGTGCGGGATGAAGGTGGTGGCTGTTGCCTGTGACTCACAAGGTAATATTGACGTTGCTGACCTGAAGGCGAAGGCAGAAAAACACAGCAATGAATTAGCCGCCTTAATGGTGACATATCCTTCAACTCATGGTGTATTTGAGGAGCCAATTCAGGAAATCTGCGCTGTTGTCCACAGTCACGGCGGACAAGTTTACATGGATGGGGCAAATATGAATGCCCAAGTAGGAATTTGCCGTCCTGGGGATATTGGTGCGGATGTCTGTCACTTGAATCTGCACAAAACCTTCTGTATTCCTCATGGTGGCGGTGGCCCTGGTATGGGGCCCATTGGCGTTGCTTCTCATCTTGTGCCTTTTCTCCCCGGACATCCTGTTGTTACTATCAACGACTCAACTCAGCACTCACATATTGGTGCGGTTGCTGCTGCGCCTTGGGGTAGTGCGAGTATCTTGGTCATTTCTTGGATGTACATCGCCATGATGGGTGCAGATGGTTTAACCCATGCGACTAAGGTGGCGATTCTCAACGCTAATTACATTGCCAAGAAACTGGAATCGTACTATCCGGTTTTGTATCAGGGGAAAAATGGTCTAGTTGCCCATGAATGTATTTTAGATTTGCGATCGCTCAAAAAATCTGCTGCGATCGAAATCGATGATGTTGCCAAGCGTCTCATAGATTACGGTTTCCATGCGCCGACTGTCTCCTGGCCTGTAGGGGGTACAATCATGGTGGAACCTACAGAAAGTGAATCTAAACAAGAGTTGGATCGTTTCTGTGATGCGTTGATTTCTATTCGTCAAGAAATTGCCGAAATAGAAGTTGGCAAGGTGGATATCCAAGATAATGTTTTGAAGAATGCACCCCACACTGCCGAAAGTTTAATTATCGGAGAATGGCAGCATCCCTATTCTCGCGAACAAGCTGCCTATCCTGCGCCTTGGACTCGTGAATATAAATTCTGGCCAGCTGTCGGTCGCATTGATGCAGCCTTTGGCGATCGCAATTTTGTTTGTTCTTGTCTGCCAATGGATTCTTATTAAACTGAAGTAGGGGCGCAAGACCTTGCGCTCCTACTGCGTGGTCTATCTATCTGAAAATAGCTGTAAGCTTGTTGTATTTCTGGACGACCATCTTCAACCACAAATGAAGCCCGCTTACTAAGCTACTATTTCTTTTGTTTTTTGTCTGACGATGCCACTTAATGACTAACTCACGTTGATTTAATTAACTTACGTTGTCTAACAAAATCGCAGTTGACGAAGGCGATCGCTGTTGGTCAATTTGTAGTGGAATATTTTCCCGCACGAGTTGCCAAAAATGTTTAATGGGAGGAATTTGCAGACGATCTTGAGTTGTCACCATAACTACCCGTCGAGTCAAACTGGAACCATCTGCTAAACCATTAGTATTATTACTGGCTAAAGAACGAATTGCCAGGGTAGGGTCAAGACGTGCTTCCAGTAATGCTGATTGAGGTAGCAAAGCTATCAATTTCCCTTGGCGCACAACTCCTCGGAAGGCATCTAGAGTATTTACCTCTAAAACCGACTGGAGTGTAGCTTCCATCCGCTCAAATTTATCTTGTATTAAGCGTTGCATCCCATAACCATCTTTAAAAACCACTTGGGGATAACGAATTAGCTCCGACCAAGGGATACATTCATATTGTGCGAGGGGATGATTGGCTGCGGTTAAAACTTCTATAGGTTCATCATAAAGTACTTCTACCACCATTTCTCTACTGGTAGTTAAAAAGCGATTATTCATCACAATTGCTAAATCCACCAATCCATCTTTGAGGACTTTCAGGGCGCGATCGCTTCCCAATGAAGTCACCCGCAATTGCACATCTGGATAATCATAACAAAATTTTTGCAACACTGGTGGTAAGTAAGATCCACATAGAGAGTGAATCACGGCAATGCAAAGTTCTGGTTGCTTTCCGGCGATTAAATCGGCTAATTCTTCTGTAGCAGTCTGCCACTCTTGACAAATTTTGCGAACGCGGGGTAACAAACGTTCGCCTCCTAGTGTCAGTTTGGCATGAGTGCTTCTGTGAAACAGTTCTATCCCCAAATCTGCTTCTAATGCTTGGATTTGGCGACTAATCGTTGATTGGGTAACACCAGATGTTCGCGCTGCTTGTTGAAAGCTGCCGGTTTGGGCGATCGCTAGAAAGGCTTGCAACTGCTCGAGGCGCATTTTTATGTAGCCTGAATTACATTGATCAGTTTTATAAAGTTAACGGATTTTTATCCACAATTTAGTAGAGTTTGTTACAGCTTTTTTTCTCTGATTGACATTTAATACCAATTTGAAAAATGATTGCGACAGATGGAAAACTGAAACACTTATCCAATGGATGTTTCACAATCCAAAATCTAAAATCGTTCGACTGAGCGTAGCCGAAGTCTAAAATCCAAAATGGTATAAGTAAATCAGATTTGACCGCCTTGGTCGTCAATGATGCGCTTTGCACCGATTTTTTCGGTAAATTTCGCCCAAAAAATAATTGACTATTTTCCGCTGAAATATATGAATTTTTAGATAATATTTTTAACGGTATCGTTTTGAGCCACTCTCTTGTGATTACAGAAGCTGATAGTTGAACTGTAGCGAACTATAGACTTCTTGCAGAAGTGGGGGAAGGGGTAAAGGGCAAAGGGGAAAAGAATGGAATTTCCCCTTACCCTTTAACCTTTCCCCGACATCTTGCAAAAGTTACTTTTGCAAGATGTCTTACAACTTACGGGTACAGATGCGATCGCATAGATTTGCAAAAGACATAGAGGGCACAGACTACGGCTGTGCCCTCCTAGAGTGTGATGAATACTATCTGGAGCGAGAACCTGTTACTTCATCGGGATCTCTATAAGCCCGAACTTTTTCGCGATTACGCAGTCCAGCTAAACCAGCTAGACCAAGTAAACCTAGCCAACCAAAATTGAAACCGCGATCGGTATTTCTTTCGGAAGTTGTGACGCCTGCATTCCTGTTAGTGCCTGTGGAATCAGTACCTGTTGTACCACTGCCTGTAGTTCCAGTGCCTGTGGAATCAGTACCCGTTGTACCACTGCCTGTAGTTCCAGTGCCTGTGGAATCAGTACCCGTTGTGCCACTGCCTGTAGTTCCAGTGCCTGTGGAATCAGTACCCGTTGTGCCACTGCCTGTAGTTCCAGTGCCTGTGGAATCAGTACCTGTTGTGCCACTGCCTGTGGTTCCAGTACCTGTTGTGCCACTACCTGTAGTTCCAGTACCTGTTGTGCCACTACCTGTAGTTCCAGTGCCTGTGGTTCCAGTACCTGTTGTGCCACTACCTGCACCTAAGCCACTACCTGCACCTGAGCCAGTGCCTGTTGTGCCACTTCCTGCACCTAAGCCACTGCCTGCACCTGAGCCAGTGCCTGTTGTGCCACTTCCTGTGGTTCCAGCACCTGCACCTGTACCTGTGCCACCACTGGAGCCGGAGCCTCCACTGCCGGAACCTCCACTTTGGGCGGAAACTAAAGGAGGTAAGGATACAGAAGCGAAACTGATGGCAAATACAGTAGCTAAAACAGCTTTAGATAAATTGAAAGGCTTCATGCTTATGGTTCCTTGTTATGTTCTAGATTTGTGTGCTTGATTGATTTACAAAAGCAATATTTCTCTTCAATCCACTGCTAAATTAGGTAAATTATCAAAAGGCAGATTGCAGAGTATTTTACTTAGCTTCTTCTAGAAAAGTTGAAAGGATTTGAAAATACCACAACAACTCACTATTTTTCACGTTAAGCAAAATAACTCATAATCAGTAATTACTACTTTAGGATTAAGAACTTACGAACAAAATCGCTTGCTCAAAATAGAAAATAAATATGATATTATTACACTTATTTCTACTTCCCTATTTTATTTAATTACTTATTGTGAATTATTTTGTTAATCTTAGATAGCATAAGTGTTAGTTTTTCGCTGGACTTCTACCATAAGAGTAAAACCACTTATATCCCAGGAATTAATTTGGCATTCAAGTTAGGTTAGTCTATAAGTGTGATAAAACTCAACATTATAGAATAGAGTTTGTAATTAGATAAACAGACTGACCTAAGAAGTACAAGCGATCGCTAAGTTAAACAGGTTTTTCACCTGAATAAATATAATTACTTTCTTGACATTAGCTTTTAGTTAGTTGGATATAAATGAACTAAAAACTTTATACAGCCAGATGCTGCTAGCAGCTGAGACTCTATTAAGAATACTTCACAATCTTATTTCACCTGAGAACTTATAACTTCATACTCCAGATGTGTCTTACTTTAGACTTAAGGAATACTTTTATTGTCAGTTGAGTAGGATGGCATAAATAATTAAAGGTTTGTAACAAGGATTTTAATCCTTTCTTATCTACGAGAGGCTGCGCTCCTAAGCGTAGCTATGCCGCAGGCTTTACAAGACGCGACGCGATTAAAAGTTGACACTGAAATTTACCATTCGGCTAAAGCGATCGCTATTGCTTGTTTTAAATCTGGTGTGATTGTGTCATTATTCGCTAACTGCTGCAATTGTTGATGTGTGGCTTCTCTATCCAGATTTTTCAGTGCTGCGATCGCATGTAGTCTCACTGATGCATTAGAATCGCCTAACAGCGAAATTAATGGTTCAATTGCCTGCATTTCACCTAACTGTCCTAAAGACAAAGCGATCGCACTTTTGATGCTAGCAACCTCTGTGGCTGGATGTGGCGCTCGCAGCATTTGCAGTAATATTTCTACCGCTGGTGTAGTTAACTCCGGTTTTTGCACTCGTCCCAAAACTGTGACAATTTCTTGCCATACTGTCTCAGAAGTACTTTGATTAAGTACTTGTTGCAAATATTCCAAACTCGATAGCGTTCCCACCCAGCTTAAAGCGCGGATGGTTTCTAATTGCAGGGTTATCGGTGTCTGGGGTGAAATGAGCAACTCAAACAAGTGTTTGGCAGCGTCATCACTACCCATTCGAGAAAGGGTAACTGCGGCTGCACAACAAACATCAAGGTTAAAGTCGTAAAGTTTAGGTTGCAGTCTCGTTACTAAATCTAATGCTTGCTGTAAGTCGGGGCGAAAACCTAAACCAAGCACTGCTGCACGCCTCACTGTGGCGGCTGGATCGTCCAAAGCTTTTAACAATACTGGTGGTACGCGTTCGTCATGAAAACTGCTGAGGGCTTCAATTGCGGCGGCGCGGATTGCTGCTTGTGGATCTTGCACTACACTTAATAGCGGTGTGATAATTTCTGGTTGCCGAATACAACAAAGCGATCGCACTGCTAAAAGCCGTGTATTTTCATCTAATAGAAGTTCAGTTAGTGAAGCAATAGCAACAGTACCCATTTGTCCCAGTGCTGTAGCTGCGATCGCTTTCAGTTCTTCATCCTCATCATTTTTCAACAATTCAACTATTGATGCGATCGCTTCTGGGTGTTTAAATTCGCCCAAAGTTCTTGCTGCATACCAGCGCAATTCTTCTTCTGCCTCTTCATCTTCTAATATCTCAATCAGAGGTGGAATAGCAATATTTCCCAAGTGAGTCAACACTTTGGTAATTTCCCAGCGTTGCTGAAAATCCCCCATCTCTAAGATTGAAAGTGTTAATTTCAGGAGATATTCTCGATTTTTAACTATCTCTGGATGTTCTGAATCTGCCCCTAAAATTAACTGTTGCAAATATTGAATTAGTGATGACCAATCAGCCGCATAATATGCTGCCTCAGCTTGTACCAAAAGCTGTTTGATGTTACTCACAATATCTTGCTTGAATGATCAATTTTCTACCTTTTGCCTTCACTAAGTGGGCTTAACTACAACCGAATTGCCCTCAATCTTAGCGGCGTAAGTTTTCAGGGGGGCGGTTGCTGGGCCTTTTTGCACTTTACCATCGGCTCCATATTCCGAACCATGACAGGGACAAGCGAATTTTTTGGCATCAGCTTTCCATGCTACGGTGCAACCGGCATGAGTACAGGTAGGGTTAACAGCAGTTAGAGTTCCGGCTTTAGATGTGCCGACTACCAGCACAGGCCCAGCAGGCGAGTTTTTTGCCAGCAATTGACCTGTTTTATCTAATTCTGCCGATGTACCTACTGTTTGCCAATCTTTAGATGCTGGAGTTGTTTGAGTAGAACAAGCTGCGATCGCTACAGGTAAAGAACTCGCAATCAAACCCAAACCTACCCAATTAATAAAGTCACGACGTTTCATAGCTGCTGAAATAATATCTGAGTTTTAGCTAACATCTGCCATTCAATTTTGGATTTTAGATTTGAGATTAATCTATGGCGATCCAAAATTACTTCAGTCTTCTCAAATACCGGTGATTAAGGGTGCTGCATCGCTTATGGGTGACTTTAATGCAAGTAATGCATAGAATTCATGCGTTTTTAGAAAACTTTCCCGAAAATCGTAACAATTTATACGATTTTAACAAAAAAGTCATCTTAAGTTATGAGTATCGAAATTGTTACATGAACATTATCTAAACCTGCTTGACAAATTCCCAAGATGTAAATGGCCACAAGTTTCCCTTAACTAATGACGGATTTGAAGTTTCGCGTTGGAATGTTCTTGAGTAAAAATAATCAGCCGTAATTAAATATTAAATTTTTATTCCCTAATCCTCCTAGATACAGCACCTGATGTAACTACGGGTTGATTGGTATTGGGCAATTACAATCACAGTTCCTCATCGTATCAGTAATTTGCAACAAGAGTCAGACTCATGACAGACACAGCAACTACCACTAGCCTCAATAAGTTCGAGAAATTAAAAGCAGAAAAAGATGGACTCGCCATCAAGAGTGAGATAGAGAAATTTGCCGCCTTGGGTTGGGAGGCAATGAACGAAACAGATCGCGATCATAGACTCAAATGGGTAGGGGTGTTTTTTCGCCCAGTTACCCCAGGCAAGTTTATGATGCGGTTGCGGATGCCTAACGGTATTCTTACCAGCAGCCAGATGCGTGTTTTGGCGCAAGTGGTGCAGCGTTACGGAGATGATGGTTGCGCTGATATTACTACGAGACAGAATATCCAATTACGGGGGATCAGAATTGAAGATTTACCAGATATCTTTAATAGATTTCACGCAGTTGGTTTAACCAGCGTTCAGTCAGGGATGGATAACGTTCGCAATATCACAGGCGATCCCGTGGCGGGGTTAGATGCAGATGAGTTGTACGACACGCGAGAGTTGGTACAGCAAATTCAAGATATGCTCACCAATAAAGGCGAAGGAAACCCAGAATTTAGCAACTTACCACGGAAGTTTAATATTGCGATCGCAGGTGGACGAGACAATTCGGTTCACGCTGAAATTAACGATTTAGCTTTTGTACCAGCATTTAAGGAAGCAGAGGAGCATACTTCGACTACGCTCAGTAACCGGGGGAGCAGGGGAGCAGGGGAGCAAAATTTACTCTCTGCCGATTCCCATGACAAAATTTTCGGGTTTAACGTTTTAGTTGGTGGCTTTTTCTCTGCTAAACGTTGTGAGGCGGCGATTCCTCTGAATGCTTGGGTGGCTCCAGAAGATGTAGTAGCTTTATGTAGAGCGGTTTTGGAAGTATTTCGGGATCATGGCCCGCGTGCTAATCGGCAAAAATCGCGCTTGATGTGGCTAATTGATGAATGGGGTTTAGATAAGTTTCGAGCAGAAGTAGAAAACCGTTTGGGTAAATCATTAATATCCGCAGCACCTAAAGACGAGATCGACTGGGAAAAACGCGACCACATCGGGGTATATAAACAAAAACAACCAGGATTAAATTACGCAGGTTTGAATATTCCTGTTGGTCGATTGTATGCTGAAGATATGTTTGAAATTGCTCGTCTAGCCGAAGTTTACGGCACTGGCGAAATCCGTTTCACAGTTGAGCAAAACATTGTGATCCCCAATATTGCTGACTCTCGTTTAGCAACATTTTTAACAGAGAATTTACTGAAAAGATTTTCTATTGACCCAGGTTTGCTGACGCGATCGCTAGTATCTTGCACAGGCGCACAATTTTGCAACTTTGCCCTGATCGAAACCAAAAACCGCGCCCTGGCAATGATTAAAGTCTTAGAAGAAGAGTTAACTTTCACCGAACCAGTGCGAATTCACTGGACAGGTTGCCCCAACTCCTGCGGACAACCCCAAGTTGCAGACATCGGCTTGATGGGAACTAAAACTCGCAAAAATGGCAAAACCTTGGAAGGTGTTGACATCTATATGGGCGGCAAAGTTGGCAAAGATGCCCATTTGGGAACTTGTGTTATCAAAGGTATCCCATGCGAAGACTTGCAGCCAGTATTGCAAGACTTACTGATCAAAAACTTCGGGGCGAAACTCAAGCAAGAAGCCTTACTAGTTGGTAACTGCTAGTACTTATCGAGGGTATTCGGCATTGGGTAAAACTCATACTTCAAACTTCAAGGCTTAATCTTCAACCTTTAAGGCTTAATCTTCAAACTCAAAGGCTTAACCTTGAACCTTTAAGACTTAATCTTCAAACTTAAAGGCTTAACCTTCAACCTTTAAGACTTAACCTTCAAACTTCAAGGCTTAACCTTCGACCTTAAAGACTTAACCTTTGACCTTTAAGGCTTAATCTTCAAACTTTAAGGCTTAACCTTTGACCTTTAAGGCTTAATCTTCAAACTTTAAGGCTCATCTTTCCCTACCTCTTCACCGTATTTTATTCAATTAGAAAGATTGGAATGCTTAAAAACTTATTTTCGTTTAGCGATCGCTACCGGATCTTACATCAGACTTGGTTTGCTTTCTTTCTCACCTTTGTCTGTTGGTTTAACTTTGCCCCCTTCGCTACAACCATTGGCAGAGAACTACATCTAGCGCCTGAGCAAATCAAAACTTTAGGCATCTGTAACCTTGCCCTCACAATTCCGGCACGACTAATTATTGGGATGCTTCTGGATCGTTTTGGCCCCAGAATCACCTACTCAATGCTGCTAATGTTTGCGGTTATTCCCTGTTTGACGACGGCGCTAGCGCAAGATTTTAATCAACTAGTCATCAGTCGTTTGCTGATGGGGATTGTCGGATCTGGGTTTGTTGTGGGTATCCGTATGGTGTCCGAATGGTTCCAGCCGAAGGAGATGGGAATTGCTCAAGGTATTTATGGAGGTTGGGGCAACTTTGGGGCTTTTGGTGCAGAATTTGCCTTACCGATGATTGCAGTTTCTACGAGCTTTTTCGCTGGTGGTGCTTCTAACTGGCGGTTTGCGATCGCATTTACAGGAATTATTGCAGCTATCTACGGCGTCATTTATTACAACAACGTCCAAGATACGCCCACAGGTAAAGTCTACAAGAAACCTAAGAAAAATGGTGCTCTAGAAGTGACCAGCGTTAAAAGCTTTTGGGCGATGATTGTCTCGAACTTTGGTTTAATTTTTGCCTTGGGTTTATTGGCTTGGCGTTTGGAACAAAAGAACATTCACTTCCTAACTTTGAGCCAAATGTATCTGACTTGGTTACTATTAGCAGGATTATTTGCTTACCAAAGTTACAAAGCCTGGGAAGTAAACCGAGAACTTTTAATTGGCAAGAAAACTTATGCTCCATCCGAACGCTTCCAATTTGGTCAAGTAGCCTTACTCGAATTCACTTATATAACTAACTTTGGTAGCGAACTGGCAGCGGTGTCCATGCTCCCAGCATTCTTTGAAAAAACCTTTGCTTTAGAACATGTTGCCGCTGGGATGATTGCCGCTACCTATCCATTCTTAAATTTGATTTCTCGTCCTAGTGGTGGCTTAATTTCTGATAAATTTAGCTCCCGTAAGTGGACAATGACAATTATCAGTGCTGGCATTGGTATTAGTTATTTGATGGCACATTTTATTAATAGTAGCTGGCCGATTCCGGTAGCGATCGCAGTTACAATGTTTGCCGCCTACTTTGCCCAAGCTGGCTGCGGTGCAACCTACAGCATCGTCCCCCTAATTAAGAAAGAAGCCACTGGACAAATTGCCGGTAATGTGGGAGCTTACGGTAATTTTGGCGGCGTAGTTTACCTGACAATTTTCAGCTTAACCGATGCTCCAACACTATTTTCCACAATGGGTTTAGCTGCTCTAGTCTGCGCTTTTATGTGTGCCTTTTTCCTCAAAGAACCCAAAGGTTCCTTTGCCGCCACATTTGAAGGTGAATTACCAGAAACCGCAACGAAAAGCCCTATCTTCTTAACTGAAGAATAGACCTGTCTTGAAAATAGAGACTAGGCAATAAAGCAAATAAATTCTTATAGTTCGTAGTAAGGACTTTAGTCCTTTTTTTCTAAGCACTAAAGTGCTTACTACAAACACTCTTGCACTAGCTTAAACATTGTACTAAGTTATGCTTCTCAACCTATTGCTACATCTGAGGTTGCACAATCAAAATAACAAAATGGTACAACTGCCATGAGTGAATTTACCAAAACTCTCTGTCCTTACTGTGGTGTTGGCTGCGGTTTAGAAGTTTCACCTCCAGCCCAACTTGGCAAAGCAACTAATCGAGATAGCCAAGGAAATCCAAATTGGCGGGTGCGGGGTGATAAAGCCCATCCATCCAGTCAGGGTATGGTTTGCGTCAAAGGTGCAACGATCGCAGAATCTTTAGATAAAAATAGATTACATTACCCAATGGTGCGAGACTCATTAGATCGAGAGTTTCGCCGCGTTAGTTGGGATGAAGCTTTCGATCTGATCGCCAAACGCATTCAAACTGTCCGCTTCACCCAAGGGCCAGAAGCTTTATGTATGTATGGTTCCGGTCAGTTCCAAACTGAGGATTATTACATAGCTCAGAAACTCATGAAAGGCTGTCTGGGCACTAATAATTTTGATGCCAACTCTCGCTTATGTATGTCTAGTGCTGTGGCTGGCTACATTCAAAGCTTTGGCTCAGATGGGCCGCCCTGCTGTTACGATGACTTGGAGTTAACCGACTGTGCATTTTTAATTGGTACTAATACAGCCGAATGTCACCCCATCGTTTTCAATCGGCTGGAGAAATATCACAAAAAGAACCGCAAAGTCAAAATGATTGTGGTCGATCCCCGTCGTACACCAACCGCAGAAGCTGCTGATTTGCATTTAGCCATTCGTCCCGGTACAGATATCGACTTGTTAAACGGCATCGCCCACTTGTTGATGCGCTGGAACTATATTGATACGATGTTCATGGATGACTGCACCAGCAACTTTCCGGCTTATGCTGAAGTTATTCGCCACTATCCGCCAGAAGTGGTAGCTCGTCAATGTGGAATCAGTATTGAAGATTTAGAAACAGCAGCTCGCTATTGGGGTAAATCTGAGCGGGTACTTTCTTTATGGTCAATGGGTGTGAATCAATCCTCAGAAGGGACAGCTAAGGTTAGAACTATCATTAACCTGCACCTGATGACTGGACAGATTGGCAAACCTGGAGCTGGCCCTTTTTCCCTCACAGGTCAGCCGAACGCGATGGGAGGACGGGAAGTTGGAGGTTTGGCGCATTTATTACCAGGTTATCGGGCGGTGAAAAATCCGCAGCACCGTGCAGAAGTTGAGGAGTTTTGGGGACTTAAGCCGGGACAAATTTCGCCAAATCCCGGTTTGACTGCTTGGGACATGATTACTGGGTTAGAAAATGATGCTGTAGGGTTACTGTGGATTGCAGCTACTAATCCCGCTGTGAGTATGCCAGATTTGGAACGGACTAAAAAGGCATTGTTGCGATCGCCTTTCACTATTTACCAAGACGCATATTATCCCACAGAAACCTCTGCCTACGCTCACGTTTTACTACCAGCAGCCCAGTGGGGTGAAAAAACTGGCGTGATGACAAACTCCGAACGGGTGGTAACTCTGTGTTCAGCATTCCGCCAACCGCCAAGAGAAGCGAAAGCAGATTGGGAAATTTTTGCCGAAGTTGGACGTAGATTAGGTTTTCAGAGAGAATTTGCCTTTGCTAACTCTGCGGAAGTTTACGCTGAGTTTGTCAAACTAACTAAAAATCGCCCCTGCGATATGACAGGTCTTAGTCACGCGCAATTACAGACACAAGGCCCGACTCAATGGCCTCATCCTGAAGAGAGTGCTGAGTACCGAGTGCTGAGTACTGAGTTTAAAGAAACAACTCAGCACTCAGCACTCAAAACTCAGCACTCCAAACGCCTCTACACCAATCTCCGCTTCCACACCCCTGATGGACGCGCTCGATTTGGGGCATATTACTCCAAGGGATTGGCAGAACCGCCAGACCCAAATTATCCGTTTGTGCTAACTAATGGACGACTTTACGGACACTGGCATACGCAGACACGCACCGGTCGAATTGAAAAAATTTGCAAAATGCATCCCGAACCGTTTATCGAAATTCATCCGCGTGATGCGACTCGGTTAGGTATTGTCGATAGTATGTATGTGGAAGTGCGATCGCGTCGGGGTAAAGCGAAGTTTCCTGCTAAAGTGACAAAAGCGATCGCGCCTGGTACAGTTTTTGTCCCTATGCACTGGGGTTCGCTGTGGGCAGATAATGCCGAAGCCAATGCCCTCACCCATCCAGAATCGTGCCCCGATTCACTACAACCAGAATTAAAAGCCTGTGCGGTACAGCTAATACCAATTTCGGTGGAAGTTCCCATCAAAAATCATCAACTTCAGTCTTCACGATGGTAAGCTGCAAAGTGTAGCTCGAAACTGGTAATTTACAACCAGCAATAGGTAATTTAGTCAATAATCAATAGTCAATAGTTATTATCATTTTTTCTAACTCTCTAATTTTGACTGTTACCAATTACTATATCTAAAGAGGTAAATTTTTAGTAACAAGGGATTTTACTAGAGTTAATTTTATCTATGGATAAAGAATAAAACAAAGATAGAAAACTTACACAACATCAGCAAGTAATATTTTTTCAATCCTCTAGATTTATCTATGGGATTTTCTTTTATTTTAGAATCGGGTGCAGCAGATGAAAAAGTTAGTGAGGCGAATTCTAGGAGCTACCAAAGATGAGAACTTCATGCACATCATTGAAAACATAGAAGTGCTAGTTTCTAAAATTCTATCTATTTTTATGGTGGTCGTAATTTTGGTAGCGATCGCAGATTTAGGACTCTTTATTTTTAAAGAATTATTTACAATACCGTATGGGAGTTTTAACAAAACCCTGTATAAGGTTTTCGGTTTATTTTTAAATATTTTAATTGCCTTAGAAATTTTAGAAAATATTACAGCCTATTTACGAAGACACGTTTTTCAAGTTGAATTAGTTATTGTCACTTCTTTAATTGCTGTTGCCAGAAAAATTATTATTCTTGACTTAGAAAAAATTGGCGGTCTTGATATAATCGGTCTAGGTGTAGCTATTCTTGCCTTATCAATTAGTTATTTGATAATTCGTGTCAGTAATTCAAAAGATTGAAGGAGGCAGGAGGCAACAGTATAATCAGCTAATTTTAAATACTTCTTATGACAGATTTTTTTCAATTTGAAGCAGACTTTGTTGATTCCTTGCGCTGTATACCCATGCAGGTACGTTGCAAATTAGATACCTGTGGCATCAAGCTAAAATTGGCTGATTGGAATCAAATGACTACAAATGAGCGTCAAGCTTTAGTCGAATTACCTTGCACTACAGAAACAGAAATTCAGTCTTACCGCGAGCATATCGAGCAATTGATCGTACAACGCACAGGTGTACCAGCTAAAAAATTGCCCATTGAGCCTCATCCTGCATGGCTAGATGCCACTGTACCAGCTAGCGTTCAGGAAAAAGCTCAAGAAATAGGTGTAAGCCTGACACAGCAACATTGGGCAGCTTTAACACCCTTACAGCGTTTTGCTTTGATTAAACTTAGCCAACCAGGACATGAAAACAAAAATTTTCCTAGAGCGATCGCAGAGTTTCATCTGCTTTAATTTGCCATTCGACCATAGTTGTTGAATTATCATCTTCTTAGTCTCCTAAAGGCAACTAATAGGAATCTCAATTTGAAACTCAGTCCCTTGTTCTGGTATTGATAAACACGGGATTCCATTGTATTGTTCTCATCTAAAAGTGAGGCAGATATTTAGATTTATTTATTATAAATGTGGAATTGCGATCGCCTATCTTCAACAAAATGCGAAACGCTTCCATATTAATACGAACCGTATGGTGTTAGCAGGTGAATCGGCTGGCGCTCAGATTGCGGCAAAAATTGCGCGATCGCCAATCCCGTCTATGCAGACAAACTTGCTATCCGACCTGTTTTGCAGCCAAGGCAACTCAAGGCAGCGCTGCTGAATTGTGGAGGCTATGATATTAACGGCGTTAACTATGTTCTTGTAAAATGCATTACATTTTGTTAACTTGCAACTCTGAATTTATACATGAAACACAGTGATTGATGTCATGTATCAAAAACTCGTATATAAACTAACGCCGAAAAAAGCTGACTCTAAATTAACATTTACTTTATAAACAACTATTGATGACTAATAGGTGAGGGTAACAAATATATGGCTGCAAAGAAACTTTTGATGCTTGTTGGCGACTATGTAGAAGACTATGAAGTGATGGTTCCTTTCCAGGCATTGCAAATGGTGGGACACACTGTCCATGCAGTTTGCCCCGACAAAAAAGCTGGCGATAAGGTGCGGACAGCAGTTCATGACTTTGAAGGAGATCAGACTTACAGCGAAAAACCCGGACACAATTTTACTTTAAATGCTACCTTCGCAGAAGTAGAAGCCACAACCTACGATGCCTTAGTCATTCCTGGAGGAAGGGCACCAGAATATCTCCGCCTCAATCAGCAGGTGCTAGAAATCACCCGTCATTTTGCCCAAGCGAATAAACCGATTGCTGCCATCTGCCACGGCTTGCAGGTATTAGCAGCTGCTGATGTACTGCAAGGCAAGAGATGTACTGGCTACCCTGCTTGTAGCCCAGATATCAAGAGTGCTGGAGGGATCTATGTTGATATCCCTGTCGACCGGGCAATAGTTGATGGTAACTTAGTGACAGCACCAGCTTGGCCTGCTCACCCAGATTGGCTAGCAGAATTCCTCAAAGTACTTGGAACTAAGATTGAACACCCAGAACTGACTACAGTTGTTTGAGACAAGATACTAGAAATATTTTGGTTCAATCTTTATAAGACTTTCTTCCCCTACTCCCTACTCCAAAAGAGCTTTGGCAAAAACAACTGACAACAGACGACTAAAAATTATATATTTTTGAAATGGAACTAAATGCAGTAAAAAATACTATTTTTTAATAAATTGCAGTGGGTTTAATTTGCAGCTACGATGTCAAAAGTACAGCATCGAGACAATCTGATTGAGCCGCCGAACAAGCCAGTTTTAGGGCAAACTCTCAGCAGATGGAATACTTCTTTACATGAGGTGAAACAATTTGAAATTTTGCACCAATAATTTTAAATTTCTTAGCAGTAAGTGAAGCTATAGTGGATTTAGCAATGCTGCTGCTAATGTGGCTAAGGTTAGTCCTGCTGCCAAATTATGTGAAGAATTAGTTTAGAAACGCACTTCTTATCGATGACAGGCAAAAACGCAAGACATAATGCATTTCTGCGGCTAGTGTCTGGTAATGGGGCAGCTTTGGGAGCAGAATCTCGCTACTCGCTGCCCCCCAGTAAAGAGATGGTAATTGGACGCGACCCCAGCTGCCAAGTTGTCTTGGATGCCATGATGTACCGAATGGTATCTCGTCGTCATGCAGTGGTTCGTCCCCTCTCTCTATCCCCAGATAGCAAATTTAGCTGGGTGCTTTGTGACTTGAATAGTGCTAATGGCACTTATTTGAATGGACAACGCTTATATGAATGTCAGGAATTGCACCCAGGCGATCGCATTTCTCTAGGTGCTGATGGGCCGCAATACATTTTTGAATACGAGTATACCTCACTGACTCCGGCGACGACAGTAAACCAACTTACACCGTTGCCTTCGGCGACGAACTACCACAACCACACGCAATTAAAGCAGCCAGATTCTGTTAGCTTCACCCAGCTTTTTCCGATTATTTCCACTGGTAAAGATTTAACTAGTAAAGCTTACCTCGTACCGGGAATACTGACCGTAATTTTTGTGGTGCTAATGTTCGCTACAGTCGGACGGCCCCAGGCTAATCAAGTGATCGTCGCAAGTTACATCGCCTTCGCTGCCTACTATTTTGTTTACCAACTTTGCGGCAAACAGAAGCCTTGGTGGGTGCTAATGGCTACGTCATTGGGTACAATCCTGATTTTGCTCAGTCCGCTGTTGGATCTATTTATTTTCGTATTTCGCGGCATCCTGCCTGGAAGCTTGCCCACACCACAAGAATCTATCACCTTCACAGAGTTGCTGGTGCGGATGTTTTTTGGCGCTGGGTTGATGGAGGAATTACTCAAGGCATTACCTGTACTAGGGGCTTTTGCCATCGGTAGAATGTTGTCTTCACCTTGGCGAGAACGCATTGGCATCTGGGAACCTCTAGATGGCATCCTCCTGGGAACGGCTTCTGCCGTTGGCTTCACTCTCTTGGAAACTCTCGGTCAGTATGTGCCTGATATCACTCAAAATGTCACGCAACAGGTGGGTATAGGGGCTGCTGGTCAACTCGCAGGTTTACAACTGCTAATTCCGCGAATTTTAGGCTCTGTAGCCGGACACATGGCTTATAGTGGCTACCTGGGTTATTTTATCGGGTTGGCTGTCCTCAAACCTAGTAGAAGTTGGCAAATTCTGTCTATTGGCTATTTGAGCGCCTCTGCACTCCACGCTCTCTGGAATGCTACAGGGTCAATCAATGCTTTGCTGTTGGTAGTTGTTGGAGTGTTATCTTACGCCTTTTTGATGGCGGCAATTCTCAAGGCACGGGCGCTGTCACCAACGCGATCGCAAAATTTTGCTACCCGATTTCTTGGCCCAAAGTAGGGGGGGCAGGGGAGCAGGGGGAGAAAAACTAATGCTGGAGGATTTACCTCTTGGGATAGATGACCTCATTTGAGAATCAGCGTACTGTTAGTTTATTGTGGGGTAAATATACTTATAAAAATAAAAATCATTAAACTTTTTGAAAAAAGTCTTGATTTTCGACTCTATATCCTTGCGTAAGGGAAACCAACATCTTTGCAAAAGACACCTCTGAATCGAGTGAACGCAAAGCGCGGTTTACACGAACACAACGCAGAATGAAAAGTTTTCCTACTCCCTATTCCCCATTCATAGTTCTGGCTGAGACTTGTTAAGTTCGGTAAAAGCATAAGAAGCGATCGCTAAACTCACCTTTGCTTTATCTACTTCTGATAAATCTGTCCACTCACTATTTTGAAGATTACTGAGTGCAGATGCCGCATTTTGCGATTCGCTACTTCGCATAGCGTAAGCAAAAGGACGAGCTAAAACGATTAGATCCTCTGTTCCCCAAGCTGGTAGCACTGTCTGAACGCACTCAACCAGTTGCTCGCTGATTAATTGGCGAGCAGCAAATATCTCAGCCGCTTTGCTGGCGATAGTGTTGAGCAATATTTGGGGGACACAGGCAGAAAAATTTGTACGTAATGTTTCTTGAAGGTTAAGAACAACTGCCTGTTGTATGTTATTATTGTCAGGCGTAGGACTAATACTAGACCAAAGTGTATCTAGATGTCCGTAAAAATCTTGCGATCGCCTCATTAATTCAACACCCTGCAAATCTTCCATTCCGAACTGTTGTTCTAGTTCTTGAAAATAAGCTTCTGATTCCTCATCACCTGGATTCCAAGGATAGTTAGCATCCTCTGGTTCTAGTAACGCTTCTAATAACTCCAAATCTAATTGAGATGGCAAAGATGAGAAAGTGTCTGAGCCGTTAATTTTGTGAGCCATGTTTTCTTCCCTCATGATTATTTGGTGGTATTGACAGCTACAAGTTCTAAGAGGAGATTTCCGCAAAAACTGTTGATTTTTTCTCCAAAAAAAACAGATTTTAAAAGTTAATGCTAAAGGCTCAAATTCATTTGTGCAATAGCTCCGCTAGGAGTCTTCAATCACAAACTCCCAGGTCTCACCTCTAGCACTTCCAAACTTTAACTGCATTCCCGATTTCAAAGGGACTTCCTCTCGGAGGATTTGTTGCCAGCCATTAGGGCCTAAAAACCAGGTTGTCCCATAGGTGGAAAAATCTTGCAAGTAATAAGTTCGCATTAGTGTAGCATCTGTAAGAGTATTGCGGCAGAAGATTTCGGCGTGGCGTTTGGATACAGATGGTTCGGGAATAACAATATCATTATCTTTCGTGCGGCCGATGCGGGTAACTCCATAACGCAGTAACCAGGTTTTACCTTTTGGAGTCAGCGATCGTAAACTGGCAATCGGAAGCGAGGAACCGACATCAGGAATAGCTGTATCTGGAAGTTCGGTAATACCTTCATCCAGATTTTTAATCAGTTCGCCATTAAAATCTGGATGCAGGTAGAGAACAGGCAAAGTCCAAGCAGGTTGATTAAATTTATACAGTGTTAACAACTCTTGCCTAGCCTGTGCTACGGCTTCATCAATTGGCTTGTGCGATCGCAAAGCTTCGGTAAAGGCTTGAATAAAACTGTGGCTTTCATGGTCAGCGATTTCATCGCGCATCCCCAAAACGGCAGGCACACCATGACGAATCAATACTTCTGCTAAACTACTGGCAGGGATAGCTTGATGATCGATCGCAGCTGGTTGTGCGCCCCAACAGGCGTTGAAAACCGCTAATTTCACACCTGTACGGGTCAATACTTGCGCCAATTCTATGCCATTGAGGGGCATATCTGGTCGCAAAAACAGTAATCCTCCGTCTGGGTCTGGCAAACCATGTCCAGCGTAAAAGAAAACATTGTATTCTTTGGTTTCTAATTCATCAATCAACTGTTGTGGAGTTGGTTGAATGAGTTGATTTACTACGCAAGGTGCATATCTTTGGGAATTACCAGGCGTATCTGCAAGAGCTTGCTGTAAGATAGCGGCTTCTTGTTCTAGTTGTAGCTTGTCATCATGACCTAAAACCAGCAGAATACTTAAAGCTTGGTCAGTTCGCAAATGCGGTAAAGGCTCAACTTCAGTGCTGGTGCGACTAAATAGTAAATCTTGTGAGAGAGACATCGCCGATTGACCAGGCTCACGCTGCATAATTTCCCAAGGGAAAGCGATCAGATCCGGGTCGCGAATTTCTAGTCGAAAGCGCAAACGTGTATGCTGACCCATTGCAATACCGCGACTGCGTTCTAGACTACCAAGAATTTGCCCGTCGAATACCCAGCGCCATAAATTCATTCCCAAGTATTGCATCAGACGACTGCTGTAGGGGCCAGTAGGTTGACCTGAAGGGGGTGAAATCCAATCTATGGGAAATGGGTTGCTCTTTTGAGATGTTGAGTTAGGGGAAATATCTAGGCGACCATGACCAGCAAACATCTGCTGCCATTCTTGCCAGACTTGGGTAAGTTCAACAGGCCATACACAGTCACGTAAAACGTAGCCACTGGGATACGGAGCCTTGACCACCCAAATGGCGAAGTTGTCAGTGCCAGTATTTACGAGACGGGCGATCGCCAAATTCAGGGATGGCATGGATTCATTAAACTAAAAGCTAAAAAAAATAATTTCAAGAGAAGAAGAAAACAGATACGCCAGAATTCAGAATAAATGAGTAGGGGATTTAAACCTGACATTAATTGTGTTACACCAAATTAGAGATATGGTGGGGGTTTTGAACTCGGTTATTCATCCACCAGTAGTACATAATTCATTCTTAATTCTGACTCACTTCGACTACGCTCAGTGACCACCTGACTCCTAAATTATGTTTTGATAACAATTCTCCAAGGTGAAAATTTTCTACTTTTTTGACCTTGCAAGTTTTTTACTCTGATTGTTATCTGTTATTATTCCAGGTTTTTACCAGTTTATCGAGTATTTGATTAAGTTGGACTGGTGTCAGATGGTTCGGTAACTGGCGGTTGCGTGACAGTTCTACATGGATTTGGTGCGTCTGATTGTAAAACAATGCCAAAACGGTTGACTTGGGAGGAGTTTAGCAATACTGTTGCTGGCAAAGGTTTTGAATTTGCGGGAACTGAGGTAGTTACAGCTGGGTTATTAGGATTAGCTGGAGTTTGGGTACTTTTATTGGCACAGACTCGCATAGACACCAAAAAACTGCCAGAAGCAGGATTTGGATTTGATTTTTTCTCAATAACTTCTAAAAAAGTCCCACGGGGGAGTGATTGGTTGTTTCCCAAGGATATGTCATTATTGGTTTTAATTACCCAACCAGGAGAAAGATTAGCTAGCGATCGCGGCGGCAGTGTAGGTGTCGTTTCAATGCCAGGGTTTTGAGTTTGTAAGGGATTGGAAAAAATTGGAGAGGTTCCTCGCAGTTGTTTGACGAACAATCCTAAAAAACCTGCTGCTACCACAAATATTAATGGAACTATCCACTGTAGAGGGAATTGACGACTTCTAGCAGGCTCAGTGTCTGGAATCACCTGAGTCTTGTGGTTTGGGCTGCCTAAAAGTGTCGCATCTGTCGCCTTGGATGCTAAATCAACAGTTTTGGCAGAATAGCTCTGGGGAATCACTGCTTGGATGGTGATTTCTGGTTCCCAATATTGAACTTGATAGTGAACTAAAGCGACGGTGACATTATCGTGTCCATTTTTAGTATTAGCAATTTCGACTAATCGATCGGCAACAGTTGCTATATTTGCTTCCCCAGCTAAAATCGGCAAAATTTCTGTTTCCCAGTACTCCTCTACCCGATCGAAGTCACTCAAACCATCGGATGTGAGCAGAAAAACAGCATCTTCATCGAGCATAAATCTTCCCGATGTGGGATGCAATGAAGTACTAGAACCCATACCCAAAGCTTGGACGAGAGAGCCAGCCGCACTCTGTTGCACTGCCTCGCGGTAAATGGCATAACCCAGTCGCACTTCACGGGAGGCGACATCATCATCAAGGGTAACTTGATAACAGCCGTGGCGTGTAATCCAGTAAGCACGACTATCACCGACGTGGGTAATGTACATTTCATGAGCAACAGGCAATGCCATGACTAAAGTCGTGCCCATGCGTTGACGGCCTTGGCGATTTTCACCGTCATTGCGCTGACTGATTTTGTCATTGGCCATGGCCACTGCCTTATCTAGGTCATTCAGCAGCAGTGAAGGGTCTATGTGGTCGTAAGGAACCTTTGTTAGTTGCTGTACCTGCTGCTGGATGGTTTCAATGGCTAAATTTGAGGCGACATTGCCACCCTCGTGTCCACCGATGCCATCACAGACAATTGCTAAGGCTGTTGGCTGGGGTGGTTTGCTCACCAGAGTTCCACTGGGAGGGCTACAGGCATCTTCGTTACGTTGACGACTTGGCCCGGTGTCGGTTTTGGTGATAATTTGGATCGTGGGTGTTTGCGATCGCCCTAACCCAGCTAGTCCCCGATCTAAAACTCCGATTAATTGATCGGTGGAATTAATCTCTCCCTGAATTAAAGCCAGGCTAACGCGATCGACAAATTCCGCGATCGCTGGTTTGGCAGTGCTGACCAACTGCTGCCAAAATTCACCTAATTGCGGCAATTCTGGTGATGTGGCGCTGTCAAAACGCAATTCCAACAACCTGACTAACGATCCTTCTACTCGTAATACATAAGAGTCAAGTAAGCTAGAGGCGACACCTTCACTTACTAGAGGTTGCCACAGATGAGCTATTTGCCATAACCAATTTAGTTGGCGCATTGATGTTGCATCGCGCCAAGCGGTGGTTAACTCGCTACCCAAATGGACTTGTTGGATAGTGTCATCTACTAATAGTGGCGGTTTTTCTAAGAGTAATATTTCTCGGTGGGAAGACCCGTCAGCAACAAAAAGCACTCCATATACCTGCGGTACGTGTAGACGGTAGGGAATCAGTCTCAGGTACGCTTTTAGAGGCTGCAAATTATCTAACTCAGGCGTTAGCGCTAATAAACCAGGCTTCGTATCTAAAAGAACAAATTTATCAAGGATTAAATAGCGATCGGCTAATATTTCTCCTGGGCTACCCACACTTGGGCTATCTACCACAGCCCAGAGATAAGTTTTGGGTAGAGGCGTCGAACATCGCTGGCAAAACTTGTGAGTCAGGGGGTTGGCAGCCTGACAATTTTCGTTTGGACAGTAGAGCGTTGCCGCGTCATTTTCCATAGTTTTCGCACCGATCAGCGATTGGCAATTTCTTTAATAACATTAGTAGGGACAATCTAGACCGCTCATCTTTCTTAAACTTGACATACCCAGACTTTAGATGATGATTTTAGCTGGCGGATATCAGCAGGTGCTAATACTTTATCCGAATCCAAAAAATACGCTCCTAACTCAACCCTACAGCCTAATCATAGCTTCTATTGCCCTGTGACTCTTCATCGCCAAAGCAACTAACTCCAACCCTGTCACCACAGCATAACCCAAGCATAACTGCGCGATTTGTTTTTACTAAATTACCCCATCATTAACAGGCAGAGAATGTTGGTATTTATTTAGTTTATAAGTAGGATAGCAAGAATTAACTTTAATTTAAGAATTAAGAATAGCAAATATTAAATTTGGCAAAAGTACCTGATAAATGCATTCAATAGTGCTGAGTGCTGAGTGCTGAGTTAAGAGTTATTCTCCTCTCTGCCCCACTCAGCACTCAAAACTCGGAACTCAGCACTCTTTGTACAGAAGGGTTCAGGCAGCCCGCTACCAACTCATTGGCTTATTGCTTGTCGTCAGTGGCAACTTGAGGGACTCCCATGCTGTAATTAGTAACACGAGCAGAAAGATTGTAGCTGACTTCGCCGAGTTGCAGAAGCGATCGCAGATAATGCTCTAAGTCTGACCCCACACGGCGCAAATTATAGTCTGTGAGGTCTGCGCCACTAGATGCTTCTACTAATTCATCAAATTTTCGATAAATTTTTTGTAGTGCATCTTCATTCCAATTAAATTCGTTATCTGGGTCAACATCTAAGGTTAAGACTTGTTGACTAGGAACTAGATCGCCATCCCGGTCAATTTCACCTGCAAAAATGCGGATATGCCGGGTTGTGGACTTGAGCAGCATCGGGTTATCCATAAAAAGGTGTAAGATTTGCGTGGATTACACTGAAATTATTGTAGACCTTATATCCGAGCTTGAATGCTCTCAATTTCAAAGCTTTGAATGCTGTTTTAAAAGGGTACATTGAATGGTCATAAGTAAAAATATCACCTTTACTGATGAGTTTGCTACTACTGTTATGAGTTGAAGATATATTTAACTGCTACTACTGACAGTAGTCGAATTATTTTTCTGTAAAAATTAATTGGTAAAGTATTTTCATTTAGTCTGCGAATCTGACTTACTGCTAAGATTTTTGGACTCAATCAAGCCCAAAAGTCAGTAGGGCAGGGCACTCAGCAGAAATTATTTGCTCTATGTGCTTTTTTTATAGAGAACAAAAGTTTTGACATTAATAATTATGCCGAGCAATTTATCCTGAATTTTCTATTGCAAAAAACGTACATCAAGTAATTTCACGCAATAGCGCTACATCGACTGCTGGCTTTAATAAACTCCAAAAATTTAAGCGGTTTTACTTACGTATAAACACCAAAATTTGAGTAACAAGTCAAACTGTTATTGACGTTCACATAAAGTTGAGGTAAAAACCTTTAAAAAGGTTGAACAACTTCTTACAGAAACTTTATTGTGTAGAATCTTAAAAACTGAATAATAGTTATGGCTTACCATAAGCTACATCTGGCACAGAAACCTTAAAATCTAGACACTGAAAATTTAGCTTGAAAATACACCACAGGAGAGTGAAATAGAATACAAAGGTGATTGATGAAGAAAAATTCTTAATTCAAGCACTTTGGATTCAAAAGAGATATAAAGAATTTTGCTGGACATCTACCTCCTTACCCTCATGACAACCAAGTAAAGGAATCTCAATAGCTATGAACTCCAAAGCATTACCACGCCAGATAAATAATCTCGAAGTAGGTGTTTATGAGTGTGAAATACATCTCAAATTTCGGTTGATTGAGGAAAAGAGTCTATTGAGCGATCGCGAGCAACTCTTACAAGTGCTACTTGATGCTTTAACCGAAGGTTCTGATGACTTTCTAGAAACGCTCCAAGCGTCCGTTAAAGCCCAGGAAGTATCAGAGTTTAAAGCCTCGCCTCAAATGCGGCGTCAGCTAATGCGCTTGCGTAATGTCGCGGAAAATTCTCCAACCTAAAGGTGTAATTTAAGTAGTGAAAAACGTGAATTGGGCATCAAATCAAATGTTGATCCCATACCCCCGTTGCCATAAAAACTAAGCAGTCAGTAGATTTCATAAAATATTTTGATTTCTACCTTGTGAAAGTCTTATTTAGCAGCGCAAAGTCCCAGGAACAGTTTCCGCTATTAAAAACTTTGTAGCAAAGGGTACTGGTAGAATCTGAAAGCAAATTCAGCCGGGTGCATTTTACCGAGTTTTTATCAAAACATTGCAGAATAATAAAACCCTGTGTCTTTACAGATGGGGAATTGGACAACAGGCGCAAATCAAATGAAAACCTAAAAGACCAAAGTAAAAATAAATAACCTTTCTTTTAGCTTTTTGCTTAAGCTAAGTGCCTGATTTGCTGAAATACTTATGTTTTATCTATTACTGGTAATAGGTCATGGTTTAGCAGCCAGTTACCTATTACCGATTACCCAGGAGTAGGGGAGTAGGGGATAAGGGAGCAGGGGAAGCAGAGGGGACAAGGGGGACAAGGTGACAAGGTGACAAGGTGACAAAAGTTAGAACTTACAACAAGTCTTTCCCCTTGTCTCCAATTCTCCTTGTCCCCTTGTCCTCTTTCCCATGACCAATGCCCAATCCCTATTTAGCAAGACCGTGTTCTAGAGCAAAACGAACTAACTCTGTCCGGCTATTGGTACCGGTTTTACTAAATAAACGACTGACGTATTTTTCTACATTGCGGACGCTGGTTTCTAAGCGACGGGCGATTTCTTTGTTCATCAACCCTTCTGCGACCAAATTTAAAACACTTTGTTCTCTAGGAGTCAAATCAATTTTAAAAGGGGCTGGCGATTGGGAAATAGCATTTCTTTGAGTTAACAATGCTTTAATTTGGGAAATCTGATTGGCTAGTTCAGCAAGATCGGGGGTTTCAGCGTCATCTCCCGTACTCGCAGCCTTAGCGGCGCGACGGGCTAGCAAATTTTCGACTATAGCCACTAACTCGTCTGGGTCGAAGGGTTTTGGTAGATAGGCATCAACACCAGCGTGATAGCCTTGAATGCGATCGCCTGTCATACCTTTAGCAGTTAAAAATACTACTGGGAGTGCTTGAAAACGGGGGTCTTCCCGTAGTTGCTTCAGGAACTGATAGCCATCCACTTGAGGCATCATTACATCAGAAATCACTAAATCAGGTGTATTCAGCTGCATCCATTCCCAACCTTCAAGGGCGTTACTGGCGACTTGAACGCTGAAACCGCTCTCTTGCAAATAGTCTTTCACGGCTTCCCGTATCCCTGGTTCATCATCCACCAGTAACAATTGTGCTGACATTTAAAATTCCCATAAGTTTTCCTTTTTCCAATTTAGCGAAAGTTGGTAGGCATTGAGCAACTTGAATTCACCTCTACCGCCTTAAAAGCTTTTAAAGTTCACATCTGTGCCTCCATCAATGTCCCTACATTAACGAGATCGTGCTTTCATCGGGACAGGGTGGCCGCAATACGGTTCGGATAAGCATTTTTCACTTTCCTCCGGTCTGGGAAAAGGGGAAGGGGTAAAGGGTAAAGGATGTATTCAAAACCTTTCCCTTTTCCCTTTTCCCTTTCCCCTTTAACCGAACCGTATTGAGGGTGGCCGCAAAGTGTTTCAACATTCCCCCATAGCAAGATCCCAACAGTTGATGGTTTCATGTTGGCTATCGCGAAGGAAAGTTGGCTCGTCTTGAATCAAACTAAGCGACCATATAGTAAGGCAGTCTTTAGTAGCTATGATTCATGATTGCTATGAGAATAAAAAGAGCGTTCTTATCAATTACGAATTTCTTAATAACCCTTACCACTGAGGATTTTCCATAATTAATGCCTCTGCTGCCGAGCTATTTAACGGAACTGAGAAAAAATGTCCCTGGGCATATTGACAGTTTAACTTTCTTAGAAGTAATAGTTGCTCTTTTGTCTCTACCCCTTCGGCAAGCACATTTACACCTAGTTTGTGTGCCAAGGTGACAATTATCTCAATAATTTCTAAATTTTTACTATTAGTACCCATTCGGCTGATGAAAGAACGGTCAATTTTCAACACACTAATCGGAAAGTTATAAAGACCACCCAATGAAGAGTAGCCCGTACCAAAGTCATCAATTGATAACTCAATGCCCATCTCTCGAAGTTGTAAGATTGCGGCAGTTACCTTATCGCCATTTTCCACAATTGCCTTTTCAGTAATCTCTAACATTAGAGTGCCAGCATCAAGGCCAGTTGAGTGCAAAATTTGTCCAATCTGCTCTATCAAATCCGGCTGAGAAAATTGCTTGACGGAGATATTAACACTAATTTTCTCTAGTAATTTAGAACAATGGCATACCCGCCAAACTTGCATTTGGCGGCAGGCTTCATGCAAAGCCCATTTGCCAATGGAGAAAATTAGTCCAGTTTCCTCTGCTAGGGGAATAAAATCTGCTGAATTAAGCAGACCACGCTCTGGATGCTGCCAGCGCAGTAGAGCCTCAAAACCTAAAATAGAGCCACTAGCGAGCGAAACAATCGGTTGGTAATAAACCCGAAATTCTTCGCGTTCAATTGCTCGCCGCAAATCAGTCTCTAATTGCAATCTCGCCAGAGCATCAGCATACATCTCTGAGTTGAATAGCTCATAACGCGCTCTGCCTATCATTTTGGCTCGATACATTGCTGTATCTGCATCCCTCAACAGTTCTTCTGGGTGTTGATAGTCTACTGTCGAACTCAACGCGATGCCAATACTTGCCGTGATGAAGACTTCTTGTCCGTCAAGTTCAAAGGGTAATGCCAGTTCCTTCTGAATCCGTTCAGCGACTTTGATGGCATCTGACATATCCTGGATTCCCTCAAGCAGGATTGTAAATTCGTCTCCCCCAAGCCGTGCCGCTGTATCTATGGAGCGTACACATATTTGTAATCTACTTGCAATAGCAAGCAGCAATTGGTCTCCATTTAAGTGTCCAAGGCTGTCATTGATCACCTTAAACCGATCTAGGTCGATAAATAGTACAGCATATAGATAATCTGAATGCCGTTTTGAATAATTTATCGCATGTTTTAGGCGGTCCATAAATGCAACGCGGTTTGCCAGACCCGTCAATGCATCGTGAAAAGCAAGGTGCAGTAGTTGTGACTCGACTCTTTTACGTTCTGTAATTTCATTTAACAATTTCTGATTTGCTTTTACCAGTTCCGCTGTCCGTTCCGCCACCCGTATTTCTAACTCACTGTAAGCTCGGTACAACATTTCTTCAGCTTGTTTGCGTTCACTGATGTTGCATAACAGCCAACGCCAGCCAAGGTACTTCTTCTCAGCGTCGTATACTACAGACGCTTTCACATTAGCAGGAAAAGGCGTTCCTGCCCGTGGCTGTAGGTGAATTTCCCAATTCACTATCTCCTGCAAATTGTTTATTTGAGAGTTAAAGGACTGGCGGTCTTGTTGAGCAATAAAAAGAATTAATGGTTTACCTACTAAATATTTTTGTTGCACATCGAGCAAAGTTGCTGCTACATGGTTAGCCTCTTGGATTATCCCGTTGGTATCAGTTACCAAGTAACCATCTGGAACAAACTCGAACAAGTCTTGGTAACGCTGGCGTTCTTTCTCTACTGCCGCTCGTGTTACCTTTAACTCCTCGGAAGCTGTCAATAGTTCTTCCATTGCGGTGTTAAGTTCCTCGAAAGCCTCTGTTATCATCTCCTGTTGTGAGTTCAGTTTAGTTCCATAGCATTTTAATAGTTCCTGTATCTGTGAGCGCAATTTATCTATCTGTTGATTAAATCCATCCACTTTCATGTTGCTCAACTCACAAAACTATAAAGCGTAAGTGTGAATGAAGAAAGCAGTGGAAGCAAATCTCATGCTTTCTTCAAGACTTCAGACGCTATTGAGCAGGCAAGGAGAGAAGGTTACTTGAAAGATCGGACACTCTATAAATAAATCTTAAAGAAGTTGGTTTTTTGATTTACTAATTTATCTTTCAATAATCACGAAGCAATCAAATTTGTGTAGCCTCAATCAACTTTTAGCCCTATTTAGTGCCAACAAAGTGCTGAGTGGCAACAAGCCCTACCTACTGAAATTTTTATTTTATTGAATATAAGGTACTAAAGCCCAAAGATTAATAACAGCATATTTGCTTTACGTGCTTTTGAAAATACTTCTTAAGATACATTCGCTTTTGTGAGCTAAACAAAGAATAAGGTTGTCAGTTAATGCTTCTAGACTGACAAGAACGTTTTTGCTCAGGTGTTACTGAATTCAGCTATGAAAATGATTTTGCGTAATTTCAAAACCTTTGTAGAGACTAGCAGTTGCAACGTCTCTATACCAAGATTTACACATCTAAATCAGCAACGCTCTTTTTCTTCATTAGAGTCGAGCAATTATCTTGGCATTCTCTGGTAGCTTGGCGTCTCTTTGTCCAGCAGTACGCGCCCTAGCTGTGAACAAACCAATGGGAGTACTTAATAAATCTACAAGGGTGGCTTGCTGCACCAACGCCTTTTTAATATCTCTTGGTACTTCTTTCAATAACCAACGTGCCAAACGATAGCCGTATTCTTTGGGTGTCATCTCTCGCATTAAATCTACACCGTGCAGTTCGTGCAGATAGCGATTTGAGCGTCCATAACGCCGCCATTGACTCTGTAGTTCTTGAAGTGTAGCGCGGTGGCGGTGCTGAACGATCGCATTTGGGGCAAATTCTAAACGCCCGATGTTTTCCCCCAAAATCCGCCAACAAATATCAGCATCACCACCAGTAGTCAGATAGGGACGAAATAAACCCACTTTTTCAAAGGCAATGTGCCGAATCGCCAAATTAGCTGTTTGACCATAGGGACGAAAGGAATGGTTCAGGGTATGCTTTTGCGATAAAGTTTCTTGACGGTCTGCGTGTTGTTCTAGCAGAGTTGTGCCTGGTAGTGCCAAAATTTCACCAGCAACAATTACCACTTCTGGGTTGACAAAAGGCTGAATTAGTGTATCTAACCATTGCGGTTGTGGGCGACAATCTGCATCGGTAAAAACGATAATTTCACTCGTAGCGGCGCGAATCCCAGTATTACGAGCAGCGTAAGAGCTTTGAATTTGATTCTCGCTCAAAGTGCGAATTGTAATTGGGCAATTTTCAGCAGATGTTTTCAGGATGGTGAGAGTGCGATCGCTACTGTTGTTGTCTACCAAAAAGTATTCTACCCGGTCTTTTGGGTAAGTTTGAGACAACAGACAATTGATTAACTCTGGTAAATCTGCCTCACCGTTATAAATAGGAACAACCACAGACACCATTGGTAAAAAGCTGGTGGCGGTGGTTGCATCAACTGGCTGATGATTCATAAATCTAAGATTTTGGGGATGGGATTACTAGCTAGTATTCCCAATCCCAAATCTTGGAATGATAGTATCAAGCAGTTTCCATAACTCCAAAAATCTGGATTTGGGAATATATGAACACCTGGTAACAAATCACTCACCTAAAATTTCAGGTTATCGGCGCGGCTCATGGGTCGAGTCGGTTGATTTGCTGGTGGCTGGGCAAAGTTATTATTTGATAGAATTGCGATCGCTCGAGCATATTGGGGATCGCTCTTAGTTCCGATTAAATCTGGATTAGAAGCCAATTGACGCTCTTGTGCCTCTGTCAAGTCTAGCTTGATATCTGGTGTAATTCCTTTGTGGTTAATATCCGTTCCCGCTGGGGTGTAGTAATGGGCAATGGTGACAGCCAAGCCGGAACCATCTGCGAGTTCATGAACTGACTGAACTAAGGCTTTGCCAAAGGTTTGACCCCCCACGACTACCGCCCGTTTATTATCCTTGAGTGCCCCTGTAAGGATTTCACTAGCACTAGCTGAATTGCCATCCACTAAGACAGCCAAAGGACGATTTGTTAGAGCAGTGCGATTGGCTTTAGTTTCTTCGCTGCTGCCTACACGGTCTATTGTCTTGACAATTCCGCCGTTGTCATACCACATCCGAGCAATTTCAATGCTTGCCTGCAACAAACCGCCAGGATTTCCCCGCAAATCCAAGACATAAGAATCAACTTTCTTAGTGTTCAAATCGCGGATGGCTCGTTGCATTTGGTCTGCGGCGTGGGCGCTAAATTCCCGCAAACGGATATAGCCAACGCGGCGATTCCCTTCTTGTCTGAGGGTATAGCGTACCGTTGGGACTTCAATACTTGCTCTTGTGAGCTTCAAATCAAAGGCATTTTGGCCTGTGCGTCCCAATCGTAGCTTAATGGGAGTACCCGCTTTGCCACGGATAAGCTTTGAAGCATCATCCACTTTCATTTTGAGAGTGGATTTGCCGTCAATTGCCAAAATTTGATCGCCTGCTTTGATTCCAGCTTTCAGCGCCGGAGAGTTTTCTATGGCTTCGACAACCGTGAGCTGTTGAGTTTTTTCGTTCACTTCCATCCGAATGCCGATACCAGAGACTTCCCCAGATGTTTGGTTCGTCAGGGCTTCAAATTGTTGGGGGTCCATGAACCGAGTGTAAGGGTCTCCCAATTTTTGTAAAGCTTCGCGGATGGCAGTGTATGCTTCTTCCTTAGAAGAGTAGTCTTTGCTCAACAGGCTTTGCCTGGTTGCTTGCCAATCTTGTTGATTAAATTTACCATCAACATATTCATGATTTACCAGTTGCCAAACTTGGTCAACTATCACTTTTGGGCTGTCTTGTAGGGCTAGAGCAGCACGGACACCACGAGTCCAAGCGGGGCCGAATACGGATATGGTAGCAGTTGTGGCGATCGCTCCACCAATCAAGGCTACTTGGAGCGGTGAGTAACTTTTCGCAGATTGGTTCATGTATACTTAGCTGGAATAATTGTGTTTTTGACAGTTTAGCAATCAGGCTTTCCAGAAATTTTTAAGTTTTTATACCTCAGAATCAACTATGCTTCTTCATCATTTTTATCCTTATAATGATGCCAAAAATTTCGCATTAGTTATTAACAATCATTTCTCAGTTTGTTAGTCTACTCCGGAAGGCTATACTGAGCGTGTGACACTTTAATTAGCGTCATCTTTGCATTTTAGATTACTTTTATAAGATAGCACTTTGCTCACTGAATTGCAGTACTGTTATACAGCAATAAAATCAGTTTTTCTTACTTAAGTCATGAAACGCAAATTTACCAACAAATCATTAATTTCTATTAAAAAAAAATCTGCTAATCTGTGGCAATTGTTACAAAAACTCAGTGGTGGATTGTACGTTGTCCTGGGTGTCTGGCTGATTTTCACTACTATAACCTTACTTTTTGCTTCTTCGCAGCCAATAGATGCAATATTAGTGCTAGGTGGCAGTATTCGTCGAGAAACTTATGTTGCCCAACTAGCAAAACAATACCCACAAACCCCAATTTTAATTTCTCATGGTTCCCCAGATCCCTGTATACGGTTAATTTTTGAGGCGGAATTAGCAGAGTTACAAAACGTTTGGTTAGAGAACTGCGCGAATTCTACCTTTGAAAATTTTTATTATGGTATTCCAATTCTGCGCCGTTGGGGAGTGCATAAAGTCATGTTGATTACCTCGCCCAGTCATTTACCCAGAGCTAAATGGATGGCACAGATTCTTTTTGGCGCTCATGGTATTTGGGTTGAGCCAGAAATTGTTCAAGAATTGGGTGTTCCTGGTAATCGGGAATCTTGGACTAAAACTGGATTAGATGTAACGCGCAGCTTATTTTGGGCGATTTTAAGTCAAATTATTCAACCGCAATGCTCAAATGTGACAAAACTTACTGATGTAGATATGCAAGCTTGGGAGCATCGAGGTTTTCATTGCGAACACCAAGGAGGCTTGAGGAGATAAGGGAGATGGGGATCTACCAGAGGACTATAATGCTACTCCGTTTTTTGATAGCATGATAACCGTGTCATCATGCTAATTATGATAGTATCATTTAAGGATCAAGGAACCGAAGATATTTTTGATGGCAATGACTCAAAGGAAGCTCGAAAGCAATGTCCTATATACTGTTGGGAAGTTGCACGTAGAAAATTAGATCAACTTAATGCAGCCTTATCTCTAGATGACATTAAAGTTCCACCGGGTAACAGGTTAGAAGTACTAAAAGGTGAGCGTAAAGGTCAGCATAGTATTCGGATTAATGACCAATATCGAATTTGCTTTATATGGACACTCCAGGGTGCATCAGAAGTTGAAATAGTCGATTACCATTAGGAGATAACAACAGATGAGAGTTCCAAAGTATAGACCCCCATCACATCCAGGTGAAATATTACTTAAAGATTTTCTAGAGCCAATGGGAATAACTCAAAGAGAACTTGCAGATGCACTTCACGTTCCTTATCAGCGAATAAATGAGCTTGTAAATCAAAAGCGAGGTATTACACCTAGTACTGCAATCAGGTTATCAAAATTTTTTGGAAATAGCTCAGAGTTTTGGTTAAATCTCCAACAAAACTGGGAACTTTACTATGTTCTCAAGGAAGAAGAAGAGGAACTAAAAAGTATTTTGCAATTCCGAATCACGAAGTAGCGATCGCTTGAAAAATTCAGCAGTATATTTGCATAAAATAATCGTAATTGAGCAAAGGTGAAGAAAATCTTACTCTCCACCTCCAGGCTTGTTGTTAAACATCCTTTTTGCTAATTGCATCCAAGGGAGAATCAATGCAAAAGTTCCCAATCTTGCAGCATCAAAATCGCATCTCTATACAAAGACAAATCCACCTGATTAACTTCAATTCCCTCTCCGATTCCTTGTAGAAGGGTAATTGTCAATTTTCCTCCTAAATGTTCGCGGAATTCCGTAAGCCCCCTAAATAGACAATGCGGATGGTCTAGTCGATCTAACTGCTCTGTCAACGCCGATACGTACAAAGTAAAGCCTAATTTTTTGAGTGTAGTTAGAACCCTTTGCCACTCTGATTGCAAGAGTTGCCCTGTTAAATATGAATAGGTTGTATCTAAAGCGATGCCGATCGCTACAGCTTCACCATGACGTAAGCTGTAATTAGTTAAATGCTCCAGTTTGTGAGCAGCCCAGTGTCCAAAGTCTAAAGGACGCGATGAACCCATTTCAAAGGGATCGCCATTACCAGCAATATGCTCTAAGTGCAACTGAGAACAGCGATAAATTAGTCTTTCCATTATGTCCATGTCTCGATTAGCCAATTTCTCGGCATTAGTCATAATGAAATCGAAGAAATCTGCATCTTTAATCAGTGCTACTTTCACTGCTTCTGCAATGCCCGATCGCCAATCTCGATCGTCGAGGCTAGTAAGAAAATCAAAGTCATTCAAGACAGCATAAGGTGGCATGAATGTACCCAAAAAGTTTTTCTTACCGAAGGCATTGATTCCGTTTTTTACTCCTACACCCGAATCATTTTGCCCTAATACTGTTGTTGGTACTCGTAGCAGCCGAATTCCTCGATGAGCTGTGGTTGCTGCGTATCCTGCCATGTCTAGGACGGCTCCACCTCCAATTGCTAAGACGTAGGAGTGACGGCACAATCCAGCTGCATTGATCTGCTGATGAATTTGCTCTATAAATCTAGAATCGTTTTTGACTGCTTCTCCACCTGGAACTACTATCGGCTCACCGCTCAGTGTTAATATATCTTCATAACATTGGGCATAGGCTGATAATTTTTTTAATAGCCCATCTTGATACTGTAAAAATCCTGCATCTACCACAGCTAGCACTTGTTTCGGCGTTGTCTCTGCATCTGCGGCGATCGCTTGTGCAAGTAAAGGATTATCTAACTCAAACAGACCTTTAGTGAAGTGAACATTATAATTGAAGGTAACGCGGACACATTGGTTAATTGGTTGTAAATTAAGAGCGCTTTTTTGTTGAATAGCCATTTGAATATTATTACTTTTTAAGTAGCTGTAAATAAATACACTATTGCAATTCAAGTTAACAGCAATATAGACAAAATAAATCCATCACGTAATTCAAGATTTAAATAAACTACTAGATAAATTTATTTACTAAATTAATTATACTTTTCAAGTGTCTTCACCTAGCATATAAAGTTCCAAATAATATGAATTTACAATTTATATCAATGCCTATACTTTATATCTGAGGTTAGTAATGGGGTTCATTATTACATAAAATTCTAATTTTTTTCCGTAAGATAATTTGAGGATTTATCTAATCAAAATGGTATCTTTACAGTATCTTCTTTAAAGTCAGGATATTTTTATAGATTCAGTGAAGTTACAATCCCAATCAGATATTATCTAACTGCTTCAAACCCAAAAAATCAAGTTTAGTGCTATATTTTATACTTGGTTGTCACAAAAAAGTTGGGCAACTTATCCTGAATTTATCATGAGTAAAGTAAACAAATTACTGCATCACTGGCTGTTAAAGTCTGTTTCAGAGAAAGCTTTTACTTGGTTGGAACAGAAGCAGGCACAGATTGCTAGCGGCGCTGCTGAGAGAGTGTTTTTTACGGCTTTTAGTGCTGTGCCGCGTTATCTAGGTAAACAGGATTTGCAGCTAACATTCCAGGACTTGGAAGCAGCAGAGGATCTGATTCCCGGCTGGTATCCTGGTAATTGGAGTGTAGATCAAGCAGGTCGCACACTTTTGCTTTTAGCTTTGCCCCACGATGATGCTGAGGGCTATGTGCGATCGCTCGATCGAGTCTTCTCCACTGCCGATATGGGGGAGTTAGTTGCCCTTTATCAAAGTTTGCCGCTCTTACCACATCCAGAGTTACATCGCCATCGTACTGCTGAGGGAATTCGCAGCAATATGAGTAATGTATTTCAAGCCATAGCATTACGTAACCCTTATCCAGCGAATTACTTAGATAATGCTGCTTGGAATCAGATGGTGCTGAAGGCTGTGTTTGTCGGCAGTCCCTTGCATCTAATTTGGGGTCTAGATCGGCGTGCTAACCCAGAATTGGCGAGGATGTTGGCAGACTATGCCCATGAACGTTGGGCAGCTAAACGCTCAGTTACGCCAGAACTTTGGCGACCTATAGGGCGGTTTGCGGATAGCGCCATCATTACAGATTTGGAAAAAGTACTGGCTAATGGGGATATACACGAGCAAGAAGCAGCAGCCTTAGCTTGTGCTGAGTCTCCTTTACCCCAAGCGCAAGCATTACTCTCTCATTATCCAGATTTACAGTCATCCATTCAACAAGGTAATCTGACTTGGAGCAGTTTTAGCCGCAATGCCTGCGGCAAGCTGCACTAACGCCTCTTTGTTTACAAATAAAGTGGAGATGAGGGAGAAATCAATTCAAAATTAAAGTACTTCTGCCTCCTGCCTCACTTCGACTACGCTCAGTGACCACCTGCCTTCTGCCTCCTCTTTCCCAATGCCCAATTATTAAAACCATGATGTTTATCGATCCTCACATTCACATGTGTTCCCGTACTACTTACGATTACTTAGTAATGCGGGAATATGGAATTGTCGCCGTTATTGAACCAGCCTTTTGGTTAGGACAACCCCGAACTAACGCTGGCTCATTTAAAGACTATTTCAGTAGTCTTGTAGGTTGGGAACGGTTTCGTGCTAGTCAGTTTGGCATCCAACACTACTGCACAATCGGCCTAAATCCGAAAGAAGCTAACAATGAAGCGCTAGCAGCTGAAGTTATGGAACTGCTACCACTTTATGCCTGTAAAGAAGGAGTTGTTGCCATTGGTGAAATTGGCTATGACGATATGACAGAAGCAGAGGATAAGTACTTTTGTCAACAGTTAGAATTAGCCAAAGAACTCGATACGTTGGTACTAATTCATACTCCTCACCGTAATAAGAAGGCGGGTGCTAGTCGGAGTATGGATCGCTGTATTGAATATGGCTTAGATCCTTCACAAGTAGTTATCGATCACAATAACGAAGAAACTGTTGAAGAAGTATTAGGACGAGGTTTTTGGGCAGCTTTCACGATTTACCCACAGACGAAGATGGGTAACGCCCGGATGGTAGAAGTTGTCCGTAAGTATGGATGCGATCGCATCATTGTAGATAGTAGTGCTGATTGGGGTATTAGCGATCCTTTGGCAGTCCCAAAAACGGCTCAGTTGATGTTAGAGAGGGGCATTCCTGAAGAACATGTGCAAGCAGTTTGTTATGAAAATGCCCTAGCTGCTTACAGTCAAACTGGGCAGATGAAAGCTTCAGATTGGCTCAATCCTCAATCTATCGATCAACGTCAAATGTTCAGTGGTAATTCTGTGCTACGGGGACAGGAACCAGGAATCAAATCAGTTTCAGATTTTGTGTTGATTGAATAGAAAATTGACTGTGAGGAGTTGTATAAATATCTGGTTAATTTGTAATATGCGGTTTATTTTGAGAAATACTAGGCACGGAGGCAGATAAGTGAATGTTGCAAGCTTAAATTTTCAAAGCTGGCGGGGTTATCTAGAATTGATGCGTCCTGCTAATATTGTTACTGCTTGGGCGGATATTCTTCTAGGTTTTGCTGCTTCTGGCTCTGGAATTATTTTTGCTAAATTAATTAATGGTGAAGCAACTTTTACCATACTAATTCCATTAGCTTGGTTGTTATTAGCTACAACTGGTTTATATGGCGGCGGTATAGTTTTTAATGATGTTTTTGATGCCGAATTAGATGCGAAAGAGCGCCCAAATAGAGCAATTCCCAGTGGTCGCGTATCTCGTCAAAATGCTACTTTCTTGGGAAGTATACTGTTTACAATCGGGATTATAGCTGCTTTTCAAGTATCGTTATTGAGTGGTGCGATCGCTATTTTTATCACTCTTTCATGCCTTCTCTATAATTCACTTGCCAAACATCATCCTTTTTTTGGCCCTTTAAATATGGGTTTGTGTCGTGGCAGTAACTTATTATTAGGTGTAAGTGCTGTACCCGAAATAATCGGAGAACGTTGGTATTTAGCACTGATTCCTGTTCTTTATATTGCTGCTATCACCGCAATTAGTCAGGGTGAAGTTCACGGTGGTAAGAAGATTACGGGAGTACTCGCGCTACTTCTAATTGCAATAGTTTTGACCGCAGTTTTAGCTTTAGGATTATTAGAAGAGTATACAGCGATCGCAGCCCTACCATTTGCTATTTTCTTAGCTATCATAATCTTGCCTAACTTTATCAAAGCGGCGCGGGAACCGATAGCCGAAAATATCCGCAATGCTGTGAGAATAGGCGTTTTATCTCTAATAGTCTTAGATGCAACCGTTGCATCTGGTTTTGCTGGTTTGTATTACGGTTTATTCGTTCTAATCTTGCTACCAATTTCGATGAAGTTAGCAAAAGTATTTGCTGTTACTTAAATTTGAATGTATACACCCAGTAATACCATTAATCGGCTGTAGGGGCGCACATCTATGCGCCCCTATCCATGAATATGTAGCAAGTATCTTGTGAAATAGTTTAAGCCAAAGAAAACAGATTACATATACAAAGGATAGAGCTAGAAAATGAAAATTACAAACAACAATAATTTTCACTTAACTTATTGCAGCAATATTCATCCTGGTGAAAGTTGGCTAGAGGTTTTCGCCAATTTAGAAAAGTATATTCCCGAACTCAAATCACGTTTATCGCCGACAGAACCTTTTGGGATTGGCTTAAGGTTAGCAGATGTTGCTGCAAAAGAACTTTTGGAAGGTAATAACTTAGCTCAATTTCAAGCTTGGCTGACTCAACAAAATTTATATGTTTTCACCTTAAACGGATTCCCTTATGGCGGATTTCATCGACAGGTGGTAAAAGACCAAGTTTATGCACCAGATTGGTCTACACAAGAACGGGTTAATTATACATTAAACTTGGCACATATTTTAGCTAGTCTATTACCTCAAGGACTTGATGGCGGAATTTCTACACTACCATTATCCTATAAACCTTGGTGGGTAAAAGACCAAACAACTTTCGAGACTGTTCTGAAAAAGAGTTGTTTGAACATCGCATCTGTTGTTGTAGAAATGATTCGCATCGGTGAAGAAACAGGCAAGATACTTCATATTGATTTAGAACCTGAGCCTGATGGTTTAATTGAAAACACCTCAGAAGTAATTGATTTTTATCAAAATTGGTTATTGCCAATTGGTGGTAGTTATTTATCAGAGAAATTAAATATTGAGCAGGATTTAGCAGAGACTAAATTGCTAGAACACGTTCGGGTTTGCTATGATACCTGCCATTTTTCAGTTGAATATGAGCAGCCAAATTCTGTATTTACACGTTTGCAATCGGCAGGAATTAAGATTGGCAAAATTCAAATCAGCGCTGCAATTAAAGTAAAAATACCTGCTGAGGTTGAAAAGCGGAGTTTGATAGTTGAACGCTTACGTCCTTTTGCTGAATCTACCTATCTTCACCAGGTAATAGAACGTCGCAGCGATAGTACACTCCATCACTATCCTGATTTAATAACTGCATTACCACATTTAGAACAATCTCTAGCTGAAGAATGGCGTACTCACTTTCACGTCCCAATTTTTATTCATGATTATCAAATTTTGCAATCTACCCAAGATGATATTGCTACTGTTTTGTATCTACTTCAGACAAACAATGCTTGCTCACATTTAGAAATTGAGACTTACACTTGGGATGTATTGCCATCAGAAATGAAGATAGATTTGCTGACTTCTATTCAACGTGAATATGAGTGGGTATTAAAAGAATTAGCCGCAAATTAAAAAGGAACTAAGCTTATGAAAAAAACAGTTATTCTAAATGTTGTGGGATTAACGCCCAGTTTACTAGGAGAAAATACGCCGTTTTTATCTTCTTGGGCTGCGAAGGGGCAGGTAGCTTCTATAGGAAAAGTATTACCTGCTGTGACTTGTTCGGTTCAAGCTACTTATTTAACAGGAAAATTGCCTAATGAACATGGTATTGTCGCTAATGGTTGGTACTTCCGTGATGAATGTGAAGTCAAGTTTTGGCGGCAATCTAATAAACTAGTGCAAGCTCCCAAAGTTTGGGAAATAGCTAAATCAATCGATCCAAATTTCACTTGTGCTAACCTTTTTTGGTGGTACAACATGTACTCGACAGCAGATTATGCGATTACGCCGCGCCCGATGTATCCCGCAGATGGGAGAAAATTACCTGATATTTATACCTATCCTAGTGATGTGCGATCGCAAATTCAATCTGATTTAGGAAATTTCCCTCTGTTCGATTTCTGGGGACCAAAAACTTCCATTAGTTCTAGCCAATGGATTGCCAATTCCGCAAAATGGATTGAGGAACGCTACAGCCCGACATTATCACTAGTTTATTTACCACATTTAGATTACTGTCTGCAAAAATTTGGTAACAATCAAACACAGATTCAAGCAGATTTGCGAGAAATTGATGCTGTTTGTGGCGATTTAATTGAATATTTCCAAGCACGTAATACTCAGGTAGTTATTCTTTCTGAATATGGCATTACGCCAGTTTCTAAAGCAGTGGATTTAAACCGCGTACTACGAGAAAATGGTTTAATTGCTGTGCGCGAGGAATTAGGGCGAGAACTGCTCGATTTCGGTGCTAGCATTGCCTTTGCTGTTGCCGATCACCAAATTGCTCATGTATATGTGAACGATCCGGCGTATATCCCGAAAGTGCGATCGCTTTTAGAAGCGACTGAAGGCGTAGCGCAGGTGTTGGATGAAGAGGGTAAACAAGCCTACCATCTCGATCATTCTAGATCGGGAGAGTTGGTGGCGATCGCTCAATCCGACGCTTGGTTTACCTATTATTATTGGCTCGATGATGCGAAAGCGCCTGATTTTGCTAGAACTGTAGATATCCACCGCAAACCTGGTTACGATCCTGTAGAACTTTTCCTCGATCCGCAAATAAAATTTCCTCAAGGAAAAATTGCTCTCAAGTTACTAAAGAAACAACTAGGTTTTCGCTACTTAATGGATGTGATTCCTCTGGATGCTTCCCTGGTGCGTGGTTCTCACGGTAATATCACCACTTCTTCAGATGAAGGGCCTCTATTTATCACCCATCAAACTCACCTAGTTAATGAACATCAAATTGAAGCGACAGATGTTTGCTCGTTGATTCTCAAACATTTAAATACCTGAAAGGCAGTATAGAGGCGATATATCGTCTCTACATCTTACCAAAATACAAAAAATTCCTTGTAATTCATAGTCATATCGAGTATTTTTTATATATAAACTCGTTATGACTATGAATTAGCTTGTTCTATCAGTGGGCATCCGTCAATCTACTGACTAAAATGTACTGTGGGCAATCTAAGTAACTTACATGGAGAGCTGCTTGAACCATGACTGAACCCCAAAACTTGACAACTGCTGATGGTATTCCAGTTAGCGATAATCAGAACTCACTCACGGCTGGAGCGCGCGGCCCTGTATTAATTCAGGATTTCCACCTCATAGAAAAGCTGGCTCATTTCAACAGAGAACGTATTCCGGAAAGAGTTGTTCACGCTAAAGGTGCTGCTGCTCACGGCACTTTGACTATTACCAATGACATTACCCGCTACAGTAAAGCTAAACTTTTTTCGGAGATTGGCAAGAAAACCGAAGTTCTGCTGCGCTTTTCTACAGTCGGAGGAGAAAAAGGTTCAGCAGATGCCGAGCGCGACCCTAGAGGTTTTTCCCTCAAGTTTTATACTGAGGAGGGCAACTGGGATCTTGTAGGTAACAATACCCCTATTTTCTTCATCCGCGACCCTTTGAAGTTTCCTGATTTTATCCATACCCAAAAGCGCAATCCTCAAACCAATTGCAAAGACCATAATGCAAGATGGGATTTTTGGTCACTCAGTCCAGAATCGCTTCATCAGGTGACGATCCTGTTTTCAGACCGGGGAATTCCGAAAACCCATCGACACATGGATGGTTTTGGTAGCCACACCTTCAGTTTAATTAATGCTCAAGGCGATCGCGTTTGGTGTAAATTTCACTTTAAGACTCTGCAAGGGCATCAAACCTTGACTGAGGAAGAATCCGCTAAAATTAAGGGCGAAGATCCCGATCATGCGACTCACGATTTGTTTGAAGCGATCGCTAAAAAAGATTATCCCAAATGGCGGATGTGTATTCAGGTGATGACTGAGGAGCAAGCGGCAAAACATCCAGATAATCCCTTTGATTTGACCAAAGTTTGGAAACACTCAGAATATCCTTTAATCGAAGTCGGGATATTAGAGCTAAATCGCAACCCAGAGAATTATTTTGCTGAAGTAGAGCAAGCCGCTTTTAGCCCTAGTGCAGTGGTTCCGGGCGTTAGTTTCTCCCCAGACAAAATGCTGCAAGCTCGAATTTTTTCTTACCCAGATGCTCAACGGTATCGTTTGGGTGGAAACTATCAGCAACTACCAGTTAACCAGCCCAAATGTCCAGTGATGCATTATCAACGAGATGGCTTTATGGCATCGGGGAACAACGGCGGTAGCGTTCCTAACTATGAACCGAATAGTGCTGAGGGTACACCCAAAGAAAATCCAGCTTATGCAGAACCACCTAGTCATTTGGGTGATGTCACAGTTGATCGTTACAGTCATCGTGAAGGAAACGACGATTATACCCAAGCAGGTAATCTGTATCGGTTACTAACTCCTGAGCAGCAGGAGCGGCTTGCTAAAAATATTGTCGGTAGTCTCTCTCAAGCAAGGGAGGATATCCAAATGCGTCAACTTTGCCACTTCTTCCGGGCAGATATTTCTTATGGTCGTCGTGTAGCTGAAGGATTGGGCATTTCAATCGATCCATCAATGTTTTCTCCAACTGCTCAACCTGTAGGTAACTGGTAAGCCTTATCCAATTTTGTGGGGTGGGCAGCGTTCGACTGAGCGCTCACGCCGAAGTCTTGCCTGCCCTAAAGCAAATTCATTTGATTAAGTTACAAACTAAATGGAGGTAATTAAACATGAAATTAACAGCAACAGAAAAAGGCTTATTAATCCCTAAAGAACTCTTAGGAGAAAACCAAGAGTTTGAGATTATTCAAGAAAATGGAAAAATTATTATTACTAGCATCAAACAAACATCTTCTATTTGGGATTTAGGTTCAAATCCTGTGGAATGTGATGTAACAGATGGTGCAGTTAACCACGATCGCTATCTCTATAACCCATGAGAAGTATCTACTTTTTAGATACCAGCTATATTTTAGCTCTGGAAATCAAAAATGAAGATGCTCATCAAAAAGTATTACAAAATTGGGCTACTTTAATAAAGTCCAAACCTGTTTTAATGACAACAACATACATTTTTGATGAAGTGGTTACTTTTTTTAATAGTCGAAATCTTCATTATAAAGCAGTTGAAGTTGGTAATCGGTTATTGGAAAGTCCTGAAATAGAATTAATCGAAATCGATCGAATTCTGTTTAATCAGGGGTGGGAATATTTTCAAAAGCATAAAGACAAATCATATTCTCTCACTGATTGTTTATCATTTATCGTTATGCAACAGCGAGAGATTGTTACAGCTTTAACCTTAGATAATCATTTTTATCAAGCTGGATTTCAAATTTCACCATCATAAATCAAGTATAAAAAACAAAGATATATTTACTATTTTAATCTGAATTTAATAATGTCTGACAAAGTAGAGTCAAAACTACTTGCAGTTAGATCCCTGATTTTTCAAAGAAATCGAGGATCTGGAATTGCTGTAGCTAAATAATGGAAAGGAGTTCAAAGACTCATTAATGGAGCTAAAAGACTCTTTAATGGAGTTCAGAGGCTCATTAATGGAGCTAAAAGACTCTTTAATGGAGTTCAGAGGCTCATTAATGGAGCTAAAAGACTCTTTAATGGAGTTCAAAGACTCATTAATGGAGCTAAAAGACTCTTTAATGGAGTTCAGAGGCTCATTAATGGAGCTAAAAGGCTCATTAATGGGGTTCAGAGGCTCATTAAGTAGATAAACAAGAATATTTACAGTTAGTGCGATCGCACCCTTCGCAGATCATATCGTAGAGAAGTAGTTGTAGGGGTTGCGATCGCATTATTTTGCTTCACTGCATTTGCAATGACATTGTGTAATTAATTATGTTGCCTACTTATTAGACTAAAATTTGAACCCCAGGCGGGTAATGCAGCCGTTGTAGATTACCTAAATTGCTGAAACCAACGGGAGATGAAAGCAACCATTCTCCTGAATCAAGGCTGACGATTCCGCCGCAAGTCTTCCAGATTTTCACGAATGGTTATTGTATCAGGATGATTTGCCCCCAACGATTGTTCAGCGATTTCCAAAGCTTCGATATACAAAGATTCGGCATCGCTGTACCTTCCCTGTGATTTGTAGAGGAATGCCAAATTGTTCAGGCTAGTTGCCACATTTGAGTGTTCATCCCCCAATAGCTTTGCTAATAATTCTAAGGCTCCATCTTCTGACAATCCACCTAACGGCAGTGATGGATATACTAACCCTGTATTTAGACGAGTGGTAATTAACACCTTAAACCGAGAACCTTTGGGTGGTAGATAGGGTTGAATTAGCTTCCAGTCTTTGACATCATCAAATATCAATAAAACTTTGCCAGCTTGCCACTTCTTCCAGCAATAAGCAACTTGACCTACTAGGCTTAATCCATCCGGCGGATTAAAGTTAGGTAAATTCACAACTCCAAACTCTACTAATTGGGTTCCCAAATCAATACCTTGGGGATTTAACCAACAACATCCGCCAGAATAATCTTCCAAATATTGCCACGAGTATTGAATAGCTAACTCTGTTTTACCCACCCCACCTTGTCCAGTCACATCGGTAATAGCCACAACATCATTTGCTTGCAATAGCTGACGCAATTGTTCTATTTGCTCATCCCTGCCAACAAACTTACGAGCTTGACTCTGTGGGATATTATGCGGGATATCAAACGGGTTGAAATGAGATTTTTCAATATCTCCATCCCAACTACGGGAATAAAAATAAGTCGGCAGTTGTTTTTTATCTAAACCGTTAAATCGCTGCTTAACTGCCTCGGTAACTTCCTTCATATTCGGGGGAAAACTCCCATTAGCTGATGCTAAAGCCTCCCGTACAGCTTGAGAAAAGTATCCTGTTTTAGCTTCAGAATTTACCTTAGCTTGCTCTCCTTCCCGCGTAGCCAGTAACACAAATTGTTGACTATCTGGCTTTGGCTGTCCACTCGAAAAAGCTTTGCCACGTAAGTCAGTTGGTCTTCCCTTGGACTCTAAAACATAATTGGCACAGGCATCAATAATACAAATATGATTACGAATCTGAAATCTATCTGAAGCCAAAAAATCTAATAAAGACTTTAAATCTAAATTCTGCCAATTCTGTTTATTTGCATCAGCACAAAGCAACCGACGCTCTCGTTCTGAGGTAATCAAACCATGTCCCGCCCAAAAAATGTAGAGTAAATCCCCCGACTTTGGGGATAAAAAGTTAGTCACAATGTCGGAGATATTTTGCTCTGTTGCTAACTCTACAGTTAACCCACATTCCCCAATTAACTGATGATTTTCTTCCAGCGCTGATAAACATAACCGGATATTCTCTCTGGGTACACCGCGCTGATGCAGCCAACGAGCAAATTTCAGCGCGTCATCGGCTGGCCCCCCTCCAGTTACATTCCAAGCAGATTCGTGGTACTTTTCAATACCCACAATTAACCCAAATGTCCGCTCAGGTTTAGCCATCAACTGCATGATGACCTAGCCTCTCACGTTATTAAGACTTACGCACAAGATATCGCCCAACCCCATTAAAAATGTGGCTTTTAGCGTTCCTCCGACGGTGTAAACATAAGTCTGAAGTAGTTTAAGAAGCTGGTTTTTACCCCACCCTAACCCTCCCCTTGTAAAGGGGAGGGAACTGAATTTCCGGCTTCCCCCCTTTCCAAGGGGGGATTGAGGGGGGTAATTCGACTGGGCTTTTAGCGTTTCTCCTACGGTGTACACACAAGTCTGAAGTAGTTTAAGAAGCTGGTTTTTACCCCACCCTAACCCTCCCCTTGTAAAGGGGAGGGAACTAGATTTCCGGCTTCCCCCCTTTCCAAGGGGGGATTGAGGGGGGTAATTCGACTTGTCTGTACACCGTAGCCTTGTAGGGGAGAGGTTTGGAGAGGGGTTTTCTAAATACCGTAAAAAGTAAACCATTATGGCAACCTCGAAATAATCGCCTCCCAGGTTTTGGCATTTGTCCAATAAGCACCGTGGGAACGGGGAAATGGTTGTCTGCTATCCACTGGTACATCCTGCACGCGATTAGGGAAAATTTTATTACCCACGTAACTGAGAAAATCCCGTAAATCGTAGATATTCAACCATTGCGGGAAATGCTCTGGCAATAACTGCCCATATTCTAAGCTGTAGAGGGCGTTAATCTCATATAAAAATGGTGCTTGGGAACCAACTGTTACCAATAATTCCACCTGAGACAACTGCTGCTGCACTAGCAAATCTACACAAGCGATACCTCCCAAGCTATGGGCGATTAAAACCACCGGCGGTTCTGCTTGGGCAATTTGTTCCTGGATAAACCCCCTGATTTTTTCACCCCGCGTCTGATACAACAAAATATCACCAGGCATAGGGGAAATTTTATCAGTTAACTCAAGGCGGTTTCCTTTGACATAATTTGTTCCCATTGGTAACGCTAGTCCTACAAGTGGCTTTAATAACCAGCCACCCAATCCTAACTCCGCTTCTCCCAAAGCCAGAGTCAGCAATTCCACAACTTTATCGCGCAATTGGGCATCGGTGAGTATGGGGGGAAATTTTTCTTGCAGTTCGCTAATAAACATTGCTTGAGCCACAACTGCTCTAGCTATTGGTGCATAATATTCACTCAAATCAGATTCGGAAACTGTGAGCAACGCCCGTTCATACGGTTCACTGTGGATAACCGCCTCTCGTGCTGGCTCAAATACCTCTGCAATTCCCGCCTCTTGCAACTTAGCTTGCAGTTGAGATGCCGGAGTGAGACTCGCTACACGAGATTGTAAAACATCCCCTGGTTCTTCCCCAAAGGGATTTCCTGACTCAATCGGTTTCAAAGACAACAGCCGTAATTCATACAAAGGGTCGCGGTATAATTGCCCCCACAACACAATATCTGCGTCTTCTTCTCCTTGAGATAAAGCCAGTGTCGCATCTTCCAAGGGTACTGATGCCCGATTATCATTGAACGTTGCACCTAATACACCCCAAAGGCAGGGAGCAACTTTGATATCAGGACGTTGAGCGTGAATCTTTTGCTCAATTACCTGAAAGGTTTCATTGTATTCTCGTTCTCTAATGCCTGTGCCATGTACAAATATTACGGTAGTCACAATAATTCGTAATTCGTAATTTTTACCCCATACCTGAAGTTAGGAGCTTGAAATAATGATACTACCCGTTGTTATATTTCCATTGATGAATTAAGGGGCTTGTACCTATTTAATTACGAATTACGAATTACGAATTACGAATTACGAATTACGAATTATCACTTGGTTTATTAAATACTTCTAAAATCTGTCGGCAAATTTGTTTGAGCTTATCCTCGATTTCATCAGAAGGCGAAGATGCACCGACAACACTCCAGTTTTCTACCGTGGAAAGTCGCCACGCTTCACCGCGATGATCGAATCCAGCTACCTCCACACCGATCGCACGCCGGGAATTATTGATGGGATCTTGATAAAATCGGATTTGAATTAAAATACTGCGACTTCGCCAAGATTTGCTGATACCAGGAAAGTGAAAGCCAATATCTATAGAATCTGGATCGACTAACTCCCTGGTTTCTGGGTCATTTTTCCAGGGTTTGAGATCAGATTTGGCATCAGGAAACTCGAATTTGAACAAATTAACCACCGTAGCAATGTTGCTGGCGAGTTCAAGGTTCGTTGCCTGTTCAGCTGCGTTCACTAAAAAACACTCCTATATCGCGTCGGCATCTTCAAGGATGTGAAGACAGAAAAACCGCCAGAAGGCTTATATTATTGGTGTTTCAGCTTATCAAGACCTTTGAGATTTAGCAACTCTAAATCATACTTCCCTAACAATTTTCGCTACTAACAGAAGCCAAAAATCGCTTCTTGTTGGGACTGCCTAACACCTATTAAGTAATTGTACTTAAAAATTAATCAAAAGCAGATGATAACTCTGCCCTTTAGAGAAAATATCAAGATTTTCTGCAAAATCCTTGGCTGACAAGAACGATTGACTGCGCTAGCGATCTAAAATGACACTGTGAATCGGTAAACCAAAAGCAATCAAGTTCAATATATGGTGCGTCAACGCTCGATTTTTTCATTTTTCCTAGTACTATTGGCCACATTTCTGATTAGTTGTGGTGGCCCTGGGGCTGCGGTGGCACCTCCGACTTACACAGCAGTACAACTTGAAAAAATTCAGGCTTATGTTCCTGAAATTCAGGCTGTGCGCGATCGCTCACAAGAGTTGACAACCCTGATTAAAAGAGGTGATTGGATCAATGTGCGTAACTTTATACATGGGCCCATAACAGAAGCAAGGCTGAACCTGACTTATGTCACTTCCAACCTTCTACCCAAAGACCAACCCAAAGCACGTCAAATAACGCGAGATTTGTTTAACGACCTAGTTAAACTTGATAAAGCTACTAGTGCTGGCAATCCTTTAGTTGCCTTGAATCAATCCCAAGCTGCCTTCGCAGAGATTGACAAATTCCTTCAACTGCTTCCTAAAACCAGCAGTGAATCAGAGGCAAGTTAAGCGCAAGGTAAGATGAGCAAAGGGGATGAGGAAACAGGGAGAGTAAAAATTGCTCCCCCTGTTCCTTCATCCCCCAGATTTTTTGATCTTCGCCTCAAAACAGCAATGAGTCATGTAGTTATTATCGGTTGTGGTGTAGTTGGGGCTGCGATCGCTTACGAACTGAGTCTAGTAAAAGGGCTGAAAATTACAGTTTGCGATCGCCAACCCCCAGCACAAGCTTCCACGGGCGCTGCACTTGGCGTTTTGATGGGCGTAATCAGCCAAAAAATCAAGGGTAAAGCTTGGCAGATGCGACAAACTAGCATCCAACGCTATGAAACCTTGATTCCTGAACTAGAAGCTTTAACGGGTCGCAAAATCCCTTTTAATCGTCAGGGAATTCTCATGCTTTTGTCTGATTCTTCCTTAGAGGGGATGTCAGCATGGGAAAAACTAGTAAAAATTCGCCACTCTCAAGGCTGGAATTTAGAAATTTGGGACACGGCTAAACTCCAGAATATCTGTCCTCAAATTAATAACGAAAAAATCACTGGCGCTGTCTATTCTCCCCAAGACCGTCAACTCGATCCAACTGCCTTGACGTTAGCTTTAGTTGAGGCTGCACAGCAAAATGGTGTAACTTTCAAATTTGGCGTGACTGTTTTGGATGCCCCAACCTCAACACCTGAATCTTCCCTCCAATTTTGCAATCAACTTGAGACTACAGAAGGAAAAATAGCCGCAGATTGGTTTGTAATTGCAGCAGGGTTAGGTTCTACACCGCTAACGGCAAAATTAAATCAGATAATTGATATCCGCCCTGTACTTGGGCAAGCCTTGCAAATGCGTGTGGGGCATCCATTAGGAAATCCCGACTTCCAGCCAGCGATAACAGGTAACGATGTCCATATTGTTCCTGTGGGCGGTGGAGATTATTGGATAGGCGCAACAGTGGAATTTCCTCACAATGGCGATGAGATACCGCCAAATCAAGAACTGCTGGAATCTGTTAGAGAACAAGCGATCGCATTTTGTCCAGAATTAGCCACAGCAAGCATTCTTCGCACCTGGTCAGGGTTACGTCCCCGCCCTGAAGGTCGCCCAGCCCCAGTTATTGGTAAGTTGCCAGGGTTTAGTAACGTCCTCTTAGCCACCGGACACTATCGCAACGGCGTTTTACTAGCACCCGCTACAGCTTATGCGATTCGTGAGATGATTATTTCTCAGGGAATGGGGGGATGAGGGAGCAGCACTTCGGCTACGCTCAGTGACCAAGGAGCAGGAGAAGAATAACAAACAACTCAATGCCCAATTCCCACTTGCCCTGAGCGACTTGTACTGAGCGTAGTCGAAGTAAGCCGAAGGGATGCCCAATATAGGAAAATAACGTGTCAATAACAGAACATAAAATCAATGTAGATTCACTGGAATGGTTTTATCGGGAATCTTTACCAATCGGCAGAAGTGACTTAGCGCCTGTGGTGTTGCTACACGGCTTAGTTTCACAAAGTTACAGTTGGCGTCATATTATACCTGCGTTGGCGAATCAGGGGACAAGAGCGATCGCTCCAGATTGGATTGGTTACGGCTTTTCTGCCAAACCAGAAAAACGAGATTTTGCTTACACTCCCGATGCTTTTATCACAGCTTTAGAAGGATTTATTAAAGCCTTAGAACTTGAACATTTTTCTTTAGTTGTCCAAGGTTTTTTAGGTTCTGTAGGATTACAATATGCGTTGCGTCATCCAGAACAAATTGCTAATTTAGCTATTTTAAATACACCAATTTCAACTGCTGCCAAATTACCCTGGAAAATTAAACAAATGGGTTTACCTTTGGCTGGTGAAGTCATGACCCAAGATCCCTTATTAGTCGATCGAACACTAGAGGGTGGGAGCCGTTATCGCATTGGAGATAAGGATTTAGATGTTTATCGAAAACCATTTTTAAAAAGTTCTTCATCTGGTCGAAGTCTCTTAGCAAGTATTCGCAATTTACAGCTTGATTCTGCCATGACAGAAATACAAACTGGCTTCAAAGAATGGCAACAACCAATTCTGATTCAATGGGGTATGATTGACCCTTGGCTACCTGTAGACATTGCCGAAACCTTTACCAATTCCGTACCAAATACCGAATTAATAAAACTTAATAACGTCGGACATTATCCTCAAGAACACTACCACGAGGCGATTTTGGAAGACCTTTTACCCTTTGTGCGTCGTAAAGATGTTCATTGACAATATAGCTTTGGCAAAAATCGATATTATAAAAATGAATGTCAGAATTCAGGAGTCAGAATCAATTAGTAGAGGATGCAAAATCATCAGTATAGTCTACTAAATGGAAGATTGAGTGGCAGAATTAAAATGTTTTTTCTTGTTAAAACTCTTCCTTTAACGAGTGGAATATTCTAAATTCAGAATTCTGGCTCCTGACTACTTTTTATTACCATTACAAATGGATCGCAACCACAAGTAAAGGAGATTATGATTCATGGCTTATTCATGGTTTAAAGCTTTTCATATTGTCGGATTTGTAGTTTGGTTCGCTGGTTTGTTCTACTTAGTACGTCTTTTTATCTATCACGTTGAAGCTAACGAAGAACCTGAACCAGCACGAACGATACTGAAAAATCAGTATCAAATTATGGAAAAGCGCCTTTACTCCATCATCACTAACCCAGGAATGTTTGTGACGATCGCAATGGCCATCGGTTTAGTCAGCACTGAACCGGATATCTTAAAAGAGGGTTGGTTGCATATCAAACTGCTGTTTGTGGCGATTTTAATTGGCTATCATCATTACTGCGCTCGGTTGATGAAGAAATTAGCAGTAGATGAATGTCGCTGGAGTGGTCAGCAATTACGTGCTTTAAATGAAGCGCCTACAGTTATGTTAGTAGCGATCGTTTTGCTGGCTGTGTTTAAAAATAATTTACCTACAGATATCGCTGCTTGGGCTATTTTCGCCATGATTATTTTGATGGCAGTCACTATTCAACTTTATGCCAAAAAACGCAGGCAAGATAAAGAGAAATTGACCGCACAGATAGGGCAACCACAAGAACAAAGTTAGACAACGTAAGGTAGCACATCTGTGCTACCTTACTAAACAGAAATGCTACCAATTAACCATTACCTCATCCTGGAAACCTTTACAGTAAATCATCCCCAGGAATCACGGTTGTGTAAAAAATATATTTGCGATTAGCCACATAACGACGATCTTGTTTAATAATTGCCATAAACTCTCTATGTCCCTCACGGGTACGTCCCACTAAACAACCCGCGCTAGCAAGGCGAATATCATTTTGAGGAAAATCAAAGCCGTAGTGTTGATTCACATGAAAATCATCACCTGTATCAAGTTTGTCGCCAGTCCGTTTAAAATCTTGGTTGAAATCTCTACAAACTGTTATATCTCCAACTTGCACTAACGCTTCATGAGGTTCTGCTGTACCGTGAGTACCAACAGCCCAAGCTTTGTATTGCCCAAACTGAATCCTAGCTGCTCCTTTGGGATTCATCGGATTGTAAGTGTAGTACTTCCCTGGTTCTGTAGTAGCTTCCCAATGATCTACGATTTTGGGAACGCCATTTACTAGTTCAATAACAATGCGGCGATCGTTAAATTCGTTGGGTGCATCATTGTTGAGAGTCCAGTCTCCATTGATACCCTCTACATAAACAATATTGTATTCTTTGGGATTGGTAAATATCTGATAACCTTTGGCTAGCATATATTTCACAATCTTGCTAGCGATGTCATTGCCTAGTTTTAAGGGGGGTTGAGGAAGATCGTCTATTTTGGTTTCAATTAGTTTCTTAGCTGTAACTGCTCCTAAAAAGCCACTCTCTTCAGTCTTTGTTAATTCTTGAAATTTTTTGAGAGATATCACAGAAACAGGGCCAAATTTCCCATCTGCGGGAGGTTCCAGCAAACCTAAGCCGACTAACAGTATCTGAATCTGACGAGCCAAGTCTTCATCCTCAGCGATCGCATCAAATGACCATTTCTCATCTTTTCCCAAGAAATCTTGTAGTTTCATTATGCACCTGCTTTCATTTACTGAGTTCTAAGTATAAACATCATTTTAAAAATTGATGTCGTCTAAAACTATACTCTAACCTCAAATATGATGTCAGCTGGAGTCTGGGATCGCGCGCACATTGAGCTAATTTGCAGAGATTTCGTGAAGAAATTGATCGATACACCGAAATTCGCAACACGCGCCGAACTAACCAACCTGCTAAAAGATATGAACACGCTCACCCCTGGTATTCACAGCGAATCAGACTTTGAGTCATTGCTAAATGCGATCGCACACCGTTTAGATGAGTAAAACTAGACTATTAGTCAATACAGTTTAGTTAGTGCCAAAAACCTTGCAATGTGTAGGTTGGGTTGAGGAACGAAACCCAACATTTTCGGGGTTTTGTTGGGTTGCGCCTTGCTTAACCCAACCTACAATTTTACTTTGAGTCATTGCTAAATGCGATCGCACACCGTTTAGATGAGTAAAACTAGACTATTAGTGACGCTTTGAGATAGAGCAATGTCTCCGACAGGCTATGTCTACGCCCTTTTAACTCGACAATTTGTGTTCTGAAGTGCAAGCTTTAAGTTAAGAAGTAGAATGATGAAGATAAAAGGTGCAACTGTGAGGATAAAAGGTCAAGCGATCGCCCTTTTAACTCGACAACTCATGTTCCAAGGTGCAACTTTCAAGTTCAGAAGTTAAACAGTGAAGGGTGAAAGTAAATATTTGGCTCTTTAATTCACTTCGGAGTTTGCACTGTCCCATTGGTGTCGACTTAAGACTGGGCGAATGGAATTCGCGGCTATACAAGCGAAGTCCGCCTGCGCGGACTAACGAAAAATTAAGGATTTGAAACCTGCGAAGGCAGGTTTTGTCTGTGTAGACGCGGTTTCAACCGCCCATTTCACTCTTCTGTAAATATGTCAGCATGGCGTAATGACCGACCATACTCTAAAGCTTCCAAAAATGCTGGTTCATCAGAGATTGAGCCAATAACCTTTTCCAGCCAATTACTATAGGTAGGCGCATCAATAACTCGATATTTGATATCTGCAACTGTTTGTTCAAGAGTCGCTAAACGTTGTTCAAAATTTGCTTCATCTAACATAATTTTCTTTGAGACTCTAGTTTCAATGGTAATACTTATCCGCGCCTGGACAACGCGGATGAGCATCTTATCCATCACAATAAACTAAGGTTAGGTGTAGCTGTGGTTTTAGCCTGATAAGCCTTTTTGACACCAACCCAGTTACTAGCAATTGGCATTCGCCAACCGGTTCCAAAGGCGCGATCGGTGATTTTTAAGCCGGGGGGTGCTTGTCGCCGTTTAAATTCAGCCCGCGCCACCATTTGGATTACTCTGTCTACAATCACCGCATCGTGACCGGCTGCAACAATTTGCGCTGCTGATTGATGGTTGTGAATCAGGCGTTGCAAAATATCGTCCAAAACTTCGTAAGGCGGTAGAGAGTCTTGATCGACTTGGCCTGGTTTGAGTTCGGCGCTGGGTGCTTTAGTCAAGACGTTTTCCGGGATGATTTCATTATGGCGATTTAACCAATGGCAAAGTGAATACACGCGGGTTTTAGGTACATCTGCAATCACTGCTAACCCGCCATTCATATCGCCGTAGAGAGTACAGTAACCAACTGCCATTTCTGACTTGTTACCAGTAGATAAAAGCAGATAGCCAAATTTATTAGCGATCGCCATTAATAAATTACCGCGAATCCGAGATTGGATATTCTCCTCAGCCAGTCCAAACTCTGTACCCGCAAACACATCATCTAAAGTTCGATCGAAGCCTTGCATTAATTCGCCAATTGGTAAAAGATTAGTGTTAATCCCCAAATTTTCGGCTAATGCTACAGCATCGCTAATGGAATGCTCCGAACTGTAAGGGGAAGGCATGAGAACACCAAGGACATTTTCTTTACCAAGTGCAGCCGTGGCGATCGCAGCTACTATGGCAGAGTCAATTCCACCACTTAAACCCAAAACTACTTTAGAAAAGCGACACTTACGAGCGTAATCTTGCACTCCCAAAACTAAAGCTTGCCAGATTTCTTCATCTTCCGATTCATACACAGGTGCTATAGTACCTAATTGAAAATCCCGTTGCGCTTCGTCAAATTCAACTACTACTAAATCGGTATCAAAGCCACGGGCACGACACATAACTTCACCTTGACGATTCAAGGCAAAACTACGTCCATCAAAAATTAGGTCATCATTTCCGCCAACCTGATTAGCATAAATCATCGGTTGTTGAAAACGTATTGCACTATGCCTGAGCATAGTTTCACGAAACTGCTGCTTGCCGACAGTGTAGGGGGAAGCAGACAAATTTACAATTAAATCTACACCCAAAATTGCTAAGTCAGCAATCGGATTTACTGCATAACTACGTTTGCCCCAGAATTCCTCATCGTTCCATAAATCTTCGCAAATAGTTACGCCAATATGGATATTATCTAAAGTGAAATAATTGGCTTGCAAACCTGGTTCAAAATAGCGACGTTCGTCAAATACATCGTAAGTCGGCAAAAGTCTTTTGTGAAAAACTTGCTTAACCTGGCCATTCTCTAACAAAGCTATGCTGTTAAATAAACTTTTACCTCCAGTAATAGACGCTTCGAGGTTTTGTTCAACAGTTCCTACCAACACAGCTAAATTTGGTGGTAAATCCTGAGCCAAGTTTTGTAAAGTGATGCCCATCGCTTCCACAAAACTAGGATTTAGTAATAAATCTCTTGGTGGATAGCCGCACAGAGAAAGTTCTGGTGTTAGCAACAAACGCGCACCGCTAGATGCTGCTCGTTGTGCTGCCTCCAGGATTTTTTGAGCATTTAAAAGCAAATCACCAATTGTCGGATTAATTTGAGCGATCGCAATTTTCATATTATTTGTCATTTGTCATTGGTCATTTGTCAAGAGTTATAAGTTACTCTTGATTTGGGGTAGAGATTGATTAAATAAACACCAAAGGTTTATCTTTTAAGGGGGCAAAAGCTTCGGCGTCAAACTTATACAAACTAGCCGGACGGCCAGCACCCCGTGATACCTTAATTCCGGTATCGCATAAAAAACCTAACTTGAGTAGACGCGCTCGAAAATTAGAATAATCGGAAAAGTTATCACCTAAAACTGTGGCGTATAACTGATATAAATCATTCAAGGTGAACATTTCTGGCAAGACTTCAAAAGCCACCGGGCTATACTCTAATTTATTTCGTAATCGCCTGTGTCCATAAGCCAGAATTTCATTATGGTCAAAAGCTAATTGCGGCACTTGTTTTACTGGATACCAAGCTATGCCAGTCATGCGATCGGCAATCAATTCAGCTTCTTCAAATCGCACTAGGGCAAAGTAACTAACTGATAAATAACGCACACCATAACTATCAGTTGCTTCCCGTGGATCGCGATTTGGCCCGCCAAAGGTATACAGTTGTTCTAAATAGAGATTGTTGACCTTAATTTTCTCCGCCATAATGCGATAAGCGGCATCTTCTAAAGACTCTCCTGGACGTACCAAAGTACCGGGAAGACTCCAATGATTTAAAAATGGTTCTTGCTGCCGCATTACAAGTAGAACTAACAGCCGATTTTGTACAGTATCTACAGAAAAAATTACATTATCAACACCAACCTTGAAATCGGCCAAAGGTTGTTGGTTTAACGGAGTTGGTAGCTTTTTTGGTGAACGTCCTGGCATTCGTACAAATGCTCTCGATTAATATAGGCAACTACAGGGGCTGTAAGGGCTTGGGGATCTCTATGTTCGCGGTACGCTGTTGAGGAAACATCTAGACCGGTCAGACTAGCGATCGCAATTTTCCCTCCCAGCTTTTGCACTACCTCTGAACTAGACTCATCTATTACATATCCGGGTCGCGGTACAATCAGTAGTTGCACTTCCTGTAACAAATCTTCAATGCGATACCAACGTGGTAGCTGAGTCAGTAAATCTGAACCAACGATCAACGTCAATTCAGCGTCTTCACCCCAAGTAAGCTTGGCTTTTTCCACTGTTTCCAGCGTTCTGAAGCTACTCAATTCTTGTTCCAAAGCAATATTGTGCCGTGGGGTGTCTATATCCGCAATCAACAGTCGCAACATTGCTGCCCGATGTTCCAAGGGTGTTTGATGGGACTTAAATGGATTATCTGCTGCCCAAACTGCTACCCAATCATAACGCTCAGATAACCAACTCAGAATTTTTTGATGTCCCGCAGTTGGTGGATCGGCACTAGTACCAAACAAAGCAATTCTCATACTAATTCGTAATTCGTAATTCGTAATTCGTAATTAAGACAGACTGAAAGAGTACTTCTTACCTCTGTGTTCTCTGTGCCTGTGCGGTAGCCTACGGCAAGCCGCTGGTGCGTCTACGTTTCTTAGTTTCTTCAGTCAACACCCGTAACCCCTCAGAAATTTCCACTTCTACAGCTACCGGACGATCCAAACGCCGTGTTTCCTGTGGCAAACTCGCAACTGAGGCGGCGGTACGTTGACGAATTGTTGCCAACGATTCCAACGGCTGCACTCGTTCACCGTTTTGCACTACCAATTGCAACAAAGGTTCTTCTTCTAAAGCAATTTCACCTAAGAGTCCCAACCTGTCTGCTTTTACCTTACCTCCCGTAAACGAGCGAAAAATCTGCTTGCGTCCTGGATAAGTAACTTTACTACTAGACTGCTTCATCACGGGGATGCCATCAATGTCTACAAGTTTATAAACTCCATTGACAGGCGAACCTGTAACTAGTCGCGTTCCCAGCCCGTAACCATCAATTTCGGCCCCAGCAGCTTTTAATCTGGCAATTTCCCACTCATCCAAATCACCACTAGCAAAAATTGGCACACTGGGAAGGAGCGATCGCACCTGTTTTGATAAGGTAACTAAATCTCCTGAGTCCAATCTCACTCCTGTTAATTGCATTTCCCCGGAATTTACTTTTTCGGCCAAGCGCTGGGCAGCAGCAATGGTATCGTAAGTATCAATTAGTAATGGCGCACCCGGAAAATAGCGATGAAATGCACTAAAAGCTTGTTCTTCAGTGCCTTCTATTGCTGACAGTGCCATCACTAAGGCGTGTGCCATCGTACCACTTGGCTGTTGTCCCAGTTGTAGCGCTGCTAACACATTGGAAGTGGAATCTAACCCACCCGCCAACGCCGCCCGCGCCGCCCACAAAGACCCTTGGGGACTAAATGCCCGTCTGGTACCAAATTCTAAAAGAGTTGCTGATTCCCCCGCTACATCCCGCAACCGGGCTGCTTTTGTGGCAATCAAAGTCTGGTAATTAATCGTATTCAGCAGGTAAGTTTCTACTAGTTGCGCTTGCCAAAGGGGTGCTTCCACCCGCAACAGTGGTTGATTGGCAAACACGGCTGTTCCTTCTGGTACTGCCCAAACATCGCCCGTAAAGTTTCCCTCAGCTAAAAGTGACCAAAAGCGATCGCCTGCGTGAGCAAAAATTCCCGTTGCTTGTAATGCCGCAATTTGCGCGGTACTAAAGCGGATTTTAGCTAAATATTCCAATGCCTGCGTCAGCCCCATTGCAATCAAATAACCAAAACCCTCTGGCAATCGTCTGACAGACAATTCAAAGCTTGCCCGTCGTTGTTCTATACCTTCGCCTGTGTAACAAGCTGCCATTGTTAACTGGTAAAGGTCGGTCAGCAAGCTGTAGTCATCGGCAGAAAGGTTTAGTTCCTGGTTCTGCTGGCTTTGCTGTTTATATACATAGTCCAAATCTGGCAAAGTTGTCATGCAAGAGCTTCCTTACAAGATGCTTCTTTTATTTATGGTAATATTTACCATAAATAATGTCAACTCCCTGCAAGTATATTGTCTGAGATTGCCGTAGAACAGTAGATTTATCGCTAGCTTAATACTAACTTTATCAAATACTTAATATTTTTTAATAGTGATGGCACGCAATAATGTTAATTAGAGCGGGTGGCTAATCAAGGGAAATAATATCCTGTCAGAGAAAGTTTGTTTTGCTTCGCTATTTTCCCAAATGGGTTGAAAGAAACAACTCTGTTACAATTAGAATCGAAGAGAAAAATTTGACTTTTTGACAAGCTAAAGTATTGCAAAGTTATCTGAATAAACATTGCATATATTCTCAATATATTGAGAATATATGCAAGGCTTGAGTATTAAGATTAGAGTATAAGCATCACCATTAAAGCGACTCAAAAAGAAGGAGTCCAATCTTATGGATATTTCCAAAATCATTGCGAACATAACCCAGTATATTTCTGAAGCTGCAATGCGGATTTTTGGCCCTACGGATGATGCTTATCCTGCTGTTGGCGTACAACCTTTTACAGGTGAGCCTTACGACGAAGATAGAGATGAGAATTGGTAGATGCTGATACGGCATTGATAAATAGGAGTCAAAATTCAGAATTCAGACGAGGGCAATTTCTGGGGAGTTTAGGCAAACCATATAATTGAAAACCACTAAATTGTAGATTTAGCTTTGTACTTAAACCCCTTTATTCATAAAATAGTGGCGTATTGCAATACGCTACTCATCTAATTTGTTTTGCATTCTGGCTCTTAACAATTCGATTTGTAAAAATCGCCAAAATCAGATACCCGACTTTCCTAAGAAGTCGGGTATCTTGTTGTTTATGGATAATTAAGTTGTATTAATTGACTGATAAAGCTTCTAGAGATTGCTCTGCCGGAAAGTGATAGAAAGGGTTTAAGTCGGTAGGCATGAGCAAACTAATATATGTTTAGTTTTGTAAAAACAGTGAAATAAGGAATTTGTAAGGTATGTATCGAATTTAGATTTCGTTACATACTTGGAAATTTCCTCGCCCACTTACTCAGGATTGCTATACCATTAGCAAAAAAAATTTAACTTGCTGCATAGATTCCTATATCTGAACGTAAGAATCGAAAGGGTTCACAAGTTTCCTCTTTATCAAGAGAATCCAAACTTTAAATTCTTATTCAAGGAGAATACTTATGAACCCTAAACGAAGACCTAAAAAATCTTTCGGAGAGGTTTGGAAACTACTTCTAAACTTCTTTGAAACATCACCAAGTCCACTTCAGGGGAGATACAAATGAAACTTGTTAAAGGCACTTTTCTAACCGGGATATTTTTAAGCACACTTGTCTTAGCAGCTAGTGGACTCTCAGAAAACCCAGCACAGGCCGAATTGACAATTAACCCGTCACAGTTTCATTTAATAAATCAAATTAAAATTGACCCATCATTATACCGTGTTGACGAACTAGCAGTACTAAAACAAGAAGTTTATGACCAGGTGAATCAGTACCGGGCTACTCAAGGTCTACCACCCCTTCAATTAGATTCTCGCATAACTGAGCAAGAGCAAACCTATGCACAAACTATGGCTGAAGCTGGATACACCCTTAATCATCAGGGGGTTTATCAGAGAGCCGAGGTAGTGCGCCAAGCGATTCCCCACAGTAGCTACAGCTATGGTGAAAATGAGTACTTCTGTTACGGTGATGGTTGTTCTGCCACGGCCGCGGTGCAGTGGTGGCTGAGTAGCCCTGCTCATCGCGCAAATATTCTAGGCCAGTATGAACTAACTGGCATAGGCGTCGCCAAGGATGCCAATGGTAAGTATTTCTTCGCGCAAATGTTCCTTCACACCCAGTGATATTGTGTCCTTAGTCGCAACACCATCAATTAGTTGATAGCGATCGCACTCACCGTAGTGGCTAATAAATTCATCAACAGTTAGATTGGGGCTGATTGAACGATTGTGATTATTCCTCAGGAACCAGAAGTCAGAATTCAGGAGTCAGGAGAACATTGGATAAATAAATATGCCAATCATACTAGATTCCTTCTATATTCTGAATTCTGACTCCTGTTAGCGGATAGCTATACTTGAGCAGTGCTGAATTCTTACTTTAAACTTTTTGATTGCCGATTGCTAAGAGTTCCAGAATGGCTCCATTTGTCCAGCCGAAACCAACTTCGTTAGAACTATATCCAAAGCATATTTCGTCGGAAACGTTGGCAGAACAGCGTTCAACATCATATTTCTCAACTAAGGTATTGTGACGCTCGAATTCTTTAACTACCATAGTGAGAAACTTGTTGGCAATGCGATCGCCTTCTGTATGATACCCATAGCGGTGAAGTCCAAGGACTGCAACTAATGTCAATGGTGCCCAGCCAAGGGGAGCATCCCACTGGTTGCCGGTGACACGAGTACTGCTAAAAATTCCGCCTGGGGCTTCAAACAAAGAGAGATTTTCTACGACGCGTTTGGCTTGAGTTGGAGAAGCAATTCCCAGCCAGAGAGGATAGAACGTGGTAGCAAATTCGTAGCGGCGGCGTTTTCCATTCTGGAAATGATAGTCGAAATATAATCCTTGTTCTTCATCCCAGAGAAATTTATCGATCCGATCGCGGCGGATATCTGCGCGATCGCTCCATTTTTGTTCCAATTGTTCGTTCCCCAGAATATGCTTAATTTGCGCCATGTCAAGTTCAACCTGATACAGCAAACTGTTGAGGCACACAGGAGCGTAGTGGAGGATATCAGCACTGAAAGGGCCAAATCGGTTGGTGATATCAAAACCGGACTCGCGCATGGTGCGATCGCTTTTGTAAAATAGATTGGTCAGTTTATTTTTTTCGCGATCGTAGTAAAGATTGACATCGTAATCTTCAACCTCAAAGCTTTGGTAATATTCCTTGACGCGATCGTAGTGGCTTTTTCCCTCTTCATCCCGCTCGGAAAACAAAACTTCTGGTGCCGGGCCTTCCCCAAAGGCATAAAATCTGGATAAGCCGGTTGCAGCATTCAGATGGGGCGGTACTACCCAGTAATAATAAAATTGCTCTAACAACGGTACGGTTGCTTTCAACCACTCTTCATCTTGGGTGTGCTGGAATAACGCCAAAACCATCATACTGAGGACAGGGGGCTGCGATCGCGACAGCATATAAGTCCGGTTGGCGTTGAGGATGATGCCGTAATGTTGTACTTGATACAACAATTGATCGACTTGACTTTGTGCTAGCTCCAATTCTCCATCGTGCAAAAGTCCTAGCAATATAAAGTAGCTGTCCCAGCCATACATTTCGTTGAAGCGACCACCTGGTACGACATAAGGCCCTGGTAAGTATAGTAACCCATGCTGTTTAATCGCTTCTGCTTCTGCTGGCAAAGTGCGAATTTCTAGCTGTTGCATATCTTTTGGAGATAGCGATCGCTCTAACACAGTCTGAATGTTGGGACAATCTTCTGAAGGGGAAATGTAAACAATCCAGGGAGTTTCTGTTGTGTGGTCTAGTTTGGTATCCTTGGCAGATTGTAATAAGTGTTCGTGCGATCGCGTTAAAGTTTTCCACATTTTTTTGATGTGGAGGCGCACAGCTTCAATCTGCGCGGTGGTAAGTGTTGAGGTCATAATTACAGAATTGTTTTTTAACGCATAGGCGCTGCGCCTTCCCGCAGGGTAGGAACGCCAAGGGAAACGCAGAGGAACGCTGAGTTTTTACAGGGTTCTCTCTGCGTGGGACAAGATTTTTGTTTTTACTCGGCAGTGCTAATTAAAAGAGCAACTGGGAAATGAGTTAGGGCTGTTGCGATTGATAGGGTTTGTGTAGCTTGTAAGGGTTGCTGAGTTATGACGTTTTTCCAAGTGGTGGAAGTTCCAGGGGGTAGTTGCAGGTGCGTATCTTGCCAAACTGACTCGCCCAAAGGATTGTCTCCTGGCTGGATGAGGCTGGTTAAAAAGCGGGGCGCGATCGCGATCGCTGTTTGATTCCCCTCCCGCCGTGCAAAGGCGATAATATGATTGGCGTAGGTTCCCTGAACTTCTAACGGCAGATAGTCGCCGTCCTGGAATAATGAGACATAGTTTGTTCTGGCTTGGAGTAATTGAGCCGTTAAAAACAGTTTGATTCTGCCGTCTGTTTTGTCGTTTAGTAACTCCTGAATTAGTCCCAGAATGTCTGTTTTTACCTGTTCGCGGATAGCGCTTAAGTAAGTACGTCGCTGTTCAAAATCCACGGGACGGCGATTATCTGGATCGACTAAACTCAGTTCCCAAAGTTCTGTTCCCTGGTATAAATCGGGTACGCCGGGTGCGGTAATCTTCAGTAAAGTTTGGGAAAGAGAATTAAATATCCCATAGTCGGCAATTCGCTGTTGAAATGGACGAAAGGCTTCTAGAAATTCCCCGGATATCGCAGGATCGAGTACTTTCTCAATGAAGGAGGTACAAGCTTCTTCATACTGGCTATCAGGTCGTAACCAGGCTGTATGCACCTTTGCTTCTCGTATTGCTTTTATTATATAGTCTTTCACCCGCTCCACGAAGGATGCATGTTCGTGTTCGGCAAAAGGAAAGGCCCCTACCAGGGTTTGATAGAGAAAATACTCATCGTTGCGATCGGGCATAGCGAAGCCGTGGCGATCGCTACGATGTCCGCGATTAATGGCGCTCCAGGTATTTACCTGCCGATCCCATTCATCGGGGATTTCTGAGAGGACATTCAACCTGGCTCGCACATCTTCGCCGCGTTTGGTGTCGTGGGTGGCTGTGGTGTTCATTGTGTGAGGCCAGGTTGCTTGGTGCTGTTTGTTAAAGGCATGAAATTTGGTTACATCAATCCCAAAATGACCGGGATTTCCGCCGACTTCATTCAGCGACAGCAACCGATTGTAAACATATAATGTGGTGTCTTCTACACCTTTGGCCATTAACGGGCCGCTGTATTGCTGCATCCGCAAGACAAAATATATCCACTGTTCGCGTTCTGTTTGAGTCAGAGAATTATCAAACTCTAGCAGCATTAACTTTTCAATAAAAGTCAGTTCGTTCTGCAACAGGGGCGTTTGTTCTTTGGCTTGATCGATTACTTTCTGAATTGTAGCGCGATCGCTTTCTCCAATTCCATCGGGTGTAATGTAGGTGCGGTAAATTGGGAACAGTGTCAAAACTTCAGCGATCGCTCTTTTTAATCCATTCAATGTAAAATCATTGCCATAGCGATATTTGCTGGAAACGTTTTTTAACAATAGAGCCAAATTGTCAATATCACCTGCTAAATTTTTTTCCAAAATCAGATGCTTTTTATCCTTGACTACTGAGGCATAATCTACTCTGGAACTGATAAAGTTTTGATAAATTTTATCGAAGAGTGATTCATTTTCTGTTTGACAAAATACGCCATTTACATAGTTAAGAAAGTCATATCCAGATGTTCCTTGAATCTTCCAGTTTTCTGGCAATTCTTCGGTGAGTTCTAAAATCTTCTCGACGGTGATATAAACATCTACCATCTTTTCTTGCAGTCTTTCAAGATACTGGATTGGGTTATAAAGTCCATCAATATGGTCAATCCGTAAACCAGTAAATTTGCCTTCTTCAACCAGCTTTTGAATTAGGCTGTGGGTATTATTAAAAACCCGCACTTCTTCAACTTTAACGGAAATCAGTTCATTGACAGTAAAGAAACGACGGTAATTCATTTCCTCTGCGCCAACTTTCCAGAAGGCAAGGCGGTAAAACTGGTCGTTCAGTAATTCATCTAGGAGGTTAAAACTTTCTGAATTACCGGGTTCTCCGTTAAAAGTTTCGATATTTTCGTCAATGAACTCGCGGATGGTGTCGTTTGTGGTGTAGAGTTCCCAAAGCAATCCTTTAATAAATGCGATTTGGTCTTGTCGCTGTTTTCCTGCAACTTCGGAGGGCACACTTTTGAGAATGTAGAGAATCCCCAATAGTTTAATAAAATCAGGGTGATTGCGTCCCAGTGTGCGCGTGAGTTTACCTAAATTATGGGTGATAAATTTTGTGTAAGATTCTAAGCGCAACGGCAATTTTAAGCTGTAATAATTGACGGTTAAACCGTTTTGTTCGTATTGCAGTTGAATGTGTCCGTTTTCCAGGGATGCACCATAAAAATCTCCCAGTAATGGTGCGAGAATTCGCTCTTGGCGATCGCCAAAAGGAGCATTCCAAGAAAGGTCGAAGTAATCGGTATAGCTAGAATCTGGGCCGTGTTCCAATACGTCCATTAAGTAATCGTTTTCGCTGCTATAGGCCATGTGGTTGGGCACAATATCTTGTAACCAGCCCATACCAAGGGATTGAACTTCAGCAACTAATGCATCAAAGGACTCATTAGTTCCCAGTTCTGGGTTAAGTTGAGTGGCATCTACTATATCGTAACCGTGTGTACTCCCAGATCGTGCCTTGAAAATGGGGGAAGCATACAAATCGGAAATACCTAAATCTGCTAGATAAGCTGCGATCGCTTTAGCGTTGTCAAAGCCAAACTGAGGTGTAAACTGAATTCGATAAGTGGCGGTGGGAATTCGCATATTTTTAGAAGGGAGTAAGAGGGATGAAGAAGATGAGGTTTTGAGGGTAAACGCTGAACCTTTTAGAGGATGTTTGAAAAGTCCTCTTCTCGGTAGCTACCCCCCTTGTAAAGGGGGGAAACAAGAAATCTAGTTCCCTCCCCTTTACAAGGGGAGGGTTAGGGTGGGGTAAATTTGAAGGGGGTTAGAGGAGATCAATAAGTGCTTAACATCACAGCCAACCATTATTCAAACATTAAGCCTTTTAGCTTGAACATTAAGCCTTGTTGCTCAAACATTAAGTCTTTTAGCTCAAACATTAAGCCTTTTAGCTTGAACATTAAGCCTTTTAGCTCAAACATTAAGCCTTGTTGCTCAAACATTAAGCCTTTTAGCTCAAACATTAAGCCTTGTTGCTCAAACATTAAGCCTTTTAGCTCAAACATTAAGCCTTGTTGCTCGAACCTTGAGGGTATAAGCCTGAAACTTTAAGTTCTAACTCTCTCCCTCATCCTTTTTCATAGAGTACTAAACTAGTAGGTTGCAATTTCACTTCTTGACCCGCAGACAAATGTTCAGCAGCTTCAGAACCATGCCCAGACCATGAGGTATCAGCAGAGTCCAATAATTTATTAGCATCATGCTCAAACGGCAAAGCCACTGTCACTGGTGACGAATTGAAATTCATCACAAATATTATTTCACTCGATTCGCACCAACGCCGCACGATGACTACCTCTTTCTCTTCATCGCTAGTTGCTTCGATGAAATTGCGGTCTTGGTTGAGAAGTGCTGGATGTGTCTTCCGTAAATTAATTAACTGACGATACCAATCCCAGAGAACTTTGTGCTTACCTTGATTGCGTAATTCCCAATTAAGTTTAGACTTGAGGAAAGTTTCTGCCGATTCCGGATCTGGGGGATCGTCTGCATAGTGAAATGCTTCAAATTCTTCTTTGCGTCCGGCTCGAACTGCTTGAATCAAATCGGGATCGGAGTGACTAACAAAGTAAATGAAGGGTGCAGTTTCGCCGTATTCTTCTCCCATGAACAACAGGGGTAAGTTAGGTGACAACAGCACAGCACCAGCAGCTAACTTTAATCCTTCAAAAGAGATCCTCTGGGTGAGGCGTTCTCCTTTCATTTGATTGCCGATTTGATCGTGATTCTGAATGCAGACTGTAAATTGTGACAAAGGGCGATCGCGGCAAGATAAGCCATGAAATCGTTTGCGATCGGGCGAGTACTTCCAATCATAGACAAAAGTATCACTATAAGCTTTTGCCAAATCAGCACATTTCCCAAAATCTTGGTAATATCCTTGGCGATCGCCTGTCAACAGTGTATGCAATGCGTGGTGAAAATCATCACTCCACTGAGCATCGAGTCCATATCCACCCAATTCTGCTGGACGAATTATTCGCGGATTATTCAAGTCACTTTCGGCTATCAGATGGCGTTTCCATCTTTGCCCTTGTTGTGAGAAATGATGAACTGCTTCCGCCAATTCCCATAAAAAATGCTTCGCTCCCAAGTCGTAAATTGCTTGAATGGCATCCAGGCGCAATGCATCAATGTGGAATTCGCCCAACCAGTAAAGAGCATTTTCGATAAAATAATTTCGCACACCCTGACTATGGGCATCGTCGAAATTCATTGCTTCGCCCCACGGCGTTTTATAGGTTTTAGTAAAGTAGGGCGCGAACTGACTCATGTAGTTGCCTTCCGGCCCAAAGTGGTTATACACCACATCCAGCACAACGGCGATATTATTTTGATGACAAGCATTTACCAGTTGCTTGAGTTCGGCTGGACTACCGTAGGAATTTTGGACAGCATAAGGATAAACGCCATCATAGCCCCAGTTACGGTATGCAAGAGTTGCCTCAATATGAGTATCTCCCGGAACCTGGGAGATGGGCATGATTTCAATGGCGTTAATTCCCAGTTCCCTCAGTTCTGGTAAACGGGGAATGATGGCGGTGAAAGTTCCTTCCGGCGTGAATGTCCCTACGTGAACTTCGTAGAAAATCATTGACTCCACAGGAATACCCGCCCATCCTTCATCAGTCCATTCAAAAGAAGGATCGACAATTTGCGACGGCCCATGTACCCCTTCTGGTTGATACTGCGACGCCGGATCGGCAAAGTTGTCTTGACCATTCAAGACATAGCGATAAAGCGTACCCGGATACACATCGTTGACTTTCGTGTGCCAGTATCCCTCAGATTGAGGCTTGAGGGGAATTAACTGCTGTTCTGGCGTCAAAATTTTTACCGTGACGCTATCTAATAGCGGAGACCAAACTGTAAATTCACACTCTCCGTTACCTAAGTATTGAGCACCAATTTTCACGCAGTATCCTCCCGTCAGATTCTTTGTTGTGCCAAATTATGGCGCGATCGCAAATGTCATTGATTGCACAATGTTTACAAAGACGCCAGATAGCATAATGGTTGGTCTAGCAGACTTTTTGCTAGCATCTGGAGGCGGATTTTTGACTAAAATAAACTCTGTCTAATGACCAAGGAGGCAGAGGGCAGGGGGCAGGGGGAAAGGGGAAAGGGGAAAGGTGAAAGGTGAAAGGGAACCAGTAACTTAAAAGCAGGGGTTTCAAATATGGGGATACGGCTTACTTATCGCACTACGTGCCTTAAAAATCTTCTTTTTTTATTCTCCATATTATTTAAAAATAGGGGCTTCATAACCAAGAACAGGAAAAGAACATTAGTCTATTGCCCTTTTCCCCTTCCCCTTTCCCCCTTCCCCTTTCCTTCTTCCCCTTTCCCCCTTCCCCTTCTTCATGTAGCTGCGGTTTCTAACGGACTATCTAATTTAAGTTGGCTTGCAGCTGCCATCTACACAGTACGATGATTGATATGTATTAGAACGTTTACCAAAGATTGCGTAGCGGTTATCGCGGATTTGTTCGTAAAAGCGATCGCCTGCCCATTTCATCCCCGGTAATGCTCGATAAGCGTCTACAAATATACTTCCTGCTGGCAATAAGCGCCCAATTTCTTCAGCTGCGTTACTGCCTTGCCAACGTCTTTGAGGGTCATTGCCATCAATTAAAATCATCCCCTGTTCGCAATCTTGGGCTGAAATTCCCCACTTTAAAAGTGTCTGCTCATCTTGCATGGGACTGTAGCGAAACAGCTTTCCTTGGTCTAAAGTTTCTAGCAATTGCACCAGGCTAACGCAGAGATTACAATTCCCGTCGTAGATTACGTAGTAATTCATAAAAATAATGGCTCTTTGGCAATTGAATTGTCGGATGTGTCTAAAACACAACTTTGGTATTCTAGCTTAGAAAACCGTAGCGATCGCTCTTACCTCACCGAAACCAATCTCCAGTTCAAATATGCATAATGTCGTCTAGCTTAAGTTGTTAATTTGGCAAGACATGAGAATAAATAATATTTTGTAAGCAATATTGTTGTTGGCAAACACCGTTAACAAACGGCAAAGGTTGGTTGTTTGGGATTACCGATAAACATCACGATGCATTTGTACAGCATAAAAGTCCTACAGTCATAGTTTTCAAACAAGGACTATTGAATGTTTCTATATAAATTACTCTCACCACAAAAAATAATTAGCATTTTTATTTTTTAACAAAAGAATCTTGTGTATTGATTCCTGTTTAATATATAGTCTTTTTTCGTACATACATTGGCACAAGAAAATACTGGATGCTTGCGACATGTAAGTATATCCTTAATTGTTAGACTTTGTATCTTAAAACACCAATTACCTAATAAACAAGTATGGCTAATATCACTGGAACCCCTCTAAACGATGTTCTTAACGCTACTGTTGGCAACAATGTAATCAATGGACTGAATGGAAATGACCGCTTAACAGGGAATGCTGGAGTCAATACTCTGAACGGTGGTTCAGGTGATGACTACCTTGATGGTAGAGATGGTAATGATATTCTAATTGGCGGATTGGGTAGAGATACCTTAGTTGGTGGAGCAGGAGCTGATATCTTCCGTTACAACAGTGCTTTAGAGGGTGGCGATATTATCAATGACTTAAAGGCATCTCAAGGTGACAAAATCCAAGTTTCTGCATCTGGATTCGGAGGTGGACTTGTAGTAGGGCAATTACAACGTTCTCAATTAACTCTTGGTAGTGCTTTCACCAACCCTAACCAACGCTTTAGAGTTGACACTAGTAGCTCGATTCTATTCTTCGACAAAGATGGTAGCGGTTCGCAATTTGGCTTTGTCGAAATTGCTAGAATAAACGGCGTTAAAGGTCCTCAAATTATCGAAGTAATCGCCTAGAAAATTTTCGATTTTAAATTGTAAGGTTGGGTGTCGTAGCTAAATGGACTATGGCACCATTAGCAGACATCAAAAAACTCAGAAGCCGAGTTTCGTAAATTTAAAAATCTAGTTATAGAAACATATTCAGGTTGCATTTTATTACATTATTAAAACAACAGTATATTTAATAATTTATTTTTGTAGGTTGGATAACGCTAAAACTCAACCTACACATTTTTCTTGTTTAGCCTTAATCGAGTAGTATTGCAAAGCGATCGCCGCATTCAAATAGCACGACAATATAAATATTAAAAGGCTTGTCCTTAAATATCGTCCCCGATTTCCAGCTATTATTCCTTTGGAATGGTATTTGCTTAGTTTTTTCATTAATGAGAAAATATTCATGAGATACAAACTCTTGGGCAAAAGCGGGTTAAGAGTCTCTGAACTCTCCTTGGGAACCATGACCTTTGGTGAAGATTGGGGTTGGGGTGCATCTGTTGACGAAAGTCGGAAAATCTTTGATAGCTATGCAGAAGCAGGGGGAAATTTCATTGACACCGCCAACGGTTATACCGATGGTAGCAGTGAAAAAATTGTCGGCGAGTTGATTGCTAAAGAACGGGAACGCTTTGTAGTTGCGACAAAATATTCCTTTCCCTTGCGGATGAATGACAAAAAGGGCAACCCTAACGCCAGTGGAAACCATCGCAAGAATTTAATTCAGTCTTTGGAAGGTAGCCTGAAACGGCTGAATACCGATTACATTGATTTATTCTGGTTGCACGCTTGGGATTTCACAACACCGATTGAAGAAGTCTTGCGATCGCTTGATGATGTAGTGCGTCAAGGTAAAGTACTTTACATCGGCATTTCTGACACACCCGCTTGGATCGTTTCCCAAGCAAATACCATCGCCCATTATCAAGGATGGACGCAGTTTGTCGCCCTGCAAATTGAGTATAGTTTAATTCAGCGAACACCAGAACGGGACTTGATTCCGATGGCAAAAGCTTTGGATTTAGCAGTAACACCGTGGTCGCCTTTGGGTGGTGGTGTGTTGACAGGTAAGTATAATCGGTCTCCTCAAGGGGGCGCTGAACAAGGGCGACTCGAAACTTTGGGCGGAGGGATTTCTGAGAAGAATTTAGCGATCGCTGAAGTTGTTAGTCAAGTTGCGGCAGAAATTGGACATACACCTTCACAGGTAGCATTAGCTTGGTTACGCGCTCAAAGTGGTGTGATTATTCCGATCGTTGGCGCACGTAAGTTAACGCAGTTTCAAGATAACTTAGCTTCGATAGAAGTCACACTTTCGCCAGAACATCTGCAACGGTTAGATGAAGTCAGTCAAATTGAATTAGGTTTTCCCCATGACTTTTTGCAGAATGACGTAATTCGCGATCGCCTTTTTGGTGGTACATTTAATACCATAAAAAACCATCGGATCTGACCAATAGTCATTAACAGTAACACATTCAGCCATTAATATAATCTGTCGTCAGAGAGTTTCGCACAGCCAACTAAACTCTGTAAAGTTAGATGCAAAAGGCATTAACGTAGAACTATGAGCGACAACACCATTACATCACGTTTGTACCCCACTCGTATTGACATTCCCGCTGAAGCGCGAGTGCAAATCGTGGTACTTCTCAACCAAAGCTTGGCAGCAACTTCGGATCTAAAAACCCAAGCAAAGCAAGCGCACTGGAATGTTAAAGGAACTGACTTCTATCAGCTACACCTATTATTTGATGAACTTGCTGGGGAATTAGAAGGATACATCGATTTGATAGCTGAACGCGTCACAGCTTTAGGCGGATACGCTTTTGGAACAGCCCGCGCCGCAGCTAGTAATTCAATTTTGCCAGAATATGCCTTAGATATTTTGGATGGTAAAGACCATGTGACAGCCTTGGCAGATCGTTATGCACTCTATGCTAAACATCTCCGGGAAGCGATCGATAAAACTGATGAATTAGGCGATCTCGATACAGCTGATCTTTACACCGAAATTTCTCGCACCATAGACAAACGACTCTGGTTCTTAGAAGCTCATCTTCAAGTAGCAGAAATTAAGGCAGAGAATGGCAAAGCGGGTACTACTAAAACTCAAAAGATCCCTGCTGCTGTCAAATAAGCACTTTTGAGAAACACTTGATTTACTAATAGGGTGCATTAGACTAAAGTTTAATGCACCCTATTGGCGTAACACAGCTAAAAGCAAAAAAATTTATAGGTTGTGTTGAGGAACGAAAGCCAACACTCCGATCAATGTTAGGTTGAGCAACGCTAAACCCAATTTACATTTAATGCACTATTAGACTTATTGCATAAGTCGGGAAAAGGGGAAGGTGGGGTCCCCTCTGGGGATAAGGGGCAAGGGGAAGGGGAAAAGGTTCTGCAAAAGTCCCTTTCCCCTTTAACCTTTACCCTTTTCCCTCTCTTGCCAAAAGCACTTTTGCAAGAAGTCTATTTTATCCTTGCCACGCCACTAGTACAGCAAGGCGTAATTAAAAACTAAAAATTAAAAATGAATACAGTATAAAGGTTTCGTTGATTTAAAATGGTTGGTTTATTTCCGCCGTGTTGTACTATCGCGGTTCTCGTTTGGATGCAATACAGTTTGACCTCTCTCTTAAAAGGACAGAGGCTTTGAATCTTACTCCCCTTTCGTTATAGGGAAGTGGCTGGGGGTTAGGTCTGTATTTCACTCAACTGATAACCGCTATAGCAGCTAATCTTGTTGTACAAAACTTGAAATTACAGTAATTTAGTTCTCAAAAAGTGTATTTTATTCAATTAAAAATATCTGTAAAATTTCACAGTATCTTTTTGGTAAGTACGCCACTTTTAAGTGCGTACTTTTCATTTGATATGTATATACTTTACTATTTAAATAGTTACAAATTAGGTCTAATCAACCAGAATTCTAAGTTTTGAATTCTAAAATCTTCTAAAAACAATTAACAACGAGGTAAATTTATGTCTCAAAATACAATTACCCACTTAATTCACGATCGCAATGCCCGTGGTCACGCGAAAATGGGCTGGCTCGATAGTTATCACACCTTTTCTTTTGGTAGTTTTTACGATCCCAACCGCATGGGATTTCGCTCTCTGCGGGTAATTAACGACGATCGCATCGCCCCCGGTGCTGGATTCCCTACCCACAGCCATCGTGACATGGAAATCCTCACTTATGTTTTAGAAGGTGCTGTAGAGCATAAAGACAGCTTGGGTACTGGCTCGGTGATTCGTCCTGGTGATGCCCAAATTATGAGTGCTGGAACTGGAATCAGCCACAGTGAATTTAATCCCTCACCAACTGAACCACTACACTTACTACAAATCTGGATTCTTCCCGATCGAGAAGGAATAACGCCAAGATACGAACAAAAAGCTTTTCCTCTCGAAGAAAAGCGCGGTAAACTCCGCTTAATTGCCTCTAAAGATGGGCGCGATGGTGCTGTGACAATTCACCAAGATGTTGAGTTATACACATCTGTTTTAGAGTCAGGTGATGTTGTTAATTATCAAGTCAAATCTGGTCGTTATGCCTGGTTACAAATAGCCAAAGGCATAGTTAATCTAAATGGCGAAGAACTTAGAGCCGGTGATGGTGTACAAATCAACGGCGAAGAACAGCTAGAAATTAGCACCAACATCGGCGGCGAAATCTTGCTTTTCGATTTAGGCTAATATCGCAGTGAAAAGAGGGTTAGAAACCACGTCTAAATAAAACCTGCTTTCGCAGGTTATAACAAGGGGCTTAAGCCCCTTGTTTTGTCTTAGACCGCGCGGACGAACTTCGCCTGTGTAAAATGAGACTGTTGGAATATATCCAAATCACGGTTATACTTTCTCATAAAACCACCAAAATACTTGGGGGCAATGGCCAAAAAGTTCTTAGTTTGGGAAAGATATATCAGACTTTAATAACTATTAGAGGTGGCTGTAATGCCGACGATTCATTTTGTGGATGGTGAAAAAGGCGGGGTAGGAAAATCTCTCTTTGCCAGGACAATGATTCAGTATTGTCTGGATAAGAGAATCCCATTTGTACCAGTGGAGACAGATAGATCGAATCCAGATGTCGCAGGGGTATATAAGGAGATATGTAAATATGCTGTGTTTAGTGAGAATGAACGACAGGCAAATAAGGCAGATAGAATATTTGAGTGGGCGATAGAGAAGCCAGTAATTGTAAATTTAGCTGCGCAATCGCATAGAGCAGTACAAGGATGGATTGAATCTAATCAATTACTTGAATTAGGAAGTTCGCAGGGAGTTCTGTTTTGTAAATGGTTTGTATCGACAGGAGGATACGACAGTATCAACCTGTTTGCTCAGTCAGTGAATACTTACGGTGATAAAATCCCTCATATTCTGGTGAGGAATTTAGGGCTGTGTGATGATTGGGAGCATCTAGACTCAGACTCCAACTATCAGAACATAGTAAATAAATATCAGATAAAAGTTATAGATTTTCCGAAGTTAGCATACAGAGAAAGAAACATAATTGACCAAAATCGCCTGACTTTTGCAGAGGCTAGAGAATATAAAGAATTTGGGATAATTGGAAAACAGAGAATAGTGAATTTTCTAAAGCTTGCTTATGGTGCTTTTGAGAAAGTAGGTATCTGGTATGAAAAAGTTGAATAGCAGACATTAGTAATTTGTCCGAAGTCATTGGTCACTTGTACTGAGCGTAGTCGTTGGCGCAGCCTCTCATAGAGAAGTATTAGTCATTAGTACCCATGACTTCGGACAAACCTTAGCAGGAGATTGGATGGGGGTACGATGGCGTACCCACCTGCCGTAGGCGATCGCTTTGCGAATTTGACTACAATTCTTAGAAAGAGTAGCAAAAACCTAAATGTCTAAAAAGTCCGATTCTCAGTTCCAAAATCTCTTTAGTTCACCCAAATCAACCAACTGGGACGAAAGATTAGCCCAAATAGCCTATCGCTTTAACCGAGAATATCAACGTGAAACCTTTGAACTCCCAGCAGAAGTACAGGCGATGCCGATATTCCGTGAGTGGATTTCTGGAAGTTTCTCAGGGAGAATCGCTTCCCCTTTCTGGGAAGTTGCTGAACCTAAAAAGAACCAACACTGTATAGATATTGGCTGTGGGATCGGTTTTTTAATCTATCCTTGGCGGGATTGGCAAGCATTTTTTCATGGGCAAGAAATTAGTAATGTGGCACGCGATACCCTTAATTCTCGCGGGCCGCAGTTGAATTCTAAGCTGTTCAAAGGGGTTGAGTTGGGAGCAGCTCATCAGTTAAACTATTCACCAGAGCAATTTGATCTTGCGATCGCCACTGGATTTAGCTGCTATTTTCCCCTCGAATATTGGGATGCTGTACTAGCAGAAGTCAAGCGGGTGTTAAAACCAGGTGGACATTTTGTATTTGATGTTCTCAATCCAGAACAGCCTTTAGCCGAAGATTGGGCAGTTCTGGAAACCTATCTGGGTGCTGAGGTGTTTTTAGAGCCTTTGACTAAGTGGGAAAAAACGATTAAGGCCGCTGGTGCTAAAGTCGTAACGCACAAATCAGGAGAATTATTCGAGTTATACAAAGTGCGGTTTTAAAAATACTATTACTCAGGGATAACTGGACTCATTGGATCTAAGGAAGTTGTAAAAACAAAATAGATTACCCCAGTTCCGAGAATCATCACAGCGAGACTGAACAGCAACACCCAACGGTCTGTTGGTTCGTAAGTATCTTCTTCGATATCACGACGGACAGCAAAATAATGTACTGTTGAGAGCCACACCGTGATTAAACCCACCAGCGAGAATACTAAACCTAACTTCCAGCCGTTGCCAGGACGGGGTACTAAAGGTACATGGAAGGCACGCAGACGCACAATGACGACACCAAAACCTAAAAGAGCGATCCCTGTCCGCATCCAAGCGAGGTAGGTACGCTCATTTGCCAAGTGATCTCGGATTCTGGACGGATTCAGTCGTCCTGGCTTTTTTTTATCTTTTTCTTCTTCTGTAGGTTTCAATTTTAACTGCATCAATAACACCCTTATCCCCAAAGCGGCTCTGATCAAAAAAATGCGAAGGTAGTAGAAAATCTCTTTCCAGATGACTTGCACCCAGCACAATAGTTGCGCTATTGAAATATGCCTGTTGTGATTGTACATTTTTTCCAAAATTTATTTTAATGCAGATATCGAAATAAAACAAGCCTAAAATTGAGGATAGATAAATTCAAAAAAAAAGAGCCAAGATCAAAGAGATGTTTCACCAGTGTTTGTCCTGTTTTTCTCTGATTTTGGCTATTACCCTATTTAAATTCAGAACAATTATTCAAAAATAAACTATGCAGTTCTATTTCAAGACTGATTGCTAGGCGCATTAGGAACTCGTGTATTTATGAGATCCTGCGAGATATCTGGGATAAACCAGTTAGCCTCTTTGCTGTTTAGAACTTTTACAGTCGGGACATTCAATTCAATCGCAGCAGTATCTGGATTCTTTTTAATTACCAACTGAGTTCCATCAAGAATCTTCAGAGCAGCGGCTCCTGTCAATTCTTCACCTTGCCCATTAGGACTAGAAGTGAAATTTTCTACCTGGACATCATTCGGTAGATAGATGCCATCACAATCCCAGTTATTTTTAGTGGATTGACCATCACCTAGAAAATATAAGCCATTCTCGTATACGGCATCTTCATCTTCTTCATCATTTGGTCTTTTACCGTATACCGCAATGGTATTACCTGTTTGGTTGTTGCATTGACCCCAATTGATTCCAGTTTCTAAAGCATATTTTTGCAGTGTTAATTCTTCGGTTCTTTTTTTAATTTCTTCTGGTGTGAGACCTTCAACTTGAGTTTGGGCATCTTTTGTCTGAGAGAGTTGCTTAAGTGCTTTAGTGACTTCGATGTAATCAGGGTTTTTGCTAAATTTAGGTCTATCAGCAAAAGAAGGTTGAGCAAAGGCTAGATTAGCGACAATCATCAAGACAATTAGCAGAGATTTCCAGATTTTCATGTTTTGATTCCTGTTGTTGGGTAAGATATTTTCCAGTTTAGAATTGATTTTGCTCAAAAAATTGACGATCCATCTCTTTATTAGACACTTAATTTTTCTTGTTCCTCACTCGACGGCTGAGTAGTGAAACCTAAAACTAATGAGAATATATAACTAGAAACTACAGATAAAAGAGTCCAGGTAACATTTTCCGTGACAATAAACACGCCCAAACCAATCAAAATACAAGGGACAAAAGTATTGCCATTTTCAGTTAAAAAGTTGGCGATCGCAGGTAAGTAGGTTAACTTATAAGCGGTATAACACCATACACCCACTAGGGTAAAGAATACACCTATAATCACCAGCAGACTGTCTAATTCTGAGTTGGCAAACAAAGGCACGTAGACGCTGATATTATCACTGCCATTAGCAAAGGCGATCGCGGCTACATTGCAAGTTTGTGGAGAAACAAAACTCCTAACTATAGAGGGACAAGACGGCTCGGTTTCTTCTTCAGCTTCCTCAGATGAATCCTCTTCGCGTTTTAGTAAACTGCTCACACCAATGATTATTGGCATAAAACCAAGTAGTCTAATCCAGTCCTGCGGTATGATTAGTCCACCGAAGAAACCAGGAAGACTAGCAACGATCAACGCTGCAAAACCGAGATACTGACCAGCAAGGATGTGACGACTGCGAAACGTTTTACTTATTTGTGAAAAAAACAACGTCAGTATGACAATATCATCGATGTTGGTGGCAGTGAATGCGGTAATCCCTGTGGTAATTGCAGTTACTAAATCGTTCATTTTTGGAAATCCTTATGTTCATGCTTGGGAATTGGGCATGGGGCGTTAGGAGTGCTGTTAGCGGATAACTCAGGTTTAGCCCGTGCTGAGTTAAGAGTTAGGAGTTTTGTTTATCCCTTGTCCCCTTGTCCCCTTGCTTCCCCTCTATACTTGGCCGTTTGAATCCGTGCCGAAGCCTTGATTTATACTTTAGTCAAACTAACCGATAGAATCAAATGCTTTTATTTGTCAGAATGATAAATGAAAGTGATTAAAATTTTGACACCAAGTCTTAGGGATACGATAAATGGCAGGAATGACGCTTGAGCAGCTAAAAATATTTCTGGCTGTGGCGCAGAACTTACACTTTACTCGCGCAGCAGAGGAGCTTTATATTACACAACCTGCTGTCAGTGCAGCAATCCACAACTTAGAGCAAGAATACGGAGTGAAACTATTTCATCGGATTGGTCGCCATATCGAGATTGCTGAGGCGGGTAAATTACTGCAAGTGGAAGCGCAGAAAATTCTCGATCAAGTTTCCTTGACTGAAAGGGGATTGCGAGAATTGAACAATCTGCAACGAGGTGAATTGAAATTAGGGTCGAGTCTGACCATTGGCAACTACTGGCTACCAAGCAAGATTAGTGAGTTTAAGAGCCAATATCCTGGTATCCAGATTGACTGTACCCTTGCCAATGCAGAAACGATTTGTGTCGGTACAGCGATGGGACAGTTTGATTTAGGTTTGGTGGAAGGAGATGTGAAGCCAGCACTTCAGAGTACTCTGGAATACGAAATAGTGGCGAGCGATCGCTTGCAAATCGTGGTCGGTCAAAAACACCCTTGGTTTGAGTGGGGAGAAGTTGATTTAAGTCAACTAACCCAAACTCCTTGGGTGATGCGGGTGCGCGAATCTGGAACCCAACAAAGGTTTGAGGAAGCGTTGCAAAATTGGGGGATCAATCTCAGCGAACTGAATGTAATTTTAGTGTTTACCAGTGGTGAGATGGCAAAAGCCGCGATTGAAAATGGTGTAGGCGCAACTGGAATTTCTGAGTTGATGGTAAAAAAAGAAATCCAGCTAGGAACTCTGCGGGCAATTCGAGTTATTGATAATAGAGAAGGCAACGGTGCGATGACTACGGCAGACTACGCCTACGCAGAAATAGTTCGACCTTTTTTCAAAATCAAGCATCGTCAGCGTTTTCAAACTGCTCTTTCCAAAGTCTTTGAACAAATGTTGATATCGTCTATGCTGGATGGTTCACATCAACATGTATCAGTTATTTAAAGGAAATTGGGGATTGGGCATAAGAGGCAGAGGTGCAGAGAGGCAGAGGGGCAGAGGGGAAAAACTTACTGCAACTGCTTCCCTGTTCCCTACATCTTCCGCATATTTCTACTGATAGGGTCAAAACCTCTAGAAAACCGTGTACTTTCATCATAGTAAGCGCCAGTTAGATTAGCTCCATACAACTTGGCATAGTTGAGTTTTGCTCCCCGAAGATTTGCTTCATTCAGATTGGCACCACTCAAATTAGCTCTGGTCAAATTCGCTTTGGCTAAATTAGTTCTACTCAAATCTGCTCCCCAAAGTTTAGCTTTAGCTAAGTTAGCTCCACTCAAGTCAGATCCCCATAAATTAATTCCCGGCAAATCGGCTCCAATCAGCTTATCCCGACTCAAGTTGACGGCTGGAAAATATCTTTCTCCTGCGGCAAAACGCCTTTTTAATTCTTCAGCATTCATGCGTCGCGTTCACCTTTTTTAGCAATACAGAAGTTATTTGTTCCCATTCCTGGCTTAGTTCTCCTGAAAATACTGGCTGACCACTGCGTTGATACCAGAAATGCGCATTGTTCAAATCGCCTTCTTTGCGGTGCAGATAAGCATGAACCCAGGCACTGTCAGCATCGCTGGCATTTGCAACTATTTCATGAGCTTTGTTCCAATCACCTTTATTGTCATACCACATTGCTTGCAGCCCTTTTGGTATTGTCTGAGGACATGGGCGCTGCTTTTCGATCAATCGCAGGAATTCTTCTGTATTCACAATCGCCACCTAACAAGAATCAAACTCCTATCTCTAAGATACTCCTCAGCTTCAGGGTCGGATAAAAGACTTAATACCCGTCCATTTGCCAATACATCGGGGGGAGGGTGTAAATCTAGGGTTTAGGTGTGATGTGCGTACACCGTAGCCCACTTTATAAGAGGGATTTAGAGTGAGGGCTTTTGATAAACATAATTTTGAGCCACTTTCCAATAGCGCGAGAACCGTTTCAAGTCAATATAGCCGTCATAGTCAAAAAATGGTTTTACCTCTAATACTTCCACTGCTATAGAACGCTCCATTTGATTACAGATATCATCAAACCTGGGACTAGGACTATTGGCTGTGACAACTAAATTGGCATCATGTTCTTGAGCAAAAGCTAAAATTTCTTGTGCCACATCGCCACGGCGAATAACAACAGGTAACTCTAGCAAACATTCGTAGATAAAAGTCAGACGTTTAAGACTCAATTGCCATTCCTCTATCAAAGCCTCATCCCAAACCCAGATAGCTGGGGCATCAGGGTATTTCTGCAATGCGGGATTATTTGGACTGAGGCAATCTCCATGTACCCAAACAATTGGTTTATTCATTTTTTACCTTTTTTTCCACGCTGCCAACTTTGGCTATTGGCTTGTTTGCTAAATTCACCTTTGGGAAAAAGTCGCTGTTCTAATTCTTCATAACTACCTTCAAAATCACAATGACCGTAAAGAGGACATTTCTGGCAATAAATGCCTTTGGTGTAGCGTTCTAAGTTTTCACGGTTGAAAAAATATGGTTTCTGACTAAAAGTGCTAGCAACCCACTGCCATGACATATTATTACTAGCAGGATCTCCATCTAAAAGATGCTCAAGAAACCATTTGGCTCCAGCTTGCCAACGAATACGCCGCCAATGGATAGTATAAGCAGCTAGCCACATTCGTGCATGGTTATGTAGATAACCAGTTTCTCTCAAATCACGACTGAAACTGTCAATGCAAACTCTGCCTGTAGTTCCTTCTCTGATATCTTGCGACAATTCGGGTGCATATTCGTCCACAGTATAACCAGTTTTGTAATCTTCCTGGTCTTGCCAGATTTCATCCCCCAACTTCATATACAACCGTTGCCAATAGTCGCGCCAGCCTAACTCGTTAATTAGTTTCGTAGCATCCTCTTGTTGCTGTACCTGGTTGAGGACATAATCTCGAATTTCTCGCAAACTCAAAACGCCATAGCGGATGTAAGGCGAAAGACGCGTGACTGCACCTGCGAAAAAATTACGTGTTTGGGCATAGCGAAGGGGATCGATTTTTTGCAGCGCTGTTTGTGCCGCTTTGCGTCCCCCCAGAGTTTCGCTGATGTGGTTATCGCGTTCTGCTGCACCTGGGAATTGTTCGCGCAGGTAGGCTACCAACTCATCGCGGTTGGTAAATTCGCGTTGCATATCTTTAGGCATGTGAACTTTGAAGAGTAAGAATAGATAAACAAAAATACCTGTAGGTTAAGTCATTATTATGACGCAATAAAGTTCAGAATGAGCAACAAAACCCTCATGTAGAGACGCGATTTATCGCGTTTTGAAAGACCAATTATCTATACCAATAACCCTTAACTGAAAGGTATTGTATTATGGCGTATCAATACAAGTGTACACGACAGGCATTTCTCTTAACTTAGTGATAGAACTTTTTTCATATTAAGTAAAGATGAATGAGTGCATAGGAAAACCTAATTACTCAGGCAGTTTATTTAACTCTTTGATTCCTCGTTCTTGCAATAGTTGAATTACTTCATTATCAACAAATGTCACAGCATCAAGACTAAAACTATAGATGCAGTAACATGTTTTACTGTCTTCACCTACAAATTCTTCGGATTTGATGACTCGAAGATCGTCGATTAATCGGTCTTTCCACTGTTGTAAAGTTTCAGTCATTGTGGGAAAAAGGTTCTTCTATCGATGTTTTTTGTCTAAGTCCCAATCAAAGAAAACATAGCTATATGTACAATTCTAAAGTATCGCAATCTCTCACACCTCCATCATGAGCAACATTCCCCAAATCGGACAACCAGCGCCAGATTTCTCCACACCTGACCAAAATGGTAATGCAGTCACTCTCGACGACCTCAGCAGTCAGTGGGTTGTCCTCTACTTCTACCCCAAAGATGACACACCTGGTTGTACCACCGAAGCGAAAGATTTCAGCGAGTTGTATCAAGACTTCAGCGCACTGGGAGCGAAAATCTTAGGTGTAAGCCCAGATTTGGGTAAATCCCATTGTAAATTTATCAGCAAACATAACTTGTCAATCGCCCTTTTAAGTGACCCAGAACATATTTTGACAGAAGCCTACGGTGCTTGGCGCTTAAAAAAATTTATGGGCAAAGAATATATGGGTGTTGTTCGCTCAACCTTTCTAATTTCACCTGATAAAATTATTGTCTATACTTGGCCTAATGTGAAAACCAAAGGTCACGCTCAAGCAGTTTTAACTAAATTACGGGAATTAGCAGCCACCTAACGCAACTGAATGCAGGTATGCAATGCTACGTAATACTGCTCTAGAAACTGCCAGCGTGATGATTAAAGTAAATAATTAGACTTTTTGCAATTTGAAATAAACATGGTTCAAGTCATCCAAGCCCAAAATGTCACTCTTGCCTACTTAAAGGAAAAATTTGCTCTATATAAATCTGAAGATGAGCAATTTTTTACAGAGTGGTTTGACTACAGACCTAAAATTTCCGAATTAGAAAAGCAATCTTTAGACAGAGTTAAAAATAACTATCTCAATGTGCTGGAAAATGCTCCTCTTTTAGAAGAAGCAGTAAAATTGGTAGTATTATCTCCGTTGCTAGATTTAGCTGGTTTTTATCGTCATCCTTTTTATATTGCGACAGAAGAAAGTGTAGAAATTAGCGAACAAGCTATTATTGATAATGAATTAAGCGCCGAAGAGACTAAAGAAGTTATTAAAGGTAAAATTGATGTCTTAGTTCTCCAAGATCGCCTATGGTTACTTATAATTGAATCTAAGAGGTCTAGTTTTTCCTTGGCAAAGGCGATTCCTCAAGCATTGACTTATATGCTGGCAAATCCTCACCCTGAAAATGCTGCATATTCCTTAGTAATGAATGGAGAAGATTTCCAATTTATGAAGTTGATAAAACAAGAACAACCAATGTATGCTTTATCTGATAGATTCACTTTATATAGACGCGAAAATGAATTATATAAAGTTCTGAACATATTAAAACAGATAGGTCAAGTTGTAAGTTAATTATCTTTGCTATTCCTATCTACGTTCAAACTAATAGTTGTATTGTATCTTTAAAATTAATTATGGTTCAATTTATCCAAGCACAAAATGTCGGGCTTGCCTATTTAGAAGAAAGATTTAGCCTACAGCTAGCCGAAGATGAGGCATTCTTCACAGAATGGTTTGAAAATTTACCAAAAATTACAGATTTAGAAAAGCAAGATTTAGACAAAATAAAACTTCATTTTCTCCGTTTAGTCAAGCGTCCTCCTTTGTCAGAAGAAACGGTTAAATTAGTAGTTTTATCTCCTTTACTCAATTTAGCTGGATTTTATGATGATCCTTTTTATATGAGAGGCGAGGAATCAATAGAAATTTCGGCAGAAGATGAAGGAGAAATCATTAGAGGTAGAATTGATGTTTTAGTTATTCAAGAACAATTCTGGTTGTTAGTAATTGAATCTAAAAGGTCTAGTTTTTCTCTTTTAGAAGCCGTACCTCAAGCACTTGTTTATATGTTGGCTAATCCTAATCATGACAAACCTACTTTTGGATTGGTAACAAATGGTAGTCATTTCATTTTTATAAAACTGACTCAACAGAATATACCAAAGTATGCATTGTCTGATGAATTTACGCTGTTGAGGAGAAAAAATGAACTGTATCAAGTTCTAAGCGTATTAAAAAATTTGAGTCAAAGTTTGAGTTAATAATTATGTCTATTCGTCCTATATACCTTGATTGTCACGCTACTACATCCGTAGACGAACGGGTATTAGCAGCAATGCTTCCCTACTTCACAGAAAAATTTGGCAACCCAGCAAGTATTAGTCATGTTTATGGTTGGGAAGCAGAAGCTGCTGTGAAGCAAACGCGAGAAATTTTAGCAGCAGCAATCAACGCCACACCAGAAGAAATTGTGTTTACAAGTGGTGCAACAGAAGCAAATAATTTAGCGATAAAAGGTGTTGCTGAAACTTATTTTAAAAAAGGTCAGCATATTATTACTGTTGCTACTGAACATAGTGCAGTAATTGACCCTTGTAATTATTTAAAAAGTCTCGGTTTTGAAATTACTATTCTCCCTGTCCAAAAAGATGGATTGATTGATTTAACTGAGTTAAAAAAAGCTTTCCGTCCTGAGACAATTTTAGTCTCGGTGATGGCTGCAAATAACGAAATTGGCGTGTTACAGCCTTTAGCAGAAATTGGCGAAATGTGCCATGAACACAACATCATTTTCCACACCGATGCCGCCCAAGCTATTGGTAAAATTCCCTTAGATGTGCAAGCGATGAAAATTGACTTGATGTCGCTAACAGCACATAAAGTATATGGGCCTAAAGGCATTGGAGCGCTATACGTCCGCAGACGCGATCGCAGAGTACAACTGGCTCCCCAGCAGCACGGCGGCGGACATGAGCGGGGAATGCGTTCTGGTACATTGTATACACCGCAAATTGTCGGCTTTGGCAAAGCTGTAGAAATTGCTTTGGCTGAACAAGCAACAGAAACCCAACGCCTCACCCAATTAAGACAAAGATTGTGGGAACAGCTTTCGCAAGTTGAAGGAATTCATCTCAATGGACATCCCGAACAGCGATTGGCGGGAAACTTGAGTATCAGTGTTGAGGGAGTGGATGGAGCCGCACTTTTGCTAGGATTGCAGCCAGTAATGGCCATATCTTCTGGTTCTGCTTGCTCGTCGGCACATACTGCACCTTCTCATGTTCTCACAGCATTGGGACACCCCCAACAGCTAGCTTATGCCTCGATAAGGTTTGGTATTGGTAGGTTTAATACAGAAGAGGAGATTGATATTGCAGCGAAACATGCGATCGCTACCATTCAAAGTTTACAAAATAAACGGTAAGAACCGAATGGCACTAAGATAAGCCTAAAGTCTTGTGTTGCCTCTGGTCAAGCCACTGGAGGCAGAGCCTCCGAGAATCGGTTCCCAGCCTCCAGGCTGGGAACCAGTTAGAACCTTTGAAAACCCTCCTCAATACCAGCGTTGCCCTGTAAGCCTCCTGTGTGTACCAGCAACAAGCGATCGCCTTTACAAAAAAATCTCTGCTGTAGTAAATCCATCACTCCGTAAAACATTTTGGCGGTATATACGTAATCGAGGGGTACGCCATGTTCCTCTGTGAACTGCTGACTGAATAGTAGTAACTCATTGTTCACCTTTGCATAGCCGCCAAAATGATAATCACATACCAATTCCCAGGAAGCGGGAGAATTATATGGTGTAGGTAAATCAGAGGCGAGGTAATTTGTCAATAAACTTTCAATTTCCTGTGTAAGAAAAGCCCCATTTTTCAAAACGGGAAAAGCGATCGCTTTTTGTTCTTCATGCAACGAAAGCGCAATACCTGCTAGTGTGGTGGCTGTACCACAGGCTACGCAGATACGATCGAATGCGATCGTCGCATCACCAACTATTTCTGTGCAGCCGCGCACACCATTTAAATTACTCCCGCCTTCGGGAATGATAAACACTTCGCCGAAACTTTGCCGCAGATATTCTTCTAACGCTGGTGTGTTGCGCTGTCGATACATTTCCCGATTCATATACACAAGCTGCATACCCTGTTGTACAGCAAAACTCAGCGTTGCGTTTAATGGTAGCCTCTCCTCTCCACGAATTACACCAATGGTGCGAAAACTGAAAAGATTACCAGCCGCCGCAGTTGCATAGATGTGATTGGAATAAGCACCACCAAAGGTTAGCAGTGTTGTGAAATTTTTCTCCTTGGCCTCTAAAAGATTGTATTTCAGCTTAAACCACTTATTGCCGTTAACCCACGGGTGCATGAGATCCAGGCGCAGCACATACAGTTCAACACCAGCGTGACGGGCGATTTCGCTATTGATTTGTTGTAGAGGAGTAGTAATAAAGGTTAACGACATCTGTCAAGATTTTAACTTAGAATTTGCATTTTCTCACGTTCATTATCGAATATAAAAGTAATGATAAACATTGAGTAATTCAATGGTAAGTCAAGCTAAATGATAAATAAATCTTTCTGATGATTAGCTTTAGAAATTGGCATTTTACTAATTGAGTGTTTCAGGTAAATATAAGAAACATAACACCCGCTCCAGATAATATTCTTTTGGAGAAAAGAAATGGTTGCACTCACACAGCTTACTCAAGTTATTTCCCATCCTGGACGTTTGACGATTGAAACTGTTGAAATTGCTCCTCAAACGACTGCTATACGTTGTCTCGATTGGGATAGAGAACGTTTTGATATCGAGTTTGGTTTAAGGAATGGTACAACCTATAATTCTTTCTTAATTCAAGGAGAAAAAATTGCCTTAGTTGACACATCTCACCGCAAGTTTGAGCAATTATATCTTGAGGTAGTGGCGGGATTAATCGATCCGGCTAAAATAGATTACTTGATTATTAGCCATACAGAACCAGACCACAGTGGCTTAGTGAAAGATATTTTAGAATTAGCTCCCTCCATTACTGTTGTTGGTGCAAAGGTAGCTATTCAATTTTTAGAAAATATGGTTCACCAGCCTTTTAAATCAATACAGGTTAAAAGTGGAGAGCGATTAGATTTAGGCAACGGACACGAATTAGAATTTATCTCTGCGCCTAATTTACACTGGCCTGACACAATCTTGACTTATGACCATAAAACTTCCACACTCTACACTTGCGATGTATTTGGGATGCACTACTGTGATGACCACACTTATGATGAAAATATTACTTTACTTGAGGAAGATTTTAAATATTACTATGATTGTCTCATGGGGCCTAATGCCCGGTCTGTCTTGGCAGCTTTAAAGCGGATTGAAAAGTTAGAAATAGCAACAGTTGCTACGGGACATGGCCCTTTATTACAAAACTATATCTCCGAATGGCTGGGACGATATCAAAACTGGAGTTCAGAACAAGCAAAAACAGAGACTTTAGTAGCTCTATTTTATGTTGAAGATTATGGGCATAGCGAACATTTAGTCCGTAACATTGCACATGGATGTGCAAAAACCGGCGTAGCAATAGAATTAGTAGACCTCAATAGTGCAGAGCCTCAAGAAGTTCGAGAATTAGTTGCACAAGCTTCTGGTTTAGTAATTGCAATGCCACCCCAATCTTCGGTGATGATTCAAGCTGCTTTAAGTACAATTTTGGCTGCTGTTCACAAGAAGCAAGCAATTGGTTTATTAGAGTCAGGAGGGGGAGAAGATGAACCAATTTACCCGTTACGCAATAAGTTTCAAGAACTAGGATTAACTGAAGCTTTTCCACCTATTTTAGTTAAGGAAATTCCTACCCAAGCAACGGAACAACTTTGTGATGAAGCGGGGACAGATATGGGTCAATGGTTGACCCGCGATCGCACCATAAAACAAATCAAATCTATCAATACTGAGCTAGAAAAAGCTTTAGGGCGTATTAGCACAGGATTGTACATTATCACCGCCAAAAAAGGAGAAATTCAGAGTGCGATGTTGGCTTCATGGGTGACACAAGCCAGTCTTGAGCCTTTAGGAGTAGCGATCGCAGTATCTAAAGATCGGGCAATTGAATCCTTGATGCACGTTGGCGATCGCTTTGTTTTAAATGTTTTAGAAGAAGGCAAATATCAAGGATTAATGAAACATTTCCTCAAGCGTTTTGCTCCTGGTGCAGATAGATTTGCTGGAGTGAAAACATATCCAGCTAAAAATGAATCGCCCGTTTTAGCTGAAGCTCTAGCTTATATGGAATGCGAAATTACTAGCCGCATGGATTGTGGAGATCATTGGGTAATTTATAGCACAGTTCAAACTGGAAGAGTTGCCAACCCACATGCACTTACTGCTGCCCATCACCGCAAAATTGGCAATCATTACTAAATTGTCATTTGTCATTTGTCATTGGGCATTGATCGATAATTAATAATTCTTCCTCTGCTCCCCTGCTACCTACAGACGCGATGAATCGCGTCTCTACAACTCCCAAAAAACTATGTATAAATCTGTTGAAAATACCCCGATTACCATGTACGAAATCAATCGTGGGCGCGTTGTCCGAAGCTTGGAATTTATCCAAGATGTAATTGTAATTTCTTTGTGTATCGGTTTATTTAGCTTCATGGTGCTTCAGGTGAGAGATATGTTTCTCTCCTTACTTCCTCCTTTAGATTTTCATGCTGTTACTGCCGATATTCTCTTTTTACTTATCTTAGTTGAGCTATTCCGATTGCTGATTATTTACCTACAAGAACATCGAGTATCTATTGGAGTAGCTGTTGAAGTTTCCATCGTTTCCGCCTTGCGGGAAGTCATTGTTAAAGGTGTTCTAGAAACAAGTTGGAGTCAAGTTTTAGCAACTTGTGCCTTTTTATTAGTCCTGGGAGCACTACTATTTCTCCGAGTTTGGCTACCCCCTACTTTTGAAGGTATTGACCCGGAACAAGAAGTCTCTAAACGCTATAGAAGCCGAGCAAAATCCGAATTAATACAAAACAATGGTCATTAAAAATAGAGAGTAGGTAGAGATGCGATTAATCGCGTCTGAATCTTCTGTTATGCCCAACGCCCAATTCCCCATTCCCCATTATTAACAGAGGTTATTATGTCTGCTGCCACATTAATGCCCAACCATAGCAGAGATGTACAAGTTGCTGAAATTGGTAAAAATACTCTGATTTTACGATCGCGGACTTGGGACAGATTAAAATTTGAGGTTGAATATTCCCGCCAACGGGGAACTACAGCGAATTCTTATCTGATTCAAGCTGATAAAAAGGCTTTAATTGACCCTCCCGGCGAATCTTTTACCGAAATTTACCTTGAGCAACTAGCACAACATCTAGATTTCATCTCCCTCGATTACATTGTTCTCAGCCATGTCAATCCGAACCGCAGAGCCACCTTGCAAGTATTACTCTCTCTGGTTCCTCAAGCGACTCTCATTTGTTCTCGTCCCGCCGCCAATGCTCTTAGAACTGCCTTTCCCGAATTTGAATCACCTATTCAAGCGATGCGATCGCAGGATACTCTAAATTTAGGACAAGGACATCTTCTATCATTTATCTCCGTACCGACTCCTCGGTGGGCGGATGGACTTTGTACCTATGATGCCGCGACAAAAATACTCTACACAGACAAACTTTTCGGCGCTCATATTTGCGAAGATACTTTGTTTGATGAAGATTGGAAGGGTTTAGATGCGGAACGTCGTTACTATTTTGAATGTCTTCATGCACCCCAAGCCAAACAAGTCGAAGTAGCCTTAGATAAAATATCGGTTTTGGGAGCCAGATGTTATGCCCCAGCACACGGGCCAGTTGTTCGTTACAGCCTGAGTCGTTTTACTTATGATTACCGTCAATGGTGTCAAGGACAAAAATCTCAAGAATTAAGTGTCGCTTTGCTCTATGCTTCTGCTTATGGAAATACAGCAATTATGGCGAATGCGATCGCTCAAGGTTTGATCCAAAATGGAGTTAATGTAGAATCAATCAACTGCGAACTAGCCGATTCTGCGGAGATTAACCGCATTGTAGAAAGTTGCGATGGCTTGATTATTGGCTCACCCACTTTAGGTGGTCATGCACCAACTCAAATTCAAACTGCTTTAGGAATAGTTCTCTCGGTGGCAGCCAAAACTAAGTTAGCAGGGGTGTTTGGTTCTTACGGTTGGAGTGGCGAGGCAGTTGATTTAATCGAAAGTAAGCTCAAAGATGCTAATTATCAACTAGGATTTGAAACAATTCGGGTGCGTTTCAGTCCGACTCCTGAGATTCTTCAGCAGTGTCAAGAAGCTGGTGCTTTTTTTGCCCAAAACTTGAAAAAAACTAAAAAACTGCGTTCTTCCCGCCATATTGTAACAGAAACCCATGTAGATCGTACCGAACAAGCGGTGGGGCGGATCGTTGGTTCTCTGTGTGTTGTGACAACTCGTGATGAAGAAACTCACAAAGGGGTTTTGACTTCTTGGGTATCTCAGGCAACTTTTAACCCGCCAGGAATTATGATTGCGATCGCTAACGAGCAAAATGCAGATTTAATGCATCATCCTGGTGATAAATTTGTGCTAAATATCCTTAAAGAAGGAAGAAATGTCCGCCGCTATTTTTCTCGTCACAGCACTTTAGGAGATAATCCCTTTGCAAATCTTGCCACAAACACTGCTCTGAATGGTTGTTTAATTCTGAATGAGGCATTAGCCTATTTAGAATGTACAGTGCAAAATCAGCTGGAATGTGGCGATCGATGGTTAATTTATGCCGTCATCGATCGCGGTGAAGTGTTAGAAAATGATGGTGTCACGGCTTTGGAGTATCGTAAATCTGGCAGCTATTATTAATCTGACTGTTCACTAGACTTCTTGCAGAAGTGGGGAAAAGGGGAAGGGTTAAAGGGTAAAGGTATGGAATTTTCCTAAATCCAGTAACCTTTAACATGCACCCCAACATCTTGGCATTTGTTATTTATCAACGTTTGTTTTATAACTATCGGGTAAGGTGGGGAAAGGTAGTACATAAGAACTAGCAAAGTGATGTGGAGCGATCGCTCTGGTAGGGGTCAGCAATCGGACATTAATGGTAAAGTCATTGTAAAAGGAGAATCAAGCCAAAAAAAGCGTGAAGCTAAAGCCTAAAATCACCATTGCTACTTTCACTCATAAGTTGGCATTTACAGCGCTAAATTCTAATGTCTTCGTAGTCCTCGAAGTATCTCGGCTTGGGTTATATCGCAAAGGACTATGGTATGGCTGCCTAACAGACCGAAGTTCAGCAGCCGGTTAGCCGCAGCAAGTCACGCCACCCGATAGAACTCTTGCGCCTGTCGGAAGGTGCGCCCGACCGAGAAGTCGGCGAAGTCGCAGTCACATTGAGCGATGTACTCCAACGCATCCTGTGCCGGGTCACTGCCGTGGGCGCGGAGGAACTCCTTGGTCTGCTTCAAACCCGCTCCACATAGAAACTGGACATCAATCCCGCAGTGTGTATCGAAGTTGCACGACTTCGCCTTCCAAACTAACAGGCAGTCTTCGACCACACCCAGCGAGAAAAGCTGGGCGCACAAGAGGCGCATCAGGAACTGGTCGCCAACCTCATTGGCTTCAAGTCGGATCTGCTCACGCAGTGCTGCGACAATCGCCGGGCGGTCGGCGTGCTTCGCCGGTAGCCCAAAGCGCCTCAGCGCCTCGTCGACACCTTCCCAACCGTCATCCATCACGCTGCCTAACTATTACTATTTATTATGCGGAAACTGTCTATATAACATTCATATTCGGGTATTATAGGGAATTTTTCCGTATAACTACCTTAAGAGGGTGTTTGAAAAATTATGTAGGGTGTAAAAAAGCTCTCTAAGTATAAGCTGTGAATGGATAATAATTGTTCGATGAGCTTGGTTAAAGCCGTCCGTCAACGTCACCGACGAACGGCTGTTTGCTTTCTTGACATCTGCGCTGATGTCTTAACTTGACACCAACGGCAGGATGCCCACCCTGATACTCTAACTTGCTACTGCTTCAGCAGGAGCTGCCTCAGCAGCAGTTATGGGTAAATAAACACTAACTTTTTTACGAGTTTTGCCCTTTCTCTCAAACATTACAACACCATCGATTAAGGCAAACAAAGTGTCATCGCTACCAATACCGACGTTGTTACCAGGGTGGAATTTGGTACCGCGTTGACGCACGAGAATGTTTCCTGCACGTACAACTTGACCGCCATAACGTTTGACACCCAGACGTTGGGCATTAGAATCACGACCGTTGCGTGTACTACCTGTTCCTTTCTTATGAGCCATGATTTCCTCTTGTGTATCTACTTCTTTTATTATTCAGCAGCGGTTTCAACTTCTTCAGCAGCAGTGTTATCTATAACGGGGGTTTCTTTCTCCGGTTCTCCTTGGGCAGCAAACACTGCACCGTTAAGGGTGATGGAGTCAATCATAAGTCTGGTAATTTCCTGACGATGCCCCCGTTTTTTGCGGGTTTTCTTTTTCGGCTTCATTTTGTATACCAGGACTTTACGACCTCTGTAATGTCGCAGTACAGTCCCTTCTACAGTTGCACCTGTTACTAATGGCTGTCCAATGGTGACTTCGCCATCGTGCTGCACGAGTAATACGGAATCTATTGTAACTTTTTCATCTGGTTCGATCGCCAGCAGTTCAATGTCGTAAAACCGCCCTGGCTCTACTCGTATTTGTTTGCCGCCAGTTTCAATAATCGCGTAGGTCATGGAATTGTCCTTGAGGTTGCCGTACAGGTAGCTGGTTTTTATCTCCTGTAGAGATGCTTTTGCCAGCCTTTGTAATATGTCTACCTGATCCGAGCAGGAATTAGACAGACAATCTAACATAGTATTTTATTAATAGGCGTCAAGTCAAGCTCTAATAGGATTTTTTGCGTTTGGCATTGCTATCTGGTCAGTCTGAAGATGAAAAATCAGCTAATTACTCTGTGCGATCGCTCATTTTCCAAGAGTGGGGAGGAATTAGTCAACTGTCGTCATAAGTGTAGACATAGCGGGTTGTAGACATCGCCTACTCGCACAAATGTAAATTGTATTTATAAGAAGTCAGAATAAATACTTTTTAGAAAAAAATTGCTACTATCTTAGGGCTGAATCTTCCAAAAATTAACATTAGTTAGTATTAGCTTAAAAGTTATACTTTGTTATCAAAATCAACACATTTTTCTTCTTTGTTTTAAGATGAAATATACGGTGTCTCATCTAGAAATTCTTTACAAAAGTTAGTAAATCCTCAAGAGTTAAACTATCACATTCAAACCTGATATTTCAAACAGGAGATTGATTGTCATGACACAGCAAAATGCTGCCCGACTTTTTCAAGCTGTAAAACAAGATCAAGCGTTACAGCAAAGACTCAAAGCAACAGCCGATCCAGAAGCCTTCATCAAAATTGCTCAAGAGCGTGGCTATGATTTCACCGCCAAAGAACTAGACAGTGAAATCAGCAAATTATCTGAAGAAGATTTAGCCGCCATCGTCAATCCAGGATGGGGGAATAGACGCCACATTTATCCTAGATAATTCCTGTTCTAGGAAACCGAAAGTATAGAAACAACTAAATTGACAAGTTTTGCTCCTCAAGGGGATACTGTTGCATCGTCTCCTTTAGGGGTATTCCTGTTAAACACAAGACTCAAATCCCTGATTTCCTAGAGAAGTCGGGGATCTTATTGTTTGCAAATGATTAAGTAGAGCTGTTATCTATTAATCGTCAGCTTTATTTATGCTATGACAGTATCTATGCAATATCTAAAGAGAGTTAAAAACCCTTTCTCTACTCTCCATCTCGCCACCTGCTTAACTGATGAGTTAGGATGACTATATTTTAATCAGGTGATATGAAAAGAATAGAAGTTGAGCAAAGAACTATTTTAATTGGTTTGGCTGGAAGCCACGGCTATGGTTTAAATCGTCCTGATTCCGACTTTGATTATCGGGGAGTATTTATTGCACCCAAAAGGTACTATTTGGGATTTGATCGGATAGAACAAAAAGATACTGGTTGGGATGAACCAGGAATATTTCCTTTTGTTGATGGTAACAAAGACACAGTTATATATGAATTAAGAAAAATCCTCCAGTTATTAGCGGGCGCAAATCCCAATGTTTTAGAATTGCTCTGGTTAAATAACTATCCTTTTTTAAACGCAGTTGGACAGCATTTAATAGATCGTAAACAGTTGTTTTTGAGCAAGAAGGTAAAACATACTTACACTGGTTATGCCTTTGCCCAAATCAAAAAGATGGAAACTCATCGAAAGTGGTTGTTAAAGCCACCGCAAAAAAAACCGATCCCATCTGACTTCGCTATAGAAGACGAAGCACCTCTGAGCAAAGATGAGCTAAATGCTTTTCTGGAGTATCTTTATAACTTAATCAGAGGACGGATTGAGTTTTTGGAAGAAGCGGAACAATTATATCAATTGCTGACAGCGGATATTGATTTTAAAGGAGTGTTAAAACAATATACTTTACCTGATGAAACTTTGGAATATACCCAAAAGTTAACCAATAGCCGTAAAGATTTTATCCGTCTGCTTCAGAAAAGTCAAAGCTATCAAATAGCTTTAAGAGAATGGAAGGCTTACTTATCTTGGCAGGAGAATAGAAATCCGGCTAGAGCAGAAATGGAAAGAAAGTCGGGTTTTGACCTGAAACATGGAATGCACTGCATTAGATTGTTACGCAGTGGAGTAGAAATATTGCGGCGAGGTGAAGTGATTGTAGATAGAAGAATAGCTGGTGATGTTGAGGATTTAAAAGCTATTTTAAAAGGTGAGTATTCTTATGAACAGGTGATGAAAATAGCAGAAGATTTGGTCGCTGAAATGGAAGTTGTTTGCGAACAATCTGCGCTACCTCATAAACCTGATTTGGAGCAAATTAATGAGTTGTGTATGGAATTGGTGGAAATGCAAAATTGGTAATTGGGCATTGGGGATTGGGCATGGGGCATTGTTAATTAAGTTTCTTCCCTATTCCCTATTCCCCACTCCCCATTAAATACTGTACATTAAATCAGCAAAACCATAGAGGCTGATGATAAGTAATAGAGATGCTGTTAGTTGGGTAATTCGTGTTTGGGGTGAGGGAGCGATCGCTTCCCGCACTAAGATGGAAATAGATGCCCCAACTACTAAGCTCAAACCTAAGATTAAATAGGGTATGTCAGGTAAAATACTGGCTATTGCCAGCATTGCGATCGCTAATAAGAGCATCAATAATTCTACAAACCTGGGCGGGTTGTATTGGCTAGATAGAACAAAGCTGTTGAACCAAAAAGACCAAAATCTCATATTTTAGTACTGAGTGCTGAGTGATGAGTTAGGAGTTATATATAGTCAGTGCTGAGTGAGAAATTAAATAAAGTTGTGAGATATGAAGCAGCTTTCCATTCAAAACTCTTAACTATTAATTCTTCACCGGAAGCGGAGCGTTTCCGGCTCCGCTTCTAACTTTTAACCTCTAGCCCCTAACTTTTGACCTGTGCCGTTCTTTTGTGCAGTATCACTTTCTGGTAGTTCGACGCCAAAGACGCGGCTAAAAACTTTGGCGACTTTGTAGCCAGAATCAATCGATTCTAAAGGGTCTTTCCGCAGTCTGTGACGCAAACATAGGGTAATTACGCGATGAATATCATCAACTGTAACTTCAGTGCGTCCTTCATAAGCTGTTAACGCTTTGGCAGCGCGGTTACTAACAATGTCACCCCGCAAACCATCCACATCTAGTTCTGAACAGACTTCAGAAATTTTCACCCGCAGATCGTAGTCAATTTTCACTTCTGGCAAAAGCTGTTGAGCATTGACAATTTGCTGTTGTAATGCTTCTTGCTGGGCTTTATAATTTTCGAGAAATACTGGGGGATTTTGGTCAAAATCCGCCCGTTGTTCCACGATTTGCACCCGCAAGGCTGGTTCTTTAACTGTGTGAATTTCTGCGTGCATCCCAAAGCGATCGAGTAGTTGGGGGCGTAGTTCGCCTTCTTCGGGGTTTCCAGAACCCACAAGCACGAAACGCGCTGGGTGACGGATAGAAATACCTTCTCTTTCTACAGTGTTCCATCCACTGGCAGCGGAGTCGAGTAACACGTCTACAAGGTGGTCATCTAGTAAGTTGACTTCATCCACATAGAGAATGCCTCGGTTAGCCTTTGCTAGCAGTCCCGGTTCAAAAGCTTTGACACCTTCAGATAAAGCTTTCTCGATGTCGATTGTGCCACAAACTCGATCTTCTGTAGCTCCTAGCGGCAGGTCTACCATTTGAACTTTTTTGTGAGCTACGGGAATTTCCGCCCCTTGTTCTAACAATTGGCGGACTTCATCGCTCATCAAGTCGGGGTCGCTAGGATCGCTACTGAAGGGGTCATTAGCAACCACAGAAATTTCTGGTAGCAGATCCGCCAGCGCCCGGATAGTTGTGGATTTCCCGGTGCCGCGATCGCCCATAATCATTACACCCCCAATTTTGGGGTCAATCACGTTCAATAGCAGCGCCAGTTTCATTTCTTCCTGGCCCACAATTGCCGTAAAAGGAAATACTACGCGACGCGCACTTGCCGTGGATTGAGCAGTTGGACTCACTAAATTACCTTAACAATATTTTTCTTATTACAGTTCTTTATTGTGACACAGGTAGGGCATGGGGGAATGTGAAGATCGGAAGCAGGGGAGCAGGGGAGAAAGTTGTAGTAAGTTTTTCCCCTCTGCCCCTCTGCCTCTTGTACCCAATGCCCCATTCCCCATACCAATATCTATTGGGCACAAATGCTTATTAGCTGCGTCAACTATCTTAATTTGTCTGTTTTAGTTTTTTGGTGCAAAAGTTCCATAAGCAAGGAACGAACAACTACCAACTCATCAATTCTGTACTAAGCATAAATACTTGTAGACTATATGGTTAGTAGATTCAATTGTAAAAGCGAACAATGGCGTGTGTGGGTAGCTAATGCATCATTCAAATTTATGAAATCATCTTTTTTTGTCCAAAGTTGGCGGCGACTACTCAAATCTCTTTTTCCCATTCTCATTTTAATATCCTTTGTTAGTGTATTGCTGGTGGACAGTTTCACCCCTGCGATCACCTTCGGTGGGCGCTTCAGCGCCATCGCACAGTTACCCCGTCAGGAAATTCGCGGGGTTTGGATGACCACTAATGATTTTGACACCCTCAAAAATCGAGACAAAGTGCAGGATGCAGTGAGTCAACTGCGACGGATGAACTTCAACACAATCTATCCTGTGGTGTGGAATTCTGGCTATGTAATGCATCCCAGTGCGATCGCGCAACGTGCAGGCATTCAACCTTTTGTCTACAAAGGTTCAGATGGACATGATATTCTCGCAGACTTGATTAACCAAGCCCATCGCAAAGGATTGCTAGTGATTCCCTGGTTTGAGTTTGGTTTCATGGCTCCCCCAACCTCAGAACTAGCAATCAATTACCCGGATTGGTTCACACAAAAGCGGGATGGTAGCCAAACTTCAAACAGTGCGGCTGGTGAGGTGATGTGGCTCAATCCGTTCCATCCAAAAGTGCAACAGTTCATCACTAATCTAGTGCTGGAAACTGTTACCCAATATGATGCCGATGGTATTCAGTTTGACGATCACATGAGTTTGCCCCATGAATTTGGCTACGACCAATATACAGTTGCTTTGTACACCAAAGAAACAAAAAATCCTCCCCCAAAAAATCCCCAAGATGCGGCATGGGTAAAGTGGCGGGCAGATAAGATTACGGCGTTCATGGTAAAACTTAATCAAGCTGTGAAGCAGAGAAAACCCCAGGTGATTTTCTCTGTTTCTCCTAATTACTATGATTTTGCTTACAAGTTTCACTTGCAAGATTGGCTGAGTTGGATGCGACAAAATATTGTGGACGAGTTAATTGTGCAAATTTATCGTCCGGATCTGCAAAGTTTTGTGGCCAATATTTCCCGCGCAGAAATTCAAGAAGCGCAGCAAAGAATTCCAACTGGAGTTGGCATTATGACAGGGTTACGAAATAACCCAGTTCCCATACAGCAAATTAAGTCTCAGGTGCGGGCTGCCCAAGAACGCGGTCTAGGCGTAACCTTTTTTTATTATGAAAGTCTTTGGAACAATGCTCTAGAACCTTTGAATGAGCGACAAGCTGGATTTGAAAATCTTTTTCCATCTCCTGCACTCCGCGCCAGAGTTGAATAACTTTTTTGTTTAAGATGATGTTAATGATTTCGTAGTAAGGACTTTAGTCCTTGTTTTTGAAGCACTAAAGTGCTTACTACAAACTCTCAAAACTAGCTTGATATAACTTCCTCCTTCCCACTCCTTACTCCTAACTCAGCATGACAATCTTCTACCGAAGTACGTTGTCGCATGGCACTAACTAAAGTCTCATAGCTAGACCAATTTTCTTGCAGTAGAGTTTTTGCCTGGAGAGCATGAAACCGCAGTTTTTGCTCATAAACTGATTCAGAAAAGCCTAACATTGTCAAGACTCCGATCAGCTTGCTTTTATCATCAGTTCCACCCTCAGCATTATTAAAAACCAAGGTTTCAGCAGCAATACCCGCCATCCAAACGGTACAGTAGCGGTCTAGCATTTGGGTGCTGATTTTACCTACTTCTAGTTGAGATGCTAATTCGCCATCATCAAAGCTAACACCGCCTTGGCCAGGTTGCCCCTGTTTCCAGGCTTCCCAAGCGCTGAGTGTGTAGCCAGTAACGGGAATACCCAACAGGTAAGCAACCAAGAAATGTCCTGCTTCGTGGTGGACGATGCGATCGCGGTGTTCTTTTGAAAAACCAGCTATCCAATCTACAAAGATAGTACCACCCTTGCCTTGCAGGCTGAAGCTATCTAATGTCGCTATGCCTAAGATGGTGAAGGTAGCAAGTGCTGGTACTGCCGGTGATAAGTTGAAGAATGGCCCCACCAGTACCGATAGGGTCATGAGAAAGATAGATATTGCAACTAAATTTAGGCTAGTTTGGCTCATTGAGAGTTTTCTGAATGCAACTTAATATTTCTTTATTATGAGGCGAGCGCACAGCTTTTGTATCAAGCGAGTTGTAGCGATCGCCTAATTTTTCATCTCACACCTAATTAAATTACTGGCTTAATAACGGATATTTTCTCTATCACCAGAATGATGGCTGCTTTTCCAGTCGCAGACATAATGTGACTTTAGTAGGTATAAAACATCAAATAGGATAGGAGATGAATGTGGCTGAAGAATTTAAAAAAGGCGATCGCGTTGAATGGAACACTTCACAAGGTAAGACAACTGGCAAAGTAGTAAAGAAGCTCACTTCACCTACAGATATTAAAGAACACCATATTGCTGCAAGTGAAGATAACCCCGAATATTTAGTTGAAAGCGATAAGACAGGAAAACAAGCTGCTCACAAGCCTGATGCTCTGAAGAAAGTAGAGGAGTAATGCTTAGTCATGAGTAAAGATGTTAAAGCGGTGATTGACGAGTTTCATCAAGTTGTCAATATGACACCTAAAGAACTAGAGTCTTGGCTAGATACGGATGAGTCACAAACTGTCGGGCAAAAGGATGGCGACGATGAGTCAATTGGTCATAAATCTGGACGGCGTATTATCCAGCTATTGCAGAGAAAGGATGATTATACCAACGACGATCTTTCGCACATGAAGAAAGTTATTAGTTACGTCCATCGTCACATGGCACAGAAGCCATCGGGTGATTTGGAACACACACGCTGGTGCTATTCTTTGAAAAATTGGGGACACGATCCACTTAAGTAAAGTACTTTGTAGCCTGCCATTTAGGTGGGCAAATTCCGGCGATCGCTCTAAGTGCTTACGCCGCAGAAACGACCCAAAAACAGGTTTTTACAGCCGGATTTCAACTCCATATCGCTAAACCAGCCGATCCTGCCAGATTGGTAGCTGCGATCGCAGCCCTTGTGAAGAATTGAACTTTTAAAAGTCATTAAGTTTGCAGCATTCTCTAACCTAGTTCTACACTTGTCACAGCAAAGATGCGATTAATAGGTAAACTAGGAATTTCTTTAGTGTACATCCGAGCAGTTTGAGAGACTGGTTGCAATTGGTAACGTTGAACTAGGTCAATCGCTTGTGGATTTGCATCCGGCACATCAAAAAACACTGGAGCATGAGGATTTTGTGCAAGCAAGGCTTGAAACAATGCTTCAGCAATCTGTTCATCATTAGCAAATAGTGGCCCAACCCTAAAACCTGTATGGGCAGGTCGGATAACTCCGTAACCAGCAAGAGATCCATTTTTGAGAAACCCGAAAGCAGTACTTTCTCGCTGTTCTATCCAATGTTGCAGAAATAGCGATCGCTTAGAAGGAAAAAATTGGCGATCGTAAGCCACCAAATCTTCAAAAGGCACTGTTTTCAGATCCACGATTCCAGCAGGCACAACACCGCCACCTACCCCTTCATAACGAATATGGTTATAAGCGATTTTGAAACCAGACTTTTTGTAGTTATCTTGTTGAGCTACTGCACCATCCAAGCCGATGTTACGATCGGCACCCAGATAGTCCATTGCTGTCTTCCAAATTTTTATACCCAACCCCTGCCCACGAAACTGGGGTTTCACAACGTAAAAACCTATAACGGCAAAGTGTGGATCGTAAGCAACAGCAGAAATAGACCCCACCGGCTCACCATTCAACTCACCCAAGAAAAAACCGCTCTCGTCAGTTTGATAAAAAGATTGAGCATCATACTTTCCTGGATTCCAACCTTCGGTTGCTGCCCAAGTAATCGCCAAATCTATTTCCGACCTTTTCATTGGGCGGACGACGAAATTCTCAGTGGTCATAATATCTTCTTACTGCTAGGCTGTTAACTATTTAACTTTGATTTTGCAAACTGAGTGATAACTCTTAATATTACTTTTTTGTATAGCTGCGACTTCTAGTCGCTTGAGCATCATTTACTCAAATATTACTGTTCTATTACCATAAGAAGGCAGGAGGCAGTGTTTCGACTACGCTCAACAACCAGGCAGGAGGCAGAAGGCAGTGTTTCGACTACGCTCAACAACCAGGCAGGAGGCAGAAGGAAACCCACGTTTTTAAATGTGGGATTGAAGCAAGCACGCTTTATGTCTTGTGCTATGCGTATCGATACAATTCTTTTTTTAAACTGCGGCTCTAGACCCTGAAACTTTAGTTTTTATTGATGCTCCTTTCCTTCTGCCCTCTTCCCTCTGCCTTTCTTTGTAAAGAAAATTATTCGGCGTTGCATATTTACGGCATGATTTGGCAACTTCTAAAATTCCCTCTTGCTTCCTCTGCTTTAAGAGCTTGCCCCAATTCATCCCACTGTTTTGCAACGCCAATTATTTTTGCAGACGATCAATTACACAGTGCATAACTTTAATTTCATTAACAATTCGATCCAGTTCTGTGGAGAGCGGAGTTTGTTCTCGAACGGCTTGTAATGTGGGAGTTAAAGTGTTGGAATTGGTAGTAATCTCTAATAACCGAGCAGTGTGTAACCGTTCAATTTGGGCGTGAATTGCTTCGAGATAGCTATCCAGCGCTGGTAATGGTTGAGGTGGCTGTCCTAGCCCTTGGGCATCTGCTAAGTTTTCCAAAACTTGAATAATGGTATCAGCAAGTCGCTTTACTTCAGGAAATTGGTACTCACCGCTAAATTCGCGCAGATGTTCTGCCAAAGTTGTTACCGAACTGAAAAAGCCACGAATGTATGTTATCAGCGTCATTACAGGTTCGATTTCTCCCTGAATGTGACGAGGTTCGCTGAATAATCGTTGAGCTGCGGCGTTGGCGTTGGCGTTCTCTAGTGCTGCTTGGTGGCGTAGCATATTGATAGAATCAGCGATCGCATTATGTTCTGCATGGAGATAGTTAGCTATTACTTGCTGAAAGTAAGCAAGATTAGCTCGAATTGTCTTTTCCAGTTGTGCAGGAAGTTGCTGTCGTTCCCAACGGGGAAAAAGCAAATAGCTACCAAGCAATGCTAAGGCACCCCCAGCCAAGCTATCGAAGATCCGCAATACTCCAACCTTCCAGCCGCCAGCACTAATAATGTTAAGTAGCAATATGATGGCGGGAGTCAGCAGGATGATAAATAAGCTGTAGCTTAACGATCGCACCGACATCGCCACAAACACTAACAGCAGGAAACAAACTGCGATCGCCAATTGATTCTTAACTAGTAAAACCAGAACAATACCGATAATTCCACCCAAAATAGTGCCAACGACTCTTTGGACTGTTGTCTGTGACGTTCCACCAAAGTTAGGTTTAAGTGCAACTAAAGCTGTGAGCGTTATCCAGTAGCCTCTAGGTAGTTGGAATAGCGAGGCAATTAATTCAGCAAAAGTTGTGATTAGTGCGAGGCGCAGCGCATGACGAAAGAGGACTGAATCAAAAGTGAAATTATTTCGCAGCGTATCAATAATTGTAGAACGCTCTGGTTGGGCTGGGGGAGAAATATCTCGCTGGGCAATGCTGTTACGCAGTTTTCCTTGGCTTAAATCTGTAACAATCTCTGCATCAGTATGAATTTGCTCTACTAGCTTTGTCAGACTGGCTGTAATCTTGCCAAGGTTGAGGAGATCGGAATAATCATCTGTCTGAGCGTTGATGGTTTGATTGAGGACTTGCGAACGCAGAACTTGCCTTTGGTGTTCTAGTGCTTCAAGACTCCGATCGAGATCCCCTAAGTGAGGTGAGTTTTTTCCTTTGGCGATCGCTTGTGATAACATTTGCAGAGCAATTGCTGACTGTTCTATCACTTGCTGAATTTCTGGCTGTAAGCGAGAAAATAATTGATGTTCGGATGCGATCGCTAATAGTTCGCTCAGTGCTACAACAGAATTGACAATTTGATTTATATCTTCGATTAATACGAGTAACTGATTTCCCCGCAGGGTAGCTCCTCTTTGCCTAGTCCAGATAGTTGTCCAGACACTACGGGCAAATGTTAAGTTTTGAATGACTGTATCCTGAGCTTGCAAAAATCGTTGTTCCCACTCCTGACGATCCTTTGGATTTAATGCTCTCTGGCTTGCCAAGTCCACAAAATTGCTCAATGAGAGATAACAGTTAGCGACTGTCTGTATTGCAGGTACATCAGGACGCACCGCCCACAGTCCCAATGACAAGACAGTTGTCCATGTTCCACCAGCTAGGCATAGCCCACAGTGTTGAATAAGAGTAGACAAATTAGAAAATGAAGCGAATTTAGCCAGCGCAATCACAAACATAATCGAAGTAATCAAGCTGACAGATGAAGCCACGTTGCCATAGAGATTTGCTAAACCTGCTATAAATATTACCAAGAACGTGGTCGGGACAGCTAACCAGAGATGATCGCTAACCAAACTTGCGATTAGGAACATTACAGTTACCCCAATCGTAGCTGCAATCATAGCGATCGCTCGCTGACGGTAGGCTCCGTCAACATTTACCATGCCAACGAACCAAGCTGCCATAGTAGCGATCGCACTTTCAGCAGCATGACCTGTAATGATTCCAATTCCAATCGGGACACCCAGGACAAAAAGGCTACGCAATCCAGAGGCAATGGCGGGTTTACCTGGCTGGAGTTGAAACTGCTGCAACAACCAACTAAGAGGACGTTTATCTGTAAATGACATTATGAGACTGGCGACTATAACAAAGCGCGATCGCTTCTTAAAGCATTTTAGCCAGATATAACTGCGTGGCGGATGTCTGTAATATGTTTTTTGAGGTCATTGAGTTGTTTAATTTTTACTATGACTAGTTTAACATTAGAGATGATGACTTAAACCATCTAGTAAACCTTCGGCAGTATACTGCAATCCGGTTGAATGGGGTGAATGCGAATTATTCAATGCCCATGCCAATTTACTTTCTATAAAAGGTGTAGGATTTATTTCAGAAATAAGGTTTCTTTTTTCTTGATTAGATAATCCATAATTATTCCAGAACAATATCCTCTCTAAAGAAACTAAAGCTTGATAGGACTCATTTGGATTAAATTCAGAAGAGTAATTTTGAATAATATCTAGTAGTGCTAAAAGTCCGGTTTTTGATGAAGATTTACCAATAGTAAATAATAAACTACTCTTTGTTCTATTTGAATCAGTAATCTCTCTTTTGAGGAATTCTATAATTTCTGCTTCTTCGCTCTCAGTTAAATTTATAGTTATTAACTCCTGTTTGATTAAACTATCATATCTACTCAGTCTTTCATCTAGTGGTAACTGCCAAGAATTAATTTCTAAGATGAATGATAGATCAGTAATTGCATTACTGCGTACACGTTCGTCGTCTGATTTTATATTTACAAAAAGTTCGTTAATTAAATCATTCATAGCTTTTGCTACTAAAGATATTGCCGTTTGCTCAATCGTCAAAGCTGAACTATTTTATGGCGCAATGAAAAGTGCCAACCCAGAACGTAATCTTACCTTACAGCAATAATTTTTAGCTCAATTTATATCACTAACGTTTGACGATCTCGCAGCAATGACATTTGGAATTATTCGATCTCAGCTAGAAGCATTAGGCACTCCAATTGGAGCTTATGATTTGCATTAAGTAAGGTTGATTTTCCTTTTTGTTAGCTGATTCATCATCGCTTATAAATCAATCAAGTGTTGTTAATACGAATACTTCCATCTGGCATAGTAGTGTTGCAAAAGATAGCACCTTCCAACCAAGGATTTTCACTGAGTTCTGCTCCACTCAAGTTGCATCGGGTAAAATTGACATTGCCCATACTAGCTCCTTTAAGATGGGCATCGACCAAGCAAGCATCACTCAAATTAGAACTATCCAGAACAGCATAACGCAAATTAGCTCGTGTCAAATCGACTCCACAGAGATTGGCTCCATACAAGGAAGCTTGCCCAAAATCAGTCTCCCGGAGTTTAGAAGCGCTGAGATTGATATTATCCAAAAGCATTTCGGCAACCACAGCGCCATTCAAAATAATACCGCTCAAGTTGGCACTAGCCAGTTCGTCAGAACCTTCAATGTAGATGTTACTAAAATCCCTCTCCCCAGCAGCATACCTATTCAACAACTCACTGGCATCAACCAATTTTTTACTCATACACTCAACTTCCCGCGTAGGCGTAGCCCGCCGTAGGCATCGCTCTCTTGCATTACCTCAGGTATAAAATCACTCAAATACTACCGTTCTATTACCATATACTAATACACGATTTTGTAAGTGCGATTGACAAAGATAAGTCTGTAAGGGAGGCGATTAAACAATGGCGCATTTACTGACAATGGCTTCCAGCCCATTTTGTACCTGCTCAAGTTCTTGGCGCTTTTGGTAAATCCACATCTTTTCAGCCTCACGTTGTTCCAGAGTTTCGTTGTGAGCTTTTTCCTGCTGTTCGAGCAGATTTTCGTAAAGTGCGATCGCTTCTGCAATTACAGCAAGACAATAACTCTACTACGAAACGCCCTACTTCTTCATGCTCTTATTTTGACAACGGTATTGATGTGATAGCAGAAATAAGACGAAAGCTGCAATTTTTGCTCAGAGTATGGAGAAGTGCATATAAGCTAAAAGCACTCTCGTCTCTTCCGACAGAATTGAAAGTAACTCATACACCGAATCCCGTACAAGCACACAGAGGCGAATTAAGTGGTTATCAATACACTTGGGTATATGCCACTACAATTGAGTCATTAGTTGGAGCAGTTGTTATTGAAGAATTTGGTGCTTTTAGTTGGGTTGGAGGGCAATGGTACTTCACAAACTTCACAGCTAAACCCTTTACTCGTAATGATTTTATTGAATGGTATTCCTGCCCTAGAGGAATGATATTACCTAATTGTCAGTACACTGATTTTCAAAATTGGAGTGGTAGTGCCAAATTAATTAACAAAAAAACCAAGTGGTATTTTATTGGACGAAATGAAAGTGGTAGACGTATTAAGGGTGAAGCTGAGATTGAAGAACTTGGTGAGCTTATTGAGTAAATTCCACGATACGTTTACTCTCCTTGTAACCGTTCACAGGGATAATGAGTTGCTGAAATCGGGCAAATGCTAAAAGATAAGTAATAATTGCAACTAATGTGTCTTCTTGTTGAACAGCTTTTATGGCTAAAATGACTCGCTGCTCTCTTATATTCCTTTGGGTATAAGATCAATCACTCGAATACTACTGTTCTATTCCCATAGACTAATACACGATTTTGTAAGTGCGATCGCACCGCTCTTGCTAATACAACTCTCTCCAAATCTTTGCCTTTTCTCACCAAATCATCCACTTCATCACGGTGGCTAACTCGCACCACATCTTGTTCAATAATTGGGCCTGCATCTAAATCAGCAGTGGCGTAATGAGCAGTTGCACCAATAATTTTTACCCCACGTTCAAAAGCTCGGTGATAGGGGTTTGCTCCAATAAAAGCTGGTAAAAATGAATGGTGTATATTAATAATTTGCGGAAATTGATTAATAAAATCTGCACTAACAATCTGCATATATTTTGCCAATACAACTAAATCTATTTTGTACTGGTGGAGTAATTCTAGTTGTTGGGCTTCTTGTTCTGCTTTATTATCTTTATTGATGGGAATGTGGTGAAAGTCAATATTAAATTGTTCTGCCACTACCTTTAAATTTGCATGGTTACTAATAATTAAAGGGATTTCAGCAATAAATTCTTTAGCGCGTTGTCGCCAAATCAAATCAAATAGACAATGGTCTTGCCGACTTACCCAAATAGCAATGCGTGGTACTGTATCAGAAAAACGTAATTCCCACTTAGCACCTAAAGGTTGGGCGATCGCATTAAATGCAGGGGCAATAAATTCTCGCGGTAAATTGAATCCATCTAACTGCCATTCAATGCGTGTGAGGAATAACCCAGCAGCAAAATCTGTGTGCTGATCTGCATGAATAATATTACCACCGTTAGAATAGATGAAATTGGCAAATTTAGCCACCAGTCCTCTTCCATCGGGGCAGGAAATCAGCAATGTTGCTGTCGGATTTGTCATAGTAACTTAGAAAAACTAGTGAGATTTGAAGTAGAGTAGCACAGATGAGACTTCTTGCAGAAGTCGGGAAAAGGGGAAGGGGAAAGGGGGAAAGGTTTGTTATTTTCCCTTTCCCCTTTAACCTTTACCCTTTTCCCCTCTCTTGCAAAAAGCACTTTTGCAAGAGGTCTTATGTGCTAACCCATTGTGCGTTACCGAAACATACCACAGAAACCGTTATTGCTTATTTACTATTTGTCGGAGTTGGTAAAGGGGTGCTGAGTCCAGGTAGCTTCTGACTATTATCTACAGGTTGTTTCCACTCTGATAATTCCCGATTCACGGCATTGGCAAAATCTGTAGATACCAACAGCACGTTTGTATTTCCATCAGATTTAGCAGCAGGGTCAGCTTGAGCATATAAGAAACGTCCGTTAAAGTTAGATTTACCCAAAATCAACTGATGGCTTTGTCGGTTTTTCAGGGTGACGTTGATAGTTGCTTGAGGTTGATCTAAGGCAAATTCTTTAAGGTCTTTTGCTGGAGTTGGTAAAGTGCGATCGCTATTACCTTTGACCAACAAATCCATTAAATAAGAAACAATAGCGTCATTTGCTGGGCCCGATATCGGAGATTTGATTAACCACTTAGGTTTACTAGAAGATTCAGGGTTGCGTTCCAGATTCAGAGTGATTTTTTTTGTCTTGACTGTTAAAGACTGCACATCATCTTCTGCAAAAGAGAAAATTTTCTGCTTTTGCTCCTTGATTTCTTCGCGCACAGTTGCACCCCGAATTTCATAAAAGTAAACAAAACCACCTAAACCCAGCGCTAGCAATATCAAAATTAAAGTCGTTCGTGGCAATTTCATTTTTTAGTCATTTGTCATTTGTCATTGGTGAGGAGTTAATATTTATAAATCCAAACTCCTAACTCACTTCTTACCGTCGTTTCCACCAAATAATAACTGCGATCGCAAATCCAATTAAGGGTAAAAGTAACAAAGATAACAATATTAAAAGATTACCTTGTGCTGTTGTCAGGGTTATCCGGCGATTTTTCGGTTCTTTAGGGCGAATGGAAAGGGGTTGCCGATCTTGTTGACTCAGCCAAGTAACTGAGTTGAGGAATACATCTCCATTTAATTGCTGTTGAAACAAACCATCGGTGGCGAAATCGGAATTTCCTAAAACTACTAACCGAGACTCGGTAGCTGTTTGAGATGAGGAAGTAGGGGAAGATGGAGGAGATAAGGGAGTGGGCGAAGCCTTCCCTTGAGTCGTTGGTGATGGTAGGGGTAACGCTTGTGGAGTTTTGGGGGAAGGGGAAGGATTTGGGCTAGTCTTGCTTTGAGTGGTTGGTGATGGTAGAGGTAACGCTTGCGGAGTCTTGGGTGAGGGTGAAGGAGTCGGGCTAGTCTTGCTTTGAGTAGTTGGTGATGGTAGAGGTGAAGGTGTGGGTGAAGCTTGAGGAGTAGAAGTAGATTTCGGTGTTTGTTTTCTTGTTAAGGCAACGCCTAAGGTTAAAGGCCCTTTCAGGTCTTTATCTGCATTAAACTCTAATTTTTCGCTTTGGAGGTCGCTTTCTGCCCAACTGCTGGGATAGGGTTTGGTTCGTAGCAGTGGAGTAGCCTGAACACCAGGCACAGAGGTAATTTCCAGTGGTCGGGCAATCGGATAAAAGGAATTTCCGTTACCGAAATCTTTGGTAATTGGATGTTGACCGTATTCTGTGACTAAGGGCGCAGCAGGGCCAAGTCCGACGACGCTTTCGCCAGAGACATCGACTGCTAAACGATTATCCAGACGAACACCCCACTCTTGTAGCAAGCTGTTTAGTTTGGGATCGGTATTCGGATCGATCATCAGCAGTAAGTTACCGCCGCGATTAAGATATTCTTGCAAGGCTTTGACTTCACCCTCAAACAGTCCTCGCTTGGGGCCAGCTACTATTACGACAGCCGCATCTTGAGGAACTTTGGAAGTTTCTCCTAAATTCAGGGGTGATGTTGTAAAGTTTTTATCGCTTAATCCCTGAACTGCTTGTGATATTGCATCTTTACCAGGCGAAAGTTGGCGTTCGCCATGACCTTGTAATAAGTAAACTTTAGCTGTGGTTGAATTTGTTAGTTGTTGCAGACGACCAGTTAATCTAATTTCTGATAATCGCTCATTTTCATTTATCGTCTGTACTAGTTGCCGTTTATCGCCAGATTCTAAATAAACTTCTCCATAATCTTTGACGCCAAACTTTTCTGCAAGTCCTGGTCTAGCTTGGGGGTCGATATACTCATATTTAAATTTTGAGCTTTGTCTCTGATAATTTTCTAGCAGTTCTCGGTCTTGGGGATTTTGGTTAATATCAAATACCCATACTTTAACTGGCTGTGGTAAAACTCTTACTAATTCACGTGACTGGGGTGCAAGGGTAAATAATTGAGCCTCTGTTAAGTCTGCCCGCAAGTGATAGCGAGTTCCCAAAAAGTTAATCAATCCCAAAATTGCTAGTACTGCCAAAGTTGCCACTAGGGCATTAGTCCCAGCTTGGGTAGAACGACGGTTCCACCAGTTACTCTGGTAGCTTTGCCATATTATCCCCAACCCACTAATAACAATTCCCGTAATCAGAAATACTAATGGAATTAATCCCCACTGGTCAGAGACTAACCCAACTGTTAAGCCGACAGTAATTAGGAATGGGCCTAACCAAAACAGATATTTCCACAGTTTCTTTTTTGCAACTATCTTCATATTATTAGACTGAAGTGAGGAATTAAAAGTTAGGAGTTAGGAGTTAGGAGTTAGGAGTTAAGAGTTAGGAATTAGGAGTTATTGACTCTCTGAAACTATTATTCATTTGTTCCCTTCTCTAAGAGACGCTGTGCGGATACCTCCTTTTCAGTTGGTTTTTTCATTACTTTGCTTAAGTCCTGATGACTTTTAACTCCTCACTTTTAACTCCTAACTCATAACTTATATAACTATTGCCTTTGAAAGCGTAGTGCATCAATTGATTGAGCTGTGAGAAAGATGCCTAAAAAAATGTAACTGGCAAATAAAATTAAAGCGCTAGTATCAAAAATGCCTTGGATTAATGTGTTGTAATGTTTCAGCAACGATAGATAACCTAGAGCTTCGCCTACAGGGCCAGGGACAATTTTGGCGATTAAATCAATCAATAACAATAATAAGATTACTGCAAAGGTAAGAACGGCAGACAAAATTGTGCTGTCTGTTAATGAAGAAATAAACATTCCTACAGATAAAATTGCTGCTGCTAATAAGATTAATCCAATATGACCCAGTAAGGGAATTGAGGGCGTCATTGGTGGATTTGAGCCACTGATGGCGATCGCTTCCAACACTAGCATAGGTACAACCATTGTAATAAAAAATGTTACTACGCCTAATAATTTACCTACAGCTACCGCCCAATTGGTGATTGGTGAGGTGGCTAACAGTTCTAAAGTGCCCCGCTTCCGTTCTTCGGCATAGAGTCCCATCGAAAGGATTGGCAAGATAAACAACAATAGCCATCCCATGCGATCCAAAAATGCTCGGACAAATTCGTAGGGGACATCTATCGGTGGTACTGGTACTCCCAGTTGTTGCCCTTGTGCATCTATTGCCGCGACTCCTACCAATATGCCATCTGGCCCTAGCAAAATCATCACGAAGAATAACCCGGCGATCAACCAAAATATGCCTGCGATCGCATAAGCTAAGGGCGATACAAAATAACTCTGTAACTCTCGGCGATAAATGGCAATAATATTACTTAGCACTACACCCATTTACGCTGCTCCTTCTTTGTCTGCTGCTAAGTCTACCTCAGGATCGAAATTTTTTTCTTCTGTGGTTAGTTGCAAGAATACGTCTTCTAAGGTGGCGTTAACCCGCCGCAGTTCATGTAAACCGAATCCCGCACGCACTAATGTTGTGGCAATATCGCGTCCTGGTTCTTTTCCCGGTTGCGATATCACCCGCAGATAAGCGCGATTTTCCTGGGGTTGATGACCTCCAGTTGTCGGAATTGATTCTATCAGGCTCACACCTGCGACTTTTTGCAATACCTGTTTCGCTAGGGCGGCTTCTCCTTCTATTTCCAACTCATACCCTGAGCCACCTGTCAACTGAGTCATCAGATTTTCTGGTGTATTAGTTGCTACTACTTTACCGCGATTGATAATGGCGACGCGGCTACAAGTCATGCTTACTTCTGGCAGAATGTGCGTGGAAAGAATAATTGTGTGAGTACCAGCAAGACTTTTAATTAAATTCCGCACCTCAATTATTTGTCGGGGATCGAGTCCGACAGTGGGTTCATCCAAAATGATCGCTGGGGGATCGTGGACGATCGCTTGAGCAATTCCGACACGTTGGCGGTATCCTTTGGAGAGCTTGCGAATAATTACTCGCCGCTTATCTTCTAAGTTGCAGCGTTCGATGGCGGCTGTCACCTTGTTGGGGCGATCGCCTGCTGATACTCCCTTTATTCGAGCGACAAAATGCAAAAATCCTTCCACCGTCATGTCTGGATATAACGGCGGTGTTTCCGGTAAATAACCAATGCGTTGGCGCACAGCCAGAGAATTTTCATGGACATCATAACCAGCAATCCGGGCATTTCCATTGGTTGCCGGTAAATAACCAGCCAGAATCCGCATGGTTGTGGTTTTTCCAGCGCCATTAGGGCCCAACAATCCTAAAATCTCCCCAGGCTCGACACTAAAAGTGACATCAGTAATCGCTGGGGTAGAGCCGTATATTTTACTCAGATGTTCAACTTCAATCATCCGTATAGTGGCGATCGCAAATTATAGAATACCCAATAATCTTAGATCGCAATATTGAGTATGGGGGACTGGCACAAAGATTAGCTGACAAGGGGTAAAGTTCCTGAAAAACCTCTTTAGGCACTTTCAAATAAAAAACATCCCAAATTTTTTTGTAAGATGGGTGTCCTCACCCGTCTCATATTCGGGATGGATTAGTGTCAAGTTAAGGCATTAGCCCCTAATAAGCCATTCTCATACTCTGCATGGAAACAAGATAAACGAGAGAATAATGGGAAATCGAGCTTTTTTAGATTTGTGTGTTACAACACTACAGCCAATTTGTACTAGGAGGAGTGTCGAGTTAACTAAACAGGTATCTTGAAAGAAACTATTTTTCATTTCTCTTTTGAGCGCAGACAAGAGCAAGATTAGCCAGCCACTTGAACGCCCGTTTACTCACCAGCTTGCAAATCGTTGGTGTATCTGTTAGCCATATTTCTTAACAGCTAATCGGTGTTGTTTGGGATGAAAATATGGCGGATTAACTTAAATTTTGCCAAGGAAATTATCAGGTATCAGGTATGAAGTATGAGTGAACCCTTGAACGTCCTGATGGTTGAAGATTCAGAAATCGATGCCATGTTAGTTATTCGCGAACTGCGTCGCGGTGGTTTCAATCCAATCTGGCAACGTGTCGAAACGGTCGAAGAGCTACATACAGCCCTCAATAGCCGTACCTGGGATCTGATAATTTCAGATTACCGATTACCTGGATTCAATGCTCCTATGGCTTTGGAAATAGTAAAGCAGAGTCAGAAAGATATTCCTTTCATTCTCGTTTCTGGCACAATCGGCGAAGTATCTGCTGTGGAAATGATGAAAGCAGGTGCTCATGATTATGTGATGAAAGATAATTTAAGCCGATTGCCGGTGGCGGTGCGTCGAGAACTTCGGGATGCTCAGGTGCGGGCACAGCACCAACAAGCCCAAAATCTGTTACAAACATTAGCGTCTAATATACCGGGAATAATTTATAGCTTTGTACATCATTTTGATGGTTCTATTGTCTTTGAATACATCAGTTTAGGCTGTCTAGACCTTCTAGAATTAACACCCGAACAAATTTTATCAGATGCCTCTCTTTGCTTTGCACAAATCCATATAGATGACCGTGCCGGATGTTATGCGGCTGCCAAACAAAGCGCTCAAACTTTAGAACCATTCTCTTATGAATGGCGATTAGTTACACCTTCTGGAAAACTCAAGTGGGTACAGGCAAGTGCGCGTTCGGAATATCGAGAAAACAAAGATATTGTCTGGCATGGTGTTTTATTAGATGTGAGCGATCGCAAACATGCAGAAGAACAGATTATTCACAATGCCTTACACGATCCGTTGACAGATTTACCGAATCGGACGCTTTTGGTAGAACGGTTAGAATTATCGATTAACCGAGCTAAACGAATAGAAACCTATCGTTACGCCGTCTTATTTCTCGATCTAGATCGGTTCAAAGTGATCAATGATAGCTTAGGACATTTAACTGGAGATCGACTACTTAAAAGCATTGCTCAGAAGCTCAAAACTCATCTACGAGAGGTTGATTTAGTCGCTCGAATCGGTGGTGATGAATTCGTAATTCTGCTAGAAGATATTTCTGGTATGGAAAAAGCTGTTCAAATTACTGAGCGGATTCTAAAAGATTTTCAAACACCACTGATACTTAATGATTCTGAAGTCGTTATTAGTACGAGCATCGGTATTGTCTTAGGAACAAAGAACTATTCTCATGCCTCTGATTTACTCCGAGATGCCGATATTGCCATGTATAGAGCCAAAGCCCAAGATAGAAGTTCTTACAAAATTTTTGATATAGAAATGCACACTCAAGCCGTAAATCGGCTAACTCTAGAAACCGATATCCGTAAAGCTCTCGAACGAGAAGAGTTTGTTATATACTATCAGCCGATTGTTGACATACTTGGCGATGCCTACGGCGGGCCAAGCCAACAGGTTAGTAGAGAATTGCAGCTGCAAGCAGTTCGGCTGATTGGATTTGAGGCATTAGTGCGCTGGCAACACCCAACTCGCGGGTTAATGTTGCCGGGGGAATTTATTCCTGTTGCCGAAGAAACAGGGCTAATTGTGCAAATCGATCGCTGGATGTTCTGCAAAGCTTGTCAACAACTGGCAAACTGGAAAACCAAGTTTGCTAGTCACTTTCCACTCAAGATGAGTATTAATCTCTCTGCTCAAGATATTCGCCAAGCTAACTTAATTAATGTCATCGATCGAACACTAGCTCAAACAGGTTTAGAAGGCGATTCCATAGCCTTAGAAATTACCGAGAGTATGTTAATTGACAATATCAGTCAGACAATTGATTTATTAACCCAATTAAAAGACAGAAAAATTCAAATCAGCATTGATGACTTTGGTAGCGGTTATTCATCGCTCAATTATCTCCACCGTTTACCTGCTGATAATTTGAAGATCGATCGCTCCTTTGTCAGTCAGATGCAGCAAGGGAACCGTAATTATCAGGTCGTTAGTACTATTATTGCTTTGAGCAATCAACTCGGATTAGCCGTTATTGCCGAAGGTATTGAAACACCACAACAACTTCAATGGTTACAGGAACTTGGATGCGAATTTGGTCAAGGTTATGTGTTCTCTAAACCTCTAAGATATGAGACAGCAGAAATACTTCTAGCAACTCAAACTATGTATTTATCCTCTGGTGAATTCGGCAAACAATCGGCTAATTAAAAAAGTAGTTGGATGATATAAATAGATTATCTCACAACTACAGCCAAGACTTTCTGTTTCTCTCTATCCTCAACCAGATATTATTCGATAATTTTTGTTATGAGTTAGCTGGTATTTGTATTTAGTATTTTAAATTAGCCAAATAGTGTTATCTATCTTGATGGTTCGAGGTAAATTTTACCTTCATATATCAGATAACTAACAAATTGACCTCTGGCAAAAGAAACTTTTAGAACTCAGCAAAAATCTATCTGTAGATAAATTACTAAAAATCACAAACTAGCTTAGGGTATGTACAGCCTCTGCAATGAGTATTGGTTTTTCCAAGAACTTTTCATGCCCCATATTCATTATCTTCAGTTACTGCGTTATGGCATTGTTGTATTAATTGTCGCACTAGCATTAGTGCTAATGTTGATGCTAGACCCTTGGTTAAACATGAGTGGAACTCCTTTTCTACTATTTTTTAGCGCTGTAATGTTGAGTGCTTGGTATGGTGGTTTGAAGTCAGGGTTGTTAGCAACTTTCTTGTCTGCATTACTGAACAATTACTTCTTTCTCCCTCCAGCTTATGAGCTGAGTTTTGACTTATCTAATTCTGTGCGAATTGGGTTATTTGCATTAGAAGGATTGCTCTTTAGTATCTTATGTGAGGCGTTAAAAACTGCCAAAAGAGAGGCGAATGAAAATCTCCAAAAGCTAAGAGTTAGTGAAGAAAGATTTCGATTAGCATTAAGTAGTTCAGATATCGCGGTCTTTCAGCAGGATTGCGATTTGCGATATCAGTGGATTCATAATCCTCAAGTTCTAGAAACTACTGAGGAAATGTTAGGTAAGTCTGATGATGAATTATTTACCGCCTCAGTAGCAGCGCAATTGCAGGCAATTAAGCTAAAGGTAATAAAAACTGGTGTTGCAACCCGTCAAGAGGTTTATTTGACAATTGGTAAAGAAAATCGTTACTACGATTTGCTAGTTGAACCGCTAAGGGATGCAGACAATAACATTTTAGGTATCACCTGTGCAGGTGTGAATATTACTGAGCGCAAGCAGGCAGAACTAGAAAAAGCCAGGTTGCACCAGGAACTTCAACAAGCTATTGGGCAAAAAGATGAATCTCTGGCTTTACTCAATGCTTGGCTTACTAGTTCGCCAGTGGCGCTGGCTTTTCTCGATCCTGAACTGCGCTACATTCATGCGAATGAAACGCTAGCTGCCATTAACGGTGTACCGCAAACTCAACATATTGGTCGCACCTTTAGGGAAGTACTACCACAATGGGCAGCCCAAATTGAGCCTGTTTTTCAGCAAGTGATGAAAACTAGGCAACCCTTACTTAACCAAGAAGTGAGCGGTGAAACCTATCCGCCTGGGGTATATCGTTATGGTCTTGTCAGCTATTATCCGGTGTGTTTGCCGAATGGACAGTTGTTGGGAGTGGGCATTAGTTCAATTGATATTACTCAACTGAAACAAACTGAACAAGCATTACGAGAAAGCGAAGCTAAGTTTCGCAGTGTAGTTGATTCAAACATGATTGGTATCGGCTTCTGGGATAGAGACGGCAGGATTACAGACGCTAACGATGCCTTGCTGAATATGGTCGGTTATACCCGTGAAGAATTACTTGCCGGAACACTTCGCTGGCAAGACCTAACTCCTACAGAGTACGTGCCACTCGATAAGGAAGCAGTAACTCAATTTGAACACAGTTTCTTTTGCACGCCATATCAAAAAGAATATATTCGTAAAGACGGCTCGCGTTTGCCTGTTTTGGCAGGTGGTAGCCATTTTGAAGGGACTGTAGATCGAGGAGCTTTTTTTGTTCTCGATATTACAGAGCGCAAGCAGGCTGAGGAAAGACTCCGCTATATCGCCCAAATTAGTAGTGTACTTTCTACTTCGTTAGATTATGAACAAACCTTACAACAGATCGCCAAAATTTCAGTTCCTCAGCTAGCTGATTGGTGTAGCGTCGATATTTTAAATGAAGATGGTTCCATTCGCCGCCTACCCATTGCTCATGCAGACCCATCAAAAGCAGAGTTGGCGCGTAAACTTCAGGAGTATGCGACAGATTACAAAGGTGCAAGTGCAATTACCAGAGTACTGCAAACTGGTCAAAGCGAATTAATCTCAGAAATATCTGATTCGCTATTAGTAGCAAGTACTCAAAATCAGGAACACTTAGAACTGGTTCGGCAATTGGGGATGAAGTCTGTGATGATTGTGCCGTTAATCGCAAAAGGGCGAGTCCTCGGCACTATCAGCTTTGTCAGCACTCAATCAAACCGCCGCTACGATCGCACTGACCTAACTTTAGCAACAGATATTAGCCATCGTGCTGCCTTAGCAGTGGAAAATGCCCAACTTTATCGAGACATCCACCAGGCTTTAGTCCATTATGCCGAATCTCTATCTCTCCTAGATGCGTTGCTCGGAGCAGCTCCTATTGCCGTATGCTTTTTGGATCGGGAACTGCGATATATCCGCATTAATCAAGTTTTCGCTGACATTAACGGTATAACTATCGAAGAACATCTAGGACGCAAATTTAGGGAAGTGCTACCAGCGATGGCGGCTGAGTTAGAACCACAGTTACAGCGCGTGTTAGATACTGGAGAACCCCTGCTGAATATGGAAATCAGCGGTGAGACAAGAGAGCAACCCGAACGTTACGGTTACTGGCTGGGCAACTATTACCCAGTTCATAACACAATGGGTGAAACGGTAGGAATTGGCATTATTTTGGCAGATGTGACCGCAGCAAAGCAAACAGAAGTAGCTTTGCGAGAAAGCGAAGAAAGGTTTCGGGCAATGTTCAATCAAGCAGCTGTCGGTATTACTTTAGTAGGGTTGGATGGAGGATTTCTGCAAATTAATCCTGCCCTATGCGAAATTACTGGCTATAGCCATGAAGAGTTAATTCAAATGAACTTTCAGGAAATTACCCACCCTGACGATTTAGAAGTTGATTTGGAAAATGCTCGGCGAGTTTTAGCAAAAGAAATTAGTGGTTATTCCTTAGAGAAGCGCTACATCCGCAAAGATGGTTCCATAGTTTGGGTAAATCTAACTTCATCAGCAGTTTGGGATGCGAAGGGACAACCAATGTATGCATTAGGGATTATTGAAGATATTAGCCATCGCAGACGAGTTGAAGCCACACAAAACTTTTTAGTCGAAGCCAGCACCTTACTAGCTGCCTCATTAGATTATGAAATCACCTTGGAAAATGTGGCAAATCTTGCAGTTCCAACTTTAGCCGATTTGTGCATTGTAGATGTCTTTGAGGAAGATTGGTCGAGTAAACAAATTGCGATCGCAATTGCCGATCCCACAAAACTGAATATTTTAGACGAAATCCGACGGCGTTATCGACCCAAAACCAAAGCCAAACAGCTTGTACGGCAGCTAAGGCTAGGAATATCTGTCTTTTATCCCGAATTATCTAACTCACATCTTCTAGAGATGTCTGAAGACAACGAACATCTGCAATTGCTGCAAAGTCTGGGTATTCGTTCTTTGATGGTGATTCCAGTTCGTTCCCGCGGGCAATTATTTGGAGCAATCTCTTTTTTTACCGCCGAATCTGGTCGGTACTATCAACAAACAGACTTGGCTTTAGCAGAAGATATTGCTCGGCGGGCGGCGACAGCCATCGACAACGCCAGACTTTACCAGGAAACTGAACGGTCTGTCAATCGCACAGTACTTTTACAAAAAATAACTGCTGCCTTCTCGGAAGCCTTAACTCCCCAACAGGTGGCTGATGTAGTGGTGAACCAAGGCATTGCCGCCTTGGAAGCTACTGGTGGTTCCGTTGTCTTACTTACTGAAGGAAATACTACCCTAAAAGTTGTGCAAGCAATTGGCTATCCACAAACACTCATAAATACTTGGACAAGTTTTCCCATCACAGCACCTAACCAAATAGCAGAAACAGTCAGAACTGGGCAGCCGATTTTTTTAGAAAATTTAGCAGCCATGATTGCTAGATATCCCGACTTAGCAGATGTTGTGACTGTTATCGCGAATAATGCCTGGGCTTCCATTCCCTTGATAGTAGAAGGTAAAGTAATTGGGGCTTTAGGATTAAGCTTTACTCCTCTTCAAATATTTCATGAAGAAGACCGGGGATTTATGTTGACACTGGGACAGCAGTGTGCGCAAGCCATCGCCCGCGCTCAACTTTACGAAGCTGAAAAGACTGCCAGGGCAGAAGCCGAGACAGCCAACCGGATTAAAGATGAATTTCTCGCTGTCCTTTCCCACGAACTCCGAACTCCCTTGAATCCAATTTTAGGGTGGGCAAAGTTACTCAGAACCCGCAAGTTCGACGAAGCTACTAAAATCCGAGCATTGGAAACAATCGAGCGGAATGCCAAGTTACAAACCCAATTGATTGGAGATTTACTTGATGTTTCGCGGATTTTGCAAGGTAAGGTTAGGTTAAATCTCCATGCAGTGGATTTGAAAATAGCGATCGCATCTGCATTAGAAACGGTACGTTTAGCAGCAGAAGCCAAATCGATTCAAATTCAAACGGTGTTAAGTAATGATATCGGCAAAGTTCTCGGCGATGGCGATCGCTTGCAACAAGTGATGTGGAATCTCCTCTCCAATGCCGTTAAATTCACACCAACAGATGGACTTGTAGAAGTGCGTCTAGAGCAAGTTGGTTTAGATGCCCAAATCCAGGTAATTGATACAGGTAAAGGAATTAACCCAGAATTTTTGCCCTACGTCTTCGATTACTTCCGGCAAGCAGACGCCAAAACAACCAGAGTATTTGGCGGGTTGGGATTGGGACTAGCAATTGTGCGTCATCTAGTAGAACTTCATGGTGGCACAGTTCAGGCAGAGAGTTTGGGAGAAGAACAAGGGGCTACCTTCACAGTCAAACTACCTTTGCTCAAAAATTCTGAGTTGCGAGTTAGTAGTGAGGCTTCTCAACCAGAACTCAGTACTGAGGAGACACTACTGGCTGGAGTGCAAATCCTGCTTGTGGACGATCAAGCCGATGTGCGAGAGTTTTTCAGCTTTGCGCTGGAACAATATGGTGCGACGATAACGGCAGTTGAATCAGCAGATGAAGCGCTGCAAACATTAGTACAATCCCAGCCAGATATCCTCTTAAGCGATATTGGAATGCCTCTGATGGATGGGTATATGTTGCTACGCGAGGTAAGAAAATTACCGCCAGAGCAAGGCGGACAAATTCCCGCGATCGCTTTAACTGCCTATGCAGGAGAAATTAATTACAACCAAGCAATGGCAGCAGGTTTTCAAAAGCATCTACCTAAACCCGTCGATCCAGCGGATTTAGCCGCAGCGATCGTTAGTCTCATTGGCAACACTTCATCTTGAGAATGAAGAAGGGTAAAGGGTAAAGGGTAAAGGGGAAAGGGTAAGGCAACTCCACACTTAAAAGCAGGTGTTTCAACTCTCTGCGAGACGCCAAGGGCAAACGCACTACGTGTCTCCAAAATCTTCTTTTTTTGTTCGACCTATTTAAAAACAGGGGCTTTGTAACTTGTGAGGAAAAGTTCTTTATTCCTGCCCTTTCCCCCTTTTCCCCTTCTTAGTAAATCAACTCCTAAATTTCTCTTCTTTCCTTTAGAAATTTAATATGTATTTTTTATTTTTCTTCAGAAATTTGCCATTTGCAACTTGATGTTATAAATTGGTGCTCAGATTTGAATCAGAGATTTATTTACCAATGAAAACCCAACAGTTCAGTTCAACCACCCTAGAAAATAGACCTACCAAGACCAAAAAACAGTCTTTTCCTGGTAGGAGTATTGGTACTCCTAAAGTACCATTTCGTAAATGCCATAAAATAGTACAACAACATGAGTTACTTAGTGACTGGGAACACGCGAGTTAATTTAGTAACGTACTATATGATTTAGGCTGATGTACTACTCTCGGTATCCAGTCAGACATTAACTAATACCAATTTTCTGTGAAGTTGCACTTAATAACGAGATGATGATATAATCCCATCCACAAATAGAAGCGTAGTTTACCGCCGTAGGTCTTACCCTGAGCCTGTCGTTCGCGGAGCGTCTCGTAGAGAAGGGCATCGCTTTTGCTGAGATGGAACCCTTGAACCTATTTTAAGTTCCGTCTTAATTCCTCTTTAGTCCCCTCGCTTATTCAGCATCAAATTTTCTTAGCACCTTGGTATCAATAAATGGAAAAGTATTTAGTCACCAAAGAAGAGATTGAGTCTTATGAAGGACTAAAAAAAACACATTTTCTTAACTCCAATGCTCACAGACTGAATAAGTCTTTAGGGGATTTGACAGGTTTAAAAAATATCGGTTTCCACATCATTGAAGTAGAGCCTGGTCGTGAATCAACAGAGCTTCATATGCACTATCACGAAGAAGAGTGCGTATACGTTCTTGAGGGAGAAGCTGAGGCAACAATTGGAGAAAACGTTTATCCAGTTAAAGCAGGAGATTTTATTGGATATCGCGCTGGTGGTAAGCCGCACAATTTGAAAAACACGGGCAATTCTATATTCAAATGTATAGTAGTTGGTCAAAGGCTAGACCATGATATCGGTGATTATCCAAATTTGCAGAAGCGTATATATAGGAGCAAAGGTTTAAAGTGGAATCTGGTCGATATGGAAAATATAACTGAACCAGTAGCAGGTAAGAAGGTATAATAGGTAGAGTGCATTTCCTCATGATTTCTTTGGCTCTATTGCCATAAGCCAACAATCTGAGTATTCTCCTTCATGTAATTCATGTGCCGGCAATAGCTTTACTTTCACAAAACCACATTTTTCATAACAGCGAATAGCACGATAATTGTCAGCGTGTGGATCTATGACAATTTTATGAGCTTGACACTGTTCAAAAAGATAGTTGATAACTACTGACAGAATTTTTGTACCAATTCCCTTGTTCCAATATTCGGTTTCGCCAATGAACAAGTCAATCGCATAGACACAATCGGTCTGCTCGAGATGATACAATTGTCTATCAATTTCTGATAAGTCATTGAGCGTACAATACTGCAAATAACCAATGGGAATATTTTGATAGTAGAGAAGGCACGGAATAATCGGCTCATCTCCTCTAGCCATCGGTTTGTACGTTTCTATAATTCTTTCTAAAGGAAAAAGATTATCTCTTCCTTCATAAAATTCTAAAACTTTTGCATTAGTTAACCATTTTGCCAATACTTTTGGCTGAGTCAAACAATTTGGTTCTTCAGTACTTCTTATGCTAAATTATTAGTTGCAAATTCAAAAGGATATTAAAAATTGTATTAATAAATTACTAAAAGCATTG
>NZ_JBALDN010000042.1:0-201940 GCF_036917375.1 Nostoc sp.
TCGATTTGGAATGGACGACTCATAACAAAATTACTAAATGCACCCATCTATAAGTTTGACGTAGTTTGGCGCATCTTCATACAGAATTGGTATAAGCGCTAGTTAAAAAGCAGGAATTTTCTAGGCGAGTTTTAATTTCGCATTTCTTACCTCTAACAAATATGGGTTTAGAAGTGCTTATGCTCCTCTAAACCCATGTATTTAAGACCCTTCCTACTAAAACTTAGCTGTGCGGTTTAAGTTTAGGAAAGATTTTTTTTGTTTTTCTTCTGGAGTCCGAAAACACCCAAGCCTAATAATCCTAATGCTGCGGTTGTGCTAGGTTCAGGTACTTTTTTCGGTTGAGGTGCAGGGGGTTGATAGTAAGGCGGTACTGAGGGTGCTGGTGCTGGCGCGGGTGCTGGTGCAGGTGCTGGTGCAGGTGCTGGTGCTGGTGCTGGTGCAGGTGCTGGTGCAGGTGCAGGTGCTGGTGCAGGTGCAGGTGCTGGTGCAGGTGCAGGTGCTGGCGCTGGTGCAGGTGCAGGTGCAGGCGCAGGTGCAGGCGCAGGTGCTGGCGCTGGTGCAGGTGCAGGTGCAGGCGCAGGTGCGGGCGCTGGTGCTGGCGCAGGTGCTGGCGCTGGCGCAGGTGCTGGCGCTGGTGCAGGTGCAGGTGCAGGCGCAGGTGCTGGCGCTGGTGCAGGTGCAGGTGCAGGCGCAGGTGCGGGCGCAGGTGCAGGCGCAGGTGCTGGCGCTGGCGCAGGTGCTGGCGCTGGCGCAGGTGCTGGCGCTAGCGCAGGTGCTGGCGCTGGCGCAGGTGCGGGCGCTGGCGCAGATGCTGGCGCTGGCGCAGGTGCGGGCGCTGGCGCAGGTGCTGGCGCTGGCGCAGGTGCGGGCGCTGGCGCAGGTGCGGGCGCAGGTGCTGGCGCTGGCGCAGGTGCGGGCGCTGGCGCAGGTGCGGGCGCAGGTGCTGTGGCAGGTTTTATACTAGTTTCGCTTAGTGATGTACCGTACTGAAAACGGATGTTGCCAATCTTAGTGATGTCAAAGTCGGAGGTTAGCCCTGATAGTAGGAAAGTAGCTGAACTTTGAACAAAAGTCCCCGAACTCACAGCTGGATTTGCATCATTAGCGTAACCACTAATGATGCCGTAATTAAATTGCTGTCCACCACCACCTTGGAAAATGCCTAAGCCAGCAGTACCCAGACCGTAGTGTTGGTCAATGCCAGGAAGTCCTCCAGTATTACTAGTATTTGGCAATTTCCATTCATTTAGAGCTAGAAGATCAACATTCTTTGTAGTGGTAGAGCCTGCGCTTGAGGTCACTGTCGGAGCTAAAGCCGAAACCAGCGATAAGTTATTTAGGGGAGAACCAGCATAGTCCCAGAAGACTGATGTCAGAACATCAGAAGGGTTTGAGATTCCTACAGAAGATTTGTTAGTCAGGGTCAGTGACAATAAACCATTGTCTAGGAAATTAAAGAGGACTGACGCTGCCAGAGGATCATTAGATTTGTCGTAGGTATTGGTTCCTGTAGCTGAAAAACTTATAGACCCTAAACTCTTGGGTGCTGGTGCTGGCGCAGGTGCTGGTGCTGGTGCTGGTGCAGGCGCAGGTGCTGGTGCTGGTGCAGGCGCAGGTGCTGGTGCAGGTGCCGGTGCAGGCGCAGGTGCAGGCGCAGGTGCTGGCGCAGGTGCAGGTGCTGGCGCAGGTGCTGGTGCCGGTGCTGGTGCTGGTGCTGGCGCAGGTGCTGGTGCTGGCGCAGGTGCTGGTGCTGGTGCTGGTGTATTTTTATTGCCGTTGCCGTTGCCATTGCCGTTACCGTTACCGGCATGTGCTTGAGGTATTTGTGACCCTAAAGCTAAGGTGAATGATAGTAGACCACAACTTATATAACCTATTATTTTTTTTGAATATGCTTGAGACATGTAAATCAAACCTCTTTGTCTTAAACAAGATATGGAAAAGCTTCCTAATAATGATGTTTATATGAGCATCATTGACATCATTTGCTGATCTAAATTGACACAAAAAAAAGAGATATAGTACTGTTTTATTTAAGCTTTATCAAAAATTTAATAGAGTATAAATAAATGACATTAACGCGATCAAATTACGATAATTAAGTGTTTATACTATGAAAATGATTTTTATTTAATTACGTAATATCTCTAGTTTTAATTAGTTAGCTAAATCTTTATTTTAAACTTATAAATAAATTGCTTAAGTAATATTGACAGACTATTTATAATGCAATGAAATATATTACTCAGAAAGTCTATTGGCTATGAGTTTGCAATAAATTAGGTAAGGCGATCGCCTTACCTAAAGTTAAATATTCATGGTGGTAGTATACAGTAATTATACTGAATTTACTTATCGACGTACCCAGCCATTGATAGTAAATCGACTATCTCCAAAAGCTTGAGAGGGACAATTCACAGGCAGTACTTCGTGCATATAACGGCTAAGGAAAAATACAATGCTGTTGTTGCGAGGTTCGACGGTTTTGAATGTCTCAGCATTGACATATACGTTATTTTCAATTTTGCTGTCATATATCAACAACTCACCACCAGAAAATGATTTTGGTTCTTGATAAAAATAATAAACGTATGTTAATTCTCTAGTAGCAGTATCTGGACTGCCATTATCATTATGAAGTTTGTAATAGTTACCATCATTATGTGCAGTGAGTTGACTTTCAATTTGTGATATAGGAAATAATGGTAAGTTTAATTTGCTCATGATATCAGGAATCATTGCTTGAATTCTCTGTAATATTAGTTCAGAAAATTCAGGGAATGAGTAGATAACCATTGATTGGCGATAGTTAATATCCTTTGTAGAAGTATTGCTTGGCAAGAATTCCGACTCTTTATCTAGGACGTATTTGAGTAAGTGTTTGTGTTCTTCTGGTTGAAGAAAATTATCTATTTGTATATAATCAGAATCCAAAATATAATCATTTTGCAATTGTATTTTCTCTGATTGATGTACAAAGATTGGGGGTTCTGTAACCACCCCTATAAGATGTTCGCCAGGAAAACACAAAACCGAGCGACCTTCATTGATGGGAATTTGGAATAAATTCTGTAACTCAGATTCTTGTTTGTAAGCACGAGCCACAACTGTTGTTAAAAGGCTATGCAGTAAAGGTGCATCCGATTTTAAATAAACAGTATATTGATGTCCTCCAGTTAAAAGAAGCTGTACTTTGACATCTTTCGACTCAAATGGCTGTGAAGCTAATTGCATATACCTTTCTTTATATAATGTTGATAAATGAGATAACTCTAAAAGTCATGCTGAAAGGTTAATAGAGTACTTACAGCAGATTTAAAGTTGTGAGATACACAAGCTAAATCTGTTACCCAGAAATAAATCATGTTTTACTGCTAAATTCTAAATTCTGCTGTATAAAATTAATTAAGAACAAGTTCAATGCTTAAATCTTTATACGTAATTGAATTTATTTAGTGAATAAATTCAATTACTGTATCAGCTAGAAACAGAAAAATACCATTAATCAATTGTTCTAGCATGTCTTTTATAAAATTGTCATTCAGCAAATTCCACATAAACCGATAAAGCTTTAATAAAGTAGAAATATCTATTATTTTCAATAGAAAATGCCATAGTTACTATTAACTACGGCATTTTCAACTAGAAAATTAAAAATTTATTTCAGTATTTACTGAGAATCAACGGCGTATTCAATCAGCTTGGCAAGGCGCTGACGTAGGGTTTCTAATCCCAAACGCTGACTCGCAGAAATAAATACCGCAAGGGGGAATTCTTCTCTAGCTAGAGCTAATGTCTCACTATTGGCTTGATCGATCTTGTTAAAAATCACTAGCGCTGGGCCAGGAGTTATTGGCATTTGTGCCAAAATTTCTCTGACTGAGCGAATATGACGCAACCAAGCAGGGTGAGACAAATCCACCAAGTGTAGTAGGGCATCGGCTTCTGTGACTTCCTCCAAGGTGGCGCGGAAAGCATCCATTAACGATGCAGGCAGTTCGTGTATAAACCCTACTGTATCTGTAATCAGAATTTCCTGATGTTCATTGGTTTCGCCATAAGGAATCGCCAGACGGCGCGTGGTGGGATCGAGAGTGGCAAATAACTGGTCGGCTGTATAAACTTCTGCATTCGTGAGAGCATTCAGCAAAGTAGATTTACCAGCGTTGGTATATCCAACTAAAGCGACTGAAGGAACTTCTCGATGCTGCCGTCGCTGCCGTAACCGCGAACGATGGGCCTGCAACTGAGTTACTTCTTTTTGTAGTCTGGATATGCGCTGCCCAATGGCACGGCGTTCAGTTTCCAGTTTGGTTTCACCAGGGCCACGAGTCCCAATACCACCACCCAATCGGGACATGGTGCGACCTCTACCAGCTAATCGCGGTTGCATGTATTCTAACTGTGCTAGTTCTACTTGCAATTTTCCAGCGCGGGATTGAGCGCGTTGGGCAAAGATATCCAAAATTACTTCCGTGCGATCAACTACCCGGATACCAATCTGCATTTCTAAGTTGCGGACTTGGGAGGGTGAGAGGTCACGGTCGAAGACAACGAGGTTGACTCCTAGTGTTTGGGCAGTTAGGGCAATTTCTTGCACCTTACCTTCACCAACTACGGTTTGGGGATGAACGCGCGATCGCTTCTGCTGTATTGTCTGTAATACATCTCCCCCAGCTGTATCAACTAAACGTGCCAATTCCACTAGGGTGTCTTGGAATTGTAGGGGAGTCATCTCACTGGTCATCAGCCCCACAATCAGCACGCGATCGTGGTCAGCATCTACTTCCTGGGCGATAAATTCGCGCTGGAATTCCGCTTCCAGATTTTCTACCAAGTCTACTAAATCCTGGTCTGCCAGATCATCCAAATCCAAAGGTGGCGATATATTCCAACTTGGGGATTGGATTTGTTTAGAGTGAGCGAAGCCGAATTGGCTTTCCTCTACTTTGACAGCAGCAGGACTAGGAATCAGGGTGCGAGAGTCTTGGGGTGTGAGATGAGCTAAATAAGCTTCTTTGACATACCCAGTCGCACCGCCTCCGCGCCGTGTAAATCCGGTTCCGGTAATATTGAGGACAACTAGGGCATCTAAGCGTTGTAGTGCCATCGCCGTGAGCGCCGCTTCATTGGGCGGTTCTGGCTTGAGATGGGTGGCAATACAACGAATACCACTGAGTCGTTCTGCACCGTAACGGGGCAATTCCATCGGTGGTATTTGCGTTTGACGCGGTGTGCCTACCCCGACGCGAATCACTTGTCCGCGACGGTTGATGTAAGCGCACACAGGCTGATTCACTTCTGTGCTAATTGCTGCCAGACGCTGGGAAAACTCAGGCGTGGTGATGCGATCGCCTGGTATGCGCTGGTGGTACAGCCGCTGTAGTTGCTTTAGCTGGCTGGACTTCAGACCTTGGAGATTTCCAAAAATAGTTTCTATAGGCGTTTATGACCAGTAAAATGGCCCCCCGAATCCTTATATGTCTATTTTACAACAGGGTTTAGGCTCCTATCTCTCTCCTTTGAGGGATGCGTTAGGAATTTGTTCACGGTGGGTATTTATTTGAGGCTATTTTGATGGTTTTTAGTTGAGTGAAATAGTGACCTAACCCCCAACCCCTTCCCTACAAGGGAAGGGGAGTAAGATTCAAAGCCTCTCTCCTAAAAGGAGAGAGGTTTTGAGAGAGGTCACAGTGTATTTGCAAAGTTTCAAGCATTCGCTAAATCAGATATAAGTTCTTCTTCAGTTAAATCAATCATCGCTACACCATAACGGTGTAAATTAAGTAAAAAAGTTACCCTATCTATACCTGCTAACTGTGCAGCTAAACCAGAATAAATGCGTTTCATTTCAAATAGTTTAACTGCCATCGCCATTTTTGCTTCTTGTTCAAACTGTTCTCGCGTTTGCTGTAAGGCATCTGGTAAAGTTTCTGAATAGTCAATTTTAAGTTGTGACATGATTTTTATCAGGATGTTCCCTTTTAATTTTCAGTCGTCATAAAGTCCTTCGTCTTCTGGTGCGTAGCCGTTCAAAAAAGCGTCATAATTGCGGTTGCTTTCGGGTTCTTCTACATGAATTATGTTGTCATTCTCAGTTTCCCAATCTTCACCACCTAAAACTGAGAATTCTGTTAATTCAGGGTCATTTAAAAAATCTTTGGCTGTGGCGGCGATCAAAGGTTCTAGTATTTTGTGACGTTCTGCCAAAGATAGGCTAGCAATTTCTTTGAGAGATAGCTGTTTTTGCTCTTGGGCGTTTTCTGACATTTGATTTATGTTCTTGAAGATGGGTTAACTTTATATTTAGTAATGTATCGTATCGCTTTTAATTTCAGTTAGTATTTTTAGTGGAAGTGTGAAGGCGATCGCTAAATTAATCGCTACATTATTTTAGTATTTATAAGGGTTATTGAATCAAGGCTTGAAAGCGTTCATTTTCCCTAATACTATCAAAGTCTGAGTCAGATTTTACCCATTCACAACATTTTTCATGACTTAGATTAATTGCTTTTTGTAGGTTTTCTAGTGCCTTTTCAATATTACCTTGGAGAGCATAACAACAAGCTTTGTTGTACCAAGCTAGGTGGTAATCTGGTTTAAACTTCAGTGCTTGCTCGTAAGATGCGATCGTTTCTTCAAAGCGCCCTAATTCATCTAGCGCATAACCCCGATTGTTCCAAGCTTGGTGATCATCAGGTTTAAATTTCAGTGCTTGGTCGTAGGATGCGATCGCTTCTTCATTGCGTCCTAAATTGCCTAGTGCATCGCCCCGATTGTACCAAGCTTGGTGGTAATCTGGTTTAAGTTTCAGTGCTTGGTCGTATGATATGACCGCTTCTTCAAAGCGTCCTAATTCATCTAGTGCAATGCTCCGATTGTACCAAGCTAAGTGGTAATCTGGCTTAAATTTCAGTGCTTGTTCGTAGGATATAATCGCTTCTTCAAAGCGTCCTAATTCATCTAGCGCAATGCCCCGATTGTACCAAGCTTGGTGGTCATCAGGTTTAAATTTCAGTGCTTGGTCATAGGATGCGATCGCTCCTTCATATTCATTAGCAGTAGATAATAAATTTCCCAGTTTAAATAGTAAACTTGGCTTCTGATTCTCTAGCTGATGTTTTTCGGACAGCAAGTCTTGAATTCCTATAACTTTTTCAATTTTTTGTTCAGGAGTGAGTTTTAAATATTCTTCATAGTTTCCTTCCAACAACAAGCGATTTGATTCTTCTTCTACTACTTCTGGCGTTGTGGGTAATTCAAACACCCCAGAACGCCAATCAAAAAAATCTGGGGCGCGGTGAATAAAATAGTTGATTGAAAATGAACGCAAAAGAAAAACAAAGCTAATGGGAAAATCATCTCTAAAGCGTTCTCGCTGTTGGTTTAAGTGATTTAAAATATGCGGAACACTGGTTAAATTGCTAAACTGCCCTTCGGTAATTTCCCCAAAACTTCTTTTTTCATATTTATATAAAGAATACTCCAGACCTTTAATCAATAAAATATCAACTTGCTTGTCTTTAACAAACTCTGCCACTGGCTGATATAAATTATCAATCGCCTCAACAAAGCGCAAAACTGTAATCTTTTTCTGGGGAATCTCCTGGGGAAGTTTGACAATAAACTTGTCTGCTTCCATAGGTGTACATTGCACAAAAAACAAACCAAATCCTGATTTACGCTTCAGTGCGCGAAGTAAGTCTTGATAAGCTTCTTCTGGTTCTGGGGGTAAATCATCATCCCAATCACTTAAATTTGGGTTCATGAAAGTTTCGCTACAGCTTCTTTAAATTCTGGAATTCCTTGAATCAATGGATGAATATCATACCAACGCTGCATCTCTCCATCATCATCCAAATAGCGGTATTCTAAAAGACAACGGTTATACATCAAACTCCGATACAAGTCATCATTAATAATGCGTTTAGAACAAGACACTTCTGCTAACAGACACCATTGATGATTTTCCACAGCGCGGCGATAAGTATCTCTAGCTTGAGTAATTGCTCGTCGCACTGCCTTTTCTGAAACAGGTAACTCTTCAGTGCGTCCAAAGGCATCTTGAGTTAACAATAGCAAATTCCTCACATGACCTCCACTCATTAAACAAAGTCTGTCTAAGGTTTGGGGACTGTCGAAAATTTCTGTTTCTAGTGATAGTTCGGGTGCAATTTGCCGGACTCGCTTGTTAATTACTTCTTTAACTTTCTTAAGTCCTGGCTGGTAAACTTCGCCTTTGAGAGTGTTGACCATAATCATCGGCAAAATTTGGGGGTCGCCGTAGATATCTCTGAGGTCTGTTGCCCTTGTAGAATAGACCATTGAAATGGGGACAGTGTAAATCAAATGGCAATCTAAAGCTTGGAGTTGTTCGCTGCGGTCTAAAAAGACTTCCTCATAATTGGTGCGTTCTCCGTCTTTGACTAATACCATCCGGTCTAAATTATCGACAATTACCGCCAGTTGAGTTTTACCCGTAGGTAAGTTCTTTTTTGCATCCGCTAGAAACTCATTCAACACCTGAATTAAAGTGACAGTGTAAGGATCAATTTTTTGGCGAATCTTCTGGCGCAATTCAGGAACAGCTCTTAAATTTGCGGTCAACTTGGCAAACTGAGCAAGTTTGGCTTCTACTCCCAGACTCTCAAACTCTATGGGAGTCTGCGCCAAATCTTTTAAATCTTCCCAACGGCTTTTTAACCAGTTGAGTATAGGATCAGGACTGGCAATTTCTTTTAAATCTTTGAGCAAACGGCGGGTACAGGCGAGAAGAATATCTGTATATTGGGCATCTTCAGAATCGATATCCTCTTCATCAGCCGCAAAATAGACAACATAAAATTTCCGATTTTCTAAATACTTCTTTAATCTGAGTAATTCTGTAGACTTCCCCGCACCCCGATGACCAGAATACAATTGGCAAGTATTTGTATTTGCCAATTGCATCCGATTTCCCAACTCTTGCAAAATATCGGCATCTCCTCGCACATCCTGACAATCTACATATTTTGGATCGCCTGCGGGTAAAGGTTCAAAGGGGTTAAACGCGTTGTAGAGGTTTGCAAGTAAGTCAGTACTATTAACCATAGGTAAAAAATATAGCAATGATGCTCATAATAATCGAGATCATACAGAATTGAGGTAGATGAATCCAGTTCAAACACTCGTCAACGGAGTTCAAAGGTGGATTCATCCAGTTCAAAGACTCGTCAACGGAGTTCAGAGGTGGATTAATCCAGTTCAAATACTCATTAACGGAGTTCAGAGGTGGGTTAATCCAGTTCAAATACTCATTAACGGAGTTCAGAGGTGGATTAATCCAGTTCAAATACTCATTAACGGAGTTCAGAGGCGGATTAATCCAGTTCAAATACTCGTTAACGGAGTTCAGAGGTGGATTAATCCAGCCAGTTCAAATACTCGTCAGCAAAAAAACTACTACGAGATGGGAAATCTATACTTCCCTGTTCTTACAAAAGAGAAACTGGGGTTAGAGTCTTGCGCCAGCGCTTCACTGCTGTTTGCAACTCCCCCGACAACCAACTATCAAATTGCGGATAAACTGGCAAACGGGGCATCAATTCCCACCCCGCAGGCTGTAAAATTTCTCTCAATGTTTGCTCCTGAACATGAGGATAATCGGGATTCACTTCATCTTTTGGCCCAATTCCACCCAAATCTCGCGCACCAGCTTCGATACAAGCGAGTAACCATCGGTCATCTTTAACTAAATTCGGCGGAATTTGAATAGTAATATCTGGCGGTAAAATCTGACGTGCTTTAGCAATTACTTCTGGTAACTGATGAGGGTTAAAAGGTGGTGCATCAAAGGTTTGCTGATATCCTGGACTATGAGGTTGCAGGATAACTTCTTGAATATGGTGATAACGTTGATGCAATTGAGATATAGCTGTTAATGTTTCCCACGAATCATCTACAGTTTCCCCAATTCCCAACAGTAACCCAGTTGTAAAAGGAATCTGCAACTCTCCCGCCCATTGCAATTGCTGTAAACGAACTTCTGGTAATTTACTCGGTGCGTGCCGATGTACACTATTTAACAATGTTGGCGTTAACTGTTCCAACATCAGCCCCATCGAAATATTCACACGCTTGAGCTTTTGCATTTCTTCAAAACTCAGTGGCCCCGCGTTTGTATGAGGTAAAAACCCCATTGAAAGCGCTAATTCACACAAATCATAAATCCGCCCAAACCACGCCTGACGCTTTGGCGAATGGGGATGTACTTCACCGCTAAGTATGAGAATTTCACAGACTTTTTCGTTTTGAAGTGGTTTTAAAATACTGTCTGCATCTGAAAGACTCATCCAGGGACTTTTACCCGGTTCGCTGCGAAAGTTGCAGTAACTACAGCGATTAAAGCACTCGTAAGTGGGAACGATGGTATAAGCAGGGCTATAAGTGACAAGACGAGAATTATTAATTGACATAAGCAGAATAAATTTGCTCTTAGTAAGCAGCCCCAGACTTATTTTAAGGGCTGGAGACGCTGACTACAAACCTTTAATTATTCACGCCCACTTACTTATTAGATAAACAAAAACTATTTTGCTTTGTAAATTTCTGGTAACTGCCACCAAGGAATATGGGGATACTCGTGGTGTTCTTCGTGGTAGCCGAAATGATAGCACGTAATAAATGACCACCAAATTGGACGGTTAATCGTTTGGGCACAATGAGGCTGAATATAGCCTCCGATTGGTTCACTATGTGGGAGGAAAGTACCAAAATAAAATAATTGTAATGAACTTAGAAGTGAAGGAAATACCCAAAAATAGTTTAGATTATCACTCGGTATATGAAGTATATATTTTGCAAAGTTATAAATAATTGTTAGAGCAATTATTTGTCCCCAACTCCAGTAACCTTTCATAAAATGTAAATACCAAGCAAAGAAGTTTTTGTATTTACCATTATGAAAATCTGGGTCTATTTGAGTTGCTGGATTATGGTGGTGTAGCCAATGCTTTTTCAATAATTTTTTATATGGTAAAAGACCATAAAGAGATAGGGTTAATGTTCCAATCAAATGATTAATTTTGCTGTTTTGGGGAAAGACTACCCCATGCATAGCATCATGAGATGTAATAAATAATCCTGTATATAAAAATGTTTGCCAAGCTATGCTAGGCAATAGCATCCAAAGTTTTAACTTGGAGATGTCAAGGGGAAGTAATAAACTCAAGCTAATAACCCATGCACTCACAATGACAATAGCGATGAAAAGTCCTTTAAACTGAGATTTACTTTTTACTGCTGGAGTCAATTTTGTCTGATGACTGGGTGGTTGTTCTAATTGAATCACGCTTTTACTCCGCCTAGTATTCAAGTGAAAATTCCTAAAATATAATCACCACAAAAATCACTAACCACCAGACAGAAAGCTCTATTAGTGGTCAGCGTTTTACCTTGGATAGTGCCAACACTTTAAGATATTTAGAAATATTAAGATACTTGAACTATTATTACACATACAACCGCCATACCAACAACTGTTTTTGGTATGGCGGTTGGATTATGTAAGTTATAGTACTGGTAGCTTTGGTGATTATAAAAACTAGTGTTTTTAATATGGGGCTTTCTAAACAGCCGAAGTCTGGGGAAAAATCGGTAACACAATTAGCGGCAAAAGTAGGGAATGAAGTGGAGTAATTCGTGCATGACGCTGTAGCCGTTGAGATCCCAAACTAATGTAGGCTAGAAAGCGATCGTTGCCAAGCGATCGCACCAAAGTTCAGACTAAAGATTAAACTTCAACTCTGAGGATGAGATTTTCAAGCTTTTCAGGAAACACTTTGAAATTAGCGAAATAGTATTTATATTGTTAAAAAATCTAATGTCAATTAGAAAATTTACTGATTTTTATTATCCAAACTAACAAAGATAAAATAATAAACATGGCTCCTAGTAAGCTCAAAATCTGGAGCCACTTACTACAAGAGAATGCTCATAATTACTCGCATTCTCGTTTAGTCACATAGTGGCGGTAGCGAAACATCGCTTCTAATTGCGCTTGCACTAGCCAACCACTGACAAATTCAACTCCTCCTCCACCAGGCATAGAGAAGGAAATAGCGTCAGTTAATCTGGTTTTGCCATTTTCTGATTCAAATTCATGTCGATGTACCCAAGATTCAAAGGGACCAGATATCTGTTCGTCAGTAAACAGGCGATATTTTTCACATTCAGTATGACGCGCTAGCCAAGTTAAGGGTAATGGGCCGAGAAACAAGCGAAATTCGGTGATAGCGCCCACGTTCAACCCTCCTTCACGACGAACCACTTGGACTGGCTGCCAAGGTGGATTCAACAGTTGCAAAATATCTGGCCTTTCGTGAAATTTCCAAACTACTTCTGGTGAGGCATTAATGATTGAGGAATGTTTAAAGTGCAGCATGGAAAGAAAAACCTAAAATTCAGCTTTCAGATTCAGTATCAATTTCGATATCTAGGGTATCTTCATCAACCCGCACATACAAAATATTTGGGTTACAACAAACTTGACAATCTTCAACGTAAGATTGCTGTCCTCCAGCACTCAAATCAATAAAAGTTAAGTTAGGTTCGCCGCAATAGGCGCAGTAATACTCAGCTGTGTTTTGCATCAAGTTTTCAGCTATGAATTCAATGGCTGTAGTTCTTTGGGGGATGGATTAATATAACTTTTAGCATCAGCCAAATGCTTTAGTAGTGTAGACTGTGGCAGAGGCCCTTGCAAGTGGCTCCAGGGTAATACTTGTTCTGTTGACCATTCGGCGTGGACGTAGAAATCTAAGTCGGGGATTTGTCCTTTGAGTTGCTTGAAAGCACGTTTGTAGCTACCCAAGGAATCGCCAAAGTCACGAGTAAGTTCAAGAAGTTGGGAGAGTCTGCGATCGCCTCTCGATAACAAAGCCTGTATAATCGACCAATTATAGCTTTCTGGGCGAAATTCTATCCCCTGCGGTTTTAGCTGTTTTTGCAAAAACTGCAACCGCTTTTCTGCTTGCCGATTCACACCAAACCATTGAAACGGCGTATGTGCTTTGGGTACAAAGGTGCTGCATCCGTATGTTAAGCGCAATCCTGGCGCAGCTTTTTTGATATTACGCATCATCATCACAGTTTGCTCTAAATCTTCTGCTTCTTCACCAGGAATTCCTGCCATTCCGTAGAGTTTCAAGCTTTTTAATCCGCCAGCTTTGGCATTTATGGCTGCTTGGATAATTTCATCGTTATGCAGCTTTTTGTTGACGATTTGGCGGATTTTCTCGGAACCACTTTCTACTGCAATGGTAAGCGATCGCGTGTCTCGTTTCGTCAAAGTTTCTGCTAACTGGACTGTAACAGTATTGGTTCGCACTGAGGCAATACTGAGACGGACATCATCATACTTTGGCTGACTAAGATAATCTAGCAAAGTCTCAAATTCTGGATGTTGAGTAACTGAAGCTCCTAATAATCCTAGTCGATTTGTGACTTCTAAACCTTTTGCGATCGCTGGAATTAATGAATCTTCCAGACTGGCTGTTCTAAAAGGTAGTGTGAGATAACTCGCCAAACAAAAGCGGCACATTTCTGGACAACTTCTCACCACTTCCACCATGTAGATATTTTCCCATGCTGCTTTTTCGGTGACTACAGTAGAAGCCGAGAGAGTATTTCCTCTGTAAGTCTGCTTTTGCACCACTGCGGGAATTTCGGGAGAAATTGGTTTAATTGACTTTACTTCGCCATCTCTTGTGTGATATTCCACCTCATACAAACTGGGTACATAAATTCCTGGTATTTGTGCAAGTCTTTTTAGTTGAGTTTGTCTTGAGGCATTTCTTACTTCTTTATAAGCCTCAATAAAATTCCCTAACAAGATTTCGCCATCTCCCAGCAAAATTACATCAAAAAAATCTGCAAAAGGTTCGGGGTTAGCAGTGAGAACGGGGCCACCACCAAAAATTATCGGATGAGAATCATCACGATAGGTTCCTCGAATGGGAATTTCTAAAGATTCCAGTAAATTTAAAATATTCACATAATCCAGTTCCCACGAAATAGAAAATCCCACAATTTCCGGTGTTCTGGGGAGTTGTTCGTGAGTATCGGTAAACAGGCGACTCACCTGCACATCATCACGCATTGCCAAGGTTGCCCAAACTACCTGATAGCCAAGGCTAGTGATACCTACGCTGTACTCGTTGGGAAAGGCGAAGATTATGGGGATAGCGTTGGTGTCTGGGGTAGTGGGTGTAAAGAGAAGGCGTTCAGAGTCAAATACAGATGATGTCACAGGTGTTTGTTAGAGGCAAGTTTATCTATATTTAATTTTAAGCCATAGAATAATTAAGTTAAAAATCAATGTTATGGCGTTAGCAAGAATAATTGGCAAGGATTGTAAATAAATTCCATAGATTAGCCACAAAAAAACACCACTTATGAATGTAATTAGCGTAACTAAAGAAACATCTTTTGCTGATTTCGTTTGCCAAGTTTTAAACATCTGTGGCAAAAAAGAGATTGTGGTTATTGTGGCGGCAGCTAATCCTATAATTGTCAGAAAATCCATGCGATGCAAACCTATAAAATAAAGTTTTCATTGGTTAAAAAACTTATAAACTGATTTTGATTATCCTGTATCAATGTCTTTTATTTTACATTTTAACGTGAGGAAAAAAGTATAAAAAAGAAAAAAGGAAAAGAGTTTGACTCTGTTCCCTTCTGCTTTAAGCTCTACGCTAATCATTAAAGGATATATAATTGACACTCGTAAAAGCGATTACTTAATTCTTCACGGAATAACTGCAATAGTAAGCTGTAAACTCTTCTGGTGATAATTTGGCAAATTGGTTTTGAATAAATCTAGTCATGTTGGTAGTTTGTAGATGCAACCAGTTTATTTACAATTGTCTGAGGATTTTTTGAGATAAGACTTAGCCCAAGCATATCGTTGTAAATCTTTTTTCAGTAAATATTCTGCTGCTTCATGTCGTTTATTCTCATTTTTTGTACTCCTGACTACTCGTTTTCTTTCGTCATCTATATCTTCAGGTTTAGCACCGCGTTTTATTGCTTGTTCATACCAATAATCTCCTTTTGGATAGTTACTTTTGTCATAACATATAGCACCAATTAAGGTATAAGGTTGATGACTATCAGGGTGATATCCCATAGCTTTTTTCGCGCAAATCTCTGCATCAGCTAGGTTATCCATATCTCTGAATCCTGCACCTCTAGTAACTGAAATTGCTGACTTTAGCTTGCTTTCTTTGATTTGGCTTAAGTCTAAGTTAGTAAGTTTTAATGCCTGTTCAGGTTCATCTGCTTTGCGCCAATAACTACTAGCGGTGGGAATATCCCATTTATTTCCGGTGCGGTGAAATTCCTGCTCATAAAACTCTGCTTCTAGCCTGTAATGTGCAAGAGCAATTTTCCCACCAGGAGATAATAGTTCTTCTTCTATAAGCTGCAAAACCAACTTAGGATCTAGCCGTTCTTTTTTGTCTAATTTGACCATGATCGCGTAAAATGGCTCTAGCACAAGTGAAAGATATATCAATCCATATTTTCTCTTGAGAATAGCGAAGTGCTTTTGTTGAGCGAGAATAATAATATCTTCACGTCTATTATTTTGTAGCCAATCAATTTCTGATTCATTAAGTAGTTCTCCCAAATCTATCTTAGATTTTAGGGTAGAGGCGTATTTTTCATTTGCGATTTCTATAATCTCAGTCAGCTTGCGTTTTTTGAGAAAGTTAATATCCTGTTCGCCTAACTGATTAGAAAACTCAAGCCTTTTGAGAATTTTATACAGGTGACTCTTGGGCGATGAATCCTGATATTCAGTTGCTTTATACTTAAGTCTCAAGGCAGCAAATTCTCGTGTTTGTTCCAACTCTTGAGCAATGGCAATTGTTTCGCTCAGTTCTTGCTGTGCCAACCAGTTAATCTCGGAATCACTCAAATTATTTTTGGCATCAATATTTTGCAGTATTGGATATAGTGGACTCGACAATGAGAAGTTTAGGTGTTTATTTGCCTGGTATTTATCTCGTAATTGAGCAAAGTGAGTTTCTTTTACTGACTCTTGTTGTTGAAAAATTTCTGCTGTTTCCAAGAGTTGGTTATTGAGCAGCCAATTATATTCAGAATCACTTAAACGTTCTGTAACCTCTAACTTTTTTAGTATTTGATACAGGAAACTATCAGGATATGAGTCTTGATATTGAGTAGCTTTGTATTTAAATTTAAGTTGAGTAAATCGATTTACCTCTTGAGCAATTTTATTCGTCTCATGTAAACCGTTAGCTGTAAGCCATTTAATATCTGAATCAGTGACTAAATTTCCTGATTCAAGTTTCAAAAGTATGAAATACAGATGACTAGATTGCCAAGAAACATCATGCTTTGTAGCTTTATACTTAGATTGTAATTTGGTGAATTCAAATTCTAGATTTCCAAATTCTTGGAATCTATGTTGCTGCTCTTGCTTGATAGCTTTTAAAGTCTCAACAAGCTCACACTCTTTCAACCAATTAAATTCTAAGTGACTGAGTTCAATTCCTAAGTCAACTTTTCGCAATATGAAATACAACAGACTAGTAGGTGATGAATCTTGATATTGAGTTACTTGGTATTTGGACTTTAAAGCAACAAAGTGTTCTAAGCGATTTTGAGACTTTTTATCCATATTGATAGTAGATGCGATCGCACGTAGTCAAATGTGTTATCCGCTACTATAGCAATACAGATAAAAAAGGGCGAGTCAGACACCCACCCCCGAAGCATAAATATTTTCTGAAAGTCTTATAATCCCTACAACACCTTACACTGTCCATGATGTCGTAACAAATGGTCACACAATACTAGCGCCACCATCGCCTCTACCATTGGAACTGCACGCGGTAGCACACAAGGATCGTGTCTTCCTTTCGCAGCTAATAGCGTTTCCTCACCTTCACGAGTTACTGTCTTTTGCTCTTTTCTAATTGTCGCCGTTGGCTTAAATGCAACTCGTAAAATGATATTTTCCCCGTTGGAAATTCCCCCCTGAATACCACCAGAACGGTTAGTTACAGTGCGAATTTCACCATTTTCATCAATATAATATTCGTCATTATGCTCAATTCCCGTTAACAGCGTTCCGCCAAAACCGGAACCGATTTCAAAGCCTTTGCTAGCAGGGAGAGACATCACACCCTTAGCGATATCAGCTTCCAATTTATCAAATACTGGTTCGCCCAAACCTTTTGGTACATTACGCGCCACACATTCTACGACACCACCGATAGAATCACCAAGTCTCCCAACTTGCTCAATTAATTCAATCATGCGATCGCTACATTCAGCATCGGGACAGCGAACGATGTTGCTTTCCACTTGTTCTAAGGTGACGGTATTTGGATCGACTACACCTTCCAAGTCTTTGATGCGCTTGACGTAAGCGATAACTTCAACATTGGCAACTTGACGAAGAATTTTTTTTGCGATCGCACCTGCTGCTACTCTGCCAATTGTCTCACGCGCTGACGACCTACCCCCGCCTTGCCAATTGCGAATGCCATATTTTGCATCGTAAGTTGCATCCGCGTGAGAAGGGCGATACTTCTCGGCCATCTCGTCGTAGTCTTGCGAACGAGCATCTTTGTTCCGTACCAAAATTCCTATAGGCGTTCCTAGTGTTTTGCCTTCAAATACACCTGATAAAATCTCGCAAGTATCTGCTTCTTTGCGAGGTGTTGTAATTTTACTTTGTCCTGGACGCCTTCTATCTAATTCCACTTGAATTTCTTCTGCCGAAATTTCTAGTTGTGGAGGGCAACCATCAATCACAACCCCCACACCGCCGCCGTGAGATTCACCAAAAGTAGTTATGCGAAATAGATGACCAAAAGTGTTGCCCATGATCTTAAAGAAAAAGGATGAGGCTTATGTATTTTAACTAGAGTTTGTGCAAAAGTTAATTTATATGCTTTGGCACTGGGAATGTTTGACGTATAAACTATCTTTTACCTATACAAATAAGAAAGCGCCCTCCGTTACCAGAGGGCGCTTTCTCATTTAGTTAAACTTCAGAATTAACCGTTGATAGCAGGAGCGGTTAAAGCAACAGGAGCAGAATCGCCAGCAGCCAAATCCAGAGGGAAGTTGTGAGCGTTACGCTCGTGCATTACTTCCATACCCAGGTTAGCGCGGTTGATTACATCCGCCCAAGTTGAAATCACACGACCTTCAGAGTCAATGATTGATTGGTTGAAGTTGAAACCGTTCAAGTTGAACGCCATTGTGCTGACACCCAAGGCGGTGAACCAGATGCCGATTACAGGCCATGCTGCGAGGAAGAAGTGCAGTGAACGGCTGTTGTTGAAAGAAGCGTATTGGAAGATTAGACGACCGAAGTAGCCGTGTGCTGCAACGATGTTGTAGGTTTCTTCTTCTTGACCGAACTTGTAACCGTAGTTTTGTGACTCGGTTTCAGTTGTTTCACGAACCAAGGAGGAAGTTACCAAAGAACCGTGCATTGCACTGAACAAACTTCCGCCGAATACACCAGCTACACCTAATTGGTGGAAGGGGTGCATCAAGATGTTGTGTTCTGCTTGGAACACGATCATGAAGTTGAAGGTTCCTGAGATACCTAAAGGCATACCATCAGAGAATGAACCTTGTCCGATGGGGTATACCAAGAATACTGCACTTGCTGCTGCAACTGGTGCTGAATATGCGATCGCAATCCAAGGACGCATTCCTAAGCGGTAGGATAGTTCCCATTCACGACCCATGTAGCAGAATACGCCAATCAGGAAGTGGAAAATTACTAATTGGTAAGGACCGCCGTTGTACAACCACTCGTCTAAGGATGCTGCTTCCCAAATTGGGTAGAAGTGCAAACCGATAGCGTTAGAGGAAGGAACAACTGCACCAGAGATGATGTTGTTTCCGTAAATCAAGGAACCTGCAACTGGTTCGCGGATACCATCGATGTCTACTGGAGGAGCAGCGATGAAGGCGATTACGAAGCAAGCGGTGGCGGCTAGCAAGGTGGGGATCATTACTACGCCGAACCAACCGATGTAGATCCGGTTATTGGTGCTGGTGATCCATTCGCAGAATCGATCCCATACATTGGCGCTTGAGCGCTGTTGTAAGGTTGTTGTCATTGTTTTATAAATGCGATTATTTGCAGATGAATTTAGGTAGGTTTGACTACCTGTTACACATCTTAAAGAATTTATTGCGTTTTGTAAAGTACTTTCAGAAAAAACTTTCTCTTGGGATTTACGCACCGACAGAAAATCCCCAAACCTTTGAAAAAGTGGGGACTTTGGGTGATATGACTTTGGATTTTAGACTTCAGCTATGCTTAGTCGAACGATTTTGGATTGTGAAAAATGCACTTTATTCTTCAATTCGTTGCTGGCTGCTTGGATATGGACTCTATACCCACTTCTTGTAAAGGTGGACGCACAGATAAATAAATCAATGGGCCAAATAGCGGTATCAACGCTATTAACCAAAACAACTGGGGATTTTTCCAACCGCGACGCGCCATATCATCCCCCAGCAATGTGGGAAATAATAGGCAGAGTAAACAAAAATCTAAACTCATCACATGGATGAAGCGGTTAGTTTGCCACTCTTGCACAAAATTGCTCCAATCTCCACCTCTTATGCCGTAGGTAACTAGAATAACCGTGGCTACTGTCAATACAAAACCAGTCACACGAGAATCTAGTAATTTGAGCAAGATATTCTTTTTACCGACAAACTGATTATTTGGTTCTCTAAAGGCTAAGTACGGTAACAAGGCAAAAGCACCAACTCCGAAAGAGACAGTCGCAAACAGCCAAGCAGGTATTTTTTGTCCTCTACCATCAATAAAGACTACTGCACTGTAAATAAGAGGCCAGATGCCCATGAGGTTGAATAGTGCTACGACTAACGGGTTAATGCCTTGCCACTGCCCAATAGAAAGGTTTTTAATTAATTCGAATGTACCAGGTTGCTCAGGAGGCGCGAGGAAAAAGGCATAGACAACAAATCCCAGCCACAGTAGACTAAAGGCAATTTTTCTAAGCATGAAAGATTTAAGTAGTATTAATTATCGATTTTGCCGTTACAAATCCGGCTATCAGCTTGCTATGGTATTGTTTGCTCGCCTAGAGGCGTAGCGGCTTGTTCCTAAAGATTAATCGCTAATTAAGGATTGAAATAACTGAAAGCTTCTGAGAGATAATCAGCAGCAGATGCTACTACTGCGATCGCACTTTCATAATCTAGGCGCGTTGGCCCCAAAACTCCCACACTTCCTACGGGTATCGAACCTCGGCGATAGTTAGAAGAAATCAAGGTGCAGGTGCGTATCGGTTCTAATGGATTTTCTGCGCCAATGCGAACCGTTACTTTTGGTTTTCCACCATCCTCTGGTTCTGGTTGTTCAAATATTAATCGCCACAGTTGATCTTGTTCTTCTTCCAGCAGGTGGATAATTGTTTGTACTTGCTGTAACTGGGAAAATTCTGGCTGGCGCAAAACTTCTGACACACCCCGAACCATAATTTGGGTTGCAGTCGGTGCAAGAGTGCGACGAGCCAATTCGGCAACTGAGTTTTTCAAAAATTCCCCGTAGCGTTGAAATTCTTGATCTAGTTCGCTCCAGTTGAGGTGGCCTAATTCCAACAGACTTCGCCCCCGCAAGTGACTATTCAAAAAGTTAGAAACAATCTGCAACTCCCGATCGATTACCTCTGAATCCCGTTGTGTTTCTTCTGGTGTTGGCGACAAATCCATCAATTTAGAATGTGTCTCATAACTATCAGTCACCACAATCAGCATGATCCGCCCAGCCTCAATTTGCACTAATTGCAGATGTCGCAATAGCGCTGTAGTCGTCTGCGGCATAGCGATCAAGCTAATGCAACCACTCAATGTTGCTAAAATCTGCGCGGCTCCTTGCAGTAGGGTTTCTAAACTTCGATCTTGCCACTGTAGCTGCTTTTGCAATGCCACCTCTACTTCTCGCCCTAAAGTTTCCGTTCGCGTAGCATCTCGCAGAGAAGGAATTAGCTGGTCAACATAAATGCGATAGCCTGAATCTGAAGGTACGCGTCCAGCAGAAGCGTGTGGTTGGTAGAGCAATCCAGACTTTTCTAAAACGCCCATCACATTGCGAATTGTCGCCGAGCTTACACCCAGATCGTACTCCTCAACCAAAGCCTTTGAACCAACTGGCTCTGCCGTAGCAATATAGTGACGTACCGTTGCCCAAAGTATATGCTGTTGTCGATTTGTTAACTGAACTTCCATTATGGTATGTTTTGCTGAAGGCAAATTTTAATCAAACTCTCAAGAAATTTTTGGATTTAATCGAAAACAGAGAATATTAATAATTTTTAAGGTATCAAATTATATAACTATATTATGATAAGTATTTTTAAAGTTTATGTACAAAGGATTTTTTAAGAGTAGGGTTAGAATAGTAGCTCAATTTTTTTGCAAAAGCTGCTAGTTATAATGTACCCTTGTGATGCTTTTTCCTAACAGGACTTTTGCATAAATTTCTGCTTGCAACAGTATTATTAGATACTTATTCTCTTCAGAGGCATACTACCGAACTATAATTTAGAGCAATCCAACATTTTTGTGCAGATGTACTTGATGCCCAAATTTCAGGCTCTCCGGCAAGCCTCTAAATTGATGTACTTATATCTTTAGCATAGCAAAAGTCAGATGGAAGAGTAAGTTCCATCTGAATGATCTATCCGAGCAGAAGCTAATACTGGGGAATTGAAGGGTCTACTAATTGGGAATAGGCATCAATACCACCCGAAATATTTTGCACATTTGTAAAACCTTGAGCAATCAACCACTGGCACATTTGGGCAGAGCGGATGCCGTGGTGGCATAACACTAAGGTTTCGGCTTCGGGATTGAAGAGGGTAGGTACTTGATCTCCCCATTCGGCAAATTGACTTAAAGGTAGGTTGACAAAGCCCTCAATGCTAGCAATTTCCAATTCTCCTGGTTCACGCACATCTACTAGCTGAATACTTACATCACTAGAAGAAAGACGTTGCGCCAGTTCTTCTACACTAATTTGGTTCATGGGTTGACTAAAAGAATTCCCGATAAACAGTCCTAATCCTATTTATGGTGACAGAAAATCTCTGCCTTTGCATGAGTATCCATTCTCAAGGGGGTTGATTAATTCTGCTAGGCTTTCTGCTTAAATGGCTGTAAACCGTCTTTTTTAATAGGTTTAATGTGAATAGGCAACGTTCATTTATCGGTTTTATCGTCGCTGGGGCGATCGCACTGCTAGTAATGGCGATCGCAGGCTTTTACTGGTTTTTCGCTAAAAGTCCGGCTGGCCTCATTGCTTCTAGCTCTGGGCCTGGTGCAGCCATATTCGTGTCGAAACTTTCCCCTGCAATGGTTTCATTATTGACGAATCCTGACCGTTTGCAGGCGTTGGAGCGCGAAGAAGAATTATCTAAACTCAAAACCAGTTTATTCGCCAAGAGTGGCATAGATTACAAACAAGACATTCAACCCTGGTTAGGGGACGAAATTACATTAGCGATCGCAACCTTAGATATCGATCGCGATCCAGAAAACGGACAACAGCCAGGGTATTTGTTGGCACTAGCAACCAAGCAACCGGAGAAAAGCCGCGAGTTTGTCGAATTGCTGTTTTCTAAACGAGCTTTAGCTGGTGCAAACTTAGCTGTTGAACAATATAAAGGTGTAAAACTGATTTCTGACAATTCCCAGCCAGAACAAGATTTGCTTGCTGGTGCTGTTGTCGGTGAAAGCTTCGTCTTATTTGCCAACGATCCGAAAGTACTAAAAGATGCTATCAATAACGTCCAAGCGCCCGATCTGAATTTGACTAGCTCACCCGAATACCAAAAAGCTACCAAAGAAAGGCTCAAAGGGGGATTAGCTGTAGCTTTCTTGAATCTTCCCATCGTGGCAAAATGGCAAGGCTTAGAGTTACCAGAACAACTTTATAACAGCCAAATTATATCCTTGGTGTTAAATCCTAAAGGATTACTGGCAGAAACCAGTATTTTGACTTCATCGGAAATTGTCCCTCCATCTGCACCACTATCTAAACCTGTGGGAGCATTGCAATATGTTCCAGCATCCGCAGGTTTAGCAATTTCCGGCTCGAATTTGAGTAATTTGGCTGACAGTGACTTAGCCAAACTCTGGAGACAAGCCACAGCTACCATATATGGTTCTGGGGAAGATGTGGTTTCTCGGTTAGCAAAACCTTTGGCAGATGTTCAAAAACGCTGGGGTATAAACTTACCAGAGGATATTTTTAGCTGGGTACAAGGAGAATATGCCATAGCATTGTTACCTGATAAAGAGCAAACAACCCCACATTGGATTTTTGTGGTAGAAAAACCCGAGAGTGTAGAAAAAGGTGTTGCTCGATTAGATGCGATCGCCTCATCTAACGGACTCAGCATCAATACCCTGAATATAGACAAGCAAAAAATCTCCGCTTGGACAGAGTTAACCACAGCTACAAAAAAAAGTGATATTAAAGAAGGAGCATCTTTCAGCATTGAAACAAAAGTGCGGGGATTGCACACAACTTTCGGAAATTACGAAGTTTTCGCATCTGACTTGGAAACGATCAATGAAATTCTCACAACTAAGGATCATTCCATAATTGACAATCCCAATTTCAAAGATAGTATCGCTGCAATTCCTCTACCAAACCAAGGTTATGTATATCTCGACTGGACAAAGAGCCAGAATTTGTTAGAGCGTCAAGTACCGATTCTCAAACTAGTGGAAGTCTTAGGTAAACCATTTTTTAACAACCTGCGATCGCTCACAGTTAGTAGTTATGGAACTGACACGCGATCGATCAAAGGTGGCGTTTTCTTCAAACTCCATAATTCGTGAAATTTTCATAGAAGCTGAAAGTACAGAATGTAAAAAATTCTTTTATCTTCTGTGCTTTTTTGCCTCATGATATTTACTTAAATTTTATGTAGCATTTCCTAATCAATGGTTTGATTGCCAAAATGCTCCACTATCAACGAGCGCGATTTAATGCTGCTGTCTAGATCGAGAAACAACCTAGCAATTCGCTGTTTACTTTCCAAAACATTAACTGTGGCACATTTGAATGTGGCACAACCAACTGAAATTTCACTGGAATTTTTTCACTAGAATATGTATATATCATCACTAATTTAAAAGCCTGTTGGAGGGCTACTATGAAATACTGTTGCCCCCGACTTCAGTTTCGCGGCGGTTGGCTGTTAGCTATACTTACCGCCATCACCGCTACCCCTGCGATAGCACAGACAGCAAACTTTGCCAATTTGAATTTATCAACAAACTTTGATTCGTCCCAAGGAACAGTGCAGGGGTTTACAGGTGGTTCTTACTCATTGTCTGCCATAAGTAACCGCGATCGCGATCAAAAAGCCTGTATTGGCTTTGCCGATCCCAAACCCGATCACATTATGGTTTTGGAAAAGGACTTTCCCCAGCTAACAATCCAAGTTGATAGCAACAACAATGACACCACTTTGCTAATCCAAGGCCCGGATAAAACTACGATTCGTTGCGGCGATGACACTGGTAAAAGTAAAGATGCTAGCGTTAGCGATCGCAACTGGAAAAAGGGCACTTATCGGATTTGGGTAGGTACATTTAACCCTGGAGTCAAGTGGGATTATACTCTGAAAGTGGAACAGCAATGAATTAAAGAGTGGGGAGTGAGTGGGAAGCAGGGGGAAAACTCCTCTCCTCTGCACCCTTCCCCCTGCCCCTCTGCCTCTTATACCCAATCCCCCATTCCCAATTTTTAGGTGTAACACCTGAGAGGATAATATGGGAGAGTAGCTTGTTGTGCTTTCCGAGGGTGCTATCTCGTGCTATCTATACTGCGTGCTGACTTTCGTATCATATTTGAACGTGACCCAGCTGCCCGTAACTGGTTGGAAGTTTTATTTTGTTACCCTGGTTTGCAAGCCCTGTTATTCCATAGGCTGGCTCACTGGCTGTATAGTGTTGGTCTTCCCTTTATTCCGCGCCTGATTTCTCACTTGGCTCGGTTTTTGACTGGAATTGAAATTCATCCTGGTGCAACAATTGGGCAAAGTGTATTTATTGACCACGGGATGGGTGTAGTAATTGGTGAAACTGCGATCGTGGGAGACTATGCTCTAATTTATCAAGGTGTCACCCTTGGGGGTACTGGTAAAGAATGTGGCAAGCGCCATCCTACTGTGGGTGAAAATGTTGTAGTCGGGGCTGGAGCGAAGGTACTGGGCAATATCCAAATTGGCAATAATGTCCGTATTGGTGCTGGTTCTGTTGTTTTAAGAGATGTGCCTTCAGACTGTACTGTGGTAGGTGTGCCTGGGCGCATTATGTATCGTTCTGGAGTTCGGGTTTCTCCTCTTGAACACAATAACTTACCAGATTCAGAAGCTCAAGTAATTCGTGCTTTAGTAGACCGGATTGAAGCGTTGGAAGAACAAATACAAACTCTTCAGCGCACCAATTCTTCAGAAAAAACTCCTGTTTTAGTAGGTGGTTTAGCAACGAAAGAGGATGAGCTAACTCACGATACTCGCTGGTGCAACCTCAAAGATAAGACTATCCAGGAATTTCTAGATGGGGCTGGCATTTAAAAAAGTGAGAAGTTAAGAGTGAGGAGTGAAGAATAAAAATCATAAATGCAGGTTTGCAGTTTCCAACTCCTAACTCCTGTAGAGACGCAATTAATCGCGTCTCTATTCCAATATTTAAAATATTTAAGGATTAATCGCTTGGCTAGACCACTCTTGTTGGTTATCACGGTGGTAAAGACATCGATTTTGTGGTTCGCCGCGTAATTCTAAATGATCTACCTGCACCGGATCGAGTAGCAGTAAACAAAAATTAGGCACTGGCTGCACGGGTTCGGGTGATGGTGGTGCAAAAGCTTCTGGGTTTTCAACTCTGAGTTTTCCAGGATGCGGCCAAGCAAACTGTAAACGCGCCGCATCACTTAATTCTTGCCACATTGCAATCCTTGCTGGCTGTAAATCCCGGTCAGAATCATCACCGCTTACTAGGGTTAAACAGCCAGTGATGCGAAATTGTTCTCGTGTATTGGGGAAGTACCAGCAAACTTCTGCCCAAGGTTGTTGCTGTATCTGATCGGCTTTGGCGCTACGGTTATCGGTAATAAATTTTAGCTGGTTTGTATCTTCCAGAAAGCCACGAAAGACTAGGGTACGATTAGCAGGGCGACCATTCGCTTGTACCGTTGCTAGTTGCAGGTAACGGGCATAAACAAGGCTGCGGTTGCGATGGAGTGCATGAGCGATCGCACCTCGCCAAGGAGCAAGAGACATATCAATTAAAAATTAAAAATTAAAAAAGTCAGATTAAATCTGGGTTTTCAGGTTTGGGTCTGTCGTCTTATTTTAGACAATTGGTACAACACTAAGTAAATAATTTTGCAATCGTCTCTGTGTCTTTGCGTGAATATTATCCTCAATTCAACGCAGAATATACAGTATGTTGTATAAATTTGCAGATGAGCTATGGCAGAAATTCAAGTGGGAATTGAAGGGGAAGGCGCACCAGCCGCAGCCGAGGCTTTGCTAGAAATTCCTGGAATATCGGGAAGCTATGAAGTTCCGACGCAGAGAGAGGGAACTTTGGCGGCGATCGCTACTATTATTGGCATTGTGGGTGGTGTTGCGACTTTAGCTGAACAAATTCGCAAATGGTATCAAGAATGGCATAAATCTCATCCAGGGAAGCAATTTGATGTGGTAATTCTTGACCCTGATACTGGAAACAGGATTTTACTCGAAGAAGCTACCATAGAGGAAATCACGGAAATCCTCAAATCTCTCAGCAAATAAAGTGCAAACTATCCGCATTCAACTTCGGGAAAGTACGCAGGAAACAGTTGAACTCAGGTATTGGCTACCTCAAAAAAATCACTATGAATCACGTCGCCTGAAATTGGCAGAAATCGCTGATTTCCTCAAGCAAGGTGAACGAGATTACTATAAACTGCTGCCCAATTTACCAGGAATCGGGCAGCAGTTATTTTTTTGGTTGGATGGGGATGGACGGTGGTTGAGTCGGGGAATTGCTAACTGTCGCGGTGAGGGGTTGGTAATTGCCATTGATACCGATCAAAAATTGGCACATCTACCTTGGGAAGTGCTGCATGATGGTGAGGATTTTTTGGTGAAGCGGGTTAATCCAGTGGTGTTACCTCTGCGCTGGATTGAAAAAGAAACGGAACCGTTTTCTGTGGAAGCACGACAATTGCGAGTATTGTTTATGGCAACCGACCCGGAAGATTTGCAACCAAAGTTAGAGTTTGAACAGGAAGAGGCGAGAATTCTGGCTGATACGCGAGATTTTGCTGTTGATTTGCGGGTGGAAGAAAGCGGTTGCGTTAGCGAGTTGGGTAAGGTGTGGAGTCGCTATTTTAATGACTTTGATGTGTTTCACCTCACAGGACACGCGTCAATTAAAGATGAAGCACCTTACACGCCTTACTTTATTACTGAGACGGAAATCGGGGAACGCCACGAAACCACAGCCGCAGAACTCGCCGAAGTCTTCCGGTTTCGCTTTCCCAAATTGGTGTTTTTATCTGGGTGTCGGACTGGACAAGCAGCAGATAAAGGCGCTGTCCCTTCAATGGCTGAGGCGCTAATTGAACAAGGGGCGAGGGCGGTTTTAAGTTGGGGGCGGCCTGTGGAAGATCGGACAGCTACAGCCGCCGCCGCCCACCTATACGGCGAATTGGCAGCCGGATATCAATTAGCCCAAGCACTCGCTACCACCTACCAGCAGTTGTTTCAACAGAATGTGCGTGACTGGCATTTGTTGCGGTTATATGTCCAGGGAGAATGTCCCGGTGCGTTGGTGGAAGTGTTGAGAGATTTGCCACTCTCAGCGCCGGAACCTGCATACCAACAGTTTTTAGATCCCGATACCCAACAGGTGCGGGTGGCGAAACCCTCTGAGTTTGTTGGCAGACGGCGGACTTTGCAACGTTGTCTCAAAGCTATTCGCACTTCATTAGGGGTACTAATTCACGGACTGGGGGGTGTGGGTAAGAGTACTGTGACGGCGCGACTTCTGGAAAGGATGGTTGGCTATCACAGGCTGGTGAACTTTCGGCAACTGGATGAGGACAAACTGCTCAAAACCCTTGCTGAACAATGTACCTCGGAACGAGGGCATGAAATTCTCAATGGCAAGTTACCGTTGATGCAGCGCCTCACCAAGTTTTTCATAGAAGGACTGAATACCAAAGAACAGCGCTTTGCCTTTGTGCTGGATGACTTTGAGGCTAATTTGGATTTACGAAATGGGGTTTATGTCTTGCAACCACAAGTTGTGGATGTACTGCTGGCGTTGCTGAAGGCGATGCAAAATTCCCAACTTCCCCACAAGGTAATTATTACCTGTCGCTACAATTTCACTTTGTCGGAACTGAATCATCGTCTGTACCGCGAACCTCTGGGTGCTCTGGGTGGGGCAGATTTAATTAAAAAGTATAATCGTCTGGATTCGTTTAATGGCAGTTGGCAATTTCAGCCAGATTTGCCGGAACGTGCCAAAAAAGCAGCAGATGGAAATCCTCGGCTGTTGGAATGGTTAGATCAGATTTTGCAAAATTCCCCGAAGTCGCCGGAAGCGGAGAGGGGAGTTGAGATGATTCTGCAAAAGATGGCTGATAAGGAAAAGGAATTTCGTGAGGATATTTTGGCACAGGAATTGCTGAAGCAGCAAACTCCAGCTTTGCGTCTTATGCTGGGGAAGTTGTTGGTGTATGAGTTACCTGTTCCTCTAGCTGCTATTGACCCGATTTGTGAGGATATCTCAAGTTGGGAAAGTCATAAGCAACGCGCTGAAATTTTGGGTTTGTTGGAAGTTACCCTCACCAACAACACAGAGAGGTTGTATCGTGTTCCCCGGATTTTGTCACCGTTGCTAGAGTTTCCAGAAAACCCCAAGGGTGAAGAGTTGTATAAACAAGCTGCACAAATTTTGTATCGGCTGTGGAGGGAAGAGGCGGAAGGTGGCACGGAAGCACAAAAGTTAGAAATTCATCGCTTGGCGTTGTTGGGGAAGGATGAAGAAATTGCTGGGAAAATAGGTAATTCATTGGCGGAACACTTGCGGAATCAAAGTCGATTTCGGGAAGCAATACATCTATGCAAATCAACTTTAGAAATTACCAAAAACCATAGTGTTCTTAAAGAAATTGCTTATTGTGAACGCCAAATGGGTGAGATTGATCGAGCATTAAACTATTATCAACAAGCTTTGAATCTTTGTCCCGCAGAAGACGAAGCAGAATTAGCTTCAATTTATAATCATTTTGGGATGCTGAAAGCCAACAAAGGGGATGTGGATGAAGCGATCGCACTCTACAATCAGTCTTTGAAAATAACTGAACGCATTGGTAATTTCCAAGGGAAAGCGTTGACGTTGCACTGTCTGGGAAATATCTACGCTAATAAAGGGGAATGGGACAAAGCGATCGCACTCTACAATCAGTCTTTGGAAATAACTGAACGCATTGGTAATTTCCAAGGCAAAGCGGTGACGTTGCACTGTCTGGGAAATATCTACGCTAATAAAGGAGAATGGGACAAAGCGATCGCACTATTGAATCAGTCTTTGGAAATAAAAGAATGCATTGGAAATGTCCAAGGTAAAGCGGCGACGTTGCACCAACTGGCAGGTATCTACGCCAACAAAGGGGATGTGGATGAAGCGATCGCACTATTGAATCAGTCTTTGGAAATAGAAGAATGCATTGGAAATGTCCAAGGTAAAGCGGTGACATTGCACGAACTGGGAGTGATCTACGGCAACAAAGGGGAAGTAGATAAAGCTATCGCACTCTACAATCAAGTCCTTGAAATTGATGAACGCATTGGTTATGTCCAAGGCAAAGCGGCGACGTTGCACCAACTGGCAGGTATCTACGCCAACAAAGGGGATGTGGATGAAGCGATCGCACTCTACAATCAGTCTTTGAAAATAAAAGAACGCATTGGTTATGTCCAAGGCAAAGCGGCGACGTTGCACGAACTGGGATATATCTACGCCGACAAAGGGGAAGTGGATAAAGCGATCGCACTTTTCAATCAATCTTTGGAAATAGAAGAACGCATTGGTAATGTCCAAGGCAAAGCGGCGACGTTGAACCAATTAGGACTTATCTACGCCAACAAAGGGGAAGTGGAGCAAGCGATGGCACTCTACAATCAGTCTTTGGAAATAAGTGAACGCATTGGAGATGTGAAAACTAAAGCGGCGACGTTGCACAAACTGGGAATGCTCTACGCCGACAAAGGAGAAGTGGATCAAGCGATCGCACTTTTCAATCAGTCTTTGGAAATAGAAGAAGGCATTGGTAATGTCCAAGGCAAAGCGGTGACGTTGCACTGTCTGGGAAGTATCTACGCCAAAAAAGGGGAAGTGGAGGAAGCGATCGCACTTTTCAATCAGTCTTTAGAAATTGATGAACGCACTGGTCATGTCCAAGGCAAAGCAATGACTCTGCGGAGGTTAGGAGATTTGGCAGAACAGCAGGGTGAATACACTAAAGCGATATTCTATTTGCAACCAGCTTTAGAGATTTTGGAGCGATTGAAGTCACCGGATGCTGAAGGTGTGAGTGCAAGTCTTGATAGGATAATTCGTAATTCGTAATTACAGCACCAAAAGATTTTTTATCTCACGCAAAGGCGCAAGGACACAAAGAAGAACGCGAGAGTGTTTTCTAAATAAATGAAAATTGCTGTAATGAGTCTTTAATACTCGTAGACGAGTCTTTTATACTCGCGCAAGAGTTTTTGATACTCGTGGACGAGTCTTTGATATTCGTGGACGAGTCTTTTATACTCGTGAATGAGTCTTTGAACTCCGTTAATGAACCTCAGAGCTTCGTTCGTGAACCTTTAAGCTTCGTTGATGAACCTCGGAGCTTCATTTGTGAACTTTAGAGCTTCGTTAATGAACCTCAGAGCTTCGTTCGTGAACCTTTAAGCTTCGTTTGTGAACCTTTGAGCTTCATTTGTGAACCTCGGAGCTTCATTCGTGAACCTCGCAATGTTGTTCCATTAAGGCAAGAGACGCGATAAATCGCGTCTTCGTGATTATGGGATTTATTTCATTAATGAATTTTGATAGCAATTCAGGACAGAGAATCAGGATTTATGCCAAGCGATCGCTAACGATAAAAATATTTAAATGTTTGGACTCTACAACAAATCTCAATGTGTCGCGGTGTCCAGATCCCCGACTTCTTTAAAAAGTCGGGGATCTTTTGCTCATTGGGTATTAGTTTTCCACTTGTTTGAGTTTTTGAAAAATTTCATCAAGTGGTGACTCAGATTCATCAGGACAAAATTCTAAAGCAAGTCGAACTTTTCCTTTTTTCCATCCCAAAGTACTAAATTGCAAAACTTCACAAGTTAAGCCTTGGGTATATAAATTTACTTCGTCTGTTTCTTCTGCTCCAACATATTCTTTAATTGCTGTAATCAAATCACGGACTTTAAAAGTTTTGGCAATATTTAACTTATTAAAAGTGTCCGGCTCTATAGACACAACTTCATCATGGTTTAGTATCTCGAATCCATCTTCCATAAAAATCTCCTGTCAATAAATCTATATTTTCTAGAGATATAACAGTTCATCCGAAATAAAATGATAATTTAGTCATTGGTTATTGGTCATTAGAGGGTGTTTGAAAAGTGGTTGGCTGTGATTTGAGGCACTAACTGATCCCCCCTAACCCCCCTTAAAAAAGGGGGGAACCGGAATCAAAGTCCCCCTTTTTTAAGGGGGATTTAGGGGGATCTAGAACGTTTTGTTACCGAGAAGAAAACTTTTCAAACATCCTCTTAGTCCTTGGTTATTATCGTAATAATTTGTGTATTGCACAAAGGGGCGAAGAAAAACTCTTCACCCCTCTGCGTTTCAACTTAAATACTTAACTCACCATAGTTTTACGCGGGATTTTACTAAGTCCTGAGTTATGAGTAAAAATAAAGTACTCAATACTCAGTACTGTCTTAGTGAGGTTCTTAAAAAAACCAACCGTAAGAATGCAAACCTTTACCCAAAAGATTCACACCAAGATAGCAAACCCAAACCACAAGCAAGCCAGTGGAGGCTAAAATTGCGGGACTGCGCCCTTGCCAACCGCGAGTAATTCTGGCGTGAAGGTAGGCGGCGAACACTAACCAGGTGATTAATGCCCAAGTTTCTTTCGGGTCCCAACTCCAGTAGGAACCCCAGGCTTCGTTAGCCCAAACGCCACCGGCAATGATGCCAATTGTCAGCAGGGGAAATCCTAATCCAATGATGCGATAGCTGATGTTGTCGAGGGTTTCGGCAAGGCTAAGGCGCTGGGGTGAAAGAGGTTCAGCAGATGCAACGGCTGGAGATTCAGGGGTGGTTACTAAATTCAAAACAGCAGTGTTACCATTGCCGTTGCCGTTGCTACTAGTTTCAAAACGGGCAAAACCGTTATTTTCGATAGAGGGGGCTGGTGGTTGAGAAATTAGTTCAGATGCTTTGTGCAAGCGGTAGCCGTTGCTGCGATAGCCACCAGTACCGACGGAACTACCTTGTAGTTGAATATTTTGACCGCGAGTGACAATTAAGAAAGCGATCGCTAATAACGAACCCACCATCAAAGCAGAATAACTCAACATCATGACGCTGACATGCATCATCAGCCAATTTGACTTCAAGGCAGGTACTAGGGGTTCTGACGCTTGCATCTGGGATGGTAGTGTCATAGTAGCAAAAGCAGTAATAGCCATTGCCACCGGAGCTGTTGCAACTCCTACTAAGCGGCTACGGCTACTATTTTCAGCAATTAGATGGACGGCGGTAATTCCCCAAGTTAAGAAAAACAGGGATTCATAGAGATTACTTAAGGGAAAGTAACCAGCTTCAATCCATCGTGCCCCTAATAGAGTAGCAATGCCCAAATTTGCGATCGCCATTCCAGCTGTCCCCAAAGCGGCTAGATAAGGCAGATTCGGAAAAGCCGCTCCTCCCCAATACACCAGCATTGTCAGGAATAATATGGCAAAGGACGCATTGTCCAGCCAGTTCTGGAGTACAACCAAATTCATAAAGTCTTCTCTCCGTGGATAATTTAAAATATCGATTCTGACTGTTTTGATCCTATATGTTTAGAGGGGAATCGGGAATGGGGGATTGGGGATTGGGAAAGGGGTAAGGGGAAAAGGGTAAGGGGAAAAGGGGAAAGATTAAATTTATTCCTTTTCCCTTTAACCTTTAACCTTTTACCCTGCTCCCTACTCCCCATTCCCTATTTAACAGAATTACTCTTACTCCCCTCTGGACTAGGCAATGTAGTCGCGTTAGTAACTTTTTTAAGTTCGATAAAAATATCGTAACGGTTACTGCGATTGTCGCTGACAGCAGATGTCATCCCAATTGTGCGCGTTGCATCTAGCAAAGTTTGTTGATTGGGAATTAAAGTTGGTAAAGGGAAATTTTTCACAGTTCGTTCCACATCCAGGAAAAATTGACCGTTTGTCGGATTGGGTTCTGTAGGAACTGTTTGTTGAAAGGGAAGAGTACCAGCTAGTGTGTAGTTAGGTTTGGGAACAATTTTATCCGCGATCGGAGCGCCCACTATCAAAAAAGCGACATCTCCATCTAACCAACCGTGGGTAGCAGTTAACGTGCCATAAGGTGATACCCAGTTAACAACAGATTGACCTGCGACTTTCCCAGGTTGCACTTGGAACTGGTATTGATTTTTCATCACTTCATCCAGCTTACTGATGGATGCTTCAGCTGATTTGCGTAGGCTTTGCCCGCTGTAGTCATCGTTTGTCTGTACCATGAACAGCAAACCCGCACGAAAATCATTTGGTGAACCTTCTTTTGGAGTAGCAGGAATTACTGATAACGAAAACTCCCCTTTCATCCAACTAAGCAAATCCTTCTCTAAATCGAGATCGGTAAGAGATTTTATCCCACCTCTAATCTGTTCTGGTGCAATGGGTGATAAAGGATTTCCCTGAGATGTTAAAACATAGTCTCTCCACAACTTCTGTAAGTTACCGCCAGTAAGCATCATTAAGGTTTCCGCTGGTATGCGGCTTTGCATTTTCCCAGCTTTGTTTTCCACCACCAGCACACGTTGACTATTAGGATTTAACCAAGAAACGCCCTTGAAGCGGATTCCTTCTGACTCTAAAGTTATTGTCCCTGCTAAACCTTGGTTGTTTTGCAGTTGAGCCAAAACTTGAGCAGGTAAAGGACGGTTTGGAGAAACTGCGGCTATTTTTGCTGCTGTTGGCACATTTACATAAAACTGGGCAAAGGGTTGGTAGTTGGCAATTTTCGGGAAATTCTCAGTAAAGCCTCCTGTTGTGGCTAGAGATGTTTTATTTTTATAAGCATCGATCGCTCGTTCTGTGGCTTTGGGACTATCAGTTATGACTAAAAAACGCCCATCTAGTAATGCAGCTGAGAAGTTTTGCGCTGTTTGTCCCTCACTTTGTTTGATGGTAATCCCTTGATAAATACGGTCAATCCATTTGCCTTGTTTAAGGGTTTTAGGTTGTGCCAAAATGTTTTTGGCGATTTCTGAATTTTTTACTGGCAATACCATTACCATCGACTGCTGATCGCTAGCAGCATCTTCATTGGTGGTCACTGGTTTGGGTGCAGGTTTATTTCCTGTAGTTGGGGCAAGAATTGCGATCGTCACCTCATCGCCTACCCAAGGAGCGATATCTTTCTGGAAGTCGTAACCATTATTAGTCAGAAAGCGATCGCGTAACTGGACTAAATTTTTGTCCAGTTCTGTCTGGGTTTCTTTTGTCCCAAACTGCCGCAATTTCTGCCACTGTTGGGGATCTGTTGTTAAGGAAACTGCAAACAGGGCATCACCAGGAATAATATTTGCACCTACTAGCAAATTGCTAGAAGATATTTGTCTCTGAGCTAACAACCAGTATGCTACACTCCCCACACCAATCAATAATCCAGCAGCCGAGAGCGTCAGCACCAGAGACGGTTTCTTCTTTTTCTTCATCTGAACAGACACAAGAGGCGGTGCCATTGAAACCTGTACCTCATATTTCCAAACTCATTACTTACTAAATTGGTTAAGTCAACCAAAAAGTTTCTTGCGATCTAAGGTAGTTAATTTCATAAATTTTTCCACCATAGACATTGATGATATTTCCGTAATCAACCTTCTCTACTGTTTCAAAGCGGTGTTTTAGTGGTTAGTTACCTTTTTTAACACGCTTTGTTGAATTTCGCAGGACACTTCCTTTAAAGGGCTGTCTTTTTCGGAAAGTCTCCGAAAGTTAACATCCTTCATTTCAAGCACTTTGAGGATATAACTAACTTGAAAAAGCTGCAAGTAATTTGTAACCCAGACTACCTTCTATTTATAGAGCTTCCATCTGTGGTATTGACTCCATCTAAGCAAGATCAATTCAGTGTCCGGGATTTTACATAGATTACTCATCTTCAAAGTCATTAATGCAAAATTCCCATACTCTGGGGCACACTGTAAAAGATGCAAAACTTTTAAATAATACTATGTCTCAGCATTAACAGCATTCAGTTGCATAGGCCCCAAATATTTGGTTAAATAAGGCGAAAAAACTTCATAAATTAATGTCAGTGGCTGTCCATGATGCCAAAACAAGTAGTGGCGACCCCAAAAAGGCCCAGTTACACCAAAACCGGACTCTAGTGCCAATGAGTCACCGTAGTAAATTCCTCGAACATCTCGATACAATTCTGTGCGAAGACGAGCTAAACTTGCCCAAATTGGTAATGAACGGTTTTGTAAATACTCATCGACATGACTGGCTTCCCACCAAGAAGTAGCATAGGCTAATCGTTGCCCAGAAGCGGTACGCAGCCATACTTGTCGCCGTAATCGCGGTTCTGGGACAGCTTGGATTAACTCAGGAGCAGCATCCAAGTCGATGCCAATCAATGACATATCAATAACATCTACTTCTACAGGCTCACCTGTGAGCAATTCTAAGTGACGTGTTGGAGAGCCATCACCCAAGAGCATTAGCTGCCATGCAGGTGCTAGCTGAGTGTGAGGTAAACTTTGTTGAATTATTTCCTCCCCTCCTTGCCAAATCGGAGTGAGGCGATGCCAAGCTGGTGGCGATGTTAGGTTGTTTGTCGGCGTAAAAGAAATAGTCAATGCTTTTTACAAAACTTCACCTATTTCTATAAAAGCATAAAGAACTAGTACTTTGACAAGACAACTTTGCTTAATATCTAGTAACCACTGAAGTGCTTCCGAAGCAAACTTAATATTTAAGGGTCAATAGTCTAAGGTTTTTTGACCTATAACTATTGACCCTATGCTTAAACAAGCAAAAATGCGGATGGGGAGACTCGAACTCCCAAGGCAAAGCCACACGCACCTCAAGCGTGCGCGTATACCAATTCCGCCACATCCGCATGGTTTGTCTAAGAATAGACTATAGCATAAGAAAATAATTATAGTAAGGTGATATCTAAATTCAGTTGCTCAAAAATATAAATTTTCTCAAGGCGGTATCAGACTGACAGAAATTTAGCAGCTGTACAAGTGATATTGAAAAGGGTAAAGCTACTGTGTTCGGCGGGGTGCGATCGGTGTAGACGACGGACTATGACGCTCGATAGCGCAGCATAAAGCCTTCTCTACGAGAGGCTTCTCTTTCAGAGATGCTAAAGCGAACGCCAACGGCATAGCTTCGCTTAGAGTGAGAGCGACGTAGGAGCGTCTGACTCGCTATCGGCTTCGCAAAAGCCCAGCTTGGTAGTCTAGCCAAGACTTACAGCAGCAATGTTGTTAGTGTAGTAAGACCCGTAGAGGCAGCAAGCCTGCAATATGCAAGTTTGCTTAGAATCAGGGTGGCGAATCTCCTGCAATAATTTGAAATAATGTAGAAGCATTGTTTCAAGTTGGATCGGAGAAAATGTCAATCTACTGGTAATGATATCGAAACTAAAAAATGAAGTTTGACAAAATATTAATTGCCAATCGGGGAGAAATCGCCCTTCGCATTCTCCGCGCCTGTGAAGAAATGGGAATTGCCACAGTTGCGGTTCACTCCACCGTTGACCGTAATGCTCTCCACGTCCAACTTGCTGATGAAGCGGTTTGCATTGGCGAACCGGCTAGCGGTAAAAGTTATTTGAATATTCCCAATATTATTGCTGCTGCACTGACGCGCAATGCTACTGCCATTCATCCAGGTTATGGTTTTTTGGCAGAAAATGCCCGGTTTGCGGAAATCTGTGCCGACCATCATATTGCTTTTATCGGTCCAACTCCAGAAGCTATGAGACGGATGGGCGATAAATCCACTGCCAAAGAAACCATGCAAAAAGCTGGAGTACCGACGGTACCAGGTACTGAGGGATTGGTAGAATCCGAGCAAGAAGGATTAGGATTCGCCAAGGATATCGGCTATCCAGTGATGATCAAAGCTACAGCAGGTGGCGGTGGACGGGGTATGCGCCTAGTTCGTTCTGAAGACGAATTTGTTAAACTTTTTCTTGCAGCCCAAGGCGAAGCAGGAGCAGCTTTTGGGAATTCTGGCGTTTACATAGAAAAATTTATTGAACGTCCCCGCCACATCGAATTTCAAATTTTGGCGGATAACTATGGTAATGTCATCCACTTAGGCGAACGAGATTGTTCAATTCAGCGCCGGAATCAAAAGCTGTTAGAAGAAGCTCCTAGTCCGGCTCTCGACCAAGACCTACGTGAGAAAATGGGCCAAGCTGCTGTTAAAGCTGCCCAATTTATTAACTACAGTGGGGCGGGTACTATTGAGTTTCTCTTGGATAGATCCGGTAAATTCTACTTTATGGAAATGAACACCCGGATTCAAGTAGAACATCCTGTAACAGAGATGATTACTGGGATAGACTTAGTTGCCGAACAAATCCGCATTGCTCAAGGTGAAAGACTCAAGCTGACCCAAGACCAAGTAGTATTACGAGGTCATGCGATCGAATGCCGAATTAACGCCGAAGATCCCGATCATGACTTCCGCCCTTCTCCTGGACGCATCAGTAGCTATCTGCCCCCCGGAGGCCCTGGTGTGCGGATTGATTCCCACGTTTACACAGATTACCAAATCCCGCCCTATTACGATTCCTTAATCGGCAAGTTAATCGTTTGGGCGCCAGACCGACCCACTGCTATTAACAGGATGAAACGCGCGCTGCGGGAATGTGCCATTACTGGATTACCTACTACCATTGGGTTTCATCAAAAAATTATGGAAACTCCACAGTTTTTACAGGGTAATGTCTATACAAATTTTGTGCAGGAAATGAACGGGTAGGAGAGTAGGAAAGGAAAAAGGTTATAGGTTACAGGGGACAGGGTATAACCTGTAACCTGTACCCTAATTCACACGAGATAGCATAGTCAGCAATCCTTGTTGACCTAACAGAATTTCTCGCAGCAGGCTGAAGATACCAACCCAAATAATAGGTGTAATATCTACCCCACCTATAGGTTGCACCAGCTTTCGCAACGGGATTAAAAATGGCTCAGTGGGCCAAGCTATTAAATTAAACGGCAAACGATTCAGATCCACTTGCGGATACCAAGTGAGAATGATACGAAATATAAATAAGAATGTCATCACCCCTAACACAGGGCCAAGAATCCAAGCAGTCAGGTTAACACCAGTCATCGGTTTCAGGTACTATCTATCTGTAAAAAAAGAAAAAACTTAGGCAACGGCTATGTGCATTTTGCGACGCCGATTAGCCCATCGTAGACATCGTTAAAAAGTTTTAAGCTTTGTAAAGCACTCCGATCATCATTTTAACTAAATGCTGTCACTTCTTTCTGAAATAGAAAAGCGAACTCGCCCATGTGGTTAACTCAATAACTGGTGAAAGAAGTTACCAAGTTTGGCAGTTCAGAGTTAGAGGCTTCTCAAGAAAGTAATACACTATTAAAATTAGGATGAAGTGTGTAAAAAAAGGTTGAGAAGTATGACGCCTTCTTTAGCAAATTTTCTTTGGAGTCTGCTATGGGGTACAGCAATTGTTGTAATACCCGCTACTGTTGGTCTAATTTTCATTAGCCAAAAAGATAAAATACAGCGTTCATAATGCTTATGAGAGTTAAATTAGCTCTCGTAATCAATTGTCTGTCAGCTATCTACTTAATTGCACTAAAAGCAGCATAAACTGCGACTGGTGGCAGTTTATGCTGACAGACATAGACGTTTTTACTTTTCGGTGAATAGCTTCAGAGCTTCTTTGCCAGAGGCTTTGAAGCTTCAATATATCGTGACTAATTAGAGTAGTGATTTTAATTGTGACTCGCTAACATAGATGTGATATTGGGAAAATAGCAATGATAAATTTTGGGCTGAACTCAGCCAGTTTTCTGGCTCAGGTTAATTTTGGGGCAAACTCAGCCAGTATTCTAGGAATTTTCCTGGCTGTGGCTGGGGCAGCACTGTATTTTCTCCGCACTGTGCGTCCAGAATTGTCACGGGATCAAGATATCTTTTTTGCGGCAGTGGGCTTGCTTTGCGGCTTCATTCTTGTCTTTCAAGGATGGCGGCTTGACCCGATTTTACAATTTGGTCAACTGCTTTTAGTTGGTACAACTGTGTTTTTTGCAGTTGAAAGTATTCGCCTGCGGAGTATAGCTACCCAGCAAGCAAAGCGCAACACTCCGATTGTGGACGAAGATCGACCAGTTAGCGATCGCTATTCCTACAACGATCGCAGAAAGTATCAAGCTGAAATGGATGCAGATTTAGAGCCACTGCCTTATGAAGACGAGGAGGAACGCCCAGTGCGCGCCCGGATTCGGGGTAGCAGGGATGAGATTTCCACTCGTGATAACTACTACGAGGAGCAACCCCCCCGTCGTTCAGAACGCCGCAACAGCAGCAGTAGTGAAAGACAGGCTCCATCTGATAGAACGCGTCGGCGGACTTCTGGTCGTCCTGTAAACCGCCCTTCTGAAAGTTCTGAAGATGAAAATTGGGGTTCTTCATCTAGGCAAGTTGATGATTGGGAAAGTTCGGGTGGGGAAGTCAGAAAACCTTCTCGTCGTAGTAATAACGGGTCTGGGCGTCCTGAAAGTCGTGAAGATGATGTTTCTCCCAGACCAAGAAGGCGTCGCCCACCCGCTGACTCAACTCCTCGAAGACCCCGCGAAGATGATGATGCGATCCCAACTGATTATGTGCCGTACAATCCAATTGAAAAACCAAATGAGGGATCAGATAATTTGACCGATTTTGATGACGATGTTTAAAACAGTTGGCGTGCAAGTAGGTTTAGAGGCGACGGAAAACAGTTGAGGTGGAAAAATTTACGCCTACATTTTGGCTCCAAAGACCAATTCATTGGAGCCTGGTTTTTGGTTTAACAAGTTTGCTTGTATCTTGTGGTACTAGCGATATTCCCATAGGGCCTACTTCTCTTAACAGTCGCTACACCGAGGAGCAACCTGCTTTGAGTGGAAATGGGCGCTTTTTAGCGTTTGTATCTAATCGCAATGGTAATCAGCAGCTACTAGTGTACGATTTGGAGAGGCAAGTTTTTATTGGCACACCGGGGATAAACCGACAGGAGACAATTGCCGAAAGTCCAAGTTTGAGCTACACAGGGCGTTATATTTCTTATCTTACTAGTGACCAAGGTAGACCAGTGGTGGCACTTTACGATCGCGCTACGCAACAGTCGCAAATTGTCACACCAATTTATCGCGGCTGGGTCAGAAAACCAAATATTAGTCCAGATGGACGTTATGTTGTCTTTGAAACCGCCACTCGTGGTCAGTGGGATATTGAAGTTTTAGACCGGGGGCCAAATATTGAGTTAGATATTCCCAACGGTGCAACCGTAGGTTCACCTCCGTAGGGGAGAAAGTTAGGAGTTAGGAGTTAGGAGTTGTGAGACTATTGACTAATTACTAATGACTAATTATATGAAACGTGTTTTTTTTATACCTGTATTTTTCTGTTTAAGTTTATTGACTGGATGTTTTGGCTACCCTCGTATTTTGAGTTATCCATTTGATCCGGGGGGTCGGAGTCTCAATAGTTTAGCGTCGGAATTAAACCCCGAAATTTCTGGGAGATACATTGTTTTTATTACTGACCGACGCGGTAGCCAAGATGTTTATATGTTTGATACGGTAAATCGTGATTTGGTTGATTTGCCAGGTTTAAATTCCTTTGATGCGATCGCAAATCATCCTAGTGTTTCACAAGATGGTCGTTATATTGTGTTTGCGGCTAGTCGTCAGGGGCGATCGGCTATTTTTCTCTACGACCGAGAAACACGCCAATCGCGGAATTTGACCAATAACCTGCAAGCGGAAGTCCGCAACCCTACAATTAGCGCTGATGGTAGCAGGATTGCTTTTGAATCCAGTAACAACGGGCAATGGGATATTTTAGTATATGACCGCTATGGACAGCCATTGAATATACCTCAAGAGCCACGTTGAAGAATGAGAACTGGGGACTGGGGAAAGAAAATAATAATTCCCCCAATGCCCAATGCCCTATTCCCTATTTCCTTCCACCTGTTGAACAGATTCAATGAGCGATCGCACTTGTTCCGTCCCCTCAGAAGATTCAAATGATAGGGGAAACTTACCTCGGAGGATCATCCGCAAGCCGAGGGGTGCAAGACTGAGTAATCCTTTTAAATCCCGAAAGTAGTTACCAACTACTTGTAAACCAAATTGACGTTCATCAATCCAACCACCTTCTTTAACTAAATCTATCAATACTTTCCGGTGACGAATTGAACGACTATCACTGGTTTGTTTCTGGGTGAGAATTTCTTGTTTAACTTTGGTGATTTGTTCTAATGGTGCAACTTCCATTGGACAAACAGAATCGCAGTACAAACAACGGGTGCAACCCCATACGCCTTTAGTGCCTTCGTTATAGCTTGCTAAACGATTTTCGGTATCGCTATCGCGGGAGTCTGCTACCATTCGGTAAGCTTTAGCAAGGGCATGAGGGCCTACAAAGTCTGGGTTAACTTCACGAGCGTTACATTCAGAGTAACAAGCACCGCACATAATACAGTTACCAGTTTGATCGAGGCGCGATCGCTCTTGTGGTGTTTGCAAAAACTCTCTTTCTGGTACTTGTCGTGCTGCCGTACTCACATAAGGGGCAACTGCCTCTAGATTATTCCAAAAGCTGCTCATATCTACAACCAAATCTTTAATCACGGGCATATTGCCAAGAGGCGCGATCGTGATTTCACCAATAGCATTTACTTTACTTTGGGATGATGGTATTTGTTGTAATCTGGCAAGTTCGCTCCCAACATTTTCCTTACAAGCTAAAGCCGAACGCCCATTAATTCGCATAGCACAGCTACCACAAATAGTATTGCGGCAATTTTTGCGAAATGCCAAAGTTCCATCTTGCTCCCACTTAATCTGATTGAGGCAATCCAAGATTGTATTACCTGGTTCGGCCTCCACAAGATAGGTTTGCACAACAGGGGAGGAATTTTGTTGCTGTCGAATGACCTTAAAAATAACTTCCATAACTACTAACCAAAATTTTAAAATTACTTCACCAGCCTCAACAATCATGAGTCAAAGCAGGTAGTAGCGAAAAGTGAGTTATACTTTTTGCCCCTAATTCAAACCCTGGTGTTAATAGGCTGACGATTAAAGGGCGACTGATTCTAGTTTAAGGATAACCATTAAAATTTTACTTGTAGTAGCGTTGTAGGCAAGATTTTTGTCAAATTCTGAGTTAAAACGCCAAAAATGTAATCGCAGCTTTGCATTGAATTTACCTATTTGGCAATGTAAAGGAAAGAGAGTTTGCTTAAAAAGTAACTTAAGTTGATCTTTGACCTAGCGATCGTATCCAAATGAAATACATATGAAGTTAGCAACATGTCTTGATGTCAACTTGAGTCAAGCAGTCCTGACAGTAAAATTCCGCCTTCGCTACCACTTGAGGTAATTTTTTGATTATATAGAAGTCTGAAAGCTCATGTTTAATATATAGTAGTGGCAATCAAGCACTAGGCAGATGTTAAGAGATTTGTTCTTCCTATAGACAGACGTGCAAAATCCTTTAACCGCTTTTGACCTGAAGATAATAAACCGAGGAAAAAACCTCACCACTTTCAAAGAAAAGTTAGAGCGCCGCGAAACGCGGATGTGCGAGACTTTTCGCTTTTTGGCTTGCTCTCAATCAACAAAATATGGGATTGAACTCATTGGTCAAAACTGCTCGTATCAATTATATAAATTTTTATAAAAGCTAGATAGCAATGCTCGCGCTTGCAATAAAGGGTTAAGAAAATCGTCACTGCTTTTTTCAACTTTCAAGTCCAGGAATTTAAATAAAAATTTACCAGCAACTTTAATTCAAAATTAAACAACTATTTTGCTATTATTAGTCCATGCTAGTATTTAATATAAAATTACGAAGTAGCAAAACCAGAATCAATAGCCGTATCAGCGCGGTTACTACTGCTTTGTTGATTCGTAATGTAGAGACAAGAAAAATCGCGTCTCTACTGGTAGGACAAAAGGGTGTATGCCCGTAGGACTCTATTGAAATACTATGCTGTCCTAAGCTTGAAAAGACGAGTGGAGAAAACTCTACTTGCGCTTTAGCAAGAAAGGCAAGCACTGAAAGTGAAAAACCTGCAATTTTTTAGGTCTACGATTTATTTGCAGTAGAACCTAACCCCATTTGTAAAGGTGGCTGAAAGTTACACCGCTACAGTAGCGCCAAAAAAGAAAATAGTTTTCTTTCTGATGGCGAATAATGGTTAAAAGTGCCGTAACATCACCAAAATTAATGTCTGTGGCAACTATGGCCTCTAGTTGGTTGTAGACAACCATATATAGAAGTGCTTTTGGCTCCTATCGGCAGGAATTCACCCGTTACACTAGGGTCTTCAGTAGCTCTATGCGAATGCTAAAAAATTAAATGCTGGCATGAGACTACATAGTTTATCAGTTTGGAGAGAGTAAGGAAAATTTGAGCATAATGACTGAAACTGCAACCGCGCCATTAACTGGAAAAGCACTACTTGCTAAAGTAAAAGAACTTTCCACATTACCACGCCGAGAAAGAGCTAAACAGTGCGGCTATTACACTGTTACTAAGAATAATCAAGTTCGGGTCAATCTCACCGATTTTTATGACGCTTTGCTATCTGCTAGAGGAATTCCTCTAAGTCCAGAAGCACCTAAAGATGGCCGCGGTCGTGAACCGACATATCGGGTTAGTGTCCATCAAAATGGTCAGATTGTAATTGGTGCTACATATACCAAAGCAATGGGCTTGAAGGCTGGAGATGAGTTTGAAATTAGGCTGGGATACAAACATATTCACCTGATTCAACTAGGTGAAAGCGATAAAAAACTAACCTCACAAGACATAGATTCTGAGGAATCAGACGAAGATTTAGAAGACGAAGAGTAAATTTGCTGATGGTAAGGATAAGTTTCAGGTGATGATAACTTGTCCTTACCCCAACAGCAAACTGGTAGCTAGGTAAAAAATACGATCAGACCCCTTGCAAAAGTCACCAAATTTAGTAGAGTCTTGATTAATCAGCAAGAAATCTATAATGCAAGAAGTCTATCGTGTTTTTTTTGTTTATTTTGATAACTTTCTTTGAGTCTTCGGTCAACGCCTTACTGGCATTTATAGAAAATGCACCGTCACTAGTTATAGTGACGGCATTTTTTGTTTGTTGGATAGTTTGCTGGTTGCCAGTAGCAACAGTATCAGCAATATTGCTTAATTGGCAACCTCCTAAACCTTTACAGCCAGAGCAAAAAATGCCGTTATTGGTGTCACTTTACCTATTAGCTCCCCCGATCTTGTGGGGAGTTGTTTGGTTGACTAATAAATCTTTTTCAGATTACGGCTTTGTTGGCAATCTTTCAACTCTTGGTTTTTTAGCACTAGGTTTTGGTTTGGGAGTGCTGAGTCTAGCTATTGTATTTGGTGGGCAATTCGGATTAGGTTGGTGTTCTTTTGAAAAGTCTAATTTCAAGTTACTACTACCCATATTGCTACCGATTTTCTTGATAGCGTTATTAGTCGGTGGTATAGAAGAGTTAGTTTTTCGCGGTTTCCTGTTCACAGAATTAGCACAGGATTACCCAGTTTGGTTGGCAGCAGCAATTTCTAGCTTGATTTTTGCCTTGTTACACCTGGTTTGGGAGCAACGCGAAACCGCACCCCAACTTCCTGGATTGTGGCTGATGGGAATGGTGTTGGTGTTAGCACGGTTTGCTACAAGTGGTAATTTGGGTTTAGCTTGGGGATTGCACGCAGGATGGGTATGGGCGATCGCTACCATAGATACAGCAGAACTAATTACTTACACTGGTATTGTCTCTGACTGGTTTACAGGTAAAAATAAAAAACCCCTAGCTGGCTTGGCGGGAATTATTTGTGTATTGGGAACTGGGGTAATTATCTGGTTCAACTCTTAAGTATTTTAATTTCCCATAGATAATGTCTGTAAACGCAGATCCCCGACTTCTCGAAGAAATCGGGGAACTAAATCCAACGATTTAGCAGGCACTATTCCACCCTACTAATCTTTCTTTAGTACTCGAAACTACTCAGACCTTTTGATTCTGTCAATTTCTCGTTGTAATTCTTCAATTTGGCGGCGTAAAATTTCTGTTTGATTTTCGGAAGATTCTGCTGAAACATTTACCGATCCGGAAGCAGGCGATCGCTGATAATTTCCTCGGCGAATTTGCTGATATTCTTCGGATACAGCCCAGGATCGTAAGTAATGTAAGCGTTCAACAGGGAAAGGATGACTCAACATCATACCCTGAGCGCCATTGTAGATCAAGAATTTATATATCTGATTCAGTCCATCCTCATCCAGTGCCTGATAATTTTCTGACTGCTTGATAAACTCTTGTAAACTACATTCATTGGCATATTTGTTACTACCACCAGAGAGTTTCATCATCGTTGACATCACAGGATTCAAGTCATCCATCACTAGTAGTGCAGCGCGATCTGATGATAACTCGGCTTTGCGCCGCCATTCAAAAAAGGCGTAAATCAAGCCTTGGGTAACAATATTACCGATGCCGAAGGTCAATTCTCCCAATGCCGAAGCAGCACTCATCGCCCACATCGCCATTTGAATTAAAATAGTATGACCACATTTAATATGCCCCAGTTCGTGGGCTAGCACCGTCCGAATCTCGGCTTCGTCTAGTAAGTCTAGTATCCCTGTATTTATGACTATGTAAGGATTTTCTTGCCCCAAGGCATAGCTATTTACTTGGGGATTTTGCGAGACAAACAGTGTTGGTTCTGGGTAAATGTCCAAATCTCGGACGCATTCCCGAAACATCTGGTAAATAGTGGAATATTGACGCGGCCCGACTTGGATGCTGTTACCCATTAGATAGACTAATTGAGGGCGTTCGTAGATAAATTCCACAAATTTACGAGCGATTAAATCAAATCCTGGCAAATTTCGTAAAGCTTGCTCGGCTTGGCGATCTAGTGGATGCCTGAAGGCTTCGCTGGAAATTCCTGTGTAAGTTGGCATAATTTAGGGTATTGGATGATTGGTCATTGGTCATTAGTCATTGGTCATTGGTCATTGGTCATTAGCAAAGGACAAAAGACAAATGACAAATGACAAGATAATAGAAATGGGGCAATTGGAAGTAAAAATCACTTTGTATGGAATTGAAAGCGTGTGATTGAGGCAGAAGTTCATTTGTCACTACATAACTTTTTGCGATCGCAAGCGGGGTTCCCTTCCTGGCCCCATCATTTGACGATGGCACGGTTGGTAGCACGCGCCTTGCGCCTGGGACGTAGCGCCCTAATTCAAGTAGGGGCAGTTAGTGGCTATCAAGGGCGGTATCGTACTAGTTTTGTAGCATCAGCCCTGATGTGGCATGGCCCTGTAATTATTGTTGCTCAAGAAACAGTGCAGCAACTTATGCTGCGGGTGGAAATTCCCCGTCTACAGCAGTGGCTACCAACTAATAAATCGATTAGGACAGGTGATGCTTGGCCTGATGCTGAGTTCCAAGGGCTACTTTTGACCTCCCCAGAAGCTTGGTTAAAAGGACAATTGACTGGTGGCTCACCCTTTCCCCAAGGCATCCCCACAATTATTGATGGGGTAGACGATCTCGAAGATTGGGTGCGTCATCAACTTACCCAAGATATTCAACCCGATGATTGGGATCAACTCATACTGGCTTGTCCTAACCAAGCTGAGACAATTCGTGAAGTACGGATACAACTAACACACGAACTTTTTCAGCATCCTGCTAATCCATATCAGTGCTATCTAATTTCCCAGCCAGAAATAGAAATTTTAAGCCGTCTCTATTCTGCTTTAGAGTCAGTACAAGCACTGCCAGAACCTTGGAAACACTTCTGGCAACAATTTCAAACTCTCAACGAAAATCTTTTTTCTCCTGCTCCCTCATCTCCCCCTGCCTCCCCTGCTCCCTTATCTCCCCCTCCTCTCTTCTGGGCGACTATTGCCCATCGACAAGGTTTATTTTCTTTGCACTACGCCCCAATGGAATTAGGGGAAATACTCTCGCCGATTTGGCAGCGACAACCAGTAGTTTTAATTGGCAGCGCTCTCGAACCGGAAACTGAGGCTCCCCTTTTTCGCCAGCGCTTAGGTTTAGAAGATTTAACTTGCCTGAAGTTCTCTTCGGAGAGTCAAGCGGAAGCAATTCAACTGTATGTACCTTATAAGTTGCCTCTACCCAACACGCCAGAATTTCAAGCGGCCTTTATTCACAAAGTCCGCACACTAGTTTGTCTAAGTGCGACAGCACCAGGATTAACGGTTGTCTTGGTGGGAGATGTACCACTAAAGGCTCAAGTGGCGGCAATTCTGGCTTCAGAGTTTGGTTCGCGGGTGCAAGTAGAAAAAACTTGTTTAGATGAAAATGGTATTTTGATTAGCGGTTGGGAATTTTGGCGAGAACATCAACGAGTCCTGCCAGCACCCCATCTGTTAATCATTGCGACGTTGCCCCTACCATCTTTGGAAAATCCTTTGGTAGCTGGTAGGGTAGCTCTTTATAAGCGATCGCATCAAGATTGGTTCCGTTTATACTTGTTGCCAGCAGCTTTAAATGAATTACAACGAGCGATCGCTCCAGTCCGAGAAAGTCAAGGAATTGTGGCGTTGCTTGATAGTCGTGTTGTTAACCGCAGCTACGGCGCTCAAATTCTCGCAGCTTTAAGTCCTCTGGCACGCATCAACTATCTCGATCCCAGCTTGTTTTCCAATACCGAGGAGGAAAATTCTGCCTAAAGTTCAGTTACCAGTGCCCAATTTAAATTTTGTCAACCAAAGCGCGATCGCCTAAAAGCAAGCATTATTATCAGCTTATAGAAGGTGATGCGATTCATCGCCTTTCTGTAGGCATGATTCCTGGCAAAATAAATTTAGAACCTAAGTAAAATTTGAGTTGCTGATTATGGGTGAAGCAAAACGTCGTAAAACCACACTAGGGGAAACATACGGTAAAGAGACTCGGATCTTATCTTGGGTTCCAATTACAAAAACTCAAGGCGAACAATTTGTCACTTGGACTACTCGTGGTGCTTGGATAGGCATTGGTCTGATGATTGTAGGATGGGCAACAATCCGTTTTATCGGCCCAGCTTTCGGGTGGTGGCAAGTAGTCTCTTAATTCTTAATTCATAATTGAATTAGTTGGATATCTAGACTCCAACTAATTCAAGATTGCTAAAAAAGACAATAATGCCCAAGTGTCTCGTCAATAATTATGAATTACGTTAGCGCAACGGTGGAGAGTTTGCGTACCCTGTGGGAAAGCAAGCTAGGCGTAGTCTCTTAATAAAAAGCATTATGACGAATTACGAATTAGTTAACTGAGTTATTAATAAAAAATAATTACTCATTTTGGATAGATAATCGAAATATATTATATATGCATTAAATTGGGCAAAACCAAATTAAGATAAGAATCCTTCTAAATTATCGTGCTTTGGTTTGTGCAAGTTTTTGAAAATAATCCAAAAATAATTGGAAATATTGCCTAAATGGCAACATTGCTCTGCTGAGTTTAGATATTGTCAGTGTTAAGTTTTCCCATTCATTGTGGATTCTACACTCACACTTCTCTACTATATACGGCATTATTGTATAAACTATTGCATTTATGCTTTTGTAACTACTTAAGCTATAATTCGCACTGTCATCTGCTTAACTTTATCTATATAGGAGGAAGGAATTTGGTATAAGTAATCATTTGTCTATACCAAAATCTACGTTAAAAACAAAACAGATTAAACATCTAAGCAAGAGACAGTATAACGATGAAAAACTACATTATAGCGTTTAATAACAGTGTATTTGACTGCACATAGCCAATAAAAATCAAATATGTAGCTTTTCTGTAGTTGACTAGTGCTAAATTTAAGTTACTCTTAAAGCGGATCTCTTGCTCTAAGAATCTACCCTGACAGGAATGTATAAAGATATAGTTAAATTTAGCAATTCTGTCCGAGATTTTGAATTTGCAAACTGAATAGTTTGATACGGCCCTCAAAATCCCGATCCACTACCCTAAACAAAGTAGTCAATTTACGACTCAATATCATCTGTCTGGTAATTGTAATGAATAGTTTACAATACCAATGGGTGAGAAAATCTAAAGAAAATATAAAAGAAACTCAAATTACTGTGGTGTCTGGAGGACAAAAGTGTTTCTGAGACTAGCACATCAACATCGACAATTCGTCCAAGACTTAGTAATGAACCTGCAAGCCTTGGCGATTGTATTAGAGCGGCGTGGGTATCCCGCATCTTGCTATACCTGTGGCGATCAAATGAATAGTGCATCATTTATGGTTAGCTTGGGCGATAACCATCTGATTCGATTTTTAGTGTCCGATTACGGCATTACTTGGACGGAAATGCGGGATGACCGCGAATTAATGAAGCTAGAGGGTGCAGAGGCAATTAGCCAACTAGATGAATTGGCCGATCTTGTCAAGCAATCTATGCAAAGTGATACAGGCTCTAAAACTCTTGCCAAGAAGTATTAAGATTTCAGAGGTCGATAGCAAATTAGAAATTGCTTATCGGTAACTGTTAATCGGTGACACTGGCTTAGTTAGCGATCGCGCTTACCTATTTATCCATTATCATGAAGTGATTGGCTATGGCTAGCCCATCGCGTATTTTTTTGTATCTGCCAAAATCTCACAATCTTGATTTTCAGCCTCTAGCTAGAAGGTGTTAAAGCACAGCAAAGTCAGAGGTCATAACATTTTAGATTTTGGATTTTAGATTTTGGATTGGGAATTGCCTTGATGCTTCTGGCTTGGTGTGAATCCATCTGTCGCAATCATTTTTGAAAATGGTATTAGTTGAGTGCTGCTTTTTTGCCATAATTTCATCAAAACGCGATAACTTCTCTACGAGATACTGCGCGAATATCTAAAGTCCATTGCCAATTAAAATAAAGGGTGCCCAATAGTACGGATGACTAAAGTCATTAACTGCTGCTACGGGTGCATTATGACTTATTTCCTTCCAGTTTCCAGTAATTAATGAGATTTGAGCTTGGCGTAAAGCTTCAGTTTTAGTCAGCTTTTCAGTAGAGAGGATACCATAAAAAGCACTCATGAGTGCTTGCGTACCACCATCATCTACAGACCATAAAGAGGCGATCGCGGCTCTAGCACCGGTTTGTTGCATCTGATAGCCAAAGCCCAAAATTTCCTCACCGTTACCTAACTTGCCTCCTAAGCCGGTTTCACAGGCGCTTAATACTACCAAATCTACATTGGGGAGTGACCAAGTGGCGACATTTCTAAAATTAACGCGATCGCCATTCCCGAATAAAATAAACGAATCTTCTGGTTTACCCACCACAAAGGCTGCATGAGTCGCTAAATGGACAATTGTATAATCATCCATTTGGGGTACAGCGACTCTGGGAGTAAAGGCATCGTCTAAAAGCTTCGTAGTTTCAGGAACCGCTGCTGCTAGACTTTCCACCTCCCGCGTTGCAAAGGGTAAGCCAGCAAAAGCAACCTGTCGATTACCAACTTTAATTTGATAATTACCTTTAGTAAAAGCACCCGCTAAAACCCGCAAAGTAGATTGTTTTGGGGTGTTTAAGTTAGTCAGACTAGCAGATGTAATGTGATTTACATTGAAGCGCTGCACTAGCCATTGTTTGCCATCATATAAAGCAGTTAAAGGAATGTAGCGTAAGCGATCGTCTGGAGCGTAAATCAGAGTTTGCGTACCAGATAGCTTCAAGTCTTTCTCTATCGGTTTAATTAGCCAGTCATACAATTGGCGTGCAGGTGCTTTGATATTTCGACTGGGATTAATTAAAGCTTGGCGGAAAGCATCAATTGTTTGATAGAGGTTTTCGCGCTTGACAGCAACGGTGCGATGAATTGGTGGGGATTCAGGAGTTACCAAGACCAATTCCAAACTATCTTTTAAAATCAGTGGGTAGAGTAGTGCCGATTTTTGCGGTAATCGCGCCAAATTATCTCGAAGTTCGTTGAGACTTTCCAAATCCAAATTTTGCCGCCTAGCTGTACGGCTAATTTGCTCTACCTGTGCTTTCACTGAAGGACTATTGATAAATTGGTTAAATCCATCTAGAAGTTGCTGTTGATTTAAGACTAATTGCTCGATGCGTTGTTTCTGTTCGAGCGATCGCTGTTGGGGGGAAATTTTCCGTAGTGTTGTTAATTCTTTACCCAGCACAACAGCATTATCCACACTTTGATCCAACTTTTGTTTTATTGGTTTTTCTGTTGCCGCTATATTAATACCTTTGACAGTACGTTGATTACCTGGCACATTCTGGAGATATTCCTCTAGTTCTTCAACTTTGAGTAAATCCATTGTCCTTTGTGCTTCAGCAACACGTTCCTGTTTCAACAATTGTTCACCCAAAATACGATATGTCTGGCTAACAGTTATGCTGTAAGCATTTGGTTGCGGCGCACTCAGTGCTGATGGATTCAAGCGAGCTTTCTCACGATTAATCAAACAATGCTTATAGAAAAAAATTGCTAACTCTGGCTGGTTTTGGATATCGAATAAGTAACCTATGTTACTGTAAGTTTTGCCAAGTCGAACCAGATCCCCAAGTTCTTTGTTAATCAATAAGGCTTGCTGATAGGATTGAAGTGCTTCAGAATACTTTTTTTGACTTTGGTAGATTCTGCCAATATTGTTGAATGTTAACGCTTCCCAAGAGCGCTCTCCAAAGTCTCTACTGATGGCTAATGCTTTCTGTAATTTCTGTAACGCTTCTTTCAATTGACCTTGCCGAGATTCTTTGATAGCTTCTTCGTTGAGCCTTGCAATTTCTGAGAGTTGATTATTCTTGGGTAAAGCTTGAGCTTTTTCTCCAGATTCGTACCTCAATCTTGCATTTGTATTTACCTGGTTATTGTCTGGATACACCATCCCAAAACCTAGTAAGCTAAGTAGAGATAAAGTAACAACACTCACATGCCGGAGATTAGGCTGCATAACAAAACACTCCCTATGCTCGGAAGGTAAATATTAAATCAAGAAGTCCGGCAACGCAATTAATTTTTATGCTATTCAATAATTTGGAAAATTTATAGGTACTGAGAAATTTGAAGATGTCAGAAGAAAAACCCAGCCGACCAAAATTGCCACCAACCAGCGCCCTTGATAATCCATCAACTGATGAATTTGGGAATTGGTTTGAGTATCCTGTGAGAGTGCAACCTCACCACACTGACTATGCAGGTGTTGTCTGGCATGGTTCCTATATAGCTTGGATGGAAGAAGCGCGGATTGAATGTTTGCGATCTATAGGGATTGAATTTGCTGATTTAGTTGCTATAGGCTGCGATTTACCAGTTGTAGAACTGTCGGTGCGCTATCACCGTTCACTTCAATTGGGTATGGCAGTGCTGGTAAAAACCCGCATGGCTGAGGTAACAGGTGTACGAATAAATTGGGATTATGCCATTGTTTCAACTGATGGGCAACAATTATACGTCACGGCTAAGGTGACATTAGTGGCTTTAGATCGCGAAAGAGGCAAGATTATGCGTCAGTTGCCGCCGAGTTTTAAGGATGCCTTAGCTAAGATTTCAGCATTAAATAATGATTGACCAAGAAAGGTTGTCATTTAATATTTTATACTTCACCTTTCATTAGCAAAAGTGAAGTATATATTTTTACTTTCCAGTTTGGATCTGCGACAGATTTTGAGCAAACTGCGTTACGTAATGCCAAATATCTTGTGGAGTAATGCCAAAACTAATATTTAATAAAACAAGGATTGCCGCAAGAGTTAATGCAGTGCTCACGGTTGCTTTCAGCAACTTCCATAATATTATGAAGACTATCCAAGCTATAATCAACGTAATAATCATATATATTAATTCCTTAATAATTGCCCTTATTTGAGAGTGGGCCGATTCAGAAAGGGTAAGCTTTTGTTGTGGTAAGAATCACTGGTATAAAAGACGATCAAACCAATTTTTAATATTCACTAAAATGGTTTTTTATCATAATTAGCCTGGGGATATCTTACCTAAAAATGAGATAACTATTTATGTGCTATGCTGATTTTTTGCAAAGTTTTTGTAAATTTTTTAATTTTTATTTGAATATCAATTTATAGATATACATAAAAATTATGGCTGATCCGGAAGCCACCGACTATCTTTAATTGGTTTACTTTTTATAGTTCGGTGAGTATGTCTTTGCCATCAAGTGGAATGATTTCCATATTAATTGGATAAGAGGCTGGGGATTAGAGATTGGGGACTAGGCATCAATTTCTAATCCTCAGTCCAAACTGAACTGAAGGTTTTTATCGCAGAGAAATTATCCGCGAGTGGGTTTCTAACTTTTCAGTAGCTGTTAAAACTTCTTGCCTTGCCCATTTATCCGCTGCCAAAATGTCATCTAAAGAGGGATTAGCACGGTTATCATTTTGATGGCGATCGCACACCCATTCGATACACCGAGGAATATCTAAAAACCGAATTTTTTCATCTAAAAATAAAGCTACAGCTTGCTCATTGGCGGCATTCAACACCGCTGGCATCGAACCACCAGCTTTACCCACAGCATAAGCCAACTGCATACAAGGATACTTTTGGTGATCTGGTTCGCGGAAGGTTAAATTTCCAGCTTTGACTAAATCTAGTCGTTCCCAGTCGGTGTAGATGCGATCGGGCCAAGATAGAGCATACAGCAAGGGTAAGCGCATATCTGGCCAACCGAGTTGGGCTAAAACGGAAGTATCTTGCAGTTCAATCAGTGAGTGAATAATGCTCTGCGGATGAATGACAATTTCGATATTGTCATAATCCAACCCAAACAGGAAGTGAGCCTCAATTACTTCCAGCCCTTTATTCATCAAAGTAGCAGAGTCTACTGTGATTTTCCGTCCCATCGACCAATTAGGATGCTTCAAGGCATCAGCAACGGTTACATCTGCTAACTTTTCTACATCCCAGTCGCGGAAAGCCCCACCAGATGCAGTCAGCAAAATTTTCCGTAAGCCATCTTTGGGAACACCTTGGAGGCATTGAAAGATTGCGGAATGTTCGGAATCGGCAGGAAGTAATTTTACACCATGTTTTTCGACTAGGGGTAGAACCACAGGGCCGCCAGCAATCAGAGTTTCTTTGTTTGCTAAGGCAATATCTTTACCAGCTTCAATCGCTGCGATCGTCGGTAGCAAACCAGCACAACCAACGATCCCAGTAACAACGGTTTGGGAATCGCCGTAACGGGCAACTTCTATCACCCCGGTGTCACCTGCCAGTAGAATCGGTTGAGGATCGAGGTCAATGATTGCTTCTTTGAGCGCTGGTAATTTATCTTCTGAGCAAATGGCTGCTATTTCCGGTCGAAACTGCCGAATTTGAGCAGCCAACATCTCTACATTGTTCCCAGCTGCCAATCCCACAATCCGAAACTGATTTGGGTACTGAGTGACAATATCTAAAGTCTGAGTACCAATAGAACCAGTGGAACCAACAAGAGTAATCGCTTTCACAATTGCTTAAGGATTTACAGACAACTCCCACTATAAATTGTCGGGGACTCTTTAATAACAGGAATTACTATAATCGATACACTGACCAGGGGGGAGTGAGGGGCACAAGGAAGGTGCCGGCGTGTCTGTATCTCCTCTTGCCTTCCTCCCTGCGCCAGCCTCAATCCGTTAATTTCAAGGTTTTATAACAGATAAATGTAAAAAAATGCATGAATATTTGCTATGAAAAATAAACAACAAGATATGATAAATCTCCTAGATGAAATGTACTGTAATGCAAATTATTCTAGTCTAATAGATTACTTTAGTCAGTTTATAAATGAATTAAAAAAATATGAGCTTGCAGAAATATTAGCTTACCAAGCTAAGTTCCCTTTTAGCTATGTTATTAGCTTTTTTTATCGACTCCGCTGCTATGGATGAATAAGTCGGTTATGCAGTGGGTTGTAATTATGTCCGCATTGAACCCAAGACCAAAACCATTCAAAATAGATATTGAAGATGCAGGTTATATAGATATTAATTTTCTGTGTAAATATATGAGAGTTAATGCTATAGAACTATTTTTACAACAAGGAAAATTTAGTAATAAAGATAAGGAAAAGCTACTTCTATACTCCAATAAAGTAGCAGTAGATTTATTTATGGATGAGTTAGATAGTGAATTTCTAGATGGTGAGGATTGGGTACATCTGGAGCAAATAGAAGTTGCAAGATTAAATCTTGTTTTTAGTGGAAGAATTAATCAATTTCAATATACTGAAGATGAGCTTAGGGGATATATACAAAAAGAGCTAAAAGCCCTTTCTATACTTGAGGAATAATAAGGGTGTTTAATAGTAAGTATTATTTTATACGTTTTGTATGATGCGTAAGTCCTAAACTATTTCATTGGCTTTTAAAATACGTCTTCAATCTGCTAAATTTTTATATAACTAGACAAAAATTATATTTATAAATACTATATTTTAATGATAAATTCCAAGAAAATTGGCAAAAGTAACCAAATAAGAAATAATTTCAAGTAGTTGCCGATTTGTCCAGTTTGTTAATGATGTTGGTGGAGGATTTAATATGCAAAATATTACTCATAAATTGCTGTGTTGCAGCCATAAGTAAAAGGATGCATAAAGGAGTTTGTTGAAGCACTCAAGCTTATGGTCAAAGTTCAGATAGTTATAAAAAAAGTTTTATGGAAAAATGATTTCCTGTTTCCAGCAGCAATATGGCTTGCCAGTCGAATATTCATCTGGACTGCTATGTTGCTGGTTGCGCCAAAACTATCATTACCAGTAGAGGAATTTTTGCCCCGTTTTGGCTGGGGGGTTTTTGATGCTTGGGATAGTATCCATTATCGAGCGATCGCAACTTCTGGTTATGAATTTGTGAATGACGGCAAGCAACATAATTTGGCCTTCTTTCCCCTGTTTCCCTTAAGCATCTGGATTTTGATGGAGTTGGGCTTACCCTTTGAATTGGCAGGCACATTAATCAATAACTTGGCATTTTGTGCAGCACTTTACTGTTTGTACTTTTGGGTCAAGGATTGTTATGGCATCAATGCAGCACACTGGGTAACTGCTGTGCTTTCTTTGTATCCAGCTTCGATGTTTACAGGAGTGATTTATACAGAGGGGCTGTATTTGTTTTTGAGTACGGCGACTTTATGGGCGTTCGATCGAAAGCAGTATGCCTGGACTGCTTTTTGGGGCGCGATGGCGACAGCAACACGTCCTACAGGTATGGCACTAATTCCAGCCTTGGCGATCGCAGCGTGGAAAGAACGCCGACCACCCGTTGCCTATATAGCTAGTTTCACTACTGCTATTGGCATACTTCTATTCAGTTTGTATTGTGCGATTTATTTTGGCGACCCTTTAGCTTTTATCGAAGCACAGCGGGGATGGCGACCAACTCTAGGATTTGATTGGCAGGGTTGGTTAAATATGTTCATGCAAATTGCCGTTGGCAGTAAAAATTGGCAGTTTGGTTGGGTTCAAAACTCCTCTGGTGCGATTCAAGACCCCTGGTATATCTTGTTATTTGGCGCGATCGTTTCTAGTGGCTATCTTTTATGGCATTTCCGTCAACGTTTTAGTTCTGTAAAATTATTTTATGGGTTTTATGGTTTAGTCTTATTTTTGTTGATTTTGGCAAGCGAACAGTGGATTAATAACTTCCTCAACTTGTTCATGGTCTTAGGTGGTGGCTATGTGTTGTGGCGCTTACACACCCAACTGACGCCAGTTACAGTTATTTATGGCTTTTGTGGTATTGGTTTGTTGCTAGCTTCTGGAGGCACTATCTCCTTAAGCCGTCTTGCCTACGGTATTGTGCCTTTGAATATAGCTATTGGTGTGCTGCTATCTCGCCATCCTCGTCAAGGATATTTAATATTGGGCGCTTTTGTGACACTATTAGCCAAAATAGCTGTAGGATTTGCCCAAGAGCATTGGGTTGGTTAGAGGGTTCGATCCATTATTGCTAAGAAATTGAATTTAAATTTCCTAATGAATGTATCCAATCAAACGAAGATAGCGATCGCTGCATTATTTCTAGGTGTAGGTGCCATATCTTTTGGCTCTATTTTTATGAAATTGAGCGAAATTGAACTCAGCCCCAGTGCAACTGTATTTAATCGCTTTTGGCTTGCTAGTGTGGCCTTCTCGATCTGGCATGGATACAAAGCAATACGGCAACGATTTTCCGTAGATAAACCTGTAGAACAGCAGTCTTACACCAGTCAGGATATGTTGCTATTACTAGGTGCTGGTATTCTTTGGGCTGCTACTTTAGTTTTGTTGGCTTGGTCGCTGACTCAAACTAGTGTTGCGATTTCTAGTGTGTTGCATAATCTCGCTCCCATATTTACTAGTTTAGGGGTATGGCTGCTATTTCGTAAGGGTTTTGAAAAGCAATTCCTGATTGGTATGGTCATCGCCCTTGGGGGAGCGATCGCTATTGAATTTGAGGAGTTGCAAATTGCTACAGATGAGGTTCAAGGCAGCTTGGCTGCGATCGTTTCGGCGGTTTTATTGAGTGCATACCTGCTGATCGTAGAAAAATTACGAACCAAATTTTCTCCAGCTACAATTCAATTGTGGATCTGTGCGATCGCGGCTCTAGCAATCTTCCCTATACTTTTGTTTACTCAAGATCGGCTTTTCCCCTCTACAGTCAGTGGGTGGGTGTGGGTAATTTTTCTGGCGCTGGTTTGCCAAGTTTTAGGTCATGGGCTTTTGACCTATAGCCTTGCTAGATTTTCCTCTGTGGTTGTCTCCTTGGTGCATCTGTTAGAGCCAGTATTTAGCGGCATTTTCGCTCTGGTAATTTTTTCAGAAAAATTAACTTTCTCCAATTGGATAGGTTTCACTATAGTTTTAATGGGTTTATACTTAGCCGTATCTAGCCAAGCTGCTATTAATTACCCGTTCCAGGAATCAGTCAACAATATAGTTAACACTTTCGTTAAAAGTATGACGATTAAACTGTCATTACTAAAGCAACAATTCTCCGAAACACCAGCTTTATTAGGAACTGTTTCATTATTGTTTGCCTTAATTCCCATATCCTTAGCACCATCTTTGACTAAATTGTGTCAACAAGAAATTGGTGCAAATGCTGTAGTATTTCATCGCAGTTGGATTGCAACAGTTGTCTTTGGTTTGTGGAATGGACTTGAGGCTTTCCGCTACCAACAGTCTATTGAAGGAGGCAGGAGTCAGGAGGCAGGGGGCAGTATTACTCCTGCCTTACTTGATAACCAATCCATAAAACAGAAGCTTTTTACAAGTCAAGAAGTGTGGCTATTGTTGGCAATGGGAACCTCGGCTGGAACCTATCTTCTATTATGGGCTTGGTCGCTGAGTCAAACTAGTGTTGCCAATGTGGCTTTACTGTCCAATTTGAATTCTTTATTTGTTGCTTTGGCTGGGTATTTATTATTCGGTCGGCGTTTCGACAATAGATTCGTGATTGGTCTAGTCATCGCTTTGGGGGGAGCGATCGCATTTGAACTCAATAAGGTACAATTTGCAACCGATCAAATATTAGGTGATGCATTAGCATTGCTAACTGCGGTTTTCATGGCTACGTGTATGCTGCTGATAGAAAGACTCCGAACCAGATTTAGCACTGCAACTATCATGCTGTGGCGATGTGGAGTGACAACCATGTTTCTATTACCAGTCCTCCCATTCCTCGAAGATAGACTATTCCCCTATTCCTGGATGGGTTGGTTTTTCATAATTTTCCAAGCTCTCTTTTGCCAAGTTTTGGGTCAGGGACTTTTAGCTTATAGCCTTAGCAGAATCTCTTCAGGCGTTGTCGCCGTCACGCTTCTTTTAGAACCAGTTCTAGCTTCCATTTTTGCTTGGTTTATTTTTGCAGAACAAGTAGGTTTATTTGACTGGGCGACTTTTGCCGTAGTTTTAATGGGTATCTATCTAGCCCAATCTAGTCAATCCATTGTTCAAGTAACAAACGAAGGATCGTAGCAGCGCTGATTTATCCAAAGTTGAATTTTAGAGAATATGTCTCTAAAGGATAAATTCATTCAGATGAAAAAAGTAAAATATTTTACATATTTAAGTTATGGTGAAATCAGTGTAAATCCTTGAGCCGAACCCATAATTTTACTACCGATTAAATTGATTTGCTGCAAAGCCCCATTGTCTAATAGCAAATAAGATTTATTAGATAACATTTGTTGTAAAGTTGGGACAGTTGCAGGAGTTACTTTACAATCGCAGTAAAAGTCTAAACTGGGACGCCCATAAGCAAAAGAAGTATAAATTTGTGTTCCTGTTGAAACATTTGCCCGAATTAATTGTGCTACTGGTTTAACTGGAAAAGCTTCATTTAATTCCCAGATCCATGATTGCGAACTCATTAACAGTACTAAAACTAAGTACATTCCAGAAAATAACACTGGAATAAAGTTGCGATCGCGTTGTCTAATTAGCCATGCTGCAATGCTCATACTTATTGCCAAAACAATGCTCATAACTATTAAAATAGGCTCTTTCTTTGCAAGAATAAAGTAAACAAAACCTCCTAAACCAGCAATAGCAATAATAGCTATAAATATTGTCAAACTTCGCACCTTAAAATGATCGTACTGCCAAATCTCGCTAAGTTTAGCACCAATTGCCAAAGCTAAAAATGGATACACAGGCATAACATACCAAGGCAGTTTAGTTCTCATTAAAGAGATAGCTGCTAAGTAAATAATTGTGCCAATAAGAATTAAGCGACCCCAGGTAGTATGACGTTTTTTCCAAGCTAGATAAAAACCTCCTGGTAAAAATAGTAGCCAAGGAAAACTATACTTAATTAACTCAATTAAATAATACCAAGGTGGCCCACTATGACCTTCAACAGATTGTGTCAGGCGATCGAAAGTTTGTGTTTGAAAGTTTACTTGGAAGAAAGTTTCGCCATAATGTTGCCATTGAGCCACAAACCAAGCGATCGCAGGTGCATTTCCTAAAAATATTCCCACTAATAAATAGGGACTTGTTAATAAAGCAAACTGCCGATCTGCAATCAGGAATAAAAAAGCGATCGCCCCTAGCGGCAAAACTATCATTCCTTTCGTGAGAGCGATTAACCCTAGACAAAATCCCACACCGAGAGCATATCGACGATTCTGACGTGCTTTTAGCAAACAAAACAGCAGCAGCAAGAAAAAGGTAATAGTTGTACCATCTAGCATTGCTAGCCTTCCGTGACGCACTACAGGCAACATCGTCAGGTAAACTAAAGCGCTAAACAGAGCTGGTAAACTTTGGTTAAAAAGCAAACATCCTACCAAGTAAAGCAAAGGCACTCCCAAGGCAGTTAATACTGCACCCGGTAGACGCGTTGTCCACTCATTCACACCTCCAATCGAGTAAGTCCAAGCAATTAACAAGTGCATCAGGGGTGGCTTATTATGATAAGGTTGTCCTCCCAAGGTGGGGTAAAGCCAATGCATTGAACCAAGCGGGGCACGCCAAATTTCACGGGCAACCTGTGCCACAGTACCTTCATCCCAATCTCGCAAAGGGGAGTTTCCTAAAAATATCAGCCATAGAAATAGAGATATTACCAGTATGCTAAATAACCATTCTTTTTCTCGGAATAGACGCATATTTAAAATCGGGATAATCATCTCAAACCTCACTAATTGTTAGATGATTTCCATCAGAAATCATTGCTAAATTTTGTAAGTATCTTGGATGAAGATTTGAGATTTTCTTCTCCTGAAATAGATACTCAGGCTGATAATACTCGGAATCCAATCGTAAATCTGATGGAAGTTGTGAGTAATTAACAATGCTCCAAACTGCCAAAGTTCAACCCTCCTTTTCTCGATCTGCGATCGCATAAGCGATGATTTGGGCATTTTCTACATCCACTACCCAGTATTCAGCAACGCCTAATTCTTCGTAGAGCGTAGACGCGAAGCGGCTTGTCGCCAGACATCGCTTTGTACCCAAGTCATCCAGCAAAGATGTTTTCGCAATCTCAATCACTAAATCTGGTGCAGGATAGCGATCGAGGTTGACAATTCCTGTACCAGCTGGGATAGTTTGGGCACGTTCTCTTAGGTAATACGCTACATCAGGCTGACAGTCCTGAACACCAGTTTTACGAAAGGTGGTTGTGTCTAAACCTGTCGCTAGAATCCCCTTAATGGTCGCAAATAAAGTTACAGCAAAAATAATTATCACATGGTCTTTACCATGAGCAAAACTAACTGGTGGCATCTCCAGCCTCATGTGCCCCTTATAGTAGTAACTCTTTGCCTTCTCGTTGAGCAAGTTAGCGATCGCTTGCTCATACTCCCGCCAAGAAGCACAAATCCATGTATCTGTCGGTAACTGGGTCTGAGTTTCACTCATCGTCTAACCCTTCTGCCAGTAAGCTATATCTCTTGTAACTCAAATTCTAAACTTCTGGCTCAACTCTTTAACCTCTGAAGTGCAACCTTTGAGTTCTGAGGCTGGATGATGAGGGTTAAAAGGCGATCGCTCTCAACATACTCCGCCAAAATGGTCATACTTCCATCACTACTGCTCAAAGATTTCTCTCTCATGATATTGACAAACTCTTATCCCTTGTGGAATGAAACAGCCCTGCCCTTTTTAAGGGAGGGGTTGGGTGGGGTGTTAGGGACTTTTGCAAGAGGTCGAATGTTTCTAGTAGTCTGCCAACCCAAAAATGCTAGGTGGAGGTTGGGTAAAGGGAAAAGGGAAAAGGTTAAGGAATTTAAACCCTTTACCCCTTCCCCCTTCCCCTTTACCCCGCAAAGTTCACTTGGCGAACTACTAGTAGAGTTTTACCCCTTGTTTATAAGCATCTAGAAAACTCCTGTAGTCATATTCGACTTGAGTTGCATAGTCCACTGCAAAGTTAAAAATTTCGTCTTTGAATACAGCTTTATTACCACTCACAATATCAGTCACTTCTTTGTCAACACTGATAGGAATAATCGCAGCATCATAGTCTCGATCGGAGATTGCATGGTTTTTGGCAACCACCTTCCCTGCGTACCCCATCGCATCCATGAATTTTGACTTGGTGGTTAACAACTTATAGTCAAAGTCCACTTGGTAGGGTGATTTTTCACGCACCATAAAGGGGATGCTACTGACAGTAGTATAGCCAACCAAGGGATCGAGATTGGATGACATCGCTTTCGTAGTGATTGTCACCCTTGCCCCTTCTTGGTTTCCGTAGACTGAACTCGGCAGCAAACCTGGAACTGCGATCGCAACTGCGCTACTGCCTTCCTGCTTCATCTCTAAAATGCGATCGTCGTCGGTTGCTGAACTTGGCCCCTCAATCAGCAAGTAATATCGGTACTTCCCAAGACTACCAACACCTGAGCTTAATTTAAGCCGAATATCTTTGAGAGTATAGTAACTGTCATTGTAGCGCTTACTGATAGGAATTGAGGCGATATAGCTGCTCATAGCCTCAGCAATATCAGAATAGGTGCTGCTGGATATAGGCTGGAGTTTTGAGGCTGTCTTGAAGACGCGATTGTTACTGTTATTTAGCACTGTGTACTTTTTTAAAAGCTTAGAACGGCTCTTATCTGATGCATTTTGAATCAAATCTTTGACTACACCGCTCGTATTGCTCGATTCTAAACGGTATGACAGTTCATCATTGCTTCCCTTAAAGTCGTTCATCTTATTGAGGTAAGCATCCAAGAAATTTCGCACAACATCCTCAGCATCAGTTGAATTAAAACCATTCTCTTTAGCTACCAACAGAATGGAGACTGCCATCCGTCGCAAGTCCCAAACGTAAGGGCCGAGATAGCCTTCATCAAAGTCGGTGGTGTCAAAAACGTTGTTGTCTTTGCTATCTCTTATCCTTCCAAGATTTTGCAGATGCATATCTCCTTCTAACCAGACGGCTGAGGTTGAAGAGTTTACAAATCCTGAACTTGGTAAGGTCTGCATATCACGATAAAAAATGTGAGCCGTTCCCCGATAAAAGGTGAAAAAGCTATCTTTCGCTGTCATCTTTTGCATTTTCGTTGCCAGTTCTTGAGGCAATTGAGAAGCAAAGGGATGATTATATTGGTAAATTTCATTCACCACCCAAGTCGAACGGGGAGTTGCAGCTTCAACTGGAGATGCAAACCCCAAAATTAAAATTAAGACAAATACGAAGATTGCAGATATGTGGTTAGGCATGATAGTTTCTGAGGCGTAAAAAACTCTTGTGTAGAGAGAATCATTCAACAACAGTTTTTTACCACCTTGAGCCATAGTTCACAAAGTAATTTAAAGCACAACGCAACAACTATTCACTCTCAAGTATGGAGAGGATTCAAAAAGGTAAAATTATAAAGAATCGTTACAAAATAATCATGTCAGCTATCCAAACAACCGTAGTTCTTGCCATGACGGCCGATGGAAAAATTAGTGCCGTAGATCCGAAAGCGCCCCGTGAACCCGATGTAGTCGATCTAGCACACTTGGAATATCAAGCCTCCCTTGCCGATCTTTTGCTGGTAGGAGCAGGGACAATTCGGGCTGAGGGGGGAGCCTTTACAATTCGCAATCGCGAACTGTTAGCAGCGCGTGAGGTTCGGGGTCAGTCTCCTCAGCCGATTACTTGTGTTGTTTCAGGTTCCCTAGACTTATCGCCGGACTTGCCTTTTTTGAGTCAGGACATTGAGCGATGGATATTTACCACACGCACTGCTTTAGAGCGCAGTTCTGATACAACAACTTTGCAAAAACTGGCTGAATTAATTGATTTGGGAGATACAGACCTGGACTGGGATCGGGCCTACACCTTGATGGCAGAGCGGGGTATTCACAAAGTCGTTGCTTTGGGAGGTGGCTCTTTAACAGCTGCTCTAGTTAAGGCAGGGCGAATTGACGATTGGTGGTTGACCATTTGGCCGATCATTTTTGGGGGAAAGCACGCCCCTAGCCCAGTGGAGGGAGAGGGTTTTCTTCCCAATGCTGCTCCTCATCTAGAACTCATAGAAACTCGTCAGGTTGGAAGTGATTTGTTTTTACACTACCGCACAGTCAAGTGAAAACGCGCTACCAGAATTAAGCACTATGAGCGTTGATATTAAAAAGCAGTGGAGCAGGGGAGCAGAGGAGAAGTTGCAGTAAGCTTTTCCCCTCTGCCTCCTGCCTCGCATCAACCAGGGGGCCAATCCAACTGCCGTCCTCCCAAAATATGCAAATGTAAGTGATCGACTGTTTGACCGCCGTCATCACCAGCATTGATCACAACTCGATAACCATTTTTTAGTCCAACTTCTTCGGCAACACGTTTAGCAGTTAACAAAAGATGCCCCAACACAGCATGATCTTCAGATTCAGCCTCAGCTAGTGTCGCAATGGGTTTTTTGGGAATGACGAGGATATGAACGGGCGCTTGGGGATGGATGTCTTTGAATGCTAGGGCTAAATTATCCTCATAAACAATATCAGCGGGAATTTCCCGACGAATGATTTTGCTGAAAATCGTTTCTGTACTTTCACTCATGCCAATTTACCTACTAATCTGCTAGAGATTTTATATTAAGTCCGCCTAATTACTTATCACTGACAAAATTTGATTGTGCGGGTATACCCCCAATACTTTTCGGATAAACCCAACAATCTCTTTTTTGATCTGGGGAAAGGTTAAGGGGTAAGGGGTAAAGGTAAATTCAAACCTTTTCCCTTTCCCCCAAAACCCGAAAAGTATTGGGTATACCCCTATTTACTGTTCGGTTCGGTTTTTTCAGGTAAAAGCTATGAAAAAACCTGCTAACCTTTTAAAAAGACTAGCAGGTATGGCTTATCATCAATCGGAGCGGCGGGATTCGAACCCACGACCTCCACTACCCCAAAGTGGCGCGCTACCAAGCTGCGCTACGCCCCGGTCAGAATTCCTATCATATAGCAAAACTGTAGGATAATCAAGAGGCAATTTTAAAAAACCTTAAGCATCCCACTAGCTTGTAGTAAATTTGGAACAGCAGAAGCATTCCATTTACCTTCTACACATCGCCCTGTATTCAAGATGAAGCGCAGACTGTAATCATTAGGATAGCCTTCTACTTCCATCCATAATAAATCGCTTTCGGCTTCACAAGTAATTTTTTCCTCTTCCATCAATTCAGTTGCAAGTTGCTTCATGGTGTCTGCTAGCTGTGCTAGTAGACGACAAAAATCATTTAACTCGGCTTCGGTTAACTCAATTGCCCAATCATCTGTACCAACTAAACCTTTAAACTCAGATGTATCGGGGTTCCAGCCAATACGCCAACCCGATCCGGTTTTGACAACGCGTTCCATAGTTTAGTTTTTTAAACGCAGAGGTACGCAGAGGTACGCAGAGGGGCGCAAAGGAAATTTTATCATTTTAGTAGTTCAGCACCTCCTCGTTGCGGTGGCTGTGGGCTAGTTGATGTAGTTGGACTAGGCGCGGTGTTGGAATTGGGGGGTACGGTGTTTTGGGAAGTAGGATTAAATATATTGACTAAGACTTGTACTAGGGCATCTCGCTGGCTGCGGGTGAGGCTCTTGATGGCTCTGCGATCGCCTTCTATCGGATTTTCCCGTAGTGAGTCATTCCCTGGATAGGTAGTATCATACATAATTTCATTTACACCCAGGTAATCAGCTAAAGTCAGCTTCCAATCTAAGCGATAAATGGGGGCCCGCCCTTTGGTATAAATGTGATATCTAATTAGGCGATTTGCTAAGGTGTTGGTTTCGGCAACTTTCCCATTTTCTTTGCTGATATACTTATTTTCCCGTGGGAAATCTGGCAATTGCTGATAAACTAGCTGCCAAACATCGCTAGGAGTGACTCTCTGAGCAGAAGCAGGTTGGATACTAAATAAATTTCTATGTATTGATTTATCCGCTCCTGAACCTAAAACAATTACACTCACTAGTATTAAGGTAAACAGTAGTGGTGTTAGCGGGAGCAGGGCGTTTCGCTTGTACTGAGTTGTGAGTTTTGAGAAAATTGATTTAAACAGAAATTTTTTCTTTTTCATAGAACAATATTTTGGGCGTTGCTGAGTGAAAAGATGAATTTGCCTGATTCAGAATTCAGCACTCAGCACTCAGCACTAAATCTTATAGTTCGCCGATAATTTCTGGTTGAGTTAATTCATCGGACATTTCGATTATTGCTCTTAGCACTGGCTTCATCATCGCATCTTCGTTACTTTCAAAGTCTTCGTAACGCCGACGTTTAGCACGATTTGCTACCTGAACCGTAATGCGGTATCGATTTGAGGCTGCACTAATCAGATCCTCAGCACGGTGCATAATTTGAGATTGAGTTGTCTCGAACTTAGAACGCTTTAGCATAATCAGTGGTTCTTAGGGTCATTCTCCAGTGTAACAGTACTAAATCAGTCTACTGCTGTCTGTTAAATCGCCAGCAACCTCTCTATTGATAGAGGCTAAGATATTTTAGTCACTTTATAAGTAACTTGTAGTATTAAATAACGCACCCTCATGGCTGACCTTGTGGAAACTGCGATCGCAGCGGGTAATTTCAATACCCTAATAAAGGCTGCTAAAGCTGTAAATTTCATCGAAACTTTGAAAAGCCCTGGTTCTTTCACGCTCTTTGCACCAACTGACGAAGCTTTTGCCAATCTGCCAGAGGGAACTTTAGACTCGCTACTACAAGATATCCCCAAGCTCCAGAAAATTGTGGCGTATCATATCGCTAGTGGGGATGTTAGGTCTGATGATTTGTTACAGATTAACGAGGCAGAGACGCTTGAAGGGTCAATTGTAGCCATTGAATCTGCCGACGGTAAATTTAAGGTAAATAACGCCAATGTCCTCAAAACAGATATTCTGGCAGACAATGGCGTGATCCATGTTATTGATGCAGTGTTAATGCCTGCAATGGTGGCAGGGAAATAAGGGCAGAGGGGCAGAGGGGAAAAACTGATTGCAACTTCTCTCCTACTCAAGACTTGTCGGGTTTTGGGGAAAAGGGACTCTTGTTAAAGGGGAAAAAACCTTATATATCGAGCCTTCCAATCCTTTTCCCCTTACCCTTTTCCCTTTAACCGAGCAGTATTGCTCCCCCTGCTTCCCCTCAGCCCCCAGTCCCCAGAATGCACCCACTGCGTGCGGGAATAGTCAATGACAACTGCTGAGTTTCTCCTTCACTATTCCACTCAACTTCAGCAGTGCCATATAAAAGTTTGTTGGGTTGAGTATGCAAAGTAGCGATATCTGCATTCGCTGTTGCCAAACTTGTGCCAGCGTTGAGGGCAATTATTAATTCTTCTGTCCCCAAAGTTCGCGCAAAGATATAAAGTTGTCCTTGAGCAAAGAGAACTTGATAATCACCTGTACGCAAAGCTGGGTAAGTGTGGCGGAGGGCAATTAATTGGCGGTGAGTATTAAAAATTTCTTGATTCCAGTTATTCTCTAAAGGAAAACCACGACGTGAGTCGGGATCTATAGCACCAGGTAAACCAACTTCATCACCATAGTAGATGCTGGGGGCGCCGGGAAAGGTGAGTAGCAGTAGAGTTGACAATTCTATACTGGCTATATCGCCGCCTGCAATGGTCATCAATCGGGCTGTATCGTGACTTGCGAGCAAATTGAGTTGAGTTAGCTGAATTTCCCAAGGGTAAAGTTGCAGTACTTCTTGGATTTTGGTGCCGTACTCGGCAGCAAATAAGGGTGGATAAGGTTGATAGTCGCGGCTTTGAACTTGTTCTAAGACTACGCGATCGCCTGCTGCAAAGGCAATTGTCGGCCCGGCAAATAGATAATTCATCACGCCGTCAAATTGCGTCCCATCCAACCACTCGCGGGAATCTCCCCACACTTCGCCCACAATGTAAGCTTCGGGATTGATGGCTTTGACGCGATCGCGAAATTCCTGCCAAAAACCAGGAGTTTTGATTTCAAATGGTACATCCAATCGCCAACCGTCGATGCCGAATTTAATCCAATATTCGGCAATTTCCATAATGTATTCTCGTACTTCTGGATTGTCGTGGTTAAATTCTGGTAAAGCCCGATTTCCCGCCCAACCCACGTAGTTGGCAGGAAATTCCCCATTATATGGTGAAAGGGGCCAGCCTTCTATTTTGAACCAATTTACCCAAGGTGAATGGGGGCCATTTTCTAAAACGTCGTGGAAAAAGAAAAAGCCCCGGCTGGAATGGTTAAATACCCCATCCAGAACGACTTTGATATTCCGTTGATGGGCTGCATCGAGCAATTCCTTAAAAGCTTCGTTGCCCCCTAACATCGGGTCAACTTGGTAATAATCGTGGGTATGATAGCGGTGATTGCTGGCGGATTGAAAAATGGGTGTGAAATAAATCGCGTTAATCCCTAAATTCTGGATGTAATCTAAACCCTCCATAATGCCCCATAAATCGCCACCTTTATAGCCTTGCAGGGTTGGCATAGAGTCCCAATCTTCCCAACGGGCTTCCTGCAATAACCGTTTGCGCGGCTGCTTGCTTCTGGCAAAACGATCTGGGAAAATTTGGTAGAAAACAGCGTGCTTCACCCAGTCTGGTGTTTGAATTTGCATGAATAACTTTTTGTATGTTTAGAAGCGATCGTTGCAAATATTAGCTTCTTTATGGCTCTTACTTATGATAGAGAATCTGTCATTTCTCAGTATTCATTAGTGATTTAGCCTTTTTCATGCTGTTTTATACGCAAATGTTATCAGTCTTAACTATTTTGCCTACAATTTGTTTTAGTTTTTAACAGTTCATCTACACAGACTCGTCACTGATTGCATTCTGAGTCTTCAATTATTCTTTAATAATTTTATTTATTACTTAATTATTCTTAATTTCCTTTTCTTCGCTTTGTCCGTAATTATTTCGGCAGACAATGGATTAGTTTAATAGCTTCATAAAAATTACCTGTTACCTCAGATTTAGGTAATTCTTAGATGCAACCGATTGAAGATATCTCAGGAACCACAGAAAATTACTATGAGGGAGACGTAATTTCAGAATATGAGTTATGAATTAGCAATTGTCTTAGGAATAACTCCTACCTCCTAAGCTTATTTGATGTTATCTATAAAATAAATAGATAACTATAGTCGCATCAAATAATCGAAGCTAAAAAGCTACATAGTCTGCGTTAATCCTAGAGCGACTTACCTGCTAGAATCACTACTTTGTTGACAGCAACTCAATTTAATTTAAGGTAAAAATGAGACACGAAAAACTTTCTCCTGGACTACTTTTGGCCTATCAAGACTATCAAAATGAAGGAGATCGAGCTTTAGTTACACATAAGCGATCGCTTGGCATCATTGCTCACAAAAGTCCGGTTAAGCCCACTAAGAGCGTCGTTTTTATCTACTGCGAGCCTGATGCAGACTTAAGTTATCTATCACAATATAATATTGAAGTCAATCAAAACTCTGGGAGTGTGCGGACAGCATTCTTACCAATAGATAGTTTAGATGTCTTATCTGAAGAAGATGTGATTCGGCGGATTAAGCCATCACGCAAACTTCATTTGAGGATGGATACTGCAATGGGCACAGTCAAACTGCCGGAATTTAAGAATCAAACCGGACTGACTGGAAAAGGAGTAATCATCGGCATTATAGACAGTGGCATCGATCCGAAACACCCCGCCTTTGCTGGACGAATTTTACACATTTGGGATCAAACACTGCCAGGGCCAGGAGTCACAGAGGGCGGCTATGGGGCTGAATTTACGGGAGCGCAACTGACAGTTTCTCAAGATACTGGCGGTCATGGTACTCACGTTGCTGGCATTGCCGCTGGTGCTGATGCTAGTTATGGCGGTGTCGCACCAGAAGCAGAATTAGTTGTCGTCAGGTCAGATTTACAGGATGCCCACATTGCAGATGGTGTGCGTTATATTTTCCGAGTTGCTAGGGAGTTGGGACGCCCAGCAGTGGTAAATCTCAGCTTGGGCGGACACGCTGATGCTCATGATGGTAGCGACTCCTTATCCAAAGTTATCGATGCCGAAACTGGCCCTGGAAGAATTGTTTGCTGTGCAGCGGGTAACGAAGGAAACGATAACATTCATGGACAAGCGACCATACCCAGTGGACGCACTCGTGGTATGCGCTTTAATGTTCCTTTGAATCAAGTAGGCATAGTTTGGTTAAATGCTTGGTATTCCAAAGATAGCGAATTAGAAGTATCTGTGCGGAGTCCTAACGGTTTTGTCACTCCCTTCCAAAAAATCATTACTCAGGGTAATGCCGCCCAAGATTACCAATTACCAGATGCACGGGTGCAATTAGCGACACCAGCACCAGATCAAGCCAACGGCGACCATAATTTCTTTGTGCAAATACGCGGTATTGACCCCTCGCCAGTCATGGGAGGTATTTGGCAGCTGCGAGTCCGCAACACTTCTTCAACTGACACATGTTTAAATGTGTGGACACTAGATGATAGTTCATCAGTCTTTTTTACAGGTAAAAGTGTGAAAGATGCGTTAAAAATTGGTTCGCCGGGAGCCGCTAGCAGTGCAATTACAGTTGCCGCCTATACTACTAAAACTAAGTACATAGATATTGATGGCCAAGTGCGAGAAATGGGCTTAGAATTGGATACTATTTCGGAATTTAGTAGTGAAGGGCCTCTACGCAATGATGGACAGAAACCCGATGTAGCAGCACCAGGAGCGATGATTGTTTCCACACTTTCCGCCGATGCAAATTTTGACCGCTCATCGATGATTAATTCCAAGTTTGTGGTTCAGGCTGGTACGAGCATGGCGACACCGTTTATAAGTGGGTTAGTAGCACTGCTGTTGCAGCGAGATCCTAAACTCGATCCGGCTGCTGTGAAAGACTTATTACGTAAAAATAGTGCAATTCCCGGCAAACCCGCAGGCATATTTGATGATAAATGGGGTTATGGAGTAATTAACGCTTTGAATCTGTAATTAGACTGAAAAAGGCGGATATTATTTCTGTACAAGGGTAGGTAACAACAACCTATAAATTTGATAGCTTAGGGTAGGCAGAAATGTCTACCCTATTTACCAAGGAATTGCTGATGAATTATCAGAAACTAGATGCCGCTCTTGCTACAGCGCTAAATGATGTTCAAAATTCAGAAGAAACTAGTTTGGCAGTTTTTATCCATACTGAACCAATTTTAAACTCTGCTGCAACTGCTGTTTTAGAAAGCTTTGGTGTCAGTGGTGTTAGCAGTGGCAAAGATATTTTCACAGCAACACTTTCACCAAATGCCATTTCCCAGTTATCAGAGCAACCTTGGGTGAAGTATTTGAAGCGATCGCAGCAATTACATTTGGTTAATAGGAGAATAAATACACCAAAGTTGGGCGTTTAGTAGGCATTACCTACCCTTGCACTGTACAGATAATTTTTTGCTGTTACTGTGAATCAGGTTTTGGTTTTTCTGGAAACTTACACTTCACTTGAATTTCCAGATTACTTTCAGCAGAGCCTTCGGTAATGTAAGGAATGCCGGCCTTCCCACCCAGCTTAATACCAAATTTAAGACTTACCTCTTCAATCTCAGCAGTATTGAAGTCTTTAAAAGCACTAAGAGCATAGATAGTATAAGATCGAATCATTTGCCGAGCTTGTTGCATCCGAGCGATCGCATCTGTTCGTACATCCTTGTATTCTATGCCATCATCCTCTTCCTCAATTTCCGAAGTTATTTCGGTGGCTATGACGTTAATCTCAATCTGCTCAATCTCCCCGTCTGCTTGGAAAAAGAGTTGTTGTACTTCTGACATAAGCTACCTCGGTTAAAGTTTTGTAACGTATCTGAATAAATTTCAGTTTACTTGCGGAAAAATAACAGATGGTGTTGTTATTAGCAACACAGCCATCATTGTGTCTGTCAAAATTATCTCGCATTTACCAACCCAAGGTGTGTTAAATGGCACGATATGCGCTTGTTATTGGCATCGCCGAGTATGTCAGCCCATCATTACCGCGTTTGTCGAAGACTACAAATGATGCTGAGGCGATCGCGCAACTTCTAGAACAATATGGTGATTTCCAGTCTGTACAAAGACTACCACAGCGCTGGAACAAAGATAAAAACGGCTATGAAATGGCAACGCAAAAAGTTACTGGCGCTCAACTTGGCCAAGATTTGAGAAATTTTTTACTAGAGCAAGCTGCTAATAATGAAGCGCTAATTTATTTTAGCGGACATGGTTTTACCATTTCCGATAATTTGGGACAACAAAAAGGATATTTGGCAAGTTCCGATTGTCAGATTGAATTTAAGGACAATGAAAATGTTGAACAAAAATATGGTATTCCTCTGGATAGCCTTAACGACTTAATTCGAGATTCGCAATTGAGTAGTTTAGTGATGCTACTCGATTGCTGTCATAGCGGCTATTTTCTAGAAAGACAGTTAATAGAAAGAACTCTTAACGCTTTTAGTTCGCAAAAAGATTATTACTTAATTACAGCTTGTCGTGGCTTTGAACGCGCCGGAGTAATTAAGAGTGAAGAATATAGTATTTTCACAGGTGCAGTTGTTAAGGGATTGGCAATAGAAAATGTAGGTAGTAGTAGGCGAATTAGTGGCGATCGCTTGTTTGATTTTGTCAGCAATGAACTTAAAGGCTCGGTACAGGAGCCGATTCGGATGGGTTGGGGACGTTCCATTACTCTGGTTACTTATCCCCAATTAGATATTCCCACAGGCGAAAAAGTTGCTTTCAATCAGGAAAATCCTTATCGGGGACTTTATGCCTTTGAATCAGAGCAAGCGCAGTATTTTTGTGGACGAGACGAAGCAGTTCGCACCCTAATTTCGCGTTTAGCAGAGAGTCGATTTTTGGCTTTAATTGGCTATTCAGGTAGTGGTAAATCTTCTTTAGTCAAAGCGGGTTTGTTACCGCAACTGAAAGGCGATCGCCTTCCTGGAAGCAGTGAATGGGCGATCACATCTTTTACACCAGGAGAACATCCTTTAGGTAAACTAGTTGATATTTTGACTCGACAACAGCAGCAAAATAAACCGCATCTATTTCAGATTCCCCACAACAACTGCAACGGGTTGTAGGATTGCTGGCAGGTTCTCAACAACGTTTAATTATTACTGATGAAAATACGATTGAAGTTGCTCATGAAGCACTTTTATCTGAATGGAAATTATTAAATACTTGGATTGCTGAAAATCTAGAAAATATTCGTCTCAGTCGCTCTTTAGAGCAAGATTGTCAGGAATGGCAACAAAGGTTTGATAAATCGGATGATGCACTGTTGGCAGGTGCAAACTTGGCCGTAATTTCTGAGTGGGTGAATAAGACTCAGCCAAGACTTACGCCATTAGAAGCAGAATTTTTACATAAGAGTTTGGAGAGACGCGATAGAGAAATTCAAACAGAATTAGAGCAAGCAAAAAAACTTCAACGAGAAGCAGAAGCCAAAGCCAAAGCTGAATTACAAAGAACTAGATTTGCGATCGCTTCTGCAATACTTATAGCCTTATGTGGGGGATTGGGATTTTTTGCATGGAAACTTAGCATAAAGAATAGCCTGAAGGATAAGTTCGTTTCTGGAGCATTAATTACATCACCTGAGCTACTTTTGCAAACAGGGAATCAGCTTGAGGCGATGATAGCAAGTATACAATCACTTAAGCAATTCCAAGATTTCGGCATAGATAGCGCTGACACACTCAAGCGACTCAAATCAGTAATTGATGGGGTACAGGAGCGTAATCGTTTAGAGGGACATCTAGATTCTGTCACCAGTGTAAGTGTCAGTCCTAGAGAGCCACTTATCGTTTCTGGCAGTAAAGATAAAACTGTGAGACTTTGGAAACTAGATGGTACTCCAGTTAAAACCCCTGCACCTATGAAACATGATGCTGCTGTCTGGAGTGTGAATTTTAGTCCTGACGGTAAGTATATAGTGTCTGGTGGTGATGATAAAAAAGTTAAACTCTGGAAGAAAGATGGTACTTTCCTCGATTATCTTAGAGAAGATAAAAATATCTATTTTGTCAATTTTAGTCCTGATAATAAAATAATTTCTACTACGGAAGATGGCACTGTAAGGTTATGGGAATATAATTCATCAAAAATTATACAAAAACCTTATAAAACCATCCTAGGAAATGGCAAAGATAGAATTTGGAGTGCAGAATTTAGTCATAATAATAGTGGTGAAAACATTGTTACTGCTTCCGATGATGGAAAAATTAGAATATTCAGCAAAGATGGTACTCTTGTTTCTACTTTACGAGGACATACTGCATCAGTAAGTTATGCAGCTTTTGGTCTTAATAACGATACTATTATTTCCTCTAGTTACGATAATACGGTTAGAATATGGCAAAGGCAAAATGACAAAAAAACGTGGTCAGATATAAAAAATATAGATGCTAATAATCCTTACAAAGTCAAGTTTAGCCCAGACTATACAACGATTGCTGCTACTAATATTGACGGAAATATACAACTATGGAAAGATGCTCAAATGACTCAACAATATTTTATAGGAAGACACAAAGATAGAATCATTGATTTGAGCTTTAGTAAGGATAGTAAATGGATTGTTACTGTTAGTCGCGATCAAACTATAAGGATATGGAGTTTAGATGCTCATTCTGATAATACATTCCAGACAAATACTGCTAATTTATTAAAAAAAAGCTGTAGTTGGCTATCAGACTATTTAAACAATAATGCTCAAGCACGCAAAAAATATCTTGATATTCGTAATATTTGTAAAACAGCTAAAAAATAACTAATCATTAATATTAAAAAATACATAATTTAGCTGTATAATGGTGATGAGAAATATAAGGATTTAAAAGATGGAAAACTTAGAAGCTAATTCCAAACCCATCCACCCTGAAAGTGAGAATCCTGGAAGAAATAAGACCAACTCCCAAGGCTCTGAAGGAGACCATGCACCCAATCACCCTAGTCACCCTGAAGATCCACAGTTGCTACACTTGATAGAAGCCGAAGAACATAAATCTATTATGTCTGCATCTGTGTCCAATCCACCTGAAGAAGACGAAACTAATAACCCTTATCTGGTACTAGATGATAGAATTAATATCCAGAAAACCAATCAGATTTATACAGCACAAGCTGCTCAAGAACATGGACCTACTAACCCTGGCCCCCCTTCAAAACCATAAATAAAATGAAAGGGATTAACCACAGCATAAATATCAATTGTCTGATTCAGTAAACTCTTCTCATACTTTTTTTTTGACGAAATTTTATTGCCTAGAGGATGTTTTAAAAGTATTTAGCTATGATTTTAGCCACTTTATTGATCCCCTTTAAAAAGGAGGGAAACAGAATCAAAGTTTCCCTTTTTAGAGTAATTTAGGAGGATCTAAAAGTCTTTGATACATCATTAGCAACTTTTAAAACATCCTTTCAACTAACTCTAAGCGATCGCCTGAATCCGTAATTAGCAAATGGGTTATTAGCAGATGTCTTGAAAGTTGCATTTTTTGAGCATAACCTGAAATTTAGTTATGTCTCTCAGCCTGAGGATAGTCTAGCGATCGCACCCCATTCTTGACACCAATTAATACAAATGTTCTATATTTTCTCCTTATCAGCCCCACTATCTATCACCAGTAGCATTTTGTAAAATTCATCCCAAAGAATCAGACGATCCCCCTTACCTGTAGTGGCAGACAGTCCTAAACTGAGAGTGAGAGTTGAAAGGCAGTCGGGAGAAATTTTGTGAAAAAAGTATTATCAATCATCCTTGGTGGTGGCGCGGGTACTCGGCTTTACCCACTAACCAAACTACGCGCTAAACCAGCAGTACCAGTAGCAGGGAAGTATCGCCTAATCGATATCCCTGTCAGTAACTGTATCAATTCCGAAATATTCAAAATCTACGTCCTGACACAATTCAACTCAGCTTCCCTGAATCGTCACATCGCCCGTACCTACAACTTTACTGGCTTCAATGAAGGCTTTGTGGAAGTGCTAGCTGCACAACAAACACCAGAAAATCCCAACTGGTTCCAAGGTACAGCCGATGCTGTACGTCAGTACTTATGGTTAATGGAAGAATGGGATGTAGAAGAATATCTAATTCTCTCAGGCGATCACCTTTACCGGATGGATTATCGCCACTTTATCCAGCGCCATAGGGAAACGGGGGCTGATATTACTCTCTCAGTTATCCCCATCGATGAGCGCCGCGCCTCAGATTTTGGTTTGATGAAAATCGATGACTCTGGTAGGGTAATTGATTTTAGCGAAAAACCTAAAGGCGAAGCGTTAACCCAAATGCAAGTTGATACAAGCGTACTGGGATTATCAAAAGAACAAGCCAAGCAACAGCCTTACATCGCCTCAATGGGGATTTATGTCTTTAAAAAAGATGTTTTGTTCAAGTTGTTGAGAGAAGGTATAGAAAGGACTGATTTCGGTAAAGAAATTATTCCAGATGCCTCTAAAGATTACAACGTTCAAGCTTACCTTTTTGATGATTACTGGGAAGATATTGGAACAATCGAAGCATTTTATCATGCCAATTTAGCGCTGACTCAGCAGCCCCAGCCACCTTTTAGTTTCTACGATGAAAAAGCACCAATTTATACCCGCGCTCGGTACTTGCCTCCGAGTAAACTATTAGATTGCCAAGTCACAGAATCAATTATCGGTGAAGGTTGCATTTTGAAAAATTGCCGCATTCAACATTCAGTTTTAGGAGTGCGATCGCGAATTGAATCTGGTTGTGTCATCGAAGAGTCCCTACTCATGGGTGCAGATTTTTACCAAGCTTCTGTAGAACGCCAATGCAACGTAGAAAAAGGTGATATACCTGTAGGTATTGGTACTGACTCGATTATTCGCGGTGCCATCATTGATAAAAACGCTAGTATCGGTCACGATGTCAAAATTATCAATAAAGATAACGTGCAAGAAGCTGACCGAGAAAGTCAAGGTTTCTACATTCGTAGTGGCATCGTTGTCGTGATGAAAAATGCTGTAATTCCTGATGGAACGATCATTTAATAGTGCTGAGTTGTGAGTGCTGAGTTATGAGTTATGAGTTATGAGTTATGAATAAAAATTCTAATCACTCTTCATTCCTAACTTCTAACTCCTCACTCTTAACTTCCTACTCAGCACGGGCTGAACGCCCCGCTACCGCTCACAGCACTCAGTACGGGCTGAACGCCCCGCTACCGCTCACAGCACTAATTTTGCTGATTGGTCTTCCAGGAAGCGGGAAGTCAACTTTGGCAAAACAACTACTGACAGCATCCCCCCAAATGGCGCTAATTTCTACAGATGCCATTCGGGGGCAATTGTTCGGTTCCCAAGCCGTTCAAGGGCCGTGGCTACTGATTTGGCGCGAAATTGAGCGGCAATTTCAACAAGCTATTTCCACAACTAATACAGCTATTTTTGATGCCACCAATGCCCAGCGTCGCCATCGTCGTGAAGTCATTGCTTTAGCCCGTAACTTGGGCTTTACCCACATTAGGGGAATTTGGGTGGATACACCAGTTTGGCTGTGTTTGGCACGGAATAAAAGGCGATCGCGCCAAGTTCCAGAAGAAATTATTTTGCGGATGCACCGTCAACTCCGCGATGCTCCCCCAAGTCGGGAAGAAGGATTAGACAGCCTCAACCGCTTATCAGAAAAATTGGAGTACGGGAATTGCGATTCCTTGGTGAGCGAGAACCACACTTGATTTTCTATATTTTTTGTTAATTTGAAATCATATTCTTTTTGTTTGGCACTATACCAGGCAAATTAAACATCTCTCTTCTAAAACATAACGGGAATTTCTATAGGAGGCTGGTAGATGGCTGCAACCGACTTCAAGGACTATTACGCTATTTTGGGAGTCAGTAAGACTGCCAGTTCAGAGGAAATTAAACAAGCCTTTCGCAAACTAGCCCGCAAATACCATCCTGATGTCAACCCAAACAACAAACAGGCAGAGGCACGCTTCAAAGAAGTTAGCGAAGCCTACGAAGTTGTATCAGATCCAGATAAACGCAAAAAGTACGACCAATTCGGTCAATATTGGAAACAAGCTGGTGAAGGTTTCCCATCTGGTGGTGCTGCTCCCGATATGGGTAACTTTGACTTCAGTCAATACGGCAATTTTGATGAGTTCATTAATGAGTTGCTAGGACGCTTTGGTGGTCCTCCTCCTCGTGGTGGGGCGCGCCAAAGTCACGCAAGAAGTCACTCTTACCGCACTTCTCCGGGTACCTCAACTCATTTTAGCAGCAGCTTTAATGATTTTGGGTTTCAAGATGGAGGTGTAGGTAGTACCCAGGATAGTGAAGCTGCGATCGCTCTAACTTTTGCTGAAGCATTTAATGGTGTTAAAAAGCGCTTCAGTTTAGGTAATGAAACAATAGATGTCAACATTCCATCTGGGGCTAAAACTGGTACTCGCCTACGGGTGCGGGGCAAAGGTCAAATTAACCCCATGACTCAACAACGGGGAGATTTATACTTAAAAGTCGAACTTCAGCCACACACCTTCTTCCAAATGGAAGGCGATAACTTGGTATGCGAAGTGCCAATCACACCAGATGAAGCGACTCTAGGAGCGTCTATTGATGTACCCACTCCCGATGGTTCGGTGAATGTCAAACTACCAGCAGGAGTGCGTTCTGGTCAATCTCTACGTTTACGTGGCAAAGGTTGGCCTCTCCCCAAAGGTGGACGCGGCGATCAGTTGGTGAAAGTGGCGATCGTTCCACCAAAAGACCTCAGCCAACAAGAGCGGGAATATTATGAAAAAATCCGGGCTATACGTACTTATAATCCCCGTAGTCATTTGAACAAATTTAGGCTTTAATCAGCAAAAAGAGAATCCCTATAATTGAAATCTCGTCATTACTCACATTTTGGTGACAGTCAAAGTATTATGCTAAACCACATCCTATCTAGAACTTAAGTTCTGCGGCTTTGAGCTACTGTTCACTCAAGTGGACTTAAATCATGTTTGGATAAGTGCTTAACCGAACTTGAGATGAATTGTTGTTTAGTCCAGTTAAGAGAACTTGAACTATTAGCCTTGGAATTGTATTTCGAGGCACAATAGCAACTAAGCTAAAGATAAAAAGATGTGGGTAATGACAAATAATAAGAATTAAGGGATTTTTTTGCGATCGCCCAAACAAGTAATTGCCATAAATCTGATGATTAAATTACGAAAAATAAATCTAAATAATGTTGTTATCTTTTAATTTTTAATTTTTTTGATACCGCATACCTGGTAGTTGCGAAATAAAACCCATAAGTTCCAACTGTAACAAAGCACTGGAAACTGAGCCAGCAGCCATGCCAGTTTGTTGGACAATAAGATCGAAGGGTAAAGCATCACTTGCCATCGCATCCATTACTGTTTGCAATTCTGGCGATAAAGTTGGCATTAACTGTTCTGGTGCTGTAGAAGCTTCAATTGCATCAATTTGTGGTATTGCTCCTAGCATTGTTAACAGTTCGTCTAATTCCTTAAGAATGAAGGAAGCTCCCTGACTCAGTAACTTTAAGCATCCTTGGGATGGATAATCGTCAAGTCTTCCAGGTAATGCATAGACATCTCTACCGAATTCATTTGCATAGGTAGCAGTAATTAACGCACCGGATTTTAATGGCGCTTCCATTACCAGGATGGCGCGGCTTAAACCCGCAATAATGCGGTTGCGACGGGGAAAATGAGTCCGATCGGGTGGGGTTTTTGTGGGGTACTCACTGACGACTAACCCAGCCGTCAAAATTTGCTTGTACAAATCCCGATTTTTATGCGGATAAATGACATCTACGCCAGTTCCCAAAACTGCGATCGTGCGTCCACCTGCTTTCATAGCGGCGATGTGGCTTTCGGTGTCAATTCCCTCTGCCATACCAGAAACGACTGTAAAACCATTTTTAGCCAAAGCTGTACTAATTTGGCGAGTCCAACGGATACCATATTCTGAGGGTTGGCGGGTTCCGACAATCCCAACCATTGGTTTTTGTCCGAGATTTTCTTGGAGTTCGACTTCACCGCGATAGTACAAAATTGGCGGTGGACTCGGAGTTTCTAGCAGTAAACGGGGATAATCTGCATCTGCTGGCGTCCAGAAATGAGAGTTTTCCTGCTGGTGCTGGGTGAATAGTTGTTCTGGGTGCAAACGCGATCGCTGTTGTACTACTTTTTCTAATGTCTGAAAACCAAAACCCTCTACTTCTCCTAACTGTACCTTAGTAGCGTTCCAAGCTGTTGCCAGCGTGCCAAAATGCTGTTGCAGCCGTCGCAGTAATACTGGCCCAATTCCGGAAATTTGTGCCCAAGCTAGCCAATATGCGCCTTCTTCTACCACCGTTCTATCCTCACGCCACTGGATTGAGTATTCCCAAATTAGGGTTGGCTGTTGATGGAGTAGCAATACGGTTCGGATAAGCATTTTTCACTTTCCTTGTTGTCTGGGGAATGGGTTTGCGGGTAAGGGGGAAAGGATGTATTCAAAACCTTTTCCCTTTCCCCTTTCCCCTTTAACCGAACCGTATTGGATGGAGTAGGGGCGATACTGTGCGGTTAAGGCAAGAGACGCGATGAATCGCCGTCTCTACAAAGACCTCTTTCCCAATTCCCCTTGACTTTTGACTCTTGACTCTTGACTATTAACTATTGACTATCTATCTTCTTATCTTCTGTGATGAAATATTTCTATCGTCTTCTAATAAGCCTATCTGGGTGCTTAATATTTTTACTGGTGCATAGTGGCCTTGGTTTGTTGCCTAGTTTGGCAGCCGAAAAAGTTACCGCTAGGTACGGATTGTTTGAGCAATCGATCCCGGTGGCAGATATACGCAACTATGACAAGACACAAAAGGTTTCTAGCGATCTGAAATCTTTTCTAGATCGCCTTAGCGCTAAAGAGAAACAGAAATTTCAAGAAGCCCTTCAGGTGAAAATGTCGCTTGATATTGTGGCTTTAGATAAGCTGGTAAACACAGGAATGGGCAAGCAAATTTTATCTTTTGCATCCGGTGCGATCGCTCGTCGCGATCGAGCCAGTATACAAGCAGTACGATCTGCCCTGATCGTCGGAGCAAAATCACCGGAAGGTCTAGGAATAACCAGCTTTCTAGAAGCCTATCCCAGTAATCAACTAGTTATTGACGTGTCAAAAATTCAGAAGCTAGTCGGTATGGCAAATTCCTCTGATAGTTCTGCTGATGCGCCGCCGAAAGATGATGTCAGTTCTTCACCTTTAGGGAAAGTTGCCCTACAATATCAAACACTCGCCGCCCAGGATAAACAGTTCTCAGGTTGCTTATTTGGCGATTCTATTTCGGCGGGACTTGGCAATACCCTTGGAAATGGCACTTTTAATTTTGGGTTAAATGGCCTGAGTACAATCTCATTACTAGAACAACTGAAAAGTTTAATTCCTACCAAGGTGAAATGCGAAAAAGCCATTATTGCCATCGGTGGAAATGATGCTTTGTATAAAATTAGTGATGAGTTATTTAGCAAAAATCTCCAAGAGGCGATCGCACTTATCCGTACAATGGGAACTAAAGAGATTTTTCTAATTCCGGCTTTTTATTCGACAGTGGCAGCAAGCTCAGATCCAACTGTAGCAGCCCCACTGAAGAGAGTTGAACAAATTAATGTTCTGATTAATCAAGTTGCTGAAACAGAAAAAGTACCAGTCGCCGCAGCCGGACTAGCACCATTATATGAAAACAATGTTCTTAAAGAAAATTTCACCAGTGATGGCGACCATCTGAATGCAGAGGGTTTGAAAATTTATCGGCAAGCATTATTACAAATCCTGGGTAAGTAATACAATTTGAATTTTGGATTTTGAATTGACTGAAAAATCCAAAATCTAAAATTCAAAATTCAATGGCTGCCGCAGCCAATATTTCTGCTGTATTACTATTAGGCTTTCCAATTCAAAAACCGTGCATATAGATAAGCTATACCTTCATCAAGAACCGTCCGCACGCCTTCGCTAGAATTCCACCATTTGTTTGGATTATAATCTTGTGTTGTCGCAGCAATCACACCAACATTAATTTGAGGGTTAAGTATTTTTTTAAAAAGAAACCAACTCCTACGGGCATGAACGTCCAAGGAAAAAAGATTAATAGATTCTATCTTTAAATTTGAATTGGATAGCCAACGCTCAAATTCAGCAGCAGATGCGTAACTACGATCCTTAACCACAAAAGGTGTCGGAACGGCTACTACTTTTTCTGCTTCTAAACCGAGTTTTATGAAGGTGTCAGCCGACACGTCTGCAAAGTTCTTGTATCCGGTAAGATAACTTCCTTTTCCTAATGTACCTCCGGTAGTAATTATTTGATGATAAGAACCATTTTGAAATTCAGTCAAAGCTTCTTCTATAGCGTAATCTGGTAGCCATCCTTCAACAACTAATACTTCTGCTGATTGGATCGGGGAAGTTACGGCAAGAAATGAGTGTACATGAGTAAAAATGAAAAATATTAAATAAACAATCAAAGCGATCGCAATCGCCCACCCTTGAGCCGTAAGTGTCCACATTTCTTGGCGTTTGATTAGTTTGATTTTGGGAAATTTTTGACACCGACGATTTTTTATCCGCATTAAACCTTAGCTAAACGTTGTTCTTTCAAGTAGGTAAACACAGATTTATCTCCAATATCAGCAGGAATTGCTTGGACTGTCTTGCGCAGGGCAAAGACTAAAAATAATATCGCCCAAGTTCCTAATAAAATACTTTCTCCCTGGGTTGGTAAAATTCCTACCAAATGTCCTAATAATAGTAGAGGTACAATTGGGGTTAATACTTTGGTTTCTAGGCGATTGAAGCAAAAAGCTTCTTTAAAATAAATACCTGTCAAAGCTACGAAGATAAAACCAACTCCAAATAAGGTAATTGGCTGATTGTAAACAGTAAGAGCTAAAGGTTCACTACTAGCGATCGCCAAAATCACTGATGCGATACTACCAATCGCCCAAAAAACTTGCAACGTTCGGTGCAGTGATGCCATATAAATATGGATGGTAAACAAACTTACACCAAGAGCGAGGCTGAAACAAGCATATAGAGGTGTCAGTAAAGTTACAACAGTTGGATTATTGTTGAGTAAAATCAAAGCGCTGCCGATGGCAAAGCTCAGTGCTGCTACCATTAACCCAGCACGATAGATAATTACGCCAGTGCGATCGCTCTGAGTAATTGTAAATTCCCCAAACTGACCTTGATAAACTTCTGGTGCAGAGAGTGTTTGTGTAGTCATAGCTAAGAATATAATTATGATTCTCTAGTAGAGTACAACAGGAAATTGCTCAAGGGTTACTTTTATTATTATGAGCAATAAGGCGAACTTCATGTCACCATTCCTAAACTTACATCTTTTAGCAGTTGCTTTCTGGAAATTTTTGTTGAATTGGCACTGCCGGCGGTGAATGAAAATGCTTGTTTTTAAGTGGTGTGTAGTTGCCCATCCTCCTTTTTATATCTAGAATTTTCCCCTTTTTTTGACTTTCCAACAAATTACCAACAGGCACTTTGCAGCCTGGTAATTTTTCACTGTCTTAACTTTAGCAAGATTCACTGGTCTGATTGTCTTAAAAAAACAACACTTCTAACGGATCTTGTAAATTAATCTGTAATTGTGAGCGAGCATCTCCGCAATTAATGGCAATTTCTACCCAGCCGTGACTGCCAACTAAGGCTATTATCTCTCCCACTTTCACCTCACTGTAAGTTTCACAGCCTGGTACACTCAATCCAGCAACTTGCACATACCAACTTTTGCCTTGCACGTAACTGGCTGGAATATTACTCACTAGGTTGCCGAAGCGATCGATATATTGAATACAACCTACTACACCAGTGGTTGTCTGCTTGCAGTTGCCTATATCCAGGTTTACCAAACTTGCTGGATCGATTTCTTGTCCTAACTGTTTGAGGGGGACACCACTAGCAAGATTAGCTGCCACTGGTGCAAAGATATCCCTACCGTGAAAAGTCTTGCTTGGTTGAGGAGTGCGCCAATAATTAAGATTTGTAAGTTCGACGGCTGCGTAGGCGTAGCCCGTCGTAGACATCGCAGGACTTTGACTGAGTATCCCGCTGAATATACCATTATCTGGCCCGACCAAAAACCCTTGAGCAAATTCTACTGCGATCGCCCGTCGCTTGCTTCCTACACCTGGATCTACTACCGCCAAATGCACTGTCCCAACTGGAAAATGGGTATAAGCATTCATTAGGCTAAACCTGGCTGCGGCGATGTCTTGCGGCGGAATTTGGTGCGTTAAGTCTACCACCGTCAGTCTGGGGTTGATTTGGGCTATGACTCCCTTCATTATCCCTACATAAACATCGCGATCGCCGAAATCGCTCAGTAAAGTCACAAGGGGCTGTCGATCTATCTGGTTATTAGACATATTTTGGTAAAAATATATAAAAAATATATTTTCTGTAGCAACAGCTACAAAATGTGTGCTATGTTAAGAATACAAGACATAAATTGAAAAATTAAAGCAGGTAATCACTATGAGTCAAAATAGACTACAAAGTTTGAGCAAATCACGAGAAACTCACAGAGCGAATATTCAAAGAAGCCTAGAGCATCGCTTGGAAATAGCCAGAGCAAAAGGCGACGAACAGCTGATTCGTCAACTGGAAGCTGAAATGAGGTATTCCAGCTAAATCAAGTTTTCATTGTTCATAGTTTTGTTGTGTAACCCGCTACGGCGGGTTTTTTCTTTTTAGATAGGGAGTTTCCTGGCAATTTCGCTCTGACAGCGTTTTGCAATTAATTGAATTACCCCACTTCCTACACCATCCTCACGCTCCTGGCTCAACACCCAAGGCTCGTAACTGTGCTGTCAAGCGTTCAACGCGTTGCAGGGCAGTTTCTTTAGCTTCTCGCTCTTGTTCGGCTCGTTCTGCACCAGTAGGAATCACATTACCTTCAGTGTCACACCACCGCAACCAAACATCCTGCTTACCTTCATACGCACCTTCCCACAAACATACACCTAACTCAACTTCAGTCAGCCATTGCTCGCTTGTGGGTATATATTGCCGCCCTCGCAACTCATACATCTGTAGAATTTCGCCACCAAGTTGCTGAGTTGGGTCAAAGATAATGTAGTACATTACCCGCATCCTGGCATACTCTAATAATTTTCGCCCTGTTTCATTGCCTTCTCGATTGGAGACAATTTCAATTACTACCTCTGGCGGTTTGCCAAACTCCCAAAAGAAATAGGAGCGATGTTTTTTTTCCCACCAGTTTTCTGCTATCTGTACATCTAGGCTCAAAAATACATCAGGCACAATCGGCGGTTGCTTACCAGTGGTAAATAAACCCACATTGGCAGCAACGAGAAACCCTTGGGCATTACTTGGCCCGTTCCAAGAACTATAAAGGGTTTCTGTTAGTAATCTTTGTTGTTTTTCTGATGGTAAATTATCCAAGGGTTCATCGTCTTCTGTCACCAGAAGACTAACATCTGGTAACAAATCTTCTGGTAATAACCCAGCGTCTGTCAAGGTAATAGATTCACTCATAAGAAATACTGGAGATAGTAGCTTAATTCTATTGTGGCAGCAGCATCAACTCCCTTCACCCTAATTAAGTACAACACAAAAATCCCGTGCAGCAGTTTTGAGGGAGGATAAGGTTAGCACTTCCATTTTTTAAATAGCCAAAGTTAATTGTTGCCAACCAGATTTACTCAATTCAAAGTTTGTCTGACCAATTCTTTTGCACACCCACTCTAAAGGAGAGAATAATAGACCTCTTGCAAAAGTGCTTTTTGCAAGAGGGGGAAAAGGGTAAAGGTTAAAGGAGAAAGGGACTTTTGCAGAACCTTTTTCCCTTCCCCTTGCCCCTTATCCCCAGAGGGGACCCCACTTTCCCCTTTTCCCGACAAATGCCAAGAAGTCTAATGGAAGTGAGTTCAAAACTGCACCGAAGCGAGAACCACTATAGCCGCCATCGCACCCTTCGACCCTATTAAAGTCAGGATTAAGGTAAAATTATAAGTAAAAGTATTAAGAATTTTAAAGAAACTAATCAATGTCCAGCATTGCTATTGACAAAAGTAACTCTCATGTCGTCGTAATCGGTGCGGGAATAGGTGGACTGACTGCTGGAGCATTATTAGCTCATAGAGGTTACAGCGTCTTAATTTTAGATCAAGCCCTCGTACCAGGAGGTTGTGCTTCGACGTTTAAACGCCAGGGATTTATCTTTGATGTGGGAGCAACTCAGGTGGCGGGGTTGGAACCAGGGGGAATTCACCACCGGATTTTCTCAGAATTGTCAATAGATTTGCCACAAGCAACTCCTTGCGACCCTGCTTGTGCGGTGTATTTACCTGGGGAAACCACACCCATCAGCGTTTGGCGCGACCAGGAGAAATGGCAAGAGGAACGACAAAAACAGTTTCCTGGTAGCGAACCATTTTGGCAGTTGATGGCAACTTTATTTGATGCTAGTTGGGAATTTCAAGGACGCGACCCGGTGCTACCACCGCGGAATTTATGGGATTTGTGGCAGCTAACTCAGGCGGTGCGTCCGAGTACATTAATTACCGTACCCTTTACCTTGTTTACGGTAGGAGATGCTTTACGATTATGTGGATTGGGAAATGACCGACGGCTGAAAACTTTTTTAGATTTGCAACTAAAGCTATACTCTCAGGTAGATGCAAATGAGACAGCATTACTTTATGCCGCCACAGCGTTGAGTGTATCCCAACTGCCCCAAGGATTGTTTCACCTCCAGGGAAGTATGCAAGTATTAAGCGATCGCTTGGTACAATCCTTAGAGAGAGATGGCGGTAAACTGTTGATGCGCCACACAGTAGAAGAAATCAAGGTAGAAAACGGTAAAGCTACTGCTGTTGTTATTAGAAATCAGAAAACTGGCGAAGTTTGGACAGAAGCAGCCGACCATATAGTTAGCAACGTCACCGTACAAAATTTGGTGCAGTTGTTAGGAGAACAAGCGCCATCTGGTTATAAAAACCGGGTAGAAAAACTGCCCCAAGCATCGGGTGCTTTTGTAGTTTATTTGGGTGTAGATGCCAGCGCGATTCCGCCTGGGTGTCCTCCGCACCTGCAATTTATGTACGATGCTGATGGCCCCATTGGCGAGAATAATTCCCTATTTGTTTCCGTCAGTCATCCCGGAGACGGCCGCGCACCGGAGGGTAAGGCGACAATTATTGCTTCTTCCTTTGTCGATCCTGCACAGTGGTGGCAGACTGATGATTATGAAGGACTAAAAGAAAAGTTTACCCAAGAAGCGATCGCTCGTCTTGCCCAATACTTTTATCTCAAACCAGAAACGATTATTTATCAAGAAGCAGCAACACCCCGCACCTTTGCCCATTTCACAGCCCGCGATCGCGGTATAGTTGGTGGCATAGGTCAAAGGATTCCCACCTTTGGCCCCTTTGGGTTCGCCAATCGGACACCAATCGAGAATTTGTGGTTAGTTGGTGACTCCACCCATCCAGGGGAAGGTACTGCTGGGGTGAGTTACTCGGCGCTAACGGTAGTTAGGCAAATTGAAGCGCAAATGTAGTATTTGGTAAAGTTAGTCATGAAGAGTTTGTAGTAAGGACTTTAGTGCTTAGAAAATAACAACTAAAGTCCTTGCTACAAACTTGTTTACAACTATTTAGATAGAGCAGAAATTTTCTTAAATACTATAAATCATACTTACAACCGATGCCAGACAGGACGCAAAACTGATGAAATAAGGTTAGTGTTGCGAATTTGGAGTAATGACAGACAGCGTTTTAATTCTTGGAGGAAGAGGGCGGATTGGTAGCAGTGTTGCCGAGGATCTAGCTACCCATACGCAAGCAAAAATTACGATTACTGGACGTTCTGCGGAGTTTGGGAAGGCTGTAAGCTTGTCTTCGGGGGGACAAGTGCAGTTTTTGATATTAGACTTGGTAGAAGTTGACAAGTTGCGGGATGCGATCGCAAACTCTAATTTAGTCATCCATTGTGCCGGGCCATTTCACTATCGAGATACTAATGTTCTCGAAACCTGTATTGCTGAAGGCGTTAATTATCTAGATGTTAGCGACCATCGGTCTTATACCAGCAAAGCTCTTAATTATCATGAAAAAGCTGCTGCTGCTGGCGTAACGGCAATTATTAATACTGGCATTTTTCCTGGTATTTCTAACAGCATGGTACGCCAGGGAGTTGAACAATTCGAGCGACCAGAAAAGATCCATTTAAGTTATTTAGTTTCTGGTTCTGGTGGTGCTGGCATTACAGTGATGCGGACAACTTTTCTAGGGTTGCAGTATCCTTTTGAGGCTTGGATAAATGGAAAATGGGAAATAGTCAAGCCTTATAGTGAAAGGGAGGTAGTTGAGTTTCCATCTCCATATAGACGCAGTGGAGTTTACTGGTTTGATATGCCAGAAACCTTTACACTGCCCCATGCATTCCCATCAGTGAAAACTGTAATTACCAAGTTTGGCTCTGTTCCAGATTTTTATAATCATCTAACTTGGATTGCGGCACACGTTTTTCCCAAGTGGTTAATGCAGCGTCGTTACATGATTGAATTTCTGTCTCATGTTAGCCATTCAATGACAGATGTCACTAATAATTTTAGTGGAATTGGAGTAGCAGTTCGTTCTGAGGTGACAGGGCAGAAAAATGGTGAGACAGCCGTCTTTTGTTCAACTGTAGTGCATGAAAATACAGCGGTGGCTTCTGGTTACGGTACAGGTAGTATTGCCCAATTATTGTTAGAAGGTAAACTCAAAAAACCAGGAGTTTTTCCTGTAGAAGAAGCATTACCAACAAATTTATTTGAAGAGGTAATGCAAAGCCGAGGAATTAAAATTAATCACAGTTGGTCATAAGTATCTATCGGATAAAAAAGTAAAAATATCAGTTTACTTGAGTAGATTTGAGCTATTAGTCCAGAATTCAAGTTCTGGACGATATGTTAGTAAGGACGAAAATGTGGGATTATAACGATTCTGATTTTTAAGAGGCACACGGTTAAGATTACACAACCTTTGTGCTACTACTAAATCATTTGTGAACAATGAAATCTGCAACTTTTTAAAGGAAGTCGCGGATTTTAGTCTTGTGAATAAGATTACTATAATTAAAAATTAATATACCTTGAGGTAGAAGAAAGAACTGTACCTAAACACTTAGGATGCCTTTGAGCCTCAGATATTGAGTCTATCTTATACCTCAAAAGGCTCATAACAAAAGATTAGGAGATTTTTTTTCATGCAAAAAATTCTATTAAGTTTAAAACAAGCATTACGTTCAAGCTTTTTGGTTGTTAGCTTGATGGTTTTCATCAGCTTGACAGGTTCCTTTATTTTTGTTCAGCAAAGTAGTTATGCAACTACTCTTGAAGAATTAAAACTAGTACCCCCAGAGTATAAACCAAATTCTGAAGAAAAAATTAATCGTGCTAACGAATACGATCCAGGTGTTGGCATTCAAGAAGAAGACAGACAAAAAGCTTATGAGCAAGCAATCAAAGATTCAAAAAATCTTACTACTATAGAGAAGACTTACGAAAGAAATTTGAAGGCTGAACAAGAACAAAATCCCCCAGAAACTTTTGGTGAAAAAGCGAAAGGAGTTATTGACAAAGTGACAGGTAAATAGGGAATATAAACCTAACCTAAACCTCTTTCCTACAAAAAATGGGAATTTAAGACTAAAACCGCCTCTCAAATTTAGAGTAAGGTTCAGAATATTAAACTGTAGCGACTTTCAAGACAGTCGCTACGGACAAAAAAGGTTTTTACTCAAATTCATCTATTGTAGTGGGAGTAGTCTTTCTCTTATTAGCGAAGTTGCGCTCATACCACTTCATTAATGGAGTTGCGCTAATTCCATGCACAATTACCGAGGCTACAATGGTAGTGTAAGTTATCCAAGCAATTTGTTCGGCTGCTTCACCTTTCAAGCCATGACCAAAGGCATAAGCTAGATAATATAAAGAACCAACACCGCGAATACCAAACCATCCAAATAACCACCGAGTTTCTGGGTGGAAGGTTCGGCGGCGTGAATCTAGAGGACGTTTACCTATTGTGCTAATCCAAACTCCTAAAGGTCTGATAATCAAGAATAACAAAATTATTACTAACACAGATTGCATAGCATAATTAAGCATTGGTTTCAATAATAATATTGAACCTAATAGTAAAATTGTCCCAACTTCCAGCAGTTTTTCAATTTGCTCAACAAATTCTAATTGTTCTATCGGCTTTTCAGAATTTCTGTAACTGCGTTGGACAACTAACCCAGCAACAAATACCGCTAAAAATCCATAGCCATTAACCATTTCTGTTAATGAATAAGTTATGAGAATTGTGCTGATAGCAATAAAATCTTCCATTAACTCATCAGCAGGACGGCGTTTTTGAATTTTTTTCTCAATCCAAACGAGAGATTTGGCAACAACAATTCCCATAACAATACCAGATGCGATCGCCCATATTAAATCAACTGTAACCCACTGTTTAAACCAGTTACCCCAGTTGTCATCTTCTAAGGCATGAATGCCAAAATAAACGAAGGGAAAAGCTAAAGCATCATTTAATCCACCTTCAGAAGTTAAACCAAATCTCAACTCATCTTGGTCTTTTGCACTGGTCAGTTGTACTTCTGATGCTAATACCGGATCGGTAGGTGCAAGAATTGCTCCTAATAAAATTGCTTCTCCCCAATTCATCCCTAAAAACAATTTACCCACAGCAGCCAGAGCAAAAATTGAAATTGGCATCAAAAATACAATCAATCGCACCGTAATATCCCAAACCCCCAACTTTAGAGGCCGAACAATTCTTAAGCCACAACTAAATACAGAAATAATTACTACTAGTTCTGTTATTTTCTCCAGCAGTTCACTGTTAAAAACATCATCTCGACGTAATTGAATCAGCCCAAAGCCATAGGGTCCTAGAAAAATACCAACCACTAGGTAGATGATGGCAAAAGAAAGGGGTAAGCGACTAATCCAACCTGACCCTAAAGTTACCATCAGCAAAAGTAGACCAATCACAAATAGGTCAATAATATAGGTATCTACCATATAGCGATTTACATAAATATAAGGTGTTGCTTTGTAAGCTTAGTTGCAATAGCTTTGTATTAGAATTTACCTATGGGCAGATTTTCTGGGATTAGGAATTCAAAGTACATCACCAAATTGGAGAAGAAGGGAATAGATAAATTTGGCGTTGGCTTTGCCCATCGTAAAAATAGCACTTTGATTATTTGTTAAAAGTCCTTTAACTAATTGGATGTAGCACGGGAATATAGTTAAAACACACCTATACGCTTTTACGAATGGTTGATAAACTAAACAACATCTAATTGAAAATTTATATAACTCTTGTGGCGTAGGCCAAAAAGTCTACGTTAATTATGTAAGTTAAATGTGGAACGGCTTAATCGTGTCCGGTTAACGACTTATGATTACAGCTATTTTCAGGTAAATAGACCACGCGGTAAGGGCACAAGGCCTTCATTGGTATAAACTTAAGCCGAAAACTATATCAGATAGGCGTTTTGCAAATCCCTCACGCCCTCACCAAGCGGGTTTAGCGTTAGGTTGACACCTATGCAAGACCTTGTGCCCTTACGACAGGTGTGGTTCAAATACATGAAAACTGCTGTAAGACAGGAGAGGGGAGGGATTTTTGAGCTTTCCGCATAGATTAGGGAACATAACTAATTAGCTGGACGTAATATATTTCCTACTTTCTGACTTGGATATCGCCCATTTTAGTACAAATATACTATAATAGGTATAGCGTCCACAAAGCCTAGCCAAATGCATAATGGCTCTGTGAAAACCTTCTGGAAGATGGATTCAAGGGTTAGTTCGATGATGAAGCATTATATTCTCAACCTCAATCCGACTGCCAAGCATGAATGGGATCGGTGTATTTTACGTGACCCGCTGACTGCCAAACGCCCAGACATTGCTAAACTCATTGCTGAAGCAGTTGGTGCTGATACAGGTAGTTATTTAGTCAGCGTGAATATTGAAGTTCAAGTTTTGCAGCAAGCGGCAGTACCTCAAGCCGAACAACTCTCGCTTTCATTTCCAGAGGTGAGTGTGCCCTCACAACCACAACTGCGGGAAGCAGCTTGAGCTAAAGTGCAGAATTTAGCAGAAAATAATAAGCCTGCATAAGCAGGCTTACTTTGTTGGCCGCAGACTTCAGTCTGACGGCTAAATAAGTCATAGGTATATGGGCGGACTTAATCTTCAAAAGCAAAATTAATTGGTGTTATTCAAAAAACATCTTCAGAAATTAATGATAATCTACATTCATTTTTACTTGTTTGTCTAAAGCTAATTTCAAAAACTTAAAAAGTTGGCTCATACAGAGTACAGATAAAGATGAATGAGGTTTAACTTTAAAACTTTTTGAGCGTTTATTTTAACTTTTTTTCGGGAAAATTTAGGGAAATGACTGTAGATAATTAGTGGAAAATAATTGGCATACCTGCACTTCAGACATCCCTTATCCTCCCCGAATTCAATATATTTGGACTATAATATATATATAGCTTCTACCAAGCTGAGTTAAGTGTAAAACTGCTCTGTGACAGCCTTTTGGTAAATGAATTCAAGGGTTAGTCTTATACTTAAATACTACATTATTGACCTTAGAGGAAAATTATTAAATGATGCAACTGAGTCATTATCCAGCTGCGATCGCACAAGCTGCTCAACGGGCTAATGAAATAGATTCTCAGTTGATGGCAGTGCAGCACCAAGTTAACCGATTTGAAGGCAATGCAGACCGCACCGCCGCCTTTGAGATGGATTTGAAAAATGATGCTCAACGCAAGGCTCGTCGCTTTGAGGTGCTGCTTGTGAATCAGGAATATCAAAAGGCAATAGACACTCAAATTCGATTAACTGTCGATAAAGCAAATGCCATCGCTCATTTGGAATATCTGCGTAACCAGTTTAGTGTAGCTAAGTTGGAAGCAAGATTAGCGATCGCTCAACAACTTTCTGATTTTGAGTCTCGTGAATTAGTTGGTTTGTAATTACAACCATAAACCCCAGATACGAATCTGGGGTTATCCAAATAAAATCGGTGATTGTCAGATTAGGGAAGTAATTATAATCTGTGGGACAGCAGTTGGAAAATTTGCTGATTAATAGTTGAAATATCAAAACGCTGACTAGCACTAATCCTGGCATTATTGGCTATAGTCGCAGTTATTTCCGTCTCCTGTAAACAAGTGATAATTACTTGTGCAAGTTCCTGGAGTTTTCCTGGTGTCACTAAAAAACCATTAAGCCCATGTTCTACTAACTCCATTGCACCCCCAGCTTTGGCTGCAACTACAGGTTTTCCACATAGCATTGCCTCTATAATCACTCTCCCAAAAGGTTCTGGCGAAGTAGATGTATGCGCCACCAAGTCACAAGCTGCCATTAACTGGGGAATATCAGAACGAAATCCTAAGAATTTGACGCGGTTTTCTAATCCCAGTTCATTAACTTGTTGGTGTAACTTTTGGACATAATCTTGTTCGCCAAACAGTGCATCACCCACTAAAATTGCTATCACATCATGCGGACATTTAGCAAGGGCATCAATTAAAACATGCTGCCCTTTCCAAGGTGCAAGTCGGCTAAAGTGTCCAACGACAAATTTTCCTTGCAATCCTAACTGTTGCTGTAATTGTTTAATATCAGACTCATCAGTTTGATAATTTTTTGGATTAAAGCCGTTATAAACAACTTCGATGATATCTGGGCGTCCTCCTGCTTGTACAAAGGCAGTTTGACTAGCTTGAGAATTAGCAATTACTAATGATGCAAAACGATTAGCTAAGTTAACAGCAATGCGAAGATTAGTTTGGCTAAAATGTTCTTGGGAAAGAATATCATGTAAATGATAAACCAGAGGACGACGACTGAAAAAACTTGCCAACGCTCCGACAACTAATGCTTTTTGGGTGTTGGCATAGATTAAATCGTATTCATGCGCTTTTTTAACTACCTTAGTAATCAGAGGTGCAAGTTGTCCCAAACTCTTGAATCCTTGTAGCAAACTGCTTTCTTTGCGAACTTGGATTGCTTGAGTTGCGAGAACCTCTACTGGGATATGATTTTGTTGTAGTAAATCTTTAAACGATCCATCTGCAAATAAACCTACTAAAGCGCGATCGCCATAAGGTTTAGCAATATCTATTAAACATAATTCGGCACCGCCTGGTTTACCGCTTTGGTCTAAAAAAAGAATTTTCATAAAACCTCTAATTTATCTAATTTGACCCACGCAGCAACCATAAAATCTATTACAATAACTTATTTAAGCTAATAAAACATTCCGTACTTGTTGGGCGATTTGATTCCAGTCGTAGTGTGTGGTGGCATAGTGGCGACAGTCCGATCGCGAAGGTATGGGGATATTACCCAAAAGCACTTGCTCTAATTTTTCAGCAATAGCTAAGGCGTCCGTTGAAGTAGTAATTAAATCGGGTGAAAATTCTGATAAAATTTCTGGCATTCCCCCAACTGGAGTACATAAAACAGGAGTACCACAGGCTAGAGACTCAACTATTACTAATCCAAATCCTTCAAAAGATTGACTAGGCATAATAGTTAATTCAGCAGCTTGATAAGCTATAGGTAATTGCTCATCAGGCAGAAAACCTAAAAATTTAACGTTGTCAGCTAGTCCTAATTCTGTAGCCTGTTGTTGTAGTGCAGCTTGGATGTGACCACGACCTGCGATCGCTAGCCAAACATCTGGTATTCTGGGCTTAATTATAGCTAGAGCTTGCAATAATTTGTCAACTCCGGTTCGATGCACTAAGCGGCGTGATGTAAATATAATCCGGCGATTACTAGGCCAACCTAGCTTTGCACAAGCTTCCTGAGGTGATAAATTTGGTTGAAACCAATTAGTATCAACTCCACCGGGAATAATATTAATTTTGCTCCACGGTACTTGATATTGATCGTGTAAAATTTTACCAAAAGCTTTGCTCAAAACAATGAAGCGATCGCAACGATTATAAGTGTTTTGTTCTATTAGCCAATGCTTGATTAAAAGACTGAGGTTTTTATTAACTACCTCTTGCTGACTTTCCGAAGCCCAAGGGCCATGAAAGTTAAAAGTAACTGGTACTCCCTTTGGTAAAATATCTAAAATCGGAAAGCTGTATAATGCAAAGTGCAAATTAATAGCATCTGGTTTGCTGATTCTTGTTTTCTGGAAGTTCGTGCGAATTGACCATAATCTCTTCCAAATAGCACTATCGGGACTCGCCAAGTTAGTCAGCTTAATAGGCGAATTTATTTCAGTCTCTGGTAGACCAACTCCGCATAATTCAATCTGGTCTTGATTTGCCGCTAATTTATGAGTTAGTTCGTAAATATACCTTTCTAATCCTCCGGGACTTTTGGGAAACCAGCCTAATCCCAGAGTGAGAATAGATGCAGATGATGAAGTAAAGTTTTCTGGTTTATTTTCCATTAATGTATTTCCTATAAATATACTAAAATAGGCGCACATCTGTGCGCTTTTACATCTGTATCTAAACCTGAATCAATAGAATTTATAAATACACATTCCCAATAATAATTTTTGTATAGAAAATCAATTTATAAACTATTTATATATCAACGTCAACAAGGAATAAAACCTGTGTTTTTATTAACTAGATCGCACCGAGATAGCTATATATGATACCTATTAACTCAAAAATGTGAATGCTATATATAGAGAGATAAAAGCTGCTGTAAAGTAATAAATCTAGAACATTTTTGTATTAATGCTTACCATTTTGATTTAAAAATAAGTAAATATTAATACCTTAATTCGACTATATCCATTTTTGTCGCGATGCTATAGCTTAAGCTGAAACCTTTGTGGGAAGCGAGGTTTACTTGTTTAAGTTTATCGATATCTGTGATGTGGAAAAAGTATTTACCAAAAATCTAGAATTTTTACCGGATAAAGAAAACTAAGTTATTAATTTTGGATAAAGTCGAGCTTAAATAATCTTTTAAAGATATTAACTTAAAATTTCAAGAATCAGGGCAGCTATATAAAGCTTATGTAAAATAAAAAATAATTTGTTGCTTATATATCGCTCTTCAATCACTCTTTTCAACGAAAAATCCCAACCAAATTTGAAAGCAAGAGTGATTGAGGTAATAAATAATGCTAACGCTTAGTACTTGTTTCGTGTGTTGATTGATAGAGAACTAAAGCGTTTTCACGTAAAATTGCTAAAGAAATGGCCTCAGCTTCAGCTACAGTAATGTCAGAATCTGTAATTGCTTGCTCTAGCACTTCCCCTAAAACCTGGCGACCCCATTTTGCACCCAAGTAGTACAATTCTGGAATTGAGTGGGCATCAGAAGAATACATCAATTTAGTAGTGGGAGTTAATTCTAACATCTGCCTGATTGCTTCCCGCATTCCAGATACGCTTAAAAAGGGTATTGCCAAACCGAAATCTAGATAAACTTGGGGATATACAGAAGCTAAATAACCAGCCTGCTGCATATAAGGATATGAAGCGTGTAGCAATACTATTGGTACATGGCGATACTGTGGTAACTCTAGTAAATATCGCAGATTTAGGGGATTAGCCAATCGTAAATCTAAATCGGGATCGCCGTAGCCAGTATGAAATTGCACTGGTAAGCGGTATTTTGCTGCTACTAATAATGCCTGTTGTAACAGAAAATCAATTAGCGGTTTATCTGTCAGTCGCAAAGGTTGATTGTGCAGTTGTTGCTTGAGGTTGTCAAAGTGATCCGCCGCCACCTCATAAGTTACCGATTGAATATCCAAACCACTCCGATAACAGACAATACTTTTAAAAGCTACTACTCCCAGCGGTGGGGGATCGAGTTCACTGTTGAATCTGGCTAGGAAAGTAGCAAAATCAGGAGATTGCCCAATTAGCTGTTCTGCTAATAGTTCTAATCTCAGAATCCTTCGCACAGGAATAAACCTTTCATGCCACGACAGAGGTAGGATAGTTTCTGGCTGCAAACCATCATCTAAGTAAATCGCCTCTAGGTTAGCAGCCCGAAAATAAATCTGCGTTAGTTCTTCTAATCCTAGACTTTCTCGCCGTGCCAAAATTGCTGTTTCTTCAGCTTCGCAGTTCAATAAAGCAGCAATATCGCGCAAGCTACGCCGATAAAAGAAGGTATGACGGGCATGGTAGTTGATGATTTCAGGTTCGTAGCCTTCAGTAAAGGCAGCCGCATAAGGAGACTGGGCAGCTACTTCTGGTTTTAATATGTTGTGGGCGTGTTGGTCAATTAAAGGAATATCAGCCAGATTCATTTTTAGTAGGGAGTAGAGAGTGGGGTGCTAGTATTTTTCTAATAATGTTTTTACTTCTGCCGTTAATTCCCAATCTTTCATTGCTTGCCACTCTGCTTGACGCACTGCTAAGAACGCTTTGGCTAACTGGGGATTTAAAGCTGTTAATAGGATATCGTCTTGCTGGAGGTGAGCGATCGCTTGCCCCAAATTATTTGGTAATGGGTCTATTTCATTAGCGCTGCGTTCTTCAATTGATAAATATCCGGGGTCTTGATTTACTGGGTTTGGTGGCGTGAGACTGCGCTGTACACCATCAAGTCCGGCTGCGATCGCCGCTCCTAAAGCTAAGTAAGGATTAGCTGAGGCATCTACAGTTTTCAATTCAAAGTGGCTGGGACAGCCCAAAGCAGGGTTACTAGGGACTCTAACGGCTGCCTCCCGATTATCTAATCCCCAACAACGGAAAGCACCACTCCAACTATGAGGAAGAATGCGGCGGTAAGAATTAGTACTCGGTGTAGTTAGTGCCATCAGTGCCGGCAGATGGTGTAGGATACCAGCGATGAATTGTAATGCCACCTCAGAAAGACCATAGACACTCTGAGGATCGGGTAATAGATTTTTCTCCCTATGCCAAAGGCTCAGATGGATATGACAACCACTACCAGCTGCATCCGGGAAAATTTTGGGTAAAAATGAAGCGATGAGGTTGTGGCGGTGGGCGATCGCTCTGACAGTTTCTCGAAAAGCAATTTGCCAATCAGCTGCTTGTAAAGCATCCGTATAGCGCATAGAAATTTCCTGCTGACCTGGGCCTGATTCAGGATAATACTGTTCGACAGGTATACCTTGGGCAATTAGTGCATCAGCGATTTCATCAATTACTTCGCGGTGGAGATCCATTGCCTGAGTTGAAGCAAAAACTGTGGAGTCAGCCGGAATGATGCCATCAGGTGTTTGCCGTAGTAAATAAAACTCATTTTCAAAGGCTGCTCGTACTTCCCAACCAGTTGATTTAGCTGCCGCAATCATCCGCTTCAAGAAGTTTCGCGGGCATAATCCCCAAGCAGCACCATCTAGTATCATATTGCCCATGACACGAGCATGGCCAGGACTATAAGGTAAAGGCTTGAGGCTATACCAATCTGGCACTAAGCGAATTTCACCTACTGGCCCTAAATTTGTTTCTGGCACAACTGCATCATACATTACGGGAATTCCCTGCTGCCCTACAGAAATACCTACTCCATGTTCAAAGTAGTGAGCTAACATTCCCAGATGCACAGCTTTGCCACGGATAATATTAGCATTATCGCACCAAAGAACTCGCACAAATTTAACATCAGCTTCTTCAAGATATTTTCGTATTTTTTTAAAGTTATTTTTTTCAGCCATTGTTAGTTATTTTTATTTTTACTCGATTATTTTCTCATAAAAGTTATGGCAGAGTGATATCAGATGCCGTGTCCATACATAGACCAGATCTTACCCACTTCAAAATAGTTATATTTTTTTACGGATTTTATAAACAATGATTGTATATAAATAATTAAAACCTGAAAATTATATGATAAATAAATTACTGACGCAGTTAAAAAAACTCCGTCAAAAGCTCAATCAGCACATCAAAAAATTCTCTAATACTAGATATTTTAAAAAAAATAAAACGTTAAAATTTTTACTCGGTCTAACTATTGGAGTCATTGTTACTACCCTTGGAATTACAACAGACTGGGCGAACAATGGAACAGGCCCGCTTACAAATAATACTATTGGCAGTGAAAAGCTGCGGGGAAAAAACAGTACTGAAATACCCACATTTACTGACAAAATATCACCAATAAGTAATACTATTGGCATTGAAAATCTGCGGGTACAAAACAATACTGAAACACCCGCGCTTAACTACAAAACATCGTGGATAGGTAACACTATTGGCAGTGGAAATCTGCGTGTACAAAACAATATTGAGGCCATGTATGTTGCTCCTGATGGCACAGTTTATACCAACAGCCATTGGGATGAGGCGGCAATGGAGGCAGGAATATATAAAGATGGTAAGGTTATTGCTGCCCTTGGGGATACTCACGGCTGGAGTCGTGGCGGTGGCAAAGCTGTAACCGCAAATAGTAAATATGTTTACATTGCCATGACTCAAGGTTCGAGGGGCGATACAAAAGAAGATTATCCACCAGAAGGAACAACTTGGTATAGCGTTAGACGCTATGACTTATCAGGAAAACCTGCGCCGTTTCCGAATGGACGTGGTTGGGATAAAAGTATGTTGATTACCAGTACTAAAAGTGAAGTGACTGGATTAGCAACTGTGGAAAACGAGTTGTATGTGAGTGATTCTGCGGCTAACCGGATTCGTGTTTATGATACTGATACAATGAAGGAACTCCGCAGCTTTGCCGTTACTAATCCGGGAGCAATAACTATCGATCCACAAAAAAATTTGTGGATTATTCAAAGTAAAAATGGGAGTAAGCCTGCTAAGATTCTCCATTATTCCCAAATTGGAAAGCAATTGCCCCAACAGATTGCAGATATTGTTGAACCAACAGCGATCGCTATTAATCATCAAGGTAAGCTGTTAGTAGCAGAAAATGGCCCGCGTCAGCAAATGTTGACTTATGACATCAAAGATCGGCCAGTACAGGTGAGTAGTTTTGGTTCTAAAGGCGGTATCTATGCAGGAGTTGCTGGTGAAGTTCGAGATTTGAAACTTTACGGACTTACCGGAGTCGGTACAGATGCTTCCGGCAATATCTATATAAATAGTAATGGTTTCAACAAATCAGGAACAGATTTGCGGAAATTTTCGCCATCGGGAAAACTAATGTGGCGATCGCTGGGATTGATCTTCGTCGATAATGCAGATGCCGATCCTAAAACTGATGGTGTAGATTTATTTACCAAACAAGAACACTATCTGATGGATTACAGTAAGGCTGCTGGTAAGCAGTGGACTTACAAAGCTTACACCTTAAATCCTTTCAAATATCCTCAAGATCCCCGTCTGCATACATCGCCAGATGGAACCTTTGTTCGCCGCATCCAAGGGAAGCCGTTTTTGTTCCTCACAGATATGTATAACAGCTTTCTGCAAATCTATCGTTTCAATCCCGCCACAGATGGTAAAGTTGCCATCCCCGCCGGGATGTTTGTTGGTACTAATAGCGCAGATAAACCATTTATCACCGGAAATTGGCCACCGCATCAACCAGAAAAAGGGGAATGGATCTGGCGCGATCGCAACGGTAATGGCAAATTTGAAAAGAACGAATACGATCGCAGCAAAGATTATCCTTATCTCGGCGGTTGGTGGGTAGACAGCAAAGGAGATGTTTGGAAAGCTTTGCGAACAGAAGATGGCATTCGACATTATCCTTTACAGGGAATAGATCCTAAAGGTAATCCCATCTACAGCTATAGTTCGATGGAAAAGCAAACTACTCCCAAAATATTTAACGACTTGCGGCGGATCGAATATTTCCCTGAAACAGATAGTATGTATTTGTCAGGTTTTACGGGAGATCGCCCTGCATTTAGTGACGATGCTGGAGTTGCTGGATCTGAGATTGCCCGTTTTGACAATTGGAGTAAAGGAAATCGTACTCCTAAATGGCGGATTGTAATTCCCTACGACAGCACCGGGAAGCGTGAAGTGTCTACAGCAGCAATCAGTGTGACTGAAGACTATGTATTTGCCGTGACAGTAAAAACCGCAGAGGTATATGTCTACAATGCCAAGACGGGAGCGCAAGTACAAAAGTTAAAACCAGGCCCAGAAGTTGGCGGTGAAAGTGGCTGGATTGATATACCCTACGGTATTCGCGCTTTTCGGCGTTCCAATGGTGAGCATCTGGTATTTGTAGAAGAAAATTGGAAAGGAAAAGTGATTATGTATCGGCTGGCAGGATAATACCATTTTGGATTTTAGACTTCGACTACGCTCAGTCGAACGATTTTAGATTTTGGATTGTGAAACATCCATTGGATAAATGTTTCAGTTTTCCATCTGTCGCAATCATTTTTCACGCTTGGTATAAGTATTTACAGCAATTACGACATAACACAACGTGAGTTCGACGGGTTGAAAAAAGCCCAAAAAAAAGCTGAGACTAGAATTAGAACAAAAAATTAAGGGTGTCTCAGCTATGTCCACAATTGTATCTCGCCTAGATGTAACCCAGATTTTCTGCGATGTAGACGATTTTTGTTCGTCATGGGAAAGGATGTGGGAACAAGTACCACAGCTACCGTCAATGATTGGAGAGCGTCGCAGCACTTCCCGGATGCATTTATCGGAGGTGATGACAATTGCGATCGCCTTTCATGGTTCGGGCTACCGAACATTCAAAGAGTTTTATACGCTGCATGTACTGCCGGGTTGGCGTGGCGCATTCCCAAATCTGGTCAGCTACACCAGATTCATTGAATTGATGCCGTGGTGCAAGATGTGAGTTGTGTTGTTTTTTGCATACACGCACAGGTGAAGTTACAGGAATCAGTTTTATTGATTCTACGCCAATAGAAGTTTGTCATCGATGTCGTTGAGTCGGTTAATGATCATCTGAAAAACCTGTGCCAAATTGAACATTCTAGGCATCGAAGTGTTTTCAACTTTTTGGTCAACTTGATAGCTGGTTTAGCTGCTTACACTTATTTGCCTCAAAAACCCTCACTTGATATTTATCCCAAAGACTTACCTGCCCTTCCTCCTGCCGTTTTTTAGTTCATCGAACTCACGTTAACACAGCTTTCAATACTGCTCGGTTGAGAATTTTAAACTGGAATTTGGTTTTGGGAAAAAGAGAAAGGGGGAAGAGGTAAAGCTATGGAATTTTCCCTTCCCCTTTAACCTTTAACCTTTCCCCAGTTTAATATTGCTATATGTACAAAAATATGCGATTAAATGTATCGCAGATTTAGTGTAAATTATTTTGTCATTTCCTATTTAGCCTTCACCCGCGCCTGCTTCACCATTGCAATCAAAGTTTGATGAGCATCTTCCGCGTCTACTAAAACACGATCGAATTGAATGCGAACTGGTACAGCTTCCCCATTTACTTGCGCTGTTAAATCCATACCCTGTGCATCAATTGACAGCATTTCGGCTGCGTTCGCATCTGTGACACCACCAAAAGCTTTAGCATAAATAACTACAGCATCAGCATGATCGTCATTCATGTGCTTGCAGATGCGCGAACTAATTTCAGCAGAAAAACCATTAGACATTGTGAACTTAAAAGTGATGAATATAGCAAGAGCCTAAATTCTCAGCTAAGTAGTTTAAATTAGCAGAAAAAGCTAGTCTTACGCCATCGTTATTATAAGTTATATCTGAAAAACAACTGCTGTTGTATATATTTGATAAGTTAAGTTTATTACTCGTACAAAAATTAAATTAAAATAAGCATTATCCAGTATTTTTACCTTTCATTGCGGAAAGCAGACAGCGTAAACTGTAGCAGAAGTATTAGCCAAAACTATTGCAGCTAAGAGACAATGAGCGAAACTAGCCCCAGACGAATTGTAATTGGGGATGTGCATGGACACTATGAAGGTTTAATGACACTGTTGGAGGCGATCGCCCCCACGTCAGAAGATCGAGTCTATTTTCTGGGAGACTTAATCGATCGCGGCCCTCACAGCGCACAAGTAGTTAATTTTGTCAAGCAAAATAACTACTCATGTTTGTTGGGAAATCATGAGCAGATGTTACTAAGCATTCTGACAAATGAAAGGACTTCCTCCTCGACGATGCAAGCATGGCTGTTTGGTGGAGGACAAGCTACCGTGGCCAGTTACCAAGAGGCTCCAATTCCTGATGACCATCTGGATTGGTTAAAAGCTTTGCCTACATACCTTGACTTGGGAGATATTTGGTTAACTCATGCTGGTGTTGACCCTTCCAAGTCGGTGGCAGAACAAACTGCCGATGAACTGTGCTGGATACGAGAGGAATTTCACAGCATTGAAAAACCCTACTTTCCAGATAAACAAATTATCATTGGTCACACCATTACCTTTACCCTACCAGGTGTTTCTCCTGGTAAACTGGCCCAAGGAAAGGGATGGCTAGACATAGATACTGGTGCTTATCATCCCCGGAGTGGCTGGTTGACTGGACTAGATGTCACAAATCAGTTGGTTTATCAAGTCAATATCTTTAAAAACTATACTCGTACCCTGCCTTTAGAAGAGGTTGTAAGTACAGTCGATCCAGCCAAAATTAAAGTCGATCGGCGCAATCGGAATTGAGGAATATTTGAAATGAGGGGAAGTGGGGAGTGGGTGGACAAGGGGACAAGGAGGACAAGGAGGACAAGGGGACAAGGGGACAAGGGGAGAAAATAACCATGCCCAATGCCCAATTTCCTCAAGACTTCGTTAATGGTCGAATATTTGCTTTATAACTAGCATTATCTAAGCCAGATTTTCCATTACTAGGTTGAGCGTTAATTGCACGTTTGAGGGCATCAATGCGATCGCTGGTTCCGGGGTGTGTACTCAAAAATGTCGGAGTGGAACCACCCTTTTTCAGCAGCTTTTGCATAAAAGAGACCATTGCTGACTGGGCATAACCAGTACGTGTCAAAGTTCGTAGTCCCCTTTGATCGGCCTCAAATTCATTTTTACGGCTGCGTGGTAAGTCTCGCGCTATCTGTACACCAATTTGCACTGCGGAATTTCGATCTAAGCCAGCCGCCGTTAATAGACCACTTTCGAGGGCTTTTTGCTGCATCTGCTTGACTACGTGTTTCCCGCCAATATGACCAATTTCATGAGCGAGTACACTTGCCAGTTCCGCTTCATTGTCTGCGGTTTTCAGCAAACCCGTGTGGACATATACATAGCCGCCTAATGTCGCAAAGGCGTTAATAGAGTCATCCTGAACTATCTGAAAAGTATAGGGGAGATCGGGGCGATCGCTATTCGCTGCTAAACGCCGACCAACTTGCTCTACATAACGATTCACTTCGGGATTGCGGTAAAGTCGGACTTGACTGCCGACCAATTCCTGATTAATCTGCTTACCAAGATCAACTTCTTGATTAGGAGATATATTAGAAAGCTGAAATGCCTGAACTCCTTGAAGTAAAAGAGGCAAGAAATCTAAAGTTCTTCCAGGCAAGGGTGTACTCAGGCACAGACTCAGGGCGACTACCACTGAAATTAGGGGATAAAACCAGCGACGCCGCCATACACGGTAATTTGCAGCAAAACCTTTCCAATTGAACATAATACGCTTTGAAGATTATTTTGGAAGAACATAAAATGAGGGGACAAATTATGAGACGGATTTAGAATATTCTAAGTTGCATTCTTAACTCAATATCAAAGGAGTTGTTATACAGATAATCTTGACTCAAATCTACCGAACTGCGGGAGGCTAGAGATTCTCTCTAGAGATAGGCTTAAACACTAGATTTTACTTTCTAGGCGCGTGAGTATTACAGCAGAATTCAGAATTCAAGAGTCAAACACGCTTGATATATGGGTAACAGACTTAGCTTGTGTACCTCACTTTCCTTGAAATCTGCTATAACAGGTAAAATTTTCAGGGTTAGCTACTGGCTCTTCGGAAATTACGAACTCGTGATAAACTGTCGCATAACTGCAACCCCTTGAATACTTTGAGTTATTACCAAATAGGGAAAATTACTGTTTCCATCGAAAACTTTCTGGCTACAATCCATTACTTCGCTATTACCTCGGAAAACTTTTTATGGCTATTTTAGATTCAAAAGGTCGCTTGTTTGGCAAAATTAATCTCCTCGATTTAGGTGCTGCGCTGGTAATTCTGCTAGTTATCTTTGGCATCTTTGTTTTTCCTGGCACTTCTGGTTCTGTTGCCCAAGTTGGCGCGAAAACAGTACCCATAGAAGTAGACTTAGTAGTTCGTGGTTTGAATGTACGCGACCCGGAAAAATTAATCGACAATGGTTTAAAAAAAGGTGGGAAAACCAATGTGATTATCCGCAATCAGCCTTACGGACAGATTGAAATTAAATCCATTCAACAGCTACCTAGAACAGTCAATGTTTTCCAACCTGATGGCACTGTTAAAGAACTGCCAGATCCCAAGAGCAATAATTACAGTACAGATTTTCTTTTGACTTTAGATGGCAAAGCCCAAGTTACTGAAAACGGGCCAGTTTTGGGTAACAGTAAAGTTAAAATTGGGATGCCATTTGAGTTAGAAGGCTTTAACTACAATTTCAATGCAACTGTCATTGATATCAGATTGCAAGACAAATAATATTATCACTTTTGTTGATAATATTTTCTCTAGAAATCTTATTAAACATCTGTGAAAAAGAATGTAGAGACGCGTTAGGAAAGCAAGGCAAAAGCCCAGTCCAATTTTGCGTCTCTACTACTCATGTTAATTAAGCAAAGGCAAAAATTTGCGAATTAACCCGATTGTCACTGCTGGCAATTCCAACTGTGGTGTCAATCCGACATCTTCCAACTGTTGAAAAAATCGGATTGCTAAGGGATTAATTTCAGCAAGGCGGCGACCAATTGAGGGGCCTGTAAATTGCGACTTTTGTCCCCAAATAATCGCGGTGGGAGTGGCTAATTGTTGAATGTAAAGGGATAAATCAAAGCACAAATCGCCACGAACAAAGGACAGTGCTGCATACTCAGCATTAGGCTGTTGGGCGGATTCTAGATAAGCATCTACAATTTCTTGGTAGACTCGATTGGATTGAGCAAATTGCCGTTGTTCTAAAAAGCTCCGAATACCACTACTAGTAGCAATTCCAGTACTGTAAAGTAAACGATCGACAATGGGAACGCTAACTAACTGGGCAAAAAAACTCCGGGAATAGTCTTCGCCAAAGTCAGAAAGTCCGGCGGGAGTAGTAAGAATTAAAGACTTGAATAAATCAGGACGATCTGCTGCTACTCGAATTGTAAATGCTGCGGTCAAAGAAGAAGCGATCGCTGTTACTGGCCCAGTACAAGTCTGCTGGAAAAACTCCCGAATCGCGGTCAAATAATCCTCAATTTTATAATTCCGTGCTGGATGTTCAGACCTACCCCAACCGAGCAAATCTGGCGCAATGACCCGATATTCAGCCGCAAAAGCTGGATAAACTTTCGACCACTCATAAGCAGAAGACCCACCACCAAAGCCGTGCAGAAATACCAAAGTTTCGCGATCGTCTTTGGCAGTCACATCATCCTCCCAAGGCGCTCCAGCAGCAGTATAATATACCATTCTACCTAGTGAGGTATCTATAGAGCGTTGTTCAAATCCTAGTGGTTGAAACATAAGTCTTTTTTTGTTGACTGTAGTGATTCGTTGGCAAAAGTAATATAAAATACCTGGGGCGCAGGCACACAAAGAGAAGATTCGATAATCTCTCCACCTCCCCTTTCGTCACCCTAGATGTTTACCACACTCAGTGCTGAGTAAATTAACAAGCACTTAATATTTGTGTACTTAGGAAGAGCAACGTCCTTTGTAGGCAGTCTTTTAACTCAGTACTCTTCATGTGTCTAGTTCAAACTCCCCACTCATTGTTATTATCAGCGAACCAATCACTCTCAGACTTCTGGCTAGCGTCAGATTAAGTAGAGATAAAATTACTGGATTACGTGTAAAGATTTGGTGCTTTTTTTCATAAAAATAAAGTAGCTGAACGTTGAAATTACTGTTTTATAAGGGTTTTTCATGGTAGCGAGAATTGCTTCGGCGTGAATCCAGCATAAGTTTTTATGGTAGTCTATCAAAAAACCGATAAATAATTTTGAGCGTCAACACGTTAACAATAGTTAAAACGCTTATTTGAATAAGCTGTTAATTCTACTTATATATGTAGAAACAATAGCTTTTGATGTATAACTAATCTGATTTTTTATCTAGATAATAGTAAGGCGGGATGTCATGGTAAAGCAGGCTACTCTTCAATCAAATAAACTACCAACGATTGAAGACGCTAAATTTGCGCTTGACAACTTGAATATACAAAACGAAATTAAAGCTTCAGCTAGGCGGGGTCAGGTTGAGCCAATTTTTGATGCTGCCAAACTTACTGTACCTACTTGTATTTGTTTAGACTTAGAAGACTTAAAGTGTTTTGAAGCAGTAGAGCGCCAATACGAACGTTGGGGAGTCATTTTTGACAATTGTCTAGCAATACAGCCATCAAATCCAGCATTTCCAACCTATTCAGGGCTAATAGTCTTAATGGGAGCGCCCAAAAGCGGATTTTTAGAAGCTACTTTCTTGCGTCCAGTGAACTCGGTTAGCGCCTTTGTCACTAGTTCGCAACGGCTAGTGCTTTCCGCCTACGATCGCGATCGGCAACTACTCGCTCAAACTGCGCTACCAGGCTCTAATCTTGCCAATTCCGACTCGGCAATTTCCCCCAATACCTTATTATCTATAAATGTGAATAACATTCACAGCGTTACCTTTTGTACTTTTGATGGGCAATTCACCCTTGATAACTTTCGTTTTTGTCTTTAACTAAGACTTACGTACAAAATGCCCTTGCTCTGAGCGATTGAAAATGGTATGTTAATTGGCGCTGTGGGCATTTTATGGTTTGAGCCTTCATTCTTTCTTCATCCATAGTAAAACTTATACAATAGGTAATTTCATAATCAAGTAGGTAAACACTGTGGCACAGGCTTCGTCTTCTTGGCAGCAATTGATCAACCAAATCCCCAACTGGAAATGGTCGCTTCCAAAATTCAAGACAAAGGGAGCCATAAAGCAGCAAACATTTAAACGTTTCTCTGGCCCTGGGGGCTTTCTTGGTTTCCTGACAATTATCATTGCCATGTTGTTGTGGAACTGGAAACTGCTACTGGCTCTTTTGATCGGCATTGGAGTAATGGTATTGGTTTACTCAATGCAAGAGTGGGACTGGCAATTGCGCTGGTCTAAAATACGTAAGTTCTTAAATAGTTCAAATCGTCGGTTAGTTTTAGCAGTCATAAGTGGTGGTATTGCTACTGTCAGCACTTACATGGCAGCGGCAATATGGGTCGACTCTCACAGTCACTGGATTGCTGCTGGTGCGATCGCGCAAGGTGTGGGAACCCTGTTAACTTTAATTTTATTGGTATGGCAAATTGTTAACTTCTATGAAAATCGAGAAGAAGACCACCTCGATCGGTTATTGATGAATTTAACAGAAAAAGATCCATTGAAGCGGTTGATTGCTCTAGGTCAACTAAGTAAATTCATCAGCCGTAAGCGAGTTGACTCTTCAGTGCAGCAAGATATTGTCCAATGCTTGCAACTCCTACTCAGTCGAGAGGAAGAAGTTGTAGTGCGAGAGGCAGCTTTTAAGAGTTTACAAGCCTGCGATCGCCTACAAGCGCTACCCCCGAAAACAGCAGTACCTTTCGTACCCGTATCATCAAAAGTCAAACACCACGTTTATTAGTTATTTGTCCTTTGTCCTTTGCAAATGACCAATGATCGATACAACTCTTGGAAAGGCTGCACTTCTCTACGAGACGCTGCGCGAACGACTACGCTCTGTTACCACGCCAACGACTACGCGGTAGTTGAGCGCAGTCGAAACTCAGTACAAGTGACCAATGACCAATTACTAATGACAAATAACTATTTTCGAGACAACGTTCCATTACGAACTTGTACTACCGGATGATTGCACCTGCGTACCAATTGTTCATCGTGGGTGGTAACAATCACCGTAGCCCCAAAGGAATTTAACTTCTGGAGAATCTGGATTACTTGCCAGGAATTATCTGGATCGAGATTTCCAGTAGGCTCATCGGCCAACAGTAGGGGTGGTGTACCAACGATCGCACGAGCAATACTCACCCGTTGTTGTTCTCCCCCAGACAGTTGATCTGGAAAGCAATCAGCTTTACTCAGCAAACCTACTAGCTTTAAGGTTGGTTCTAAACGTCGTTGAATTTCTTTACGGGTATACCCTTGAGCTTGCAGCACAAAGGTGACATTTTCTGCTACTGTTCGTTGGGTAATTAGTTTGTAGTCTTGAAACACAATACCAATTCGTCGCCGCAATAATGACAAGCGATCGCCCCGCAAATCCGCTACATTACATTCATCAACAATTACTTCTCCCTGTGTAGGCAACTCGTGGCCATACAGCAGTTTCAAGAGCGTTGATTTACCAGAACCACTTGGCCCCGTGATAAACAGAAATTCTCCCTTTTTTACCTCAAGGTTTGCATTCAATAAGGCGTGAGCGCCGTTAGCATAAGTCTTAGTTACAGATTGCAATTGTACCTTTGTAGTATTGCTACCGTGCTGTTGAGTTTCACTGTCCTCCCCGCGAACGGAAAAGTCTTTCTTAACTTGAGTTGTTAATACTGGCATTGTTAAATTTTCCTCATACCCACAACCAAACAGTTTGCCTGCTTAAATGTGACATTCTCCCCAAAATAAGGATTCCCAGGTTTCGCTTGGGAATTTAAATTTCAACAAAGAAAATTTAAAATTTTTTCAAGACTTTAATACTAACTAAGTAAGAACACCCAGAACTCAGCATTGAGAATTCAGAACTCTTAACTAATTGCACTCAGAACTCAGCACGGGCTAAACGCCCCGCTACCGCTAACAGCACTCAGCACTCAGCACTCTTAACTAATTGCACCCCTTGCTGTCAAACGATAAACAAACGCTTTCACAGCAAACGCTGGCAAAGCCAACATCCGCCGCCAGCGCCAAGGTTCTTGATAAAGGCGATACAACCATTCCAAATTATTATTTCCTAACCAGGCGGGAGCGCGAGTTTTAGTTCCCGACCAAATATCAAAGCTGCCACCAACGCCAATCCAAATTGCTTGGGGACACAAATGGCGGTTTTCGGCAATCCATAACTCTTGGCGTGGCACTCCCAAACCAACAAAAATTACTTGTGGCTGCAATTGAGCCAGAGTTTGTCGCAATTGTGCTTCTTCTTCTGGAGAATGGTAGCCTGAGTGAGTGCCGACTATATTCAAATCTGGAATTTGCTGCTGCCAAAAATCTGCCGCATTTGCGGCCACTCCCGGCGCTCCTCCATAGAAAAATATCTTTGTCCCTGTCTTCTGTTGCCCAAGTGCTTGCAAAAGTTTTTCTGCTAATTCAATCCCTGGAAACCGCTGCACTTTTTGCCATAACAGCCATCGTAAATACAGAACAACCCCAGCTCCATCTGGAATCACCAGTTCAGCATTTTTAATCACCTGAGCTAATAATTGATTTTGCTCTGCCTGCATAGTCATTTCTGCATTGAGCGTTACGACATGAGTTCCTCTGCCTGTGTGCAGGCATTCTAACAACCAGCCTGGATAGTCAGCCATCACATGAACTGGTATTCCCAACACTGAAAATGCTTGATTGCCGTTAGACATAGCCTATTCTTAAGTAATACTCACACCAGATTTTGCATGAATGTTAAGTTTATCAAATTTTTTTATATTAGAACTTAGGCAAAAAAGATTCCCCTTTGCCCTTGAACGAGAGTAAGCATAATTAAACTAAATAGACATAAGAGTGAACAAGAATGTATATACGTAGCAAGGCTGCGTATATATAAGGGTTTTAGAGAACACATAATTAATTTCACTTCTCTGTCTATTAATCTTGGGCGCTTGTACTTGGGCTGAACCAGTCCAACTTTTATTGTTAAAGTGTAATATTCACTCAGTATAAAACGCTCAACTCGCAACTCTGGTTCCGGGAATAGAAGCCCCCACTATACTGCTTGCAGTTAGTGTGGGAGTATGTCACGAAACTCGACTTTATGGTTATAGTGTAACGGGCTGAAGTTGGCTATGAGTAAAATTCGTATCGCTCTGATTGAAGATCATGACCTAACTCGTGTGGGTATTCGTACAGCACTACAGCAAAAGGATGAAATTGAAGTTGTAGGTGAAGCTGCTAATGCTGCTGATGGTCTAAAAATGTTAAAAATGCTACAACCAGATATTGCCATTGTCGATATTGGTTTACCAGATAAAGATGGCATTGAGTTAACACGGGAGGTAAAATCTACTACTAATGGCCAGCAGCTACTTACAAAAGTCTTAATTTTGACGCTGCGGGATAACAAAGAAGCGGTGTTGGCAGCTTTTGCCGCTGGTGCAGACTCTTACTGTATGAAAGATATCAAATTTGATAATTTGCTGGAAGCAGTACGAGTAACTTACAATGGCAACGCTTGGATCGATCCAGCGATCGCTCGGATTGTATTACAACAAGCGCAACAAAATCCTCAAAAGTTGGAATCGGCTTTGGTCGATTCTAAGACTATTGCTCCTAACCCAGATTCTTTTGAGAATTTGGAAGAAATTCAACCTTACACCCTGACAGAAAGGGAATTGGAAGTGTTACAGTTGATTGTCGAAGGTTGTAGTAATGCAGTAATTGCGGAAAGACTTTACATCACAGTTGGCACTGTTAAAACTCACGTTCGCAATATTTTGAATAAGCTATGTGCCGATGACCGTACCCAAGCAGCAGTCCGCGCCTTGCGTTCTGGGTTAGTTGGATAAATTTAATTTTGGTGTGGATCAATTGAGGATAATCAAGGGAAACTCACAACTTTGAAAAGTTATATTTTCAAAGTGAATGGCTTCTCTGGTTTTCTCTTATTTATTAGGTGGGATAAACATCCTGTTATCTCGCCATTCAAATATATAAAAACAAAAGTCAAATATGGCTGAGATTGGTACGGACAAACTTAAGCTCATGGTGGTAGATGACGAGCCAGATAACCTAGATTTACTCTACCGCACTTTTAGGCGAGATTTTCAAGTATATAAAGCCAATCATGCCTTTGGTGCTCTGGAAATGTTGGATCAATTTGGCGAAATGGCGGTAATTATTTCTGACCAAAGAATGCCAGAAATGAATGGGACTGAATTTTTTAGTCGCACCGTAGAGCGCTTTCCAGACACGATTCGGATTTTGTTAACTGGTTTTACTGATGTCGAAGATTTGGTAGATGCGATTAACTCCGGTCAGGTATTCAAGTACATTACCAAACCCTGGAATCCAGAACGGCTGAGAAGCTTAGTTGAGCAAGCTACTGATACGTATCGCCTAGTTAAGAAGCGCACCCAAGAATTACGTCGGGCCCTACGGCGAGAATCTTTGTTTAATGCGGTAACAACAGCAATTCGGGAATCTTTAGACTACGATAGTATGCTGCAAAAAATTGTCGCAACTATTGGAGAAACATTTGAAGCTACCAGTTGCTTACTCAAACCAGTAGAAGGCGATCGCCTCACACAAGACGAGTTTTTCTACAGCGATCCGAAATCTGATGTATTAGATTCCTTCTTCGACTCCAGTGTTTTAATCGAAAAGGTGCTGGAAACCCGTCATTATCAACTTGCTCAAGATATCTATAACGGTAATCCTAGTCACCACCTAGTTGTGCCACTTAGCTACCATCAGCATCTGTTGGCTGTGCTAACCCTCCACCAATGGGGACGCGATCGCCCTTGGGAAGACGAAGACATCCAACTAATTGCAGGTGTTGCCGAACAAGCAGCCTTAGCTCTCTCCCAAGCAAAGCTCTACCAACGCCTCCAAGAAAAGCAACAGCAGATTCACACTGAGTTAGAGGTGGCTCGCCAAATTCAATACAATCTGCTACGCCAAAGTTTACCTGACATTAAAGGTGTAAAGGTACAAGCTTGCTGCTATCCGGCGCGTGAAGTAGGAGGCGATTTTTTTGAAGTTTTTGTCCATCCTAAAGGCGACTTGTGGTTGGCAGTGGGTGACGTTTCTGGCAAGGGCGTCCCAGCAGCTTTATTTATGGCTAGTATTATTTCAGTTTTGCGCCGAGAATTATCTCAAGAGACACCAGCAGAGCCGAATGTGGTCATGCAAAACCTTAACCACGCTCTCAGTGAAGATTTAATTAGCAATAATTATTTTGTCACTCTTGTGTTAGCTTGTTATACCCCTAGCACTAAGGAACTGGTCTACACTAATGCCGGTCATATTTATCCAATATTATGGTCGCGTTCCTCGACTTTAGCTGAAAATCCCAATTACCTGAAAGTTCGCAGCGTTCCTTTGGGGATTTTACCTAAGTGGCAGGCACAGTCTGGTCGCTTGGTTCTCGCTGCTGGAGACACATTGTTACTAGCCAGCGACGGCATTACAGAAGCAATGGTATCAAATAATCCTGATTCAACAGTAAAAACTGAGGTTGGGGTTGAGTCAGTAAACCGTTCGATGCTGAATCAAGATGGTCTTTGGCAACTCTTACAACAAGAGCAACAACCACTTTCTCTTAACCATTTACTAGCTCGCATCCAGGCAGATAATCACGTTCAAGAAGACGATCAAACTATACTTTCACTGGAGATTTTGTAAGTCATGAAAAGTGAGCTTCATGTACCAAGCGACTTGAATTTTCTGAATATTGTTGAAAACTGGTTGTTGGGATGTTTGAAAATTCAACTAGGGGAATCTGTGGATTGGTCGCGGCAATCGAGTCGTTTGAGATTGGCTTTAGTGGAAGCCTATTCTAATGCAGTCCGTCACGCCCACAAAGACCAACCGAATTTACCCATCTTACTGCGTTTAGAAGTGAAAGACCGGGATTTTGCCTTAGAAATTTGGGACTACGGCGAAGGCTTTGACATGTCTAACTACTACGCTCCCAACCCGATGGAAAAGCAAGAAGGTGGTTATGGTTGGCTGATTATGAATCGTCTCATGGATAAAGTAGATTACAAATTGCAGGTTAATGGTGCCAACTGTCTGAAGTTAGAAGCTACTTTACCCGAATTAGTCCAATAGAGAAAAAGTTACTATTTTTCAAGCCATGCTATTTATGAGGAAGAATTCAGAATTCAGGAGTCAAAATAAAGCTATGAATCCTGTGTGACTGGGTGATAAATATTGGTTTAAAACTTTGCCCTTTGTAGTTATTGGCTACTTAATTTTCACGACGTAAAGTAAGTAACTCTTTGGGGGAAGCTAAAAGTTTGATTCTAGTATAAGAAATTTGCCGTTGTTGGTTGAGGATAAATAGCCACAAGACATTGACACTACACCACGAAGTTTGTGCTTTGCCTGTTACCTGGACTTGGATATCACCATTTTCTAAAGTCTCGGCTATTCCTGTGTTCGGGTAAGCTTTGATGTTTTGACCTTCTTGTTTTAAGTAGGCTGCGATCGCATCTGTCCCGACAATATCAGATTCAAATGGCGGACGCATCACACCATCTATCGCAAATAAGGCAGCAGTTGCCTCAAATTCTCCTGCATTTAAGGTTTCAAAATAATGCAGTACGCTTGATTCTGTAATTCCCTCAATCTGGAATTCTTCTTTAAACTGCGCTGGCGATATAAATTCAGCAGAGGTCATAAAATTACCTGTATTATGGTGTCTGAATATTAATTTCAATACAAAAATAAGTAAAAAAAAAGCTGCTGTTGAGATAGATTGCTACATCTTAATAAATCTTCCTAACGATGGAAGTTTTGAACTACTATCCAGTTTAGGACAGGCTATATATCGGGCATTTAATAAATCTTAATTAAAGGTAATGACTAGATCGTATATAATTAAAGCGCCTTTATTTGGGCAAAATCCAGATAAAACAAATGAATCAGTATTCTGTAACGAGCAGCAGTCTGGTGAAAGAAAAAGCCAGCGAGTTGGGCTTTCACAAAGTTGGAATTACTGCTGTAGATCGGGTAAATGCCACAGAAGCGCAGAGGTTGCAAGCATGGATTGAACTGGGTTATCACGCTGATATGAAATGGATGGCTAATCCAAAGCGTCAGGATATCCGCTTAGTGATGCCAGAGGTGCGATCGCTAATATGTGTAGCGCTGAATTACTACACACCACATCAACGTCCTGAAAGTGAGGAATACGCCAAAATTTCCCGTTATGGTTGGGGAAGGGATTATCACAAGGTGATGCATGGAAAACTCAAGCAGCTATCTATATGGCTAAAATCACTCGATCCAGGCGTATTAGCTCTTTATTATGCAGATACTGGCCCGGTGCAAGATAAAGTGTTGGCTCAACAAGCTGGAATTGGTTGGATTGCCAAGAATGGTAATGTGATTACACGGGAATATGGCTCTTGGGTATTTTTGGGAGAAGTGTTGACCAATTTAGAATTAGAGAGCGATCGCCCACACACAGAACATTGCGGTAGCTGTACTCGTTGTCTTCAGGCTTGTCCCACAGGTGCAATTACCCAGCCTTTTGTTGTCGATGCTAATCGCTGCATTGCTTATCATACCATTGAAAATCGTGACAAGGAATTGCCAGAGGCGATCGCATCTAATTTGCAAGGCTGGGTTGCTGGTTGCGATATTTGCCAAGATGTTTGTCCTTGGAATCAACGTTTTGCCCAAACAACTGATATTGAAGAGTTTCAGCCAAATCCAGTGAATATTGCTCCCCACCTGCTAGAATTAGCCCAAATCTCAGATCGGGAGTGGGATAAACGATTTCCAGCATCTGCCTTGCGGCGGATTAAGCCAGAAATGTTACGACGCAACGCCCTAGCTAATCTTGACGCATCCAGGCAGAAGAATGACCCAGAAAGTAATTATTTTTGATTTTGATGGCACAATTGCTGATACAGTAGATGCTCTTGTAAGTATTGCTAATCGTTTAGCTGGAGACTTTGGTTATAAACAAATAAGCCCAGAACAATTAGCCTTTCTCAAGAACTTAACATCTAGGGAAATCATTAAGTACTCAGGAGTTTCTCTATTTAAGATTCCTTTTCTAGTTAAACAAGTTAAAGGGGAATTAAAAAACAAAATACCAGAATTAAAGCCCATTCTGGGTATTAAGGAAGCATTGACAGAACTCCAAAATCAAGGATATAAACTGGGTATTATCACTTCTAATTCTAAAGAGAATGTTACGCAATTCCTCACAATCAATGATTTAAATCATTTATTTGATTTTATCTACTCAGGAATTACAATTTTTGGCAAAACAACTATTATAAATAATGTCTTGAGGCAAAAGCAACTCAAACCTCAAGAAGTTATTTATGTTGGAGATGAAACCAGAGATATAGAAGCATCCAAAAAAGCAAATATCCAAGTGATTGCAGTCACTTGGGGCTTTAACTCACCGGAAGTACTAGCCAAGCAAAATCCAGATTATTTAATTCAGCAACCTAGCGAACTATTAGAAGTGATGAACAGTCGTTAATTAATAAATAGTCAAAAGCGGATGAACAATCGATCGAAACAGGAGAGTGGGCAATGTCTACTAATACCGAGAACCTTAATTTTCACATTGGTGACATTGCCCATCTGACAAAATAGCAAGATATCAGGGAAAATTAATTTTTCCGTTCGCCCTTTTCTAAAGCTTTTTCTACTAAATCATCACTGACATTAGTACCACCCTGAGTCTGAGAATTCCCAACTTCTTTTGCTGACTCGATAAAATCGTCAGGATTGCCAGTTGACTGTGTTTGAGGTTTTGTTTCTTGTGGCTTAGAGGTTTTTTGATTAGGTGCAGTAGCTGCTTCGGCTGCTGCTCCACCTTTACCTGTGCGATCGACTTCACTCACACTGAATTTTTGTGCAGCTGCATAATCAGCATCAAAATTCACCGTTGGCGCTTTTTCTTCACCACTAGCTATGCTTTCGGCAGCTAATTGTGCATCCTGGGTGGAAGCTTCATTATTTAAATCGGGCTTTACTTCTTGCTCGGGCATAATTAAGACCTTTAGCTAAATTTTTTATTGCTTACTTGAGCAATCATAGCAAAGCAATTGGTTGTATTCTTGCTTCCTATAGAGAGACTTTTACCTCTATTAAAAGGTAGATTAAAGCTACAATTTCCAATAAATTTAACTCTTTCTATCGATAGTAGAATCTGATTGTCGAACTCTGGTAACAATTAGTTTGGCCTATTAAATTATTTTGGAGACAAACAATAATGACTGCAAGTTACGACAAAACTATTTCTCAGGCTCAGAGCAATGAAACTCAAAAATTAGTGGATGCGTTTAACGCCTTAGATACCGATTCCAAATTAGCCTGGTTCTATCTTGTTTATAAAAAAATGGGTGACTCTGTGACTCCAGCCGCTCCAGCTGCTGCTGAACCAGAACTATCACCAATTCTATCAGAAGACTATTTTAAATTGTCAGATGAGGAGCAACTGGCAATTATGCGGGATATAGTCAACCGCAAAGATACAGAATATTCCCGTGCTTATGGGGCGATAAAAGAAAACAACCAGCTGTTAGTTTGGTATGCTTGGGCGGTAGCTATGGGAGATAAGGTGGTTGATTTGCCAAGCACCTACCAGCCAACTAAAGAAATTAATGATTTGCTTTCGCAAATTGAAGGATTAGAATTTGAGGAGCAAATTTCAGTGTTTCGGACAATATCTGGTGAATTGGGTTACACCGATGTTAAGCCGATTGAAACACAAGCAGAAACTGGAAAAACGTCAAGTTTGTAATCAGCCTTGGCGACTAGAAGTTGCGGCTACACAAACTAAAGTCCGCCTCCGCGGACTTTGAGAACCTACGAGACAGCCAACTGACTCAAATCGGCTGGGGTTAGGTTGGAGTGTACCACTTGACCATCACGGAACCAAACGATGCGCTGGGTTTGACGGGCGACTTCCGGTTCATGTGTCACCATGACAACTGTGATTCCACTGGCATTGAGTTCGCCAAAAATATCTAAGACTTCTTGGGTTGTGCGCGAATCAAGTGCGCCTGTGGGCTCATCGGCTAGGAGTACCACGGGACGATTGACGATCGCACGCGCGATCGCTACTCTTTGTTGTTGTCCACCAGATAGTTGAGTGGGTTTGTTGTTAAGGCGATTTGCCAAACCTACTCGCGTCAAGGCAACTGTAGCGCGATCGCTTCTTTCTTTCGGACTCACACTAGCATAAACCATTGGTAGCATCACATTTTCTAATGCTGTGAGTTGGGGTAATAAATGGAATTGTTGGAAGACAAAACCCAGCTTTTTATTACGGATGTGTGCCAAGGATTTATCATCCATTTGCGCCACATCAATATTATCTAAGTAATAATGTCCGCCTGTGGGTCGGTCTAGACAGCCGATAATATTCATGGCTGTGGATTTACCTGAACCAGACGGCCCCATAATTGAACAATATTCGCCCTCGTGGATAGTCAAATTCACATCGTTAAGTGCTTTAACTTCAGTTTCGCCACTGCCGTATATTTTAAATATATTTTCCAAACGAATGATTGTTGATTTAGGGACGGGATTAGGAACTAGAGAATCAATAATTGAAATAGTGTTTGCCATAAGGATTTAGTTATTAGGTGGTAGAGACGCAATTATAGCGATCGCTCAATTAGACTATAAAAAGCAGAGAAATTCTTCCTAGCTCTTAGAGGATGTTTGAAAAGTATTTTTGGTAACATCAAAGCCTCAGAAACCTAACCCCCCTAGCCCCATTCCCTTGTAGGGAATGGGGGTTTCAAAGCCTCTCTCCGTTTCGGGGAGAGGAATGGAAGTGGGGTTTCTGGTATACTTTACGACTTTTCAAACAACCTCTTACTGTGATAACTCTTTAAGGTGATGTCTTAGAGCAAATAAAAGCTAACTATTATCTAGCATACTGAAGGGGATGGTTGTAGTGTTGTCATATTTTACTGGAATTTGACTAGAGGAAATCTACCACCTGATTAAGCTTCCAACGAAGTTATTCAGAAACAGTGGATGAAGGAGTACTACGGATCTCGTGCCGACGAAGAAAACATCACAGATAATCAATTTGAAAAAACTAATTCAGCAGCATGGTGAAACTGCTAAATACTACGTGAATGAGGCTATCGAAATTGGCAATACATACATAATTCCAAACTTTGGTTTTGATGTAACAATGCAAAATTCTCTAGATGTAATTCTAGGTCGCAGAAAAACCTGGAACCACGGAGTGGTTGATATTAGAGTTTTTACAAAACCTTAAGACTTTACCCTGTTTGATTGTGACGAAGAGACTACAGAAATTGAAATTATTGATTTATTGACACTTTGCCGAAATCTTTATCCAAATGACTATAATTATTCCCAATTACCTGAATGGTGGACTGAGGAAGATATGCAAAATGCCGCTGAGGTGCTTGAGGCGCTTGATTTTGCAATTTGGATGCAAGATACATTCCGTCCAGATGAGTCAGAAGAGGAAGCACTTAATATATGGCTCAAGTCTGTGCAACCTTGGTTAGGAGACGAGATTCTTTTTTACAAGATGGAAGATGATAATGACTCGAATTGTGGTTTTGCGCCATACCTTTTTATAGGAGATCGTTGTCTTATTCTTGTTGCACGATGTTGGCAGCTATAGACATCGCTAGTTCAGGCATCAAAGACGAGGATCGTCTACAGGTGGGTGCCACCCTCCTTGTATCCATAACTGCCTAGATTCTTGGATAAATCCTTGGTTGTGAAATTCATCATTGATATCTAGTCGATGACAAGTTGCTCGACCTGTAGCACTTCTGCCAACGATCTTTAGTCCATCGCCTGTCCAGATGAAGTGATCTACCCACCGTTGCTGACGAGGATTGAATAAGGGGACTTCTTGCTGAGTTTGAGCATCAATGCCAGTTGTGAAGTTGTAACGACGCTCATTACAGCGACGACAAGCTAGAGCTAAGTTTTCATCTGCATCTGAGCCACCTAATGATTGTGGAATGAGATGATCGATTGTGAAGCGATCTGAACTGGAGCGTTCTGGAGAGTGGCAATATTCACACAGATATTTAGCTCTTTCGCGCACAAATTGCCGAGTACCATCTTTAACACCCACGACTGGCAATCAGTTTAGCGTTAACAAAAGTTAGGATGCGCTCTAGTTCAGCAATTCCAGCATATTCTGCTTCTTCTTCAGGAGTCAGCAATCCAGATTTTCGTTTCTCAAGCAATTCTTCTAGACGAGTATGTAACTCATCTGTAAACTTAGCAAGATTAACATTATCAACTTTCTCAATGGTAATGCCAGAGCGGAGCCATGATGAGGGTTCAATCATCAATACTGGGGTAATGACTTGAGGAGTCATAGTGCTTTAGCCCTAAGTCTGTGGTGCTATAGTCATTGTAGTGTGCCCTATGAATTGGCTGCCAAAATACTAAGGAATCATTGCTACCTTAATTACTTTACGCGCCTTCATATCAGAAAACACCTGTTCTAAATCTTTTAATGGTCGTTGTTCGCTAATCAGTAACTCAAAGGGAATTTTACGACTAGCTATGAGTCCAAAGGCCGATCGCACATACTCTGGTGTATTATGAAACACGCCTTTGAGAGTAAGTTCGCTATAGTGTAGCTGTTCTGTATTCACAGTAATGCTGGTATCCCGTGGACATCCACCGAATAAGTTAACTGTTGCACCAGGACGGGCACAGGCGATCGCAGTTTCCCAAACACTTGGGCCACCAGTGGCTTCAATTACTACATCTGCACCCCATCCTTGGGTCAGTTCTTTTACTACACTGGGAATCTCTGGAATTTGATGATAATTAAAGGTCTGGGTTGCACCCAATTTCTGACCAATTTCTAGTCTGTGGTTATTACCTCCCCACAACAAAACCTCAGCTTTCTCACTCAGCGCCGCCACAAACATCAACCCGATCGCCCCATCTCCTAAGACGACTACTTTATCTTTGGGCTTAATATTAGAACGCGCTACACCATGCAACACACAAGCTAAAGGTTCCGTCATTGCTGCCAATTCCCACGGCAACTCATCGGGAATCTGCAACAAATTATGTTCTACTATCGGTGCAGGAATTTTCAAGTATTGGGCAAAGGTACCATTATTCCAAGTCAAATTTGGACATAAGGAATATTCTTGACGTTGACAAAAAAAGCACTTCATGCACGGGGAGGAATTATTAGCGACAACGCGATCGCCTACTTGCCAATTTGTCACTCCTGCACCCAAGGCAACAATTCGCCCAGCCGCTTCGTGACCAAACAGCGTTGGCGGGATCAGCATCCTGGCATGACCACCACGCCGCCAGACTTTCAAATCTGTACCGCAAGTTGTTGCAGCCCCCACTTGGATTACAACCTCTCCAGCCGCCGGAGTAGGGTCAGAAACTTGCTCTAGGCGTAAATCTTCTTGACCATAAAGTAAGGCTGCTAGCAAAACTTTAAAACCTATCAATTAGCTCCATCCGATTTTACCAGTTGGAATTGGAACTTATTAAGCCTAGTGAGCGCCTGACCGCAATATTTTGGCAAAATATTTCAACCCCTTCGGATATAGTGTATTTAATGCCGAAACTACAACTGTAAAATCACTGTTTTATTACCTTATGGAAGCAGTAACACTGACAGCAGCAGCGATCGCTACCTTAGTCATTACCAAAGCCTTTGAAAAAACTGGCGAAATCATAGGTGAAAAGGCTTGGGAGAAAGGGAAAAACCTGTTATTTCTGCTAAAGCGCAAAGAACCCAGCACAGCAAAAGCTATAGAACAGGCTCAAACACAACCTCTCGATTACGGTCAAGTCCAACTGATTGAACAGCAATTAGAAGCAGCGGCAAAGAAAGATCCTGAAATTGGTCAAGCTGTCGAAGCTTTAGCTAATGAAGCAAGAGATCAATTGACAACAACTATTGAGAGTTGGCAAGGTATCAACATTAAAGGAGGAACTAATACTATTTCTGGCAATACGTTTAACTTCTGACTAAAGTCGTCCGTCCGGGAACGGATAAAGTCAAATCCCTCAGAATTTATTCCCTACACTATTGCTGTTCTCGTTCTATGCATTGGATACATAGTGTACCAAGACCATAGATACGAAAATATTATTAGGCAAGTAGTGATTTTACCTAATAAATCTACTTCTGGAACTTCCCTTATTCCAGTAGCAGAACCTTCGCCTACAGCATTGTCACTACCTCAACCCTCACCGAGTCCACTTCCAAAGTTTACTTCTCCACCGTCTCCTAATCCGGTGCAATCTCCTCTTCGTCTGCCGTCAGCAACTCGACCATTGCCAAGCTTACCTGAGAATAAGACTTCTTCAATTTCCTTTAGTCGAGTGAAACGTTCCTTTACTGCACAATCAGCAACTTTGCCATCAACGGATGCCCCAAAGAAGCTTAATTCCATATCTTCCTCTACTGAAAAGTCAGTGCCTCAGTTCTCAGCGAGTTCAACTCCAAAGTCTACTTCTGTAACTCTCCCTGTTCGAGTAATTCCTTCTCCTAATTCAGTACATCCGATAGCACCCAATCAGTCTGACCCATTTTCGGTAGCTGAACAACCCGTGCAACCACCGCAATCAATAACGTTGCAACCAGCACTTACATCGAAAGAGTCATCAAAAGACCTATCAGAGCCATCAGTGACGTTGCAATCACCGCTTACATCAAAGCAGTCAGCGAAAGAACTATCAGAGCGATCAGTGACGTTGGAACGACCGCTTACATCGGAGTATTGACCAGAAAGGCTACTAATTGAAATAATTTGCCACAATCATTTATATTTATAAAGCGAAATCAAACACTACTTTGTAGAACGAATTATGTTAATACCAATTAGCATTATTTTGAGTAAAAAATAAAATTCTATTAGTATCTAAGGAGATTAGATAATGTTAAAGAGTTTACTGCTAATACTTTCTCTAGTTTCTACATTACAGCCTTTTTTAGATTTTTCACTTAGCCGATATTTGATTTCTTATATTACAAATAATAATAATTATTATTTTAATCGTTTAGAGACAATCATTGCCCAACGAAAATTACCTACTCTTGAAAAGGAAGGATTCGTATTTCAATATACGGGATGCAAAAGACTCTCTTCAGATTCGATAAAGTGTGATTTTGTAGTAAACAATAAGCAGCGAACTAGACCGCTTAGAATTGTTCGTGAGGAAACAAGGATAATAGATAGCGCTGGGAATGAATTTATAGCCTTAGAAGTTAATCTGGGTACTAAAAAAGATAATTCTGTTGGGATACTAAACGACAAAGTTGTAAGATTTGCAATTAATCAAATTCCAACGAAGGCTCCTATGAACGGTAGTGCTATATTTCGTGGAGACATAGCAAATAAAATAGTATTATTTGATATATACACTGGTGATTATCATATTGAATTTAATGCAGAAGTAAATGCTATGCCAGTGTTGTCTAGTCCATAGTGAGTTTTTTTACTATCTACTGAAGAAGCATTTAATTTTCAATAATTTTTTTAATGTGCTTCGACCAAAGGACGAGAAATATTTCGTCTGAACTATATTCTGAAAGTAGTGAGAAAGCTAAGGTTGCAATTAACCACAGAATAGAAAATCCAGATCATTCTGAGTAGGAACGTCACAAACAAAACCAAAAATTGATATTATAGGCTGCATTAGATTTTTAATAACATAATAATACCTTAAAAACATTGGGTTACTCTATCGCTAACACACCATAAACGAAAAGTTGTAGATATATAGCGTTTCCCGACAAGCGTGAGCTACATTCGTAGGGGCAATTCATGAATTGCCCCTACACATCGCAATATTATGTTGTACTCCATCAGAATGGGAACTACTATAATTCACATTTTTAGTAGTTAGTCTGGATAGTTCACGCAAAACTAGGTATTCACCGCTGGCTGGGGAACCACACCGGTGTTCCGGGTTTCCACATTAGGCAGGCGAGTAGCAGTTAACAGCGGTACTTCTTGTCGGCACGATAGGCAAAACCAATATAGTTCACCATGACGGGCATGACGCAGGAGGGAACCACCGCAGCATGGGCAAGTGTTGGCTCTCGTACTCATACCAATGTCCTCCTTAAAAAATTGTTGTTTTAAACTAAGTCAAAAAAGCAGTTGATTAAAACTGAATGTTAGCTGCATGAATGCGGCCATTCGATTCTATGCGGTCTTTAATAATTTGTCTGTAAACAGCTTCATATCCGTTAACCATCTGGCTAACGCTAAAGTTGTTGTCTACGTATTTTCGACAGGTTTGACGATTGAGTTCCAAAGCTAGTGGAATCATTGCCGCCATTTCTGCATAGCTATTGCAGATAAAACCTGTTTTACCGTGGGCAATAACTTCAGGTACGGCGCCGAAATTCATGGCAATTACTGGCGTACCAGTTGCCATTGATTCAATCATTACTAAGCCAAAAGGTTCTTGCCAGCTAATGGGGAAAAGAGTTATCGCAGCATTACCCAGAAGTTCAGTTTTTTGGACGTGGTTAATTTCACCGAGATATTCGATTTGCTCACCATCTATATGGGGAACAATCTCTTTTTCAAAAAACTCCGAGTTTTCTGCATCAACCTTTCCTGCCATCTTCAAGCGCCAACCACTTTGTTTAGCAATGGCGATCGCATGGTGCGGGCCTTTATCTGGCGAAAAACGGCCTAAAAATGCTAAATATGGAGGTTTTAAGGGTTGAGCTACAAATGGATAATCTGCTAGCTCAATTCCGTTATAGACCGTGCCAACATAATTAAGATCGATTTGACGCTGCGAGTTACTAATGCTGATGTATGGTTGCTTTTGGTAGTAGCTAAATGCGTGACGGTTGTCAGTTGTAAAATTATTGTGCAGAGTGTGGACTGTAGCAGTTGCTGTTATCAAACTCGCTAAAGGTAATGCCGCAATCCCTACATGAGAATGGATGATATCGAATTGGTCAGCACGCTGGTAAACTTGGCTTAGTTCTAGCATTTCGTACACTGCATACTCTTTCACATTTGGGTCTAAGCGTAATGCACGTGGATAAACTGCTTCTAAATGAGCCAAAGTTTGAGAATCACCAGAGGCAAATAAAGTTACCTCATGACCGCGACGAACAAGTTCATCAGTCAAGCGACTCACTACCAATTCTATTCCTCCATAATTAGGAGGTGGAACCCTTTCCCATAAGGGGGCAACTTGAGCGATTTTCATAAGTTTTTCTGGTTCAGTCTATGAAATTGTCCTCAATAATGATCTAGGTCATTATTTTATGAGTAAAGAGCATTTCTACTTACTCTTTTGACATTTAAATTTACCTAACAGTCTATCAAAAGCCCAATAACGATTAACCGTACCGCAAATTTTCTGCCAACAAATCTAACTGACTATCGGCAAAAGTCAACTCTGAGCTACACTTCTAACCGTATAGCTAACCTATTATTTGTTGCATCTGTCTTGGGGATCATAAAGAGGTAGAATGTTTTGTAGCAGAACTTACAAAATTGAATATTTGGTAGCTGACAATACTAAAATATTCAATGGGATCAAGCCATTAAAGCTTCATTTAAAGGTAATTGCTAAAGATAACAGTAAATATAAATATTAAGTAATTGTACAATAATTACATAATTTGTAATTAGTAATTTACAAAAATTCTGATAATTAACTAATGAAAATCGCTACTTGGAACGTCAACTCAATTCGCACTCGCCTTGAACAGGTTATCGATTGGTTAACCCTAAATCCTGTTGATGTTCTCTGCTTGCAAGAAACCAAAGTTGTGGATGCGGAATTTCCGCGATCGCCTTTTGAGCAGTTAGGGTATAACCTTTATATGTCAGGACAAAAATCTTATAACGGTGTAGCCCTGATTAGCCGCCAGCCACTCCTAAATGTCAGTAGTGGGTTTAGGGCGATTTTGCCAGATTTACATCACGAATGGGACGAGCAAAAGCGCGTTATTACTGGTGTAATTGATGGTGTGCGGATTGTAAACTTATATGTTCCTAATGGCGCAGCGGTAGGAACGGAGAAATACGAATACAAACTGCGCTGGTTGACAGCGCTACACGAGTATTTGCGATTGCTGGTGTTGTCAGAATCTGCAATTTGTGTATGTGGCGACTTCAATATCGCCTTGGAAGATAAAGATATTCACGAGCAAGTGAGTACAGAAAATCACATTATGGCCACAGAAACAGAGCGCCAAGCCTTACGGGATATTCTGAAACTGGGATTTGCCGATGCTTTTCGCAAATTCACCACAGAAGGTGGAAATTATAGCTGGTGGGATTATCGCTCCGCCGCTTTTCGTCGTAACTTAGGTTGGCGAATTGACCACCACTATCTCACGCCCATTCTATATGAACGCGCTACAAGTTGTATTATTGATGTCGCGCCGAGAAAGTTAACTCAACCTAGCGACCATGTGCCAGTTATTGTGGAGTTTTGAATGGGTATTGGGCATTAGGAGTGCTGAGTGCTGAGTGCTGAGTTAGGAGTTAAGAGTTAGGAGTTTTGTTTACCCCCTTGTCCCCTTGTCTCCCCTGCCCCCATGCCCCACGCCCAATTAATCAATAGACCTCTTGGCAAAAGTGCCTTTTGCACTCTTGTCGGAAAAGGGGGAAAGGTTAAAGGGGAATGTTAATTCTATCCCTTTTCCCTTTAACCCTTACCCTTTACCCGACTTATGCAAGAAGTCTAATCAATTTAACGGCTGATATATATCCTCAGAACTGGGATTGAGATAAGGACGCTGTAAATCTATTAGATGCCGCGCAAAATGTTGGTCAATAACCCTCATCCTTTCCTCCATTGCATTTTTACCTTTTTGCCAAGCTTCCAACAAAGCATTAGCGACGATTTGGCAACGGTTCATCCCAAAACTTTCTTGTGCCGCAAATTTTTGGGTTGGTTCTTCGGCTAAACCTAACCCTGGAGCTAAAAATTTGGTAAACAAAGGAATTTCGGGCTGAAAATGGGATTGATTTTCGATATAAACAGTCTGAAGGATTGTGCGGATTGCTGGATAATCGGGGAGTTCAAAGTAAAGTAGTCCCGAATCATAGCGTCCGTATGCAGAGGGGTTGTGGAGAACTTGAAAGCTAAAGGGAATCGAGGCTGCATTTAGTTGCAGTGTCAGGCTTTCCATGAGAGCGATCGCACCAGATGCCGTAAAGTTAAAGTAGATTCGCCCTGCTCCTAAATCGGCGTCTGGGTTGCTTTGCCGTTCCTGTCCAACATTGCTAACTGCTAAGTAAGAGCCATTTTGCAGTCGATTTTTGGGCATCCAGATTGCTACCATATCACCCACTTTGGTAGATTTCTTACTGGATTCTAGATGGCAATCTGGCTCAACATAAAGTGTTAAACCGCCTTTAGCCACAGCCATAGTCCCATCAGGTTCTTTCCGCAATACCTGCCATTGAGGGTCAAAGTAACCTATGCCGTGATTACTGGCGTGCAGTTGCTCGTAAAAGTCCCAGTCAATCTCCAAAATAGAATTATCTGCGAAATTATGCTTTTGCGGTTGATTAGTATTATCAGTATTGACTGCCAAAGTATTTTGCAGGGAGCCATTGTAATAGATTCCATAGAGAAAATTTCGCAGCAGGAGAGTGAGATACTTCTGTTGTAAATCTACGGAATTTTGCTGAAATCTATCGGCTATTTTAGTCGGCAGAGCGAAGGGTTGATAATTGGGATGATAAATACAAAAATTAGACTCAATCTGGATATTTTGAGCAATATCAAATAGGGAATTTAGCGATTGATTGATAGAGGAATTTAGCATTAATCCATTCAGAAATCAAACTTTAATAAAATAGAATTCAGGAGTCAGAATACAGAATTCAGAATTATGTGTTCTTTTTGAATTGTTCTCCTACCTATTACTAACAACCACGCAGCCGAGTTTTTTCGTAATAAATCCGAAGTAACTGCTGCTCCTTTACAGGCTGAGGAAATTTATGAATCTTTGCTACAGGATTCAGGATTTCTGACTCTGACATCCCAAAGATGGTCAATACAGCTTGCTCTGGCATTACAAGTAAACTTTTAGCTACTTGCAGCATACAGAGTTCCGCATTATTAAAGTGTTTCCGGCACGTAATCATCTCCTGAATTTGATGAATTAATGCCAGCCCCGCAAACTGGATAACGCGCGAAATAAAGTCACTGCGGTATTCCAAAATCATCGGGAAAGCATTTATATAAGACCTAATTAAGGCAATAATTGAAGGTTGTAAAACCTCTAACGGTGTTAATGCCAAATTTAGAGACTCTTCTAACTCAATGGTGGGGTCTACTACCAGACTCTTAAGCCAAATTCCTAAATAGCTTGCTAGTAAAGTTCCTAAATCAAAGGCTGGGTCTCCCCAAGAACAAGCTTCCCAGTCAATTAGTCGTATAAGACAATTGTCTAGTTGCTCCCATCTGGAATGAACCAAAATGTTGTTCAATTTCAGGTCATTGTGAGTTAAGGAGCAAGGATTCCAGCTATATGCCAAATCTGCGATCGCAGATGACAAACTCTCGTATTGTTGATAAAGAACATAGAATTTTAGTGCATCCGTGGGAACAGTCCCAAAAATCTCCGGCCCAATCGACCCTACCCCTTGCGCCGGATTATAAAACCCGTAGCGAAACTCTCCTTGGGGAGCAGTTGCCATAAAATCCCGATATTCTCGGCGATTGTAAGTGGCGCGATGCAGTCCCGCCAAAGTTGTGCCGATGGCAGAGGCAATTTCTTGTGGAAAAATCTCATTGTTGTGGTACAATGTCGCAAGCTCTAGATATTCATTCAAGTAGCTACGGACAAGAATCGAATTTTCTTCGTCAAAATGCACTACCAATGGCGCGATTGCTGAAGTATTACCTAGAACTGGAAACTGTTGTAGCAACTGATGAAACAGCCACTCCTGAAACAATTCATGAGGCGCGCCGTCATTGTTGTTAACGTTACGTTCTTGTTTAATGAGCAGTTGGCGATTATCTGCTAAAGTCACTAGTAAATTGAAATTGTTCTGACTACTTCCTGGCAACTCAGATTTGTCTGATGGGCCATCTTCTGAGCTACACAGACCCGCGTCTTGCAGATACTGGATAACGTTATGAGAAGACAGTGATAATACCATGTATTATTTCCTACTTCATTAAATTACTTAAACTTATCGTGTCAAATTTGCTTGGTCTTAAGAGTTTTTAGTAGATAGGAACTAATCCAAGAAGAGAGATGTAAATAACAATAAAGATTTCTACAATCTACTAATATCTCATATTTGGGGGTAAAACCTGCCAAAATGGCACCAATTCCTTTGCAATTCCTTTAAAATTGGCTCCCAGATACCGTGACATCTTTACAAAGAAAGGCAGAGGGTCGAAGGCAGGAGGCAGAAGGTATAGCCAGTATAAATTACAACTTTAATTCTGGGTTTAAAGCCCAGTTGTAACAGATAATTATACCGAGCAGCAAAGCAGCGAGGTATAAAACGTCATTGTTTCAATCCCACTATGAGTAAGGGTGGGTTGCCTCCTGCCTTCTGCCTCCTGAAACTTTATCAGCATAGTTACTTAGATACATCTAGAGTAAGTTTTGTGGTTAAGCCTTTTTTTGTGGCAAAGAAGCATCCCCAGCAAAAAACTGATTGGTAGCAGATGTTGTTTGATGTTCAGTAGTCATCTTCAAAGCAGCGAAGAATTTGAGTAATCCTTCGCGATACAAAGCATGACATTCAACACTATTACTTTTATTTATCATCACAAAGCCAAAAAAACCGGAGTTTTTTAGCAATTAATAATTATTTTTTGATTTAATTTTCAGAATTGATGTCTGGAAACCTTATTTTCACGTGATTTTCGTCACCTACAAATTGTAGATGACTATGGGCGATCGCAAACAAAGCCTACATGAGCGCATCTTATGTAAGTGTACTTTTGTCAAGCTTGAAACAGGGCATTTTTTAAAGGCAAGGGTAACAATTCACAGTAATATAAATGTACTAATATAATTCAAAGCAGGGAAAGTCATGCCATACCAAAAAAAGAGGAGGGTGGTTATTGCTGAGAGACTAATGCTACCTTAAAGCCACCATTTGATTCACCATCACCGCCAATGCCAGCATACCCAAAATTGTCATTAATCCCGCAGGCATAAACTTGCGTGTTTTTGCCAGTCTAAATGCAAAGAAAACTACTAAAACAGCAGTAACTAACACTGCTAAAATCGCACCCCAAGTTTGTCCTTGGAGTTGAAAGTAAGCGGCAAGTATTAGTAATAAACCGCTAATGCTACCACTTAGGAGTGAAACTCTACTTGTAGCTTGCATGTAGCCAATAACCCCACCAACAATCGCTAATATGCCGTAGGCAAAAGCAGCAACTATACCTAAATTCATTGTTAAAACCTATGTAGACTTTGACTTTACTGCCAGGGTCAGCAGACAATTTACCATAGCTATTTAGCTATACCATACAGTTGATTGATGGATAATCTAGCGATACCAATGGCAATTACTTCCTCATATACAAGGGTTCAATATCTCCAGCGCCAAGCAGCCTCACTTTTACTGTACCAATCTGTTTTACAAGGTGAAGTGGGGATGGCATTTCTAGAACTGTTGCAAGCTATACGTTACACAGACACCGATGCACGGGGTTGTCTCCAAGCTTACGGCAATTACTTTCACGCTTTGGCTGCTATAAATCAAAACTGGGAAGACTATTTAATTAGTCAAATTCTTTTCTCTGACAATCCTTTTACAAGATTGGCGGGAGTGCGAGAATTTGAAGATTTGCCTCCAGCTTTAGTAACAGCAGTTCAGCATGATTTACAAGTATTGCAAAGTCTCTATGAGTGTAGTAGCGCGTCTTTGAGCGAGTGGGTACAAAGCGTAGCTCACATGCCGATTTCACCAGTAGTGTGGTATAAAGAGCAAGAATTGGTAGGAGTAGAGACAAAATTCATTACATATCTACAAGAGTTAGATAATTGGGGTGATGCTGTAGAAGAGTTAGCAGCTTATTATCGGCAATGTGGCTCTGGTTTATTTGCAGAATATCGCGCTTTACGCTGGCAATCTGGGCAGTTTATCGGTATTAGGTATTCTGACCCGGTTAAATTGAGTTCGCTTATCGGTTACGAATCTCAAAAAGATGCTTTGCTGAAAAATACTGAGTTTTTATTATCAGGAGAGATGGCACTGCATGTATTACTTTACGGTAGTCGCGGTTCTGGCAAATCTTCTTTAGTGAAATCTTTGTTGAATGAATATAGTAATCGCAGCCTCCGCTTATTGGAAGTGGCAAAATCTGATTTAAAAGACTTACCAGAAATCGTGGAACATTTACGAGGTGTGTCACAAAAATTTATTATCTTTGTCGATGACCTTTCATTTGAAGAAGATGATGATGCCTTTAAAGCTCTCAAGGTAGTTTTAGAAGGTAATTTAACGGCGCGGCCTCAAAATGTAGTTGTGTATGCTACTTCCAATCGCCGCCACTTGATTCGGGAGTTTTTTGTGGATAGACCTGCACCAAAGGATAACGAGGAAATCCATGCCTGGGATACGATGCAGGAGAAGCTTTCGTTTAGCGATCGCTTTGGTTTAACCTTAACTTTTGAACCAGCCAATCAGAAAACTTATTTAGAAATTGTACAACATCTAGTGGCACAAGCTGAAATTAATATTACCCAAGAAGATTTGGAATTTCAGGCATTACAATGGGCAACTCGTCATAATGGTCGTTCTGGACGTACAGCACGGCAGTTTGTTGATTTTTTAAAAGCAGATTTAACACTTTTTCATGCACATAAAAACATATCCAACACCTAACACTAATATTGTTTCATTGATGATTGCGCTTTTTTGTAAATACAAAACAATCTTATGCAACATTAACTAAAATTAGAGATTTCACAACAATTCTGATGCCAAATTTGGGAAAAATATCTTGAGTTCCCAGATAAACCACTTGGATTAAGTATTTTATGTGTGTGTTTTTTTAATTACGAATTACAAATTACGAATTATAAATTACTATGAGAGCTACTTATTCAGATAATTTAACTACGCTAAAAACCAGCAATATGCAATCAGTAACGATCGGCAATAGATTTATACTAGTGATAGTTGCCTTTAGTGTGAGTTTTGGTCTTAGCCTTGTCCCAAGCTGGGATTTTAATAAAGCCTTTCTCACAGGTGTAATTACTGCCGTTACTATCCATACAACAGCATTATTCATAGAAAAGCGGCGCAGAAATTATGAAATGTTTGTTTTAGGTTCTCTCCGCAAGCGAATTAAAGAGATGGAGGGATTAAAAGCTCGTGTTGTTAGAGAAATAAATCAAATTGAAGAACATCATAATTTACTATATGCTGAATCACAACAACTGCAAAATCAAGTTATAGAAAGCCGTAGCCAAAGAGATAGTTTACATCGAGAATTAAGAACATTTGCCGGACAAAAAAAGCAATTAGAAACAGAAGTTAGTAGCCTGCAAACTGAAATTAATAATTTGCAGAACAATCAAAATGAATTGAACAATGCTTTTTCTATCCTCACAGCAGAGAAGCGCCGTTTAGAGTCAAATTGTAATGTATCTCGCGCTGAAATCACCCAATTGCAAAGCCAAATTTCTGAGCTACAACACGAGAAACAAGAAATTGAAAGTAATTTAACTCTTTTAGGCAGACTAAAACCCCAATTAGAAGAAAAATTATACGAGCTGCGAATTACAATTCAAGAGCTAGAAGTTGAGACAAGCCAAAACAATCAATTGCTTGTTGCAACGAAAACGGAAACAGAAAATATCCAAGCTATCCTGAGTTCTTCCAAAACCCAACTAGCAGAACAAAAAGCCGAATTACAGCAGTTACAAGCACAAGTTTCATTATTGCAAGAAGAACGAGACTCATTACAAAATCAAGTATGGGAACTACTACAACAAGTAGAAACATTTAATCCAGAGCCTTTGTTGGATAATTCCCAAGAAGATGATATTGAATTGTTTCCATTTTCCGAAATAATTGAATCTTCAGATATCATTGACAATTCGGAAGTTGAGACATCGAAAAATATCTCCGAAGAATGGACTAATTTTCTAGCCAATCTCCCAGGACATGAGTTAGAAGTATTAAAAGCTATAGTTGAACAAGATAATCCTAATAGTGCTATTAAAACAATTGCCGAAGCAAATATCACTATGCCAAATTTATTAATCGATTCTATAAATGAACGCGCAAATGATACTATTGGAGAATTAATAATCAATTCTGATTCCGAAAGTCCAAAAGTTTATCAGGAGCATATAACAGATGTCAAAAAAATGATTGCGATGTATGAAGGTCTGATAGCTAGACATACTTCGTCAAATTAAATTGTTATTGCCGTCGTAAGATTTAGTAGTAAGATGATATCCCTTACCTACTTACCGCGTGCTTCTGCGTTTAGAATAAAGTGAAGTGTAATACATGGCAAAGCTCAAAATCTCGAAGAAAATATCCACTGCTTTAATCAATTCCCTTGGTGCGGGGGTAGTACCACGAGTGGGAGTTGAATATATAGCAGTAGGTCGAGAAAAAGAACTCAAAAGCCTATTACAAAATCTCGATGATATTGCAGAAGGTGTAGCAGCATTCCGCTTCATAATTGGTAACTACGGCTCTGGGAAAAGTTTTTTATTACAACTAATTCGTAACCGCGCTATGGAGCAAGGTTTTGTAGTAGCTGATGCTGATTTATCACCGGAACGCCGATTAGCTGGAAGCAACAATGAAGGTGTAGCTACTTATCGAGAATTAATGAGTCACCTAGCTACAAAAACTCGTCCTGATGGTGGTGCTTTAGTCTCGATTTTAGAAGGATGGATTAATAAAATTCAACAAGAAGTGGTTAAAGAAACTGAAATGCGTCCGAATGACGATGGTTTTGATGAGCAAGTTGAATCGAAAATTAGAGAAGTAGTTCAATATATTGAAGATTTAGTTCACGGTTTTGATTTTGGTAGCGTGATTATCGCTTATTGGCGTGGCTATCGATTGGATGATGATAATTTAAAAAATGCGGCGATGCGCTGGTTGCGTGGAGAATTTACGACTAAGGTTGAGGCGAAAGCTGCTTTAGGAGTGCGCGTTATTATTGATGATGATAGTTGGTATGATTATATAAAACTGTTTGCGAAATTTGTAGCTGAAATTGGCTATAAAGGATTGTTAATTTTAGTTGATGAAGCTGTTCATTTATATCAAATATCTACTACCGTTACACGAGAAAAGAATTATAATCGACTCCTGGCAATGTTTAACGATACTATGCAGTGCAAAGCAGAACATCTTGGTATTGTCATTGGTGGAACAACTAAATTTTTAGAAGACCCCAAACGGGGACTTTTTGCAGACCAGGCTTGGCAAAGACGCACAAAAGAAAGCCGTTTTGTTGCACAAGCTAATGTTCAGGAACATTTAGGGCCAGTGATTCGGCTAAATCCGTTGAGTGAAGGAGAAATATTAACGCTTTTGCAACGTTTAGCTGAGATTCATGCACTCAATTTTGGGTATGAACAGACTGTGACAAATCGTGAATTGAAAGAGTTTGTGCAAGAAATTATTAATCGCTTGGGTGCAGAGGCATTACTGACACCAGGGGAAATTGTGCGAGATTTTATGAGTGTGCTGAATATTCTTCATCAAAATCCAGGAATTGCGTTTGCTGAATTAATTCATGGCTCTAAATTTAAACCTACTACTATGGGTAAGGATGCAGATGTGGATGAGGATGGCGCAGCCGAATTTAGTTTGTGATTAATAATGAAGACATTGAACTACAAGAACAAGCAGATTGAAAAATTCATCTGTTTTCAGGATTGATTAAAATAGCTTTTGGTTGATTAGCATTAAATAGAGAAGCAGACAACAGAATAATCGGCTTGTTTGTTTGGTTTTCTGCATAATGAACCATTCCAGCAGATTCAACTAAAGAATCTCCCACTCTAAGCTGTATAGTTTTCCCTTTTTGAAGAATCAATTCTGTGCCGTTAGGTTTAGTTACTTTAGCTTTTCCTTGCACAACAGTATAAGTTAAAATTCCCGCCTCTACTCGTTCAATCTGCATTCCGGGATGAGTATGAGTAAGGAGTTTTGTTTTTGGTGCGATGGTATAACGTACAAGCTCAAGAATCTGCTTTTGATCTTGAGTAGGATAACCACTCGCTAAAACTTCACGGGTAACAGATTGAGTGTAAGTATTGGGTGAGGACGTTTCTTGACTCTTAACAAGAATACTGCTAAAAGCTAGAATAGCTAAGGGGAGAATCAGAGACAGTTTTCTCATATTAAAAGTTTTTTAGGCAATACTTCTAATTAAATCAATAATTTAAAGTATAAGGTATCAGCATTTAAACGTATTTCAGATAATAGAACGCTTTTTGACGCGAGCGATCGCACCAACAAAATTATTCACTTACACTCTCTGGAAACAAACGACTCAAGTCTAATAATGCATCTTCAAATCCAGGAATTGCCACTGACTGCTTAGATAAAGAAATCTGCTTGCTGAGATAGCTAAACTTACTTTGAGCGTTTTGATATGGCTGGCTATGACGTTCAAGTTGACGAGCCGGTAAATTTACAATCCAGTAATGAGAAATTCCGGCTTCTGCATACAATGACAGCTTGGTTGTTTGGTCATAATCTATTGTTTTATCCGAAATTTCAATTACTAACAAAATATCTTCGGGATAGGGATGATGAGCGAGATAATCTTCATCTCTTCCTCGTGCAATGACAACATCCGGCTCAGGCTCACTCTGATTAGGAAGAGTGATAGGATCTTGTCCGCGGATGACTACTTCATCGCCTAGAAGCCGATCCAATTGACGGCATAGGATAGAACTACAAACTGTATGAGGTGTTCCCTTTGCTGTCATTTGAATCAGTTCCCCTCGAATTAACTCAATACGATCGCCCTCTGTCAGAAATCCGAGTTCAATCAATTGATGGTATTCTGCGATCGTAAATCGCTTAGGTGTCACAACATTCATGAGACATCTTTCCAATAGTACTTGTACACTAGCAGAGATTAAACTGACTGCGTTGTTTACTGCCGCAGGCTTTCCAATGCCTCAAATTGCTGCCAACAAAGATACAATGCACGCGGTACGTGAAAACATCCTTTCCATTTACCACCTTTGAGGTTCAACAATACTTCTCCACGCCGATTGAGATAGCCAAACCATTCACCGTATTCTGAATCAGCAAAGTGTGACCAAGCGTAATCGTGCATCTTTTGATACCATTCCCAACACGCCTCGCGCCCTGTTAGGCGATAGCCCATTGCTAATGCAACCAAAGATTCTAGGTGAACCCACCACAACTTTTGATCCCATTCCAATTGTTGTGGCGGATGACCATCTGCATCCATAAAGTAATACAATCCGCTGTACTCGCTATCCCAAGCAAAATTTAAGATATTTAGCACTACATCAACGGCTTGGTTAATAGTTTTGATGTCGTTTTGGCGACGCGCGATGTCCATGATAAACCACATCGCTTCGATACCGTGACCTGGATTAATCAGCCTTCCCTCAAAAGAATCGATGTGGGAACCGTCAGGGGCAACGTTTTCGTACATTAGCCCCCGTTCTTGGTCGAGAAAATCGGTCATCACTTCGCGGACGGTTTCAGCTAGGACATTCTCTAGTGTTTCCTTTGGCAACAACCATTCCATTTCTAGAGTCAGGTTGGCTAAAATCATTGGTACAGCCAATGATTTCATTGGGCGTGTGCCGGGATAGGTTTTATTATATTTGCCCTTGGGGTTATCTTTGCGGCGTAATACGTTGTTATAAGCTTGTATAGCCACATCCTTTGCCCATTCTTCGCCGCCAGCGAGTGCATATTTACTAAATGCCATCGCCGCAAAGCAATCAGAAAAGATGTTGTAAGGGTGAACCAATGGTTTCCCTTCACGGGTGAGGGCAAAGTACCAGTTACCATCGCTATCTCTGCCATGTTGGGCGAGAAAATTAGCGCCATTGCTGGCAATTTTTAGCCAATTTTCGCGCTTTTCTAGCTGGTTGTAAAGCATCGAAAAAGTCCACACCTGGCGGTTTTGCAGCCAAATGAATTTGTCTGTATCATAAACTTTGCCTTCGCGATCGAGGCAGGTGAAATAGCCGCCTTGCTGCCAATCGAGAGAATATTTTTCCCAAAATGGAAGGACATCGTTGAGGAGAGCGTTTTTGTAAAGTTCAGCGTAGGCGTAGCCCGCCGCAGGCATCGCTTGAAAATTATACTCCATAAATTTCCTCCCCTTGTGCTAAAGCTAACAGCTTAATAGTTATCACATTTTGGCTCGAACATGGTGCAACGCCGAATAGCCCGTTGTAGACATCGAGTCAGTCTTTCACAAGATTTAGTCAGCAACAGTTATACTTCTATCTTGTATCTTGCACTATTCTCAATAACCGTAAGGGAGCCAGTGAGGTTGTTATGAGTCAGATTGAACGAGTTGCGATCGTTGGAGGAAACCACGGTAATGAGTTAACAGGAGTACATTTAGTCAAAAAGTTTCAGAAATATCCTAATTTAATTAACAGGGCAAGTTTTGAAACTCTGGCATTACTTGGTAATCTCAAAGCTATTGAAGAAGGCAAACGATACATTGAAAAAGATTTAAATCGTTGCTTCACTAATCAAGGCTTACAAAATCCCCAACTCTCAAGTTATGAAGATATGCGGGCAAAAGCAATTCAACAGATATTGCAACCGCAAAATCAGCCCTTTGTAGATGTAATTGTTGATTTGCACAGCACAACTGCGAATATGGGGTTAAGTCTGATTTTTTGTGATATGCATCCTTTATTGCTTCGGTTAGGTGCTTATTTAAGTTCTATCAATCCTTTGGTGAAAGTCTTTATTAATCAAGAATCCAAAGAAAATGGTTTTCTCCGTTCTTTGTGCGAATTGGGTTTTGTTATAGAAGTTGGGGCTGTAGCTCAAAATGTTTTAAACGCCGAACTATTTCAGGAAACAGAACAGCTTATTTATGCAGTTTTAGATTATTTTGAAGGGTGCAATCAGGGGAACATTCCGCAGACGAGCAACCACCTTACACTTTATAAATACATTAAGACTATCGATTATCCTAGAAGCGATGCCTATGGCGGGCTGCACCTACGCGGTGAAATTCAAGCCATGATTCACCCCCAGCTTCAGTTTAGAGATTATCAACCTTTGCATCCAGGCGATCCAATGTTTCTGACTTTTGAAGGAAAAGATATTTTCTATGAGGGAGCGTCTACTGTTTATCCTATTTTTATTAATGAAGCAGCTTACTACGAAAAAGGAATTGCAATGTATTTAAGTCAAAAGCAGGAAGAAATAGTTTAATTTGTTCATCACCTTCGCCTCACTGAATATCAATCTTCTGCTCGCAATAACCAAAACCCGCTATAAGTCATACCAGAATCATCGGGTTGAACTAACAAAAAATGCAATCCTCGGCAATGCTTTTTGCGTTCTTCAAATGCTTGGGCTGCTGTTGTAACTTCTGGATCTTCAAATGTGGCAACAATCCATCTATCCACCAAGCTAGCTTCTAATATTAAGCCATCCGGTGCGCCAGAAATGTAGTTCAAGCTGACGGGACGGGCTTGCTGTAACCATCGTGCTAGACGCATTGATTGCCGTCCCCCATAAATGACTACACCAGGAACGGGGACTGTTGATGCTAAACCTAAATTGATGGGTTTGAAATGTTCTGGGATATGCAAAATGGGAATAGGGCGATCGCTAAATCTCGTTTCTACATCACTAGCAGCTAGAGTCGCAAAACGCCATTGTTCTCCCCAAAGGTTTTCTGGTAATGGTGCTGGGGGTGGTTTATCCAGCGTTGAAGGATATTGCTTTTCTTGTAACCACTGCTTTAACGCCAAGGTGTGGCGGGTAGGTTCGACATTTATACTTAAGTTGCGTCCCGCCGCCTCAATTAAACTTAGTGACTGAGGGCGAAACACCTGAATTACATCTGGCAATTTTTCACCAGCAGCTAGCTCAAGTTGAGTTGCAACCCAATTAGAATTTGCTGCTGACTGGAGACAGGTGGCTTCGTATTGAAAGCTGCGAGTTGCATCACAAATCAACAACTCCCATAAAATTTGTCCAGACGCATCTTGTGAGGGACGACGATAAAAATCAACCTGCCAAATTTTCATAATTATGTGGGCATGGGGCACTTGTACTGAGCGAAGTCGAAGTATTGGGCATAGGGCATGGAGGGATGGGAGAGATTGGTGAGAGTTAAAACTGAAAGTTTTAAGTTCAGAGGCTCAACTTCCGAGTTCAAAGGTTTAACTTCCGAGTTCAGAGGTTCAACTTCCGAGTTCAGAGGTTCAACTTCCGAGTTCAGAAGCTCAACTTCCGAGTTCAGAGGTTCAACTTCCGAGTTCAGAAGCTCAACTTCCGAGTTCAGAGGCTCAACTTCCGAGTTCGGAGGCTGAACTTCCGAGTTCAGAAGCTCAACTTTCGAGTTCAGAGGCTCAACTTCCGAGTTCAAAGGTTTAACTTCCAAGTTCAGAGGTTCAACATTCAAACTCATCTTCCCATGCTCAATGCCCAATACTTCGACTTCGCTCAGTACAAGTGCCCAATGCCCTACACCAATTTATAAAGCCTGAATCCATTCTTTGACAGAATATTCAGTCCAGATGCCATTTTTCCAGTAGGGGTCATTTTCAATCAGCTGGCGCACAGTAGCTTCGTCTTCGGCTTCGTAAATCCCAAAAACTTTTGTGACATCCTTGGTGGGGCCGATAGTAATCAGCACACCGGATTCTTTCTGTTTTGCTAATCCGTCTAAATGAGCTTCACGGTGTGGGGCGCGTTTTTCGAGAACGTCTTCGCAGTAAGTTCCCCAGAGTACATATTTAGGCATAGTTAAGACTATTTTGGATTTTGGATTTTAGATTTTAGATTTTGCAGTCAGTGCATCGGGGAGTAAGAAATGATTAATTTCTCACTCCTAGCAAATGACAAACGACAAATGACTAACTTCTCAAGTTGACGCCGAATTTTTCTACCAAGGCTTCGCGGACTTTATTATGTACTGGTTCGACTTCAGCCTCAGTAAGAGTACGATCGCTTGCCCGATAAATTAAGCGGAATGCTAAACTCCGCTGTCCATCGGGGACGTTTTCACCCCGATATTCATCAAATAATTCCACAGATTCGAGCAAATCTTTACCAGCTTTGGTAATTACTTTTTCAATTTCGACAACTGAGATTTTCACGGGTGCGAAAAAGGCGATGTCGCGATCGCTAGCTGGATATGTAGAATAAGGCTGGAATGTAGGAATGAGAATTTCATCTTCTCCCAGAGAATCTAAAAGCACATCTAGATCCAACTGGAAAACATAAACGGAATCTGGTAAACCTTTTTCTCGCCTTAGTTGGGGATGGAGTTGCCCAAAAATTCCCAGTCTGTTACCCCGAATCCACAAGGAAGCGGTGCGTCCTGGATGTAAGCGATCGTCGCGGCGATCGGGTTGAAATTCGATTTGCAAGCTAAGTTGCCGAAATACACTTTCTAAAATGCCTTTGGCTTCAAACCAGGTGATGGGTTCTTCGCGTCCACTTTTTGACCATTTACCAAGGGTGCGATCGCCTCCGATAATTCCCGCCAGCGCTTCTGTTTCTTGCAAACCGTCTTCTTCTTGCCAGAAAATTTGCCCGATTTCAAAACCGTTCAGCGCACCATTACCCTGCTCTAAATTGTATTGAAAAGCATCAATTAACCCAGAGATCAAATCGGTTCGCAGCGCTGAATATTCGACAAATAAGGGATTTGACAGTACTATATTTCTGTCTTCTCCTGGTTTGACTAAAGAATAGTGGATTAATTCTGTCAACCCTTCAGCCCGGAGGAAAGCTCGTAATTTGCGAATCAATTCCTCATCTAAAGGCAGATAACCAGCTTCCGCTTTTTCTGGTAAAGTATCGCAGAATTTGTTGTAACCATAAAGACGGGCAATTTCTTCAATTAAATCAATTTCTCGCTCTAAGTCGCGGTAACGATAGGGTGGGACGGAAACTGACCATGTAGGGTGATGGCTACTATCTTCTCCTGAAGAAGTTAACTGACACCCCAATGCAGTCAGGATGCGCTCAACATCTTGTCCTTGGAGTTCACCTGTGTCCTCTTCCAAATCGATGGGCCCCAATATTTGATTAACTCGTTCTAAACGCAGGGCGATAGAACGACTCCAGGTAGACGGATCGGGGCGGGTGTCGGCAATTTCTTGCTGGACAATAATTCCACTCGCTAATTCGCTAATTAAGGATAAGGCGCGGCGATTAGCTATTTCCAATTCAGCCCGGTTAACTCCCCGTTCGTATCTGCCAGAAGCCTCACTTCTTAACCCCACGCTGCGAGAAGAACGGCGAATTACCACGGAATCAAATAAAGCTGCTTCTAAAACTAGGCTTTGAGTACCTTGATGGACTTCTGTTTCTTCTCCACCCATGACTCCCGCCAATGCAACGGGTTTTTCGTTAGCGGTGATTAACAAATTTTGGATTGTTAGGGTGCGAGTTTGTCCATCCAGAGTTTTGAGCGATTCTCCATTATTGACGAAGCGAACGCCGATGGTTAAATTTTCACCACCTGCAACAGATTTTAGGCGATCGCCATCAAAAGCGTGCAGTGGTTGTCCCCATTCCAACAAAACGTAGTTAGTAATGTCTACCACATTACTGATGGGACGTACCCCAGCCGCCCGCAAACGCTGTTGCAGCCATTCGGGAGATGGAGCAATTTTGACCTGTTCAATTACCGTACCGATGTATGCAGGACAAGCTTGGGTATCGGCAATTTTTAAAGCTAAATTTCCGGCATTTTTGGGAATAGAGACTTCAGCCGGTTCAGGAATGCTCAACTTTCCACCAGTTAAAGCTGCTACTTCTCTGGCTACACCTACCATACTCAGAGCATCAGCGCGGTTGGCAGTTGCAGTCAGGTCTAAAATTACATCATCTAAACCCAACAAAGGCCGGACATCACTACCCAATGGTAAATTTTCCTGGGTAAAAATATGGATTCCGTCTACATCGGTGGGCAAACCGAGTTCCTTTAAAGAACAAATCATGCCCTGAGATGGGACACCACGTAGTTTTGCAGGTTTAATTTTTAAATCAATTTTGGGTAAGTAAGTACCCGTAGTTGCCACTGGGACATAGATATCTGCCTTCACATTGGCAGCGCCACAGACAATATTTAAAATCTCACCTGTACCGATATCCACTTGGCAAACACTCAATTTATCGGCGTTGGGATGGGGTTGACGCTCAAGCACTTTGCCGATAACCACGCCATTTGCCCAAGTGCGGCGGTCTTCAATCTCTTCTACCTCAAACCCCGCCATTGTCAAGGTTTCGGCTAATTCTTCTGGACTAAGTTTTATCTCTACTAGTTCGCGCAGCCAATTTAGAGAAATACGCATGGAGTGTGCTTGTTTTAGGAATCGTCTTTTGCTCTTATTTTAGGGTGCAAGAAGCGCTCGATGGCTACTCGCTCTGCAAGGTGTACCCTTTCACTTGAACAATCCTACTACGTTAGACTGGCAATGTAAAAATTAAGTAAATACTGAGAATGTATCTACGCAGGGAAGTAAGACATTATTTTTATTTGGTTGATTTTGACGTTAAACTACATACGCCCGGATTTCTCGCTTGTGAGAAATCCGGGTGTTTTGTTTCAGACAAAAGCGTGTCAAAGGTTGGTCATCTACGGTTTACTAACAACAATTTTAACAATGTAGTCTTTGAGCGCGATCGCCTTTTTGCTATTTGGGTACGGGGAAACTTCTATCAATCTCACCGAATATTTATCTAAAAATTGAATTGGTAAAGCATCACGACCTGGGACAAGGGTTAGCGTTAATGTTGAAACTTGCTGACCATTTTTTATGATGTCTAATCCAATAATAACTTGACCTTGCCAAATACAAGTTACATCAGAAGGACACCGAGAATCCTGGATAACTTTTGAAAATTTGATTTCAATATTTTCAGTGGGGAGGTAAGCTGTCCTTCCATATCTAAGATAAAATGGAGTATTTAAAGTAGTTCCAACTCTCGCCATCAATTGTTGATGATTACCTTGAGGAATTGATTTAACTTCTATGCTGGAAGGCTTGATATTTGATAATATTCCATAGCTAGGAAGACAATTTGCTCCACTAATCAATGTTAATATAACTGCTGCACTTACTACACTTTTCATTTCTTATACTCCATAGTTAGGAATTTTATTATTAGTTCAGCCAGAAAGCAGACTTATAAATTATTCTGTTTTCTGCGAGAGTGAAGCTTTAAAAGACAAAAGGCAATTAGCTAACTTTTGGGCGTAGGCGCAGCCCGCACTTCTCTACGAGACGCTGCGCGTAGCTTGCTTCCACGTTCGGGCAGCGTGCCGTAGGCAAGTGGTACGACAAGCTACTTCTCTGCGAGAGGCTGCGCCAACGGCTGCGCTCAGTACAAGTCAGTGACCATCATAGACATCGCTTCTTGGATAACCATTACGATTGAGAGCCGTTTGGTTTCTCACGCTTGAGCTAAAATCCCATAAAACTAGCAATCTCAATACACAAGCTTTTTGCTGATTTTAAAAACTCCAACAGCGCTTTTCCAAGAATGCGTTGCTTAATTTATCTTGAATATTCACTCTAGTTTTACTTTTTAGCATTATTAGTCCATAGTTTAGCAATTATTACATTATGTAAAAGGGACATTATTTTTTCTCTGTTCTCAACAAGCCCAGTTTTTTGCGATGAGCAATGATTACGATTTCACAAGGCGTAGCCCATCGTAGACATGGCTTTGAGACTTGGAAAATAAATCAAATGAGAAATGCTGATTTTTTCGTTGGTTCTTAATATTGGTTGCGATCGCGAGTAATTTAGATACATTTACTCTGGCGATCAAACTCGATAAAACCTCACAAGTAATATTTTCTCACTCAATAGACTACAAAAATTACACTTAACTCTTTTTTGTAGTGTAATTATATTGCATTGTGTTGTAGAACTCCAAAAAGATAAATTTGCTCTATTCGCTCTGAAAAAATAACTGTAAAAACTGCCTCTAAAGCTTTCACTATAAAGATTCTCTGGCAATCTGCTGAAATCTAACTCAACAATATCGAAAGAATAGGCAATCCAATCTAAAAAATAGGCAATCCAATCGAAATTTTGTTCATTTTAAATGTATATCTGATTTTATACACTTTTAATAAAGATGGTGCTTACTGTTTTTATTAATATTTTTTCTTGAAAATGAAAGTAAAAAAATGCTTTCATTTATGTCGTTTATATTCCTCTTGATAGAGGTATTTCAGTTTGAGTAATGGAGTTTAATTCTAATGGCAACTTCTGACAATAGCAATCAAACTGTTGGCTCACAAAGTACTAGCAACAGTTCAACTGGTAATGGCAATTTTTCTTTCAGTGATGGCAAATGGCAGTCTACCGATGGCAGCAGTTTAGATGGTGGCAGTAGTTTTGGTGGCGCTGCTAGTGGTAGTAATACTTTCGCTTCCTTCATCGGTGGTGGCGCATCTAGTGGTAACGCATCTGGTAGTAGCGGCAATCTCCCTGGTAACTTACCATTTGGCAACACTCCCCCCTCCAAGGAAAGTGGTAGCAACCTACCTGAAACTGGCAACGGTCAACCTGTACCTTATAAGAGCGACAACTGGATATCTGATATTCAAAACTTAGATGTTGCAAATGCTATCGGTAACAGTGGCCAAGGTAACGGTAACTGGCTATATGGTAGTAACAACACAACCGACGGTAATGGTAACTGGAATTTTGGTAGCGGTAACACAACCAATGGTAACGGTAACTGGAACTACGGTGATGGCGGCAAAACCGAAGGTAATGGCAACTGGGGCTTTGGTAGCGATAGCACAACCAACGGTAACGGTAACTGGAACTTAAGCAATAACAACGACATCTTTGGTAATGCTAATACACTACCTGGTAGTAAAAACGATATCCTTGGTAGTGGCAACACTGCCAATGTAACTAACAGCAATCTCCTTGGAAACCGGATTGAAGCCAGTGGTGATGACAAAACACTCGTTGGTAATGAAGGCTGGAATTTCTCTGTTAGTGGCGAACTGATATCGCTAGGTAGCACTACACTCAGCCAAGATATAGGAACTGATATCAGGAGTTTACTCAGCAGTTCTGACCTTGTAACATCCGCCATATCAAATCCAGGCTACAACAACCCAAATTATGATTTCTCTACCATAGCCTAAAAGTTTGTAGCAAACAGGAGCCAGTTTTTGCATCGGTAAGCCTGTCTATTGTGGCAATAGGCCTTTTTGCCAACTTGAGTTAATTACATTTTGAATACAATACTTCTGGGTTAAGCTTTGCAGTTGACATTGCTCTCATTGAGCGGTGCAAGAATTAACCTTCTAGCACTTCAAAAATTTCAATCTGTAATTAACCCAGAAGTATTACCCTTTGAAAAGTAGTGGGTAAGCTACAGATTCTTCTAATTACAAATTACGAATTACGTAGTTAATTTAAGTCAAATGCATAAAAACTATCTTCAGTAATTCGGCACGAGTAAACGGTTTAGTTAGATATCCGGATGCCCCGACTAATTTCGCTTTTACTTTGTCTACGATTCCTTTATTCCCAGTGACAAAGATAATAGGAGTATTTTGAAATAGTGAATTATTTCGTATAATTCGGCACAACTCATAGCCATCAATTCCTAGCATGTTTAAATCCAACAAAATTAAATCCGGTTTGTGCCTTATAATTGACAAAACGGCTTTCACCGGATCGTTAATAGTCACTACAGAAAAATTTTCATTTTCTAAGAAATAACTGATTTCTTTAAGAATTGTAGGGCTATCATCTACAGAAACGATTTTGTGGACTTTTTTTACTGTTACAGTAGCAGCCGTTACTATTTGGGAAGCAGAATTTATGTTATTTGATATTGTTGGTTCTTGAAAGTTTTCTTTGGAAGGAGTAGAAATCTGTGGTAATCGCTGAACAGGAACTATTTTCTCTTCAGGAATATTTGAATAAGAATTGACAGTGTTACTTAGTTCTTGTTTGGTGCTAACTAACCCGGAAATCAATTTTGAGAAAAGCGATTGCTCCTCAAAAATCTTAGGTAACTTATCGTAAGGTGGATCGGGTTCATGGAAGATAATCGCACCCTTAAGGATGTAAGGGTATAAATTGCGAGCTAGTTGAATTTCATCTTGATTCAAAATTACAGCCAGATGACACAGGCTAAAACCCTTCATCCAGTTAATTAAATCTGGCTGTAAATTGGGTAAATCTCGATCGTCAAATTTGCTGTTAATCAACAGATATGGACGTTGATAGGGAGAAGAAATTTTAGGTACAAAAGCCTGCCAATTCTGTAATCTTACTTGGCAATATTCTAGAATTCTTTCTACACCTAGCCTGCAAATTTTTGGCATTCTATCAATTGGTTCTGTTAATTCATAAGTACCTTCTTTGATAAGTAAAAATGATTCAATTACCTCTTTAACTAATTCTTGAACCAGTACTGCTGCTTGTGTAGAATGTAGATGTTGTTGACTAACAAGCCAAGATATCGCCTGATACTCAGGAGGGTGGCTTCTGGAATTAATGTCATCTTTGATGAACTGACTGTGTGAGTCAGGTTCAAACATCAGCCGTACTTGATGGCGAACCTCATTAGTCAGGAGTGGAATTTGCTGGCTGAGGCGTCGCAAATGGCGTTCTAATCGATCAAAGGGTTCCACGGAATGGGTAGCGTAAGTTATTTTGCCCTGTTCTAAGTAAATCGACCAAGCAACTGAGTTACTCAATACTTGTAAACAAGTACTGTCGAAACAATTGGATAATTGTCTTAACAAACTTAGAGGACGTAGTTTGGTGAATGTACCTGAGTTATTCATATTTTTCAAGTTTTTTGCGGAATCAACAACCGAACATTTGTAGATTGAAAATATCAGTTATAAAGTATTCTCTTCTTTGTAATATTTTTCTACCCACAAATTATTTATTTGAAAATATGTACATATATTAAAAATTGTAAGGCGCCTAAGTCCTTTGTTACATTTAGCACATTTTACTTAATCTATCTCAACAAGCAAGTAGGTATGAATAAAGGTAAGCATCTATCATAGCTGGATTATCAGTAGATATTGGTTAATTCTGGATTTTACTAATTACTGACAACTCTTGAGTGAAAACCTTAATAATGACGTTTATTTATGCCCACTCACTTCAAGAAGCAAATTTGATTCCAAGTTCGCGTAGTTACACTGGTATACTTCTAGAGTTAACGAGCTTAATTATGGTTAATTACTTTTCCTTAAAAAAACCATTCTTCTACATAAAATCTTTAAAAACTTATCTAGGAAAGTTTACGTATTTATTGTACTGTAGGTTTATATGGATATAACTTTTTGGTAGATACATTACAACAGGTAATGCTGGGTTTTGATAAACTCTTTTTTGCTAAACTAAGCTGTACTCAAGTTCATCTTAAATATATAGAGAACTTCATGAAAATAATTTGTTTAATAAAGATTAGAGCATCTACCAATAGATACTATATTCTGTAGTCGCCTCGGCGATTGAAACTATATACTCTGAGCAAAGGGAAATAAAGCTTTGGACTTTAACATAACACAAAAAGTTATGCATGATACATTAAGACTTGATGAAGTAGTAGAATTTGCTGAGAACCCAGAACCCCGTTGTCCTTGTGTACTTTTATTAGACACATCTGGGTCGATGCAAGGAGAGCCGATTGAGGCTTTAAATCAAGGTTTATTAAGCTTAAAGGATGAATTAGTTAAAAATTCTTTAGCCGCCAGACGGGTGGAAGTGGCGATCGTCACTTTTGACAGTAATATCAATGTAGTACAAGACTTTGTGACTGCCGATCAATTCAATCCGCCGATTTTGACAGCTCAAGGCTTGACTACAATGGGTGCGGGAATTCATAAAGCTTTGGACATAATTCAAGAGCGGAAATCTCAGTATCGTGCCAACGGGATTGCTTACTATCGTCCTTGGGTATTTATGATTACCGATGGAGAACCCCAAGGTGAATTAGAGCAAGTGGTAGAGCAAGCATCCCAGCGTCTACAGGGAGACGAGGCGAACAAGCGGGTAGCATTCTTTACAGTTGGAGTAGAAAATGCGAATATGACGCGTTTAAATCAAATAACTGTACGTACTCCCTTAAAGCTTAAAGGATTAAATTTTATCGAGATGTTTGTCTGGCTGTCAACTAGTATGTCGGCTGTTTCTCATTCACAAGTAGACGAACAGGTAGCACTACCGCCGATTGGTTGGGGAACTGTTTAATGAAAAATCGCAGCTTGATGTTTACACAGCTAGCTGCTTGAAAAAAAAATTTATGAATATATCAAAACAGATTGCTCAATGGCGGATTGTGGCTGCATCTGTATGTGGTACAAGTCACTTAAAAAACAATCAATTATGTCAGGATGCTCATCACTGGCAAATATTGTCAGATAATGTTTTAGTGGCAGCCGCAGCAGATGGCGCGGGTTCTGCTAGTCTTGGGAAAGTGGGGGCGATGGTTGCTGTGGAGACAGCAATAGAAAACATTTCTACCAAAGGGCTGACCCGAAAAAATTTGACTGATGATACATTGGTGCGATCGCTCTTAAATGATGCCATATTCGCCGCCAAAAAAGCTGTGGAAGATGAGGCGGCTACTTGTGACAAACAGCCTCAAGATTTAGCAACTACCTTAATTATGCTGGTTGCCACACCAGAAGTTGTAGCTGTAGTTCAGATAGGTGATGGTTTGGCAGTGGCAAAAGATCGTTTGGGCAACCTGCTGGCATTAACTATGCCTGACAGTGGTGAATACATTAACGAAACTACTTTTTTAACTTCGCCTAATGCCTTAGATACAGCACAAATGAGATTATGGCGCACAGACATAGTAAACGTTGGTATCATCACCGACGGATTACAAATGCTGGCTTTGAATATGGTTGTTGGCGAACCTCACAAACCATTCTTTTTTCCGCTGTTTGAATTTGTCGCCAATACCGAGGATAAGACAGAAGCGAAGGAGCAATTGGTAAAATTTCTACGCTCAGAGCGGATTACGCAACGCACTGATGATGATTTAACACTCATTATAGCCGCATTCAACGACTCATGAGCAATTGATTTACAGGTTTCACATCTTACAATAACTTCCGTTAGCGGTAATTTCATTATGCAGGTACTACGTTGTTCCCCCAGAAAAGAAATCCTCAGTCTCAATGTCAGTTTGGGACGTGGCGGTGAAGCTTGTGTTTATGCAGTGCCATCCGATAACGATTTGGTGGCGAAGATTTACCACAAGCCAACCACTGCTCATGCTGATAAACTCCAGGCGATGCTTGCCAACCCGCCAGAAAACCCCACGGCGAGTTTAGGGCATATCTCTATCGCTTGGCCAGAGGATTTATTACGGGCGGCAGATGGCAAAAATAGCATCCTGGGCTTTTTGATGCCACGTATTCAGGGAATGCGTCCAATCATCGACTTTTACAACCCCAGAACCCGTCGGCAACACTGCCCTCTATTCAACTATCAGTACCTGCTCCGCACGGCTCGTAACTTGGCGGCAGCTTTTGCCGCTTTGCACGCTAGTGGATATTGCATTGGTGATGTAAACGAGTCTAATATCCTCGTCAGCGATACAGCACTGGTGACTTTGATAGACACAGACTCTTTCCAAGTAACCGACCCAAACAGCAATGTTGTTTATCGCTGCCCAGTAGGTAAACCAGAGTTTACTCCACCAGAACTACAGAATAAAACTTTTGCCCAGCACGATCGCGAAATCTCTCACGATTTATTTGGGTTAGGGGTGCTAGTATTTCAACTCTTAATGGAAGGCACCCACCCATTTTCGGGGATTTTTCAAGGTGCGATTGAGCCACCACCTTACGAAGCCCGCATTGCATCGGGTCATTTCACCTACAGCCAAAAGCGTTACGTACCCTACCTGCCGACACCCATTGCCCCCCCCTGGGAAATTCTTCATCCCAGCTTACAGGAATTATTTGTCCGTTGTTTTGAAGAAGGTCATAACAACCCACAACTACGCCCCAGTGCCCAGACTTGGCTCTCAGCCATCGCTGAAGCCGAAGATTCCCTGATTACCTGTACGACAAATCCCCAGCATCGCTACAACAACCACATGCGTAGCTGTCCGTGGTGCGAACGTACCGTGCGATTAGGTGGACGCGACCCCTTCCCATCACATCGGGCTATAGAAGCTAGAGAACATCTCCAACCGCGAGTCAAAGCGAGAAAACGCTACAATCAGACACCGCATTTTCCCCAGCGAGCCATGTCACCGCAGCTAGCTAATTATTGGCAGCCAATAATGACTCCCAGCGGTTCATATAAACCTTCCAAAAAGTCAAAGTTGTACCCGATTATTTGTTGTTTGCTGGGTTTTGGTTTATTGGGATATGCAGATGTAATGATTAAATTTACTCAGCCGTTGGTTTCCCAAAATGCTTACACCCAACAAGCAATTAAGTCTTCGCAACCAAATAATAAACTCAGCTTCGCTGATTCTTATCAGCAAGGTTATATTGCTTACAAAGAGCGAGACTACGACAAAGCAATTGTCAATTTTAGCCAAGCAATTGAACAAGAACCGACACATGCTAGAGCAATTGTAAATCGTGGCAATGCCCGCTACAACCTGAAAGACTACGAAGGAGCAGTTACAGATTATAGCCAAGCTCTGAAAATCAATCCCAATCAAACCAAAGCTTTGGTAAATCGGGGCAATGCCCGCTATATGCTCGCTGAATATAGCAACGATCCCGATAAAGAATATAATCTAGCGATCGCTGATTATAATCGAGCCATTGGTCTGGATAATAATGAAATTGAAGCTTATGTCAGACGCGGGATTGTCCGCGCCCAAATGGCTAAATACAGCGGTGAATCTCAACAAGCTTACAAAAAAGCGATCGCAGATTTTACTCAAGCAATAAAACTTAATGTCTCCAAAGCCGAAGCTTACTTCCAGCGGGGTGTTGTCTATTATCAAATTGCTCAATATAGCAGCAATTATCAGCAAGAATATAATCAAGCGATCGCTGACTTTAACCAAGCATTAACTTTAAGCCCCAAACTAGCAAAAGCATATCTCAAACGAGGTATGGTTCGCTATGAACTGGCACAGTATGGCGGTAGTGAATCTAACAAAAACCAGGCGAAAGCTGTCGAAGATATACAGGCATCTGCCAAAATATTTCTTGAGCAAGATGACATGGATAATTATCAACAAGCACTCAGTAATATGTGTGTAGTTATCGAAAACAAATGCGATCCTTTATTCCAAGGCTCAAGTAATGTAGAAAAAACTAACTAGAAACAAGTAAGTTTTATTACTATCATATTATTGGTTTTGATTGAAAAATCAAGCCTGACTAGGGTTAGCGTCGGCTAATCCTAGTTATTTTATAGGTAACATTTTGATTTAATTAAGTAATTTATTTCTGTATTTATAGATATTCATAGAGCTTTTATATAGAAAAGATTTTAATTTATCTTACCTTTATAATTTCATCGGAAATTACAGTTAGATTATTGACGGAGAAACAGAAATCAGAAATACATTTTTCTCCCTTGAAGTGCATCCTCTTCATCTCGAAAAAGTCAAATAATCATATCCCTACAAATCTCCGAGGTAATTGCATGAAAGCGGTGATTTTGGCTGGAGGTCTTGGTACACGCCTCAGTGAAGAAACCAGTATTAGACCCAAGCCGATGGTTGAGATTGGTGGTAAGCCAATTCTTTGGCACATAATGAAAACATATTCTGCCCACGGCATTAATGATTTCATCATTTGTTGCGGTTATAAAGGTTACATCATTAAAGAATATTTTGCTAACTACTTCTTACACATGTCAGATGTTACCTTTGACATGCGCTTTAACCAGATGAACGTGCATTCTGGTTATGCAGAACCCTGGCGCGTCACCTTAGTAAATACGGGTGATAATACAATGACAGGCGGACGCTTAAAGCGAATCAGCGAACATCTTGGTAACGAGACTTTTTGCTTTACTTATGGCGATGGTGTTAGTAATATTAATATCACTGAGCTAGTTAAGTTTCACAAAGAACAAAGTAGCTTAGGAACACTCACAGCCGTTCAACCAGCCGGACGTTTTGGTGCTATTTCTTTAGGATATGAGCAAACCAAAATCACCAGCTTTCGGGAAAAACCCGAAGGTGATGGAGCTTGGATTAATGGCGGTTATTTTGTGTTAGAACCAGAAGTAATCAACTTAATTGCTGATGACTCTACGGTATGGGAGCAAGAGCCATTAGAAAAGCTAGCTGATATGGAACAGCTATCTGCTTTCAGACATGATGGGTTTTGGCAACCAATGGATACTTTACGCGATAAAAACTATCTTGAAGGGCTGTGGAAGAACAACCAAGCTCCTTGGAAGGTATGGTAAGGAGAGTTGGGGGAGCAGGGGAGCAGGGGAGCAGGGGAGCAGAGGAGAATAATTAATAACCAATGCCCAATGCCCAATGCCCCATGCCCAATAACTTTATAGATTTACTGTAATTTGAAGTGCGATAATACTAATGTATGATTTTGCGATTATAGGTGGGGGAATAGTTGGACTCTCGACAGCGTTGGCTTTAGGAAAACGCTATCCCAATGCCCGGATTTTAGTACTAGAAAAAGAGAGTCAATGGGCATTTCATCAAACTGGCAATAATAGCGGGGTGATTCATTCTGGTATTTATTACAAGCCAGGGAGTTTCAAAGCTAAATTTTGTCGTGATGGTTCTCGTTCAATGGTAGAATTCTGCCAAGAGCATGGAATTGACCATGAAGTTTGTGGTAAGGTAATTGTTGCAACTGAAGAACAAGAACTACCACGCTTAGAAAATCTCTACCAACGCGGCTTAGACAATGGCATAGAAGTCCAGAGAATTAGCCCCGAAGAAGTCAAGGAAATTGAACCTCACGTAAAATGCGTAGGTGGGATTCGCGTATCTTCAACTGGTATTGTTAATTACAAGCAAGTTTGTTTGAAATATGCCCAGCTAATTCAACAGCAGGGTGGAGATTTGCACCTGAATACAAAAGTCCTGAAAATCTCTCCAAGTGGTAAAAATCAGGTACTGCAAACAAACAAGGGTAACTTTGAAACCCGCTTTGTAATTAATTGTACTGGATTGCATAGCGATCGCACCGCCAAGCTAGGGCAAGTTGAACCCCAAGCCAAAATTGTCCCATTCCGGGGAGAATACTACGAACTCACCCCAGAAAAACGCTATCTGGTAAAGACATTAATTTACCCAGTTCCCAATCCAGATTTCCCCTTCTTGGGTGTCCACTTTACCCGGATGATTGATGGTAGCGTTCATGCAGGGCCAAACGCGGTTCTATCCCTCAAACGCGAAGGTTACAAAAAAACCGATTTTGACTTACGAGATTTTTTGGAAGTCATCACCTATCCCGGTTTCTGGAAGTTAGCAGCCAAACACGCTGATGAAGGCATCCAAGAAATCATTCGTTCTTTTAGCAAAGCAGCCTTCACCAGAAGTTTGCAAAAACTAATTCCCGAAGTGCAAGCAGAAGATTTAGTTCCCACCCATGCAGGAGTTCGCGCTCAAGCCTTAATGAATGATGGCAAGCTTGTAGACGACTTTTTGATTGTTTCCGGTCAAAACTCCATTCATGTTTGCAATGCTCCTTCTCCTGCTGCCACATCCTCTCTAGAAATCGGCAAAGCGCTTGTAGCAGAAATTCCCCAACTTTCGCATCTAGAGAGTGTAGTCACTGCATAGATATCATAGTTGTTATTTCCGGGACTGCTGACGTAAGGGATGAATCTTGTATAGTGGGCATCTTTCTTTGCCTCGAAATACAAGGGACGGGTAATACCATTTTGGATTTTAGATTTTAGACTTCGGCTACGCTCAGTCGAACGATTTTGGATTGTGAAACATCCATTGGATAAGTGTTTCAGTTTTCCATCTGTCGCAATCATTTTTCAAATTGGTATAAGATACCCATCCCACAACAAAAAAAAGTGTCGTGCATCAATTCAGAACCGCTATAGAGTGCTGCTACCCAATGGGTTCGACAAACTATGTAATGACTTTATAATATATAGCGCTTCTGGGTTGAGTCCAATGACCTCCAACCTAAAGAAAAGGGGTAATACCATTTTGGATTTTAGATTTTAGATTTTGGATTGTGAAACATCCATTGGATAAGTGTTTCAGTTTTCCATCTGTCGTAATCATTTTTCAAATTGGTATAAGATTCAAAGCCTCTCTCCTTTTAGGAGAGAGGTTTGGAGAGAGGTCAAGTTATTGCATACAAACGAAAAATATAGCGGTTCCCTTCTAGATGCAACACACTCTAGTAGTTCGCCAAGAAAACTTGGCTCTTTTAAGGGCAAGGGGGAAAGGGAAAAGATGTTTACTCCTTTAACCTTTAACCTTTAACCTTTCCCCTTTTCCCAGCCCTCACCTAACAATTTTGGGTTGGCAGACTACTAGGGAGTACATCTGTGCGTCCAGCTAAACGAAGAATTTAACTCATCAACACAATACAAAGGAATTAACCACAATGAAAATATTAGTAACTGGAACAGAAGGCTATCTAGGTTCGTTATTACCGCCTCTGTTAATCGAACGAGGACATGAAGTTATTGGTCTAGATACCGGCTTCTATAAAGTTGGTTGGCTGTACAACCCAAGTGGAGTGACACCCAAAACCCTGAATAAAGATATCCGCAACATCACCCCTGATGATTTGGAAGGTATTGAAGCCATAGTTCACATGGCGGAACTCTCCAACGACCCAGCCGGACAATTAGCACCCAATATTACCTACGAAATTAATCATGTGGGTTCAGTTCGTCTTGCTAGTCTGGCTAAGGCTATGGGTGTGCGTCGCTTCGTATATATGTCTTCGTGCAGTGTCTACGGTGTTGCTACCGCAGGTGATGTCACAGAAGAATCCGCAGTTAATCCCCAAACAGCCTACGCAGAATGCAAAACTCTTGTAGAAAGAGATGTCAGACCACTCGCTGACGATGACTTCTCTCCCACTTTTATGCGGAATGCGACAGCCTTTGGCGCTTCTCCCAGAATGCGCTTCGATATTGTTTTAAACAACTTAGCAGGGTTGGCATGGACTAGCAAAGAAATCAAAATGATTAGTGATGGCACACCTTGGCGGCCATTAGTCCACGCATTGGATATTTGCAAAGCAATAGTTTGCACCTTAGAAGCACCACGCGACATTGTACATAACCAAATCTTCAACGTGGGAGATACAGCAAATAACTATCGCGTTAAAGAAATCGCAGAAATTATTGCTGATGTTTTCCCAGATTGCAAATTGTCCTTTGGTGACAACGGCGCAGATAACCGCAGCTATCGCGTATCCTTCGAGAAAATCAACACAATCCTACCCGGATTTAAATGTGATTGGAATGCCCGACTTGGTGCCCAGCAGCTATTTGATTTATTCAGTCAAATACACATGGCTGAAGATACTTTCTTGTTTAGAGGATTTACTCGCTTAAAACAGCTAGAGTATCTAATTCGTACAGAACAAATTGACAAAGATTTTTTCTGGAACAAAAAGTAGCCTAGCAGCAGAAAAATGATTTAAGCTTCCGAATCAAATAGTGTTGATTCGGGCTTATTCCATCTATCAAATTATTTGAAATTTCTCTTGAAGGTTAAACCAGAAGGTAAATCAATCGCTATATGAATAAATTGCTGACTATTGCAATCCCTACATTTAATCGTGCCCAGCTTTTAGATAAACAACTTACTTGGTTAGCCAAATCTATTAAAGGGTTTGAGTCTGACTGTGAAATCTTTATTTCTGATAATTGTTCTACAGATAATACCCAAGAAATCATTAGAAAGTGGCAAACAATTCTTAGTAATGTCACATTTACATCAAATAGTAATAGTGAAAATATTGGGGTAATGGGTAATATTGCTTGTTGCTTAAAAGCTCCAACTAGTAAATATATTTGGACAATTGGTGATGACGATCCAATTCAAGAGAGAACTTTAGATTATGTGTTAACAACACTTAAAAAACATTCAGATTTAGCACTAATGTTTTTAAACTTCTCTGGTCGTCAAAAACAAACAGGTCAACTTGTTGTTGGACGCTGGTTGAATAGTGATAACGACGAACTAAAAGTTGATGGTAAAACTACATTTCAAAGTTATCTGAATGAAAACTTTGGTGGTGTACTTTTTATATCAGCAGCAATTTATCGCACAAATTTAGTGCAACGCGCTTTACAAAAATGGCCATCTGCTACTAATAATTGGGCCTCTCAAGCATATTGGACTGCATTTTGCGCTGCTCATGGGAGTGTCATCGTCACTAAAGACACTTATTTAGAATGTACTATGGGCGCTAGTCTTTTGGATCTCGATCCAACATGGAATTTTAAAATGCGATATGCGTACATACCTGAAGTTTATATAAAACTACTCAAGGTAGGATATCCTCATAAATTTTGTCAGGAAATGATTTGGCAAAATTTCCATCAAAAAACCGACTTAAAAATCCTATTAGGTGCTTTAAAACGTTGGCCTTTATTGACAATCAAGATATTTATTCCTTACCTACGTTTGTTAAGCATATCAGCTTGGACAATTCTTTTTCCACCCAAACAGCTAGAGACTAGCCTGTAACCATTAATATATCAATTGGTTAACTATTATTTTTACCATGCAGAAATTACTGACCATTGCTATACCGACTTATAATCGTGCTGAATTACTGGATAAACAGTTAGCATGGCTAGCTCAAGCTATCAAAGGTTTTGAAGATGATTGTGAAATTTTAGTTTCTGATAATTGTTCAACAGATAATACTCAGGATGTAATTAAAAAATGGCAAATAATCCTTAGCAATATTCCATTTAAATCAAATAAAAATCCTCAGAATTTAGGCGTTGTCAAAAATATTATGTATTGCCTAAATTCGACTACAACAAAATATGTTTGGACGATTGGTGATGATGACCCAATTCAAGATAGAGCTATTGCTTATGTGATTAGCAAACTTAAGCAATATGAAGATTTATCATTGTTATTTCTCAACTTTTCCGGTCGGAACCAAATTACTGGTGAACCAGTTCATCCACCAACAATTGTTGGTAATCGCTGGTTTGATATAGATAGTGAAGATGGTGATGGTGATGGTAAAGCTATATTTGAGCATTGTTTCTCAAAAAGTGTCGGTGCGGTCATTTTTCTGACTGCTACAATCTACCGCACTGATTTAGTGAAACGCGCTCTACAAAATTGGCAAGATGCTGAGAATAACTGGATATCTTTAGCATATTTAGCCGGGTATTGTGCTTCTAATGGTCGTGTAATTGTCACAAAAGAGACTTATTTGGAATGTGTTGTGGGTGTGAGTTATTGGCAGAAAGAACCAAAATCTGCACTTTTAATGCAATACAAACACATACCCGAAGTAATTTTGAAATTGGAGCAGAGTGGATATTCTAAGCAGTTTTGTCGGCGGATGCTTTTGCAAAACGGTAAAGAAGTCAACTTGAAAGTTTTCTTAGGTGCTTTAAGAAGATGGCCTATGTCTGCCATTCAGACAGTAGTCCCATTTTTGGCTTTAGTCGGTTTATGTGCTTTTGACGTGATGATTTCTAAAGAATTTAGTTTAGCAGAATCAAGTGAAATACCTGCTCAAGAAATACGGAACTATAAGCCATAATTTACTAAATTACTGATAAATAGACATTGAAACTATAAAGAGTTTACCAGATGTTTAATCTAATTAAACGCAAATTATCTACACTATCTGCTGACTTTCAATATTATGTAGCTCGTTGGAAGCATAGCAGAAATCTGCCAGCATTGGAAGAGCGCGATCGCAATATCCTGAAGGCTCTCAAAAAAGACGGTGTTTATGTCACAACACTGGCAGATTTAGGCTTAAACTCTAGCTCCGAACTACTCAAAGCTGCTTACCAGCAATTATCTCAGATGGAAAATCCCAACAACGACCATCTAGATGAAAAGTTGCCACAAATTTACACAGTTACAGGTTTACCAGAATTTTATAACTGGGCAATGGAGAAAAGACTTCTCAATCTCATCGAAAACTATATTGGTCTACCTATTGCTTTTCACGGTGTACACTTACGTAAAGATTTCCCTAGCAAACATCAGTTTGGTACACTACTATGGCATAGCGATGCCGAAGACCGCCGCATTATCAAAATCTTTATTTACTTGAATGATGTAGAAGAAAAAACTGGGCCTTTTGAATACATTCCTCGCTCTTTAACTTCTTTGTTTAGTTGGAGTTATATTCGGCTTTTCTACAAACTGTGGAAGTCAGGTTATATGGGTATTGACGATGAACAAGTAAAACCGGTCATCCCCAAATCAGCTTGGAAATCCTGCCCAGGCCCAGCAGGTACAGTCATTCTTGTAGATACGAAAAATGCTTTACATCACGGCACAGTCCGTACAGAAGAACGCTCAACACTATTCTTTTGTTATACTGCCAACCCTCCTGAAAGACCAGAACTCTGCACCCAATACTGGGATGATACTTATCCCAGAGCAGAGTTAAAGCAACAAATAGAAAATGGCCGATAGTCTATTAAAGGTAGTCATGCGATGCTGCTCAAGATTAAACGCAAAATATCTTCACTGGGATCTGAATTAGTTTACAGATTAGCACTTTGGAAACATGCTGCTAATTTGCCTGTACTGGAAGCAGGCGATCGCAAAATTTTTGATGACCTTAAATGTGATGGTATTCATATTACCACACTTGCTGAATTGGGATTCGATTCAACAGCAGAATTGCTCAAGGCAGCTTATGCTTATTCGTCCCAAATGGAATCTGGCAATCATGACGATTCAAAGGAGAAATTTCCCCAAGTTTACACAGTTACATATTTACCTGAATTTGCTACTTGGGGAAGCGAAAAAAGGCTTCTAAACATCATTGAAAACTACATTGGTCTGCCAATAATTTTTCATGGTGTACATCTCCGCAAAGATTTCCCTAATAAAAATCAGTTTGGTACACAACTATGGCATAAAGATGCAGAAGACCGCCGCATGATCAAAATCATTATTTACTTAAATGATGTTGAAGAAAAACACGGGCCATTTGAATATATCCCTGGCTCTTTAACCTCTTTATTTAAATTAAACTATTACCGTACTTACTACAAGCTTTGGCAATCTGGTCATTTAGGCATCACCGATGAAGAACTAAATGAAATTATCCCGAAAGAGGCTTGGAAATCTTGTACAGGATCGGCAGGAACAGTAATTATTGTCGATCCCAAAAAAGCCATACATCACGGTACATCACGCACAGAAGATAGGCTAACTCTATTCTCGTGCTACACTTCTACTTCTCCCGATCGCCCAGAAGTTTGTACTCAATATCGAGACAATACTTTTCCCCAACCAAAGTTAACTGAATCAGTCAGTAATAGCGCCATCTAGTTCAGTTAAAGCAAACTACTTGTTAATCTCAAAATCTTCTCAAGACTATCATTGATGAGATTTATAACAAGTTAAGTTTTTAAATTTACCAAGTTTCGTTGTCGTCAATATTCCTATCAAGGTTATTCATTCATGATCTTCACTCCAACTGCACTCAAAGACGCATTCATCATTGATTTAGAAGAAAAGCCAGACCACCGTGGTTTTTTCGCTCGCTCTTTCTGCGCTCAAGAATTTGAAGCACACGGATTAAAGCCAACAGTTGCCCAATGTAACCTGTCTTTTAATTACAAAAAAGGCACTATCCGGGGAATGCACTATCAAATTCTGCCAGCAGCAGAAACAAAATTAATTCGCTGTACTAAAGGCGCTATCTACGACGTAATTATTGATATGCGTCCTGAATCTCCTAGCTTTTTATCACACATCGGTGTAGAGCTAACCCCAGAAAATCGCCGCGCTTTGTATGTTCCAGAAATGTTTGCTCATGGCTATCAAGCGCTCACCGATGAGACTGAAGTTGTATATCAAGTGGGTGAATTTTACACCCCAGGATATGAAAGAGGTTTACGCTATGATGACCCATTCTTTAACATTGATTGGCCTCTAGATGTGACTGAAATCTCCGAAAAAGATTTAAATTGGCCTTTGTTGAGAATGATGACTGTTGGCGTATAGACTATTTCTCTGTGCCAGGTGTTTTCCACACAACACACAGGCTCCTCTGCATGAGGTAAGGCACTTCCAAAAAAATACCATCGCTATAGAGGCAGGAGGAGGGAATATGCAAGAGCAAATCATACCAAAGAAAAGTTTGCCCAAGCTTACAGAAATGCTGTGGAGCAAATTATCAAAAATCATAGCCGGAAAAACAAATTGCTGTTATAGCATCTAGCAAGCAACCAGTTAGTAGCTATCATTAATGATAATTTCCATGAAAATGTACTTAATGTTTAGCTGTAAAAAATTATTAAGTGCAAAATTATCGAGAATTTGTAACACAACAAACAGTTCTAAAAAGGAGTTTAGTTCATGATTATTATCGATCGCGCCTTACAAGCCCGTGCAGCAGCAGGAAATCCTATCAAGGTGGGAATGATCGGTGCTGGTTTTATGGGTCGAGGAATTGCCAACCAAATTGTCAATTCAGTGCCAGGAATGGAGTTAGTTGCTATCTCTAATCGTCAGATTGGTGCAGCTAAACAAGCTTATTCGGAAGCAGGAATTGAAGATATCCAAGTTGTTGCAACTATCAGCGAATTAGAAGATGCGATCGCTAACGGTAAGTATGCAGTCACAGAAGACGCTAAGTTACTGTGTCGGGCTGAAGGCATCGATGCATTAATTGAAGTCACGGGTGCAGTGGAATTTGGCGCTGGGATCGTTATGGAAGCGATCGCCCATTGCAAACATGTGATTATGATGAATGCCGAACTCGATGGCACCATTGGCCCCATCCTGAAAGTGTATGCCGACAAAGCAGGCGTGATTCTCAGCGCTTGTGATGGCGATCAGCCAGGGGTACAAATGAACCTTTATCGCTTTGTAAAAAGCATTGGTTTAACTCCCTTATTGTGCGGTAACATTAAAGGACTCCAAGACCCCTATCGCAATCCCACCACCCAGGAAGGATTTGCTAAACGTTGGGGTCAAAAGCCCCACATGGTGGCTAGCTTCGCCGACGGAAGCAAAATTTCCTTCGAGCAAGCGATCGTTGCCAATGCCACAGGCATGAAAGTCGCCAAACGGGGAATGTTGGGATATGACTTCAGCGATCATGTCGATGAAATGACCCAGTTATATGATGTTGAACAACTCAAAGAACTAGGCGGTATTGTCGATTATGTAGTTGGAGCCAAACCAGGCCCAGGCGTATATGTATTTGCCACACACGACGACCCCAAGCAACGCCACTATCTCAACTTATATAAATTAGGCGAAGGCCCACTTTACAGCTTCTATACTCCTTATCACCTCTGTCATTTTGAAGTTCCCTTGTCCGTAGCGCGTGCTGTTTTATTTGGTGATGCCGTTATGTCTCCACTAGCAGGCCCGCTAGTAGATGTTGTCACCACCGCCAAAATCGACCTGAAAGCAGGAGAAACCTTAGATGGCATCGGCTACTACATGACCTACGGACAATGTGAAAATTCCGATATCGTCCAACAGCAAAATCTTCTACCAATGGGTTTAGCTGAAGGGTGCCGCCTCAAACGAGATATTTCTAAAGATCGAGTCCTCACTTATGAGGATGTAGAATTACCGGAAGGCAGACTTTGCGACCAATTACGATCTGAGCAAAACGCCTATTTCGCTCCAGAAAAAATCTTAGTAGCAGTTGGATAATATCGGTTCTCAAAACATTTGCCACAAATGAATTAGCTGTAGGGGCGTACAGCTGTACGCCCCTATATGTTTGTCGCCAGAATTTCATCAAGAGGATAGAAAGCTATACTGTGGGACACTAAAGTTGTTGATAGTAATACCATTTTGAAAAATGATTGCGACACATGGATTAATACAAAGCCAGACGCATCAAAGCAATTTCCAATCCAAAATCGTTCGACTGAGCGTAGCCGAAGTCTAAAATCCAAAATCTAAAATGGTATAACTTGCTGGGGAGCGTTTCAACAAACCCGATCGAAACTTTAGGTCAAATTTCATGAAAATTGCTCTCGTCCATGATTATTTAACCCAGCGAGGTGGGGCAGAGCGTGTGTTTGAACTGCTTTGTAAGCGCTATCCCGAAGCAGATATTTTCACATCTTTGTACGACCCCCAAAAAACTATCGATCTAGGCGATCGCATAGTTAATACAACTTTCTTACAAAAGATTCCTGGTGCAGCAAAATATTTCAGGTCGATGGCTCCTCTATATTTTCCTGCCTTTCGTGCCTTGGATCTGCAAGACTACGATTTAATTATTAGTAGTAGCACCAGCTTCGCCAAAGCAGTGCGAAAAAATCCCAATGCTCACCACATTTGTTTTTGCCATAACGTTACCCGTTTCTTATGGGATACAGCAACTTATTTAAGAGAGTACGGGGACTATAGATATTTTGCTCCTTTAATCGAACAAGTATTTCAAGTCATGAGAAAGGTAGACCTGAAATATGCACAGGAGCCTGACCTTTACATTGCTAATTCTAGTGTTGTTGCCCGCCGGATTGAAAAGATTTATGGCAAAAAGGCAATGATGGTGAACTATCCAATTGATACTAGTAAATTTGTTTTTTCAGATATAAAAGATGAATATTATCTGGCCTCCGCCCGGATGATCAGTTATAAGCGACTTGATATAATAGTCGAAGCTTTTAATTGGTTGGGGTGGCGGCTATTAATATCTGGTGACGGGCCAGAACTAACACGGTTAAAATCTAAAGCATTACAAAATATTGTGTTCTTGGGACACGTAAGTGATAGAACCCGCAAAGACTTGTTTTCCAAAGCCAAGTCTATTATTGTCGCAGCTCTAGAAGATTACGGGTTAGTTCCAGTAGAAGCTAATGCTAGCGGTACACCAGTCATCGCTTATGGAGCAGGTGGAGTATTAGATACTCAAATACCAGGGGAAACAGGAGTCTTTTTCAAAAGACAAACACCCGACTCTCTCCAAGTTGCCTTACTAGAAGCCAACGGCATTTCTTGGGATTACGATCGCATCCGTAATCATGCGGTAGCAAATTTTTCAGAGAATGCATTCTTTGGCAAGGTTGAGCAAATTATTAACCAAGCTTGTGGCGTGCAGCAATTATTCATTTGATTTCTGAATTTTCCACTATCAGATTACCTATTTATTTGTAAAAAAATAGGTATTTTTCGGAGAATCTCTTAGCGTAAGTCTTGAAGACAAGGATATAAAAGTGGTTCAAACTAGTCTAAATCCTCATCTAGCCCCAGCTTCTGAAAGTGAACCAAGTTACGGGCAAATGTTTGCCGTATTTGTGCGGAGATTTCCTTGGTTCTTAGCAGTATTAATTAGTTCTATTGCGATTGCCAGCATAGTAACTGTAAAAACAAAGCCTACTTATAAAAGTTCTATGCAACTGCTAGTAGAACCTAACTATCAAGGTAAAACGGAAGGTGGCGCGGGGGTAGACAATCAGTTTACTGACTCTAACGTGGTCATAGATACTGCCACTCAGCTTAACTTGATGCAAAGTTCGGGACTCATCCAAAAAGCAGTTGATAAACTTCAGTCTAATTATCCAGATATAACTTCAGCTGAAATTAAAGCTTCTTTGGTCTTAACTCAAATCAGGAGCAAAGAAGATAATGTCGCTACTAAAATATTTCAAGTTGAATATACTGCTGGAGATCCTGAAAAAACCCAAAAAGTTCTAGATGCAATTCGACAAGTTTATCTGGAATATAACAAACAACAACAGACTTCGCGTTTACAAAAAGGTCTGCAAATCATTAGGGAACAGTTAAGTAAAGCCAGTGAAGAAGTAAACGCAGCTGAGACAAATTTACAAAGATTTCGCAGAAATCAGAACTTAATCGATCCAGAGTCACAAGCCAAAGCGATTGAAACAGCTTTAAATAATCTTTCCCAAGAAAGACAGACGACTCGCGCTCAGTATGGGGAAGCTTTAGCACGCCAAAAATCTTTAGAAGAACAACTTAACCGTTCTCCCCAAAATGCTTTAGTTGCTTCTCGTTTGAGTCAGTCTACTCGTTATCAAGGCTTACTAAACGAAATCCAAAAAAGCGAATTGGCACTAGCACAAGAACGCTTACGGTTTACAGATCAAACTCCGAGTGTGCAAAAGCTGAAAGAACAGCTCCAGGGCCAGAAGGAATTATTGCAACAAGAGGTAGGAAGAACTTTAGGCGGAAAATCTGCTGGTGCATTCACTTCTGGAGACTCTCTTCTCGAAAAAGGACAGCTAGGCCAAATCGATCTCAGCCTTGCCGGTCAGTTAGTAGAAACGCAGACAACTATAGTTGCTTTAACTGCTCGCGATCAAACTTTGGCTCAGAAAGAAAACGAGCTGCGTTTTGAAATCAAACGCTTCCCGCCTCTGTTGGCTTATTACAATCGGATGCTACCGCAGTTACAATTTAGCCGTGAAAGATTAGAGCAGCTTTTAAGAGCAGAACAACAATTACGACAAGAACTTTCCAAGGGTGGATTTAATTGGGAAGTGGTAGAAGATCCTCAAAAAGGCGCACAATTAGGCCCCAATCTTCAACAGAATTTGCTGTTAGGTGCTGTAGTTGGCTTAATGTTAGGAGGTATTGCTGCCTTTATTCGCGAATCGGCTGATGATGCAGTTCACACCACTGCTGAGTTAGAGAAGCAAATGGCCATGCCGTTGTTGGGGACAACTCCCAAGTTACCGCCAGCCAAACCCAGAGAATCAATGATCAAGTTGCCTTTTGGCAAGCCAGAAGTTCTCGCCCCCTGGACGATTCAGGTATTACAATCTCCACCGCGTTGGGAATCGCTGGATCTGATTTACAAAAACATCGAACTTTTAAATACTGTTACTAATTTAAAATCTTTGATGATTACCTCAGCTTTAGCCGATGAGGGTAAATCAGCTTTGGCGTTGGGTTTGGCAATGAGTGCTGCTCGTTTACACAAAAGAGTACTGCTGATTGATGCCAACTTACGCGATCCCAATTTGCACCACCAACTGAATCTTCCTAATGAGCAGGGGCTTTCAACTTTATTGGCGAGTGATACAACTCTACCCAACCAAATTAGTCTTCAATACTCAGGTTCCGCCTACATCGATATTTTGACCGCTGGCCCCAAACCTACCGATCCAGCTAATCTGTTGAGTTCCCCGCGGATGATGCAATTAATGGCAGCATTTGAGGAAAACTATGATTTGGTACTCATAGATGCGCCCCCAGTTCTCGGTTTGGTGGATGCCATGCTTACCGCATCATCTTGTCGTAGTGTGATTATGGTGGCAAGCATTGGTATTGTGACGCGAAGTCAGCTTAATCAAGCGACAGCCATGCTGAGTAAGTTAAATCTGATTGGGGTTGTAGCGAATGGGGTATCAAACTCTAGTAGTAATTACGTCCCTAATGTCAAACAACAGCAATTGGCTCTACGTCAAGCTGTAGAAAAGTAGCTAGTACAGCTAGATGATAAATCCCCGACTTCTTAAAGAAGTCGGGGATTTTGCATTTTGCATTTTTTCGATTCATGAATTGTCCCTGCGTTTTGATGAACCAAATTGAATTTTGTTGCGATCGGGAAGAATTCAGTATATTTATGCTATCTTTATGAATTTTCAGAGAAATCACTGACTCTTTAAAGAATAAATAAAGAAGTTATTTGAGCGATCGCTATTTCTACAGAGTCTTATATTCTAGAGATTAAAGCACCTTCATAAAGGCTAGAAGATAAGAGCAGACTGGTTTTGTTAAATCTATCGAGACAATGAACACCTCAGCGTAATTAAACGTAGATATAGATTCATGGGTAATTTCCCTCTACACTTCTCTACTGTCAGTAGTTTCCGGAAAATCAAGATTTGCCCATGAATGTTAATAGTAGCGGTGATTGCTACCTATGTAATTAATATCTGTCTAATTTGTAAATCTCTACACCAGCAGAATTCTACGCAATACGTGCTTGGCTGAGTGGCAAATACTATAGCATATTTTTGCCCTCAATTATCTCCAACTTTTTGGACTTACAACAAGATTCGGATTTGGGTCTTTGGCATTAATAGCCTTTGATAACGCCTCAGTAATTCACTCCTGTATAAACCCAAAGACATTATGACAACTTCAATAATTCCAACTCTAGAGAATTTATATGATGTAACCCAGTCACACCAGGATAATCGTGGGTACTGTACACTCCTGTGGCGGCGGGGTAAGCTGTTGGTGAAGCCGCTTGGAGGAGTTAAACAACCATATCTGGCTTCATTAGATAATAAGCGATCGCTAGTAGAATGCTTACAACATTCTCCAGTAAGTTTGGTCAGCATAGATCCAAAATTGGGTGAGACTTTGCTCAAATTTTGGGCAGATGCATGTGAAGCAGCTCAAAAACCAATATACCTAAGCATACCCGCTGGCAAAAAACTTCCTAACCAACCCTTTAGACAATTGCAGCGAGTAATTGATTGGATTGCTGCTTTCGTATTGCTGCTATTAGTAAGTCCAGTCATGTTGGGATTGATTGTATTAATGCAGGTTTACTCGCCGGGGCCTCTTTTTTGTCATCAATGGCGTGTTGGGGAACGGGGTAAACTCTTTCAAGCGATGAGCTTTTGCACCAACAATAACACACCGCTAGGGCGTTGGATGGGTAAATACAATCTCGACAATCTGCCACAGTTATTTAACGTGCTACGGGGTGACATGAGTTTAACCGGATCTCGTTGTTGGACTTTGGAAGATGCAGTACAGCTAAATAAATTACCAGAAATTACAGCTTCCTGGGAAGTAGAGGCACAGTCTCATCTGTTACATCTGGATAGCCAAACTCTATAATTTGTCGGTGCGGTAATTGATGATTTCATTTATCGCACTGAGGCTCAAAAAATTATTTATGTAGCATCCGATTCTAGATAATTAGTTTTCCAAACGCGATAACTCGCATCTCTATATCAGGGTTTTAGGCTTATCTGGACTGCATTCATCTATAGAGGTCTATCTACCTTGCCAAACTATTATGATAAAATCCATGAATTTCCAGCTTCCTCAACCAGTCAGTAATCTGCTCAAAGCTAGCAGCTTTTGGCAAGACAACTATTTGATATTGCGAGAATTTAAACATTTTCGTAAAATTGCAATTTTAGCTCTAATATTTTCAATTTTGGCGGCAACCTTTGAAGGTGTAAGTATTGGTTTCTTACTTTCATTCTTGCAAAGCTTAACTAGTCCCAATGCTCAACCTGTACAAACAGGAATAGAATGGTTCGATCTTTGGATTTTGGGAGCCAAGACATCAGCGATTAATCGTTTGTATCGCGTATCTTTGCTGATTTTATTGAGTACTTGGTTACGTGCCACCTTCAATTATTTTTCTCAAGTCTATACTGAATTATCTCAATTACATCTTGCCGATCGCTTACGCAAGCAAATCTTTGAACAGTTACAATCATTATCGCTAAGTTACTTTAGTAAAACTCGTTCTGGCGAACTAATTAACACAATTACTACAGAAATTGAAAGGATCAGACAAGGTTTTAGTGGCGGAGCTTTTTTAGTAACTAGAGGACTAACAACCTTTGTCTACTTAATATCAATGTTTTTGATCTCATGGCAATTGACGATAATTTCAGCATTGCTATTTACACTGTTAGGTGTAGGGTTGTCAAATCTAAATGCCAGAGTCAGAGAATCGAGTTTTGGCATGACAACTGCTAATGCTAATTTTACATCAACAGCCATAGAATTTATTAATGGCATTCGCACTGTTCATTCTTGTGGTACTCAAGAATTTGAGCGTCAGCGTTACTATAAAGCTAGCGATAAGGTAATAAGTAGTACAACAAAGGTTGTATTTACCTGGACACTTGTGAAGCCAATTGCCGAAGGGGTAGCAACTACGGTATTGATCGGAATGATTATTTTGGCATTCACTAGTCTTGTCACTAATGGAACGCTACAAGTTGCTTCTTTGCTAACTTTTTTCTTTGTACTCTTTCGCTTTATTCCATTTGTCCAAGATATTAATGGCACAAGAGCATATCTTAGCACTTTACATGGTTCAGCAGACAATATTAAAAATCTGTTGACAAGTGATGAAAAATATTACTTTCAAAATGGCAGAGTTCAGTTTAAGGGATTAAAGAGGTCAATAGATTTAGTATCTGTGGATTTTGGCTATGATGATGAAAATCTAGTGTTGCATAATATTACTCTGACGATTGAAAAGGGAAAGATGACAGCATTAGTCGGATCGTCTGGCGCTGGTAAAACAACTCTTGCTGATTTGATTCCCCGATTTTATAATGCTACGGATGGATATATTTACATTGATGAAATGGATATCCGACAGTTTGAAATTAACTCTCTCCGTCGCAAAATAGCTGTCGTCAGTCAAGATACCTTCATCTTCAATACTAATGTTTGGCAGAATATTTCTTACGGCACTCCAGAGGCGACAAATGAGGAAATTAAAGAAGCAGCTAAACTAGCGAATGCACTAGAATTTATTTTGGAAATGCCCGAAGGTTTCGATACCCAATTAGGAGATCGGGGTGTTAGATTATCTGGAGGACAAAGACAGCGAATTGCTATTGCACGAGCTTTACTGCGGAACCCGGAAATTTTGATTTTGGATGAAGCGACTAGTGCCTTAGATTCGCTATCTGAGCGCTTAATTCAAGATTCATTAGAAAAGCTATCTGTGGGTAAAACAGTAATTGCGATCGCTCACCGTCTTTCTACTATTTCTAAAGCAGATAAAGTTGTAGTTTTAGAACAGGGAAGGATAGTAGAGCAAGGTAAGTATCAAGAACTATTGGAACTAAAAGGCAAGCTTTGGAAATATCATCAAATGCAGTATGAATTAAGGCAGCCAGATTAGAAACAACATTCAATTACCAAAGTAATTAGAACATATTTATCGGCTGTATATCTCTACAGCCGTAAACCCCTAAATATGGAGCGGTAATTTTGCGAAATTGTCAGACAATAAAATTTTAAACACTTATTGCCTCTACAAATAAGTTATTAAAATTAATCCTATATACTTAATATTCATAGAAAATATGCCCCAGGAAACCTTTGACAAAGACCTAATTTATCAATGCTCAAGTTTTGGTGTCGGTGGGAGCGGAGGTGTTGAAACTTATTTAGCTTCTCTGTTTGAACATCGACCATCTGATGTTAGCGATCGCGTGATAAAATCACTGAAAAATATCGATCAAAGACAGTTCAAACTGCTGCACATCCACAGTCCAGATTTGCTATTGCAGCTTACAGGCGAATGTCCTGCTATCTTCAGCGTTCATAATCACTCATTCTACTGCCCTAGCGGCACAAAGTATTTAGCAGAGCAACGGACAATCTGCGATCGCAACTTCTCTTACTTAGGATGTAGCTGGGGTAAATTAGTAGATAAATGTGGTAGCCGTAGACCTTTAAGAACTCTTAAAGAACTTCAAACCACTCATCAGTTTTTAGATGTCTTGAAAAGGCTAAAAATTACCTTCATTGCTAATAGCGAATATGTGCGGCAAGAGTTAATTCAAAACGGTGTATTCCCCGAACAAGTTATAACGCTACATTGTGGAATCTCTATACCAGAAACAGCAAGTTCACCCCTTAGCTTAGAAGTACATCAAAATCATCGAATTTTGTTTGCTGGACGCATTGTTTCTGACAAAGGTCTGGAATGGTTACTGAAAACCTTAATACATACAGACCCGAAAATTCAACTTGATATTGCAGGTGAAGGTTGGGAACGACCACGGTTAGAAAAGTTAGCAACCACACTCGGATTGAATCAGCGAATCACTTGGCATGGTTGGTGCGATTCGGATAAATTAGATAAACTTTATCAACAGTGTTTTGCAGTCATCTTTCCCAGTGTTTGGCCTGAACCTGCCGGTCTTGTAACTTTGGAAGCATACTCTCGTTGTCGACCTGTAATTGGTAGTGCAGTCGGTGGAATTCCAGAACATTTACGAGATGGTGAAACGGGTATGCTTGTTCCAGGCAATAATATCCAAAAGCTGGCTGATGCTATTAATGAATTGTCTAGAAATTATCAAAAAAGCCGATACATGGGTGAGCAAGGTCATACTTTATTGATGAAGGAATTTACAATGGCTGCTCATGTAAATAATCTCCGAACAATTTATGCAAAAACAATAGCTGAATTTCCTTCACAAGCCAACAAAGTATATAGTATCTCTCCAGCTAAATAAGCTGAATTTACTGAAAACATCAATTATTGCATCTTTTACTTAGAAAATATAAAGGGAGAAAAATATGTCATTACATCAAGAATGTCAACAACCTTTAGTCAGTATTGTTATTCCCACTTATAATCGACCAGACTATCTCAAGCAAGCGATCGCAAGTGCAATAAAACAAACTTATCAAAATATTGAAATTATTATTTCTGATAATTGTAGTTCAGAAAATCCCCAAGCACTTGTCGCATCTTTTGGTGATTCACGTATCAGATTTTGGCGACATCAGCAAAATGTGGGGATGTTAGCTAATCAGCAACATGGTTTCAATATGGCGCAAGGTAAATATGTTGCTAGTCTCCACGACGATGATATTTGGAATGAAGACTTTTTAGCAAAGCTTGTACCACCACTAGAAGCAAATTCTGATTTAATTCTCGCTTTTTGCGATCAATATATTATAGATGCTAATGGCATAATTAATCATACTGGTACCGAAGAAAATACACGCGCTTACAAGCGAGACAAACTAGCAAAAGGAATTTATAAACCTTTTTCCAAAATTGGATTGGTAGATAAAAGTATACCTACTGCTGCATCTTGCGTGATTCGGAATAATTTGGTGGATTGGTATAGTATTCCCTCAGAAGTTGCTGGAATGTGGGATTTATATTTAACCTATCTATTTTGCATATCTGGTTATGGCGCTTACTATTATCCAGAAAGATTGACGCGATATCGCGCCCATGAGCAAACTGATACTATGCTCAGTGGTAGTCGAGATGTACAAGCAAAAATTCGCAAAGCGAAAAGCGAAATGTTTTGCTATCAAGTATTTATAGAAGACCCTCGGTTACAGGAATTTAGAACTCATTTTCAACAGAAATGGTTAGAAGCTAATACTACTTTGGGAATTGGTTTACTACGAAGCGAACAGATAGCCGCAGCACGCCCTTATTTTTGGCAAGCGCTGAATCAACAAAAATTTAATGTGCGAACTATGGCAGCACTTAGTCTTAGTTTTACGCCGCGATTTTTAACAAGTAAGTTAATAGGAATATCGAAATAATATCTCAATATTTCTGAGTTGAGGAATTTATTTTTTAAAGAGACCTCTTGTATAAGTCGAATAGACCCCCCTTAATCCCCCTTTATAAAGCAGGGGGGGAAACTTGAAATCTTGCCCCTCCCCAATACATACGGGGAGGGTTTGGGAGGGGTGATTCAAGGATTTTATCCTTAAGGAAATAGTGTATGAAACTTTGTATTGTTACTCATAAAATCAAAAAAGGTGATGGTCAAGGGCGGGTAAACTATGAGGTTGCTAAAGAAGCAATACGTCGCGGTCATCACTTGACATTATTAGCTAGTGAAGTCGCACCAGAACTAGAAGAAAATAACCGAGTTAATTGGATTAAAATTCCAGTCAAAGGCTATCCAACAGAATTTGTACGTAATTTCATCTTTGCCCAAAAAAGCGCAGATTGGTTGCGCAAACATCGCTCTTACATTGATTTAGTTAAAGTCAATGGAGCTATTAATCTGGCCGCGGCTGATGTGAATGCTGTACATTTTGTCCACAGTTCATGGTTGCGATCGCCTGTCCATATTTCTCGCAACCGCCGCGATTTATATGGTTTTTACCAGTGGTTATTTACGGCTTTTAATGCCCGTTGGGAAAAACAAGCTTTCCAAAAAGCGCAGGTTGTGGTGGCTGTATCCGAAAAGGTAGCCCAAGAATTAGTCAACATTGGTGTACCGCGTTCTCGGATTCGGGTAATTGTTAATGGCGTTGACTTAGAAGAGTTTACCCCTGGTGAAAGCAATCGCCAAAAATTAGGTTTACCGGAGAATGTTACCCTAGCCTTGTTTGCTGGAGACATCCGCACACCCAGAAAGAATTTAGATACAGTCCTACACGCCTTGGTGAAAGTACCCGATTTACATTTGGCGGTGGTAGGTCATATCGAAGGTAGCCCCTTCCCACAACTAGCAGCATCTTTGGGGTTAAGCGATCGCGTGCATTTTGTCGGATTTCGCCGTGATATCCCCGAAATTATGCGGTCAGTAGATTTATTTATTTTTCCTTCCCGATATGAAGCTTGTAGCCTCGTATTGTTAGAAGCACTTTCTTCAGGACTACCAGTAATTACTGCCACAGCTACCGGGGGTGCAGAGTTGGTGACACCAGAATGTGGCATCGTCTTAACCGACTCAAATGATATCGAAGCTTTGGCTGTGGCGATGATGTCCTTGGTAAGTGTAGATATGCTCATGCAGCAAATGAGTCAAGCTGCTCGTTCTGTGGCAGAACAACATAGCTGGACTACTATGGCACAAACTTATGTGGATTTATTCGAGGAGTTAAGCAATGCGGAACACCGTTCTGATACCGACTTATCGTCGTCCACAAGACCTCTCACGCTGCCTTTTGGCGCTACAGGAGCAAACTAAACCAGTCGATCAGGTAATAGTGGTTGTCCGCGATACGGATGCAGAAACTTGGCAATTTCTGGCTCAATACACAGCGCACAACTTGCCACTGCATACCGTGAAAGTGACACAACCGGGGGTAGTAGCAGCTCTCAACGCCGGACTAGCAGCAGTGGAGGGCGATATTGTTTCCATTACTGATGATGATGCTGCACCCCACCCCGATTGGTTAGAGCGGATTGCGGCTTACTTTACCTGCGATACTCACCTCGGCGGTCTGGGAGGGCGTGATTGGATATACCACGGCAGTAAATTAGAAGACGAATCCCGCCCAGTAGTGGGACAGTTGCAATGGTTCGGGCGAGTCATTGGCAACCATCACCTGGGAGTGGGAGAACCCCGCGAAGTCGATATTCTCAAGGGCGTGAACATGAGTTTTCGTACCCAAGCTATCGGACAACTACGCTTTGACGAGCGGATGCGCGGTACTGGAGCGCAGGTACACTTTGAAATGGCATTTACCCTGGCATTAAAGCGGGCTGGTTGGAAGATAATTTACGATCCTCACGTTGCTGTAGATCATTATCCAGCCCAACGTTTTGACGAAGATCAGCGAAATAACTTTAATGAAATTGCCTTTATTAATTTAGTCCATAATGAAACCTTAGTTTTACTAGAGCATTTACCATTTATCCGCCGGATTGCATTTTTGTTCTGGGCAGTATTCGTGGGTACATGCGATAGTTTGGGCTTAGTACAATGTCTGAGATTTTTACCTAGCCAAGGGCAGTTGGCGGGGAAAAAGTTATTAGCATCTTGGCGTGGGCGTTGGCAGGGATATAAACAATTCAAAATTCAGAATTCGCAATTCAGAATGAGGCAGAGCCTCGAATGACTTCATTCCCAGGCTAGAGCCTGGGAACGAGTTGAACTTATTTATATGTACATCTAAAATTGAATGAATTCTAAGCAGATACTTTTCAATAGTTTTTTACAAGAAAACTATTCTCCCGAAGAGCGATCGCTACAGGGTTGGATGGCGATCGCAGGCTTTATATTACTAACTGTAGTTTGCTATTTTGGTGGTGTTACTGCCGGATTGCGCCTAATTTACCCGGCGACAGCTTTAGTAGTAGCCTTATTTTTATACTTGCGGCATCCCATTCTCTACATTGGCTTTACCTGGTGGATTTGGTTTCTCACGCCCTTAGCGACTCGCTTAGTTGACTATCGGGTAGGGTGGGATGCTAGCCGTCAAATGCTTATAGCACCCTACTTAGTGGTGTTTATAACTATAGCAACATTTTTGCGGCATTTTCCCCGCGCTTCTCGCCAAGGGGGTTTGCCGTTTGTTTTGGCTTTTATCGGAGTTTTCTATGGCTTTCTTGTGGGTCTAATTTACAACCCACCTATCCCTGTAGCACGCGGATTAATGGATTGGCTCAGTCCGGTTATTTTCGCTTTTCACTTATTTATCAACTGGCGAGATTATCCCAGCTATCGCCAGAATATTCAGCGAACATTTCTCTGGTGTGTGTTGATTTTAGGAACTTATGGCGTATATCAATTTGTAGTAGCTCCTGAGTGGGATAGGTACTGGCTCATACAATCAAAATTATTCATGAGTTCTGGAAACCCTGTACCTTTCGGGATGCGCGTCTGGAGTACATTACACTCAGTCGGCCCCTTTGGTTCTGTTATGCAGGCTGGGTTACTGTTGTTATTTACCAGTTCAGGAAACTTAATTTTTCCGGCTTCAGCTGTTGGTTACTTATCTTTTCTATTAACACAAGCACGTACTAATTGGGGAGGCTGGTTATTTGGAATAATTATGATTATGGGTTCAGTCAAAGCCAAAATTCAAATGCGCTTAATTACCATAATTGCGGTCATGGCTATTTGTGTTGTGCCATTGACAACTATCGAACCAATTGCTGGAGTAGTAGCAGCACGTTTTGAAACTTTTTCTAATATTCAAGAAGATGGCAGCTTTAAAGATAGATCGGGAACTTACGACAGAAATCTTGGTTTAGCCCTTTCTAATGCTCTAGGTAACGGCTTAGGAAATATTTGGAAGGTCAACGAAAAAACTGGTCAAATTGAAGTAGTAGTAATTGATAGCGGCATTTTAGATATGTTTTTCACCCTTGGTTGGTTTGGAGGCATATTTTATATGGGTGGATTAATCTTTTTGATTATTACTGTTAGCAGCTATGGTGAAGGTCGTTTCGATAGTTTTGTCAGTGCTGCCCGTGCCATTGGGATCAGTGCTGCTTCACAGTTAGTTATCGGTAGCGGGATGTTGAGCGTATCAGGGATGATTCTTTGGGGATTTTTAGCTATGGCTATGGCAGGACATAAGTACTATAGCAATCCTCAGATGTTCTCCAATATTTCTAACTTCTCTAATAAATCGAGAATCTCATAAATCTTATAACTTAAATAGGAATTTTATAGATTATGAAAGTAATTATTGTCATGCCACTGGCCGAGCAACGAGGCGGTGGTGAAATGATGCTTTGGGATTTGGTGCAGCAGGGACGTAATGCTGGTGTTGAGTGGCTGGTGATATTTTTAGAAGATGGCCCGATGGTCGAACAAGTAAAGTCTCTCGGTATTGATGCGCGAGTTGTAAAAAGTGGACGTTTACGGCAAATCCACCGTTTTATTGGCGCTGTTTTGCGGATAGCTGCGATCGCTCGCCGCGAACGTGCAGATATAATTGTCAATTGGATGTGGATTACGCATATATCGGGAGGTTTGGCGGCAATGTTGGCAGGGTTGCCTGCTGTGTGGTATCAACTAGAAGTACCTAGCGATAAAACTTGGTTGGTGCGAATCGCTACCTTAATCCCAGCGCGGGCAATTATCACTCTTTCACAAGATGGCAAGCAAGCACAGGCAGAGATTTGGCCGCACAGACCAACACCTTTGGTTTATCCTGGTGTCGCATTAGACCGATTTGAGCCGAATGCTTTACCAACTCCAGAAGAAGCACGGCGAAAACTAGGCTTGCCTTTACACGGGCCGTTGATTGGAATTGTGGGGCGATTGCAACGATGGAAGGGAATGCACGTATTGGTGCAAGCGATGCCCAAAATTTTACAGAAGTATCCCGATGCCCATTGTCTGGTAGTTGGCGGTAAGCACGATTTGGAACCAGATTATGAAGACTTCTTAAAAGCCGAAATCACCGCTTTGGGCTTGAAAGACCAAGTAATTATGGCTGGACTACAGCGCAATATCCCGGAGTGGGTGCAGGCGATGGATGTATTTGTTCATGCGTCGGATAAAGAGCCATTTGGAATTGTGATTATTGAGGCGATGGCGCTGGGTAAACCTGTAATTGCTGGTAGTGCAGGCGGCCCGACAGAGATTATTACTGATGGTATGAATGGACTATTAACACCTTACGGCGATGCGGAGCAATTAGCGATCGCAATTCTCCGCTATCTTGACGAGCAAGAATTTGCCCAGAGTGCGGGAGTCGCTGCTAGACAACGCGCCCTCGATTTTTCAACGCAGAATTATGCCCAAAATTTTATTAATGCAATTCGTTCTGTAATGCCTAGTCCTCTATCACAAAAGTTTTGAGAGGTTTGTAGTAAGCACTTTAGTGCTTAAAAATTCAGGACTAAAGTCCTTACTACAAACGCATTTATACTTCGTAATTAATATCTTCTATACATCTGCACAATATAAAAAATATTTATGCAAAAGGAACTAAATCAATGTTGATTGATAGCCGCAAATTACCAATAGATGAAATTATCCATACTGAAGTTTGTATAGTTGGTGCTGGCCCAGCAGGAATTACACTCGCACGAGAATTAATTGGGCAAGACTTTCGAGTTTGCTTACTAGAAAGTGGTGATTTGGAATTTAATCAAGAAACTGCATCTCTTGGTGAAGGCGAAACCGTTGGAGATCCTTTTCCACCACTGCAAGATATGCGTCATCGTCAATTTGGTGGAATGGCTAATGTCTGGAATATTGAAATTAATAAAAATCAACTTGGTTTGAGGCACGTACCGTTAGACGCAATAGATTTTGAAAAACGAGATTGGGTTCCATATAGTGGCTGGCCTTTTAGTAAATCTCACCTTAATCCATTTTATGAGCGCGCTCAAGCAGTCTGTAAACTCGGTTCTTTTGCTTATGAGGCAGAGGCTTGGGAAAATGCTCAATCTCCTCGGACACATTTCACAAGTGACCGAGTTACTACCAGTATGTTTCAGTTTGGCCCGCGCGATATTTTTACTAATGAATATCGCCATCAAATCAACCAATCTCCTAATATAACTACATTCCTCAATGCCAATGTGGTAGAAATTGAGGCAGACGAAACAACCCAAACAGTGAAACGCGTGCAAGTTGCTTGTTTATCTGGTAAGAAATTTTGGGTTGTTGCAAAAGTATTTATTTTAGCCGCAGGTGGGATTGAAAACGCGCGTTTATTATTACTATCAAACCGAATTCAAAAGAATGGATTAGGCAATCAACATGATTTAGTGGGTAGATTCTTCATGGATCATCCTTTTATTCGTTGTGGTATGCTGGTTCCGCAAAATCGCAAAATCTTTAATTCGATGGCTTTGTATGACTTACGCCGCGTTAATAATGTCACAGTCATGGGAAAATTTGCTCTGACGGAACAAGTGATGCGCCGCGAGAAATTATTAAATATGACCGCGTTGTTATATCCCAGAGATGAAAGGTATAGATCGGCTGCAAAGGCTTCTGCAAAAATTTTGTTCTCTTCAGTTCGACAAAGACAGTTACCTAAAAATATTTTTCAGCATTTGCAAAATGTCATGACAAATATTGATGATTTAGTGGCTGATTGGTATAAATATAATCTCAAAAAGGAATATTTATTCCCTGATTTGAGTCATGGAGGATGGTCTGAGCATGAAGGTAACGAACAGAAATATACAAAGTTTGAAATTCTCAGCCAAACTGAACAAACCCCAAATCCAGATAATCGGGTAACACTCAGTAATCAACTAGATAAGCTGGGTTGTCCGCAAGCAAAATTAATTAATTATTGGAGCGAAATAGATATTTGCAGTGTGAAGCGATCGCAGTTAGTATTTGCACAAGAGTTTGCTAGTGCCGGACTGGGTGAGTTGCAGATTGAATTGGATGGAGATCGTCCAGTTGCTTCTCTTAGTACCCATCACAATATGGGTACAACGCGTATGCATCACGACCCAAAACAAGGAGTAGTCGATGCAAATTGTCAAGTACACGGCATCTCTAATTTATTCATGGCAGGTAGCTCTGTTTTTCCTACAGGAGGCTATGCTAATCCGACGCTCACTATTGTTGCCTTGGCAATTCGATTGGCAGATCATCTGAAAGCTGAATTGTCTCACTAAGTATAACTTTGTGTAAAATCGTCATGTTTTAAATGTAGCGATCGCCTGAGTTACATCGTTGGCTAAAGACGCGATGAATCGCGTCTCTACAAATGGTCTATTTGTCACATTGTTTTTTCAAATTCGTATTACTTGCCTTTTCCCGAATGTTGCACCAGCCAGAAATGTAAGCCCACCATTAAGAGTGCCAATGGCAGCATTAACATTGGGATGATTTCTAAAGTTGTCCAACTTGCAACCCAGCCTGCTCCAGTGGGTATAATCGCAGCCCCTAAACTGGCGGCACTAGTGGCGATGCTAACAGCCGCAGGAACATGGGGATCTGGCAATCGTTGAGGAATTAACCAAATGGTTGCAGGAAAGATCGCTGCCAACCCAAAGCCAATCAACGGTAAGCTAATCCATTGATCTGGCAGTTGCCACCAAGCAAGCAATCCAATGATTACAAGACTGAGTGACATACTGATTGTGCGGACTGCCCCAAGCCGTTGCAAGAAATAACCTAAAATGAAACGTCCCAATGTTAATCCCACCCAGTAGGCGCTAACGCTGTAACCAGCAATCAGCGTGGGAGTGTGACGAGCGACAGACTGCACAGTGTATGCCCAGTTACCAATGCAGGCTTCAGTGCCAACATAAACTAGCAAAAGTAGTCCAGTTAGCAGTACTATCGGAGTTTGCAGCGCTCTGCCCAGATTTTCTAACGCAGTTGTTTTTGATGGCAATACCCGTACTGTCATTGGTGTGTAGTTGAAGATGATGACGCCCAGCACGCTCACAATTAATAGGCTGACAATCCCGGCTAATACCCCATAAACTTGTCGCCAGTTCATGCCAACTGCTAACAAAGTAGTAGCGATCGCCGGGCCTGAAAGTGCGCCAATACCATAGAAAGCATGGAGCAAACCAATCAAACTGGCACTGCGGGAATCTTGCACAATGTAAGTGTTGATGCCTGCATCAATCAACCCAATCCCCAATCCCAACGCCGATCCAGCGGCAACCATGAGAAACCAGGAGGGTGAGGTAGCATAGATCGTCAACGCCATCGTCAGCGCACCCGCAGCAATCAACAGCATTCGCGCTAACCCCAACCGACTACTCACCAGACTGCTGGTGAATGCTGCCAGAATGTAGCCGCTAATTTGACTGAGAAACAGCAGGGTGACGGTTGCTGGAGTCAGGTTATAGGTAGCCAGAATCGAGGGCAGAAGAACTCCTAATCCTGCTTCAGCTATACCAATGGCAATAAAGGCATAAAAAGCGATCGCCGAACCTATCCACAGAGGCGGTAAGGTGCGTTGATAGTCTGTCATTGGCTAGAATGCTCCTGGATCGGACAATTTGCCAAAAATTCTACAATAGACCTCTTGCAAAAGTGCTTTTTGCAAGAGGGGAAAAGGGTAAAGGTTAAAGGGGAAGGGGACAATACAGAACTTTTTCCCCTTCCCCCCGCCCCTTATCCCCTTCTTGGGATCCCACCTTCCCCTTTTCCCGACTTATGTTAAGAAGTCTAATGATTTCTCTCAAACCCTTGTAAAAACTGGATTGCAAATTTTCCGAAAAGTTTATTTATCCTTAATCTTTGAATACTTGAGCTGCTAGCAAGGCTAATGCTGCTGTACTAGCGATCGCACCCCACTGAAGAAGCGGATTTTTCTCTAGCCAGTCGGAAATGCTAGGTATAGCTAAGTTACTAAAATCACCCTTAACTCTGTCGTCTTCAGGAACAGATTGGTAAAAATTATTTGGTGCATTTTCAGACTTCGCCTCAGAAGAACGTAGCAAATCGAAGCCGACAAGTAGTAACAATGAATCTACTAATGATGGTGAGATGCGCTGTACTACATCTAATATTTTAGCTACATCTCCAACTAAGTAATCACGAGTTGGATGTTCGGCTACGTAGAGGATAGCATCAGCTACAAGTTTAGGATCGTAGTAAGGTGGTATCCCGGAAGGCTTTACACCTAATTTCGTCAGACCATTATTCCAAAAGGGAGTGTTGATCACTGCTGGTTTCACACTCGTGACACCGATCGGCCATTTTTCATGTAGCAACTCAAGGCGCATGGCTTCGATAAAGCCCTCGACTCCGTGCTTGGCTGCGGAGTAAGCACTTTGGTAGGGGAGCGATCGCCTACCTTCCATTGAAGAGACATGAATTAGTGCCCCCCGTCCCTCACGCTTCAGATGGGGTAGGGCTGCCATTGCACCATACACTTGTCCCATGAGATCGACATCAATGACATGCTTAAACTCTTCTGGTGTGATGTTGTCGAAAGTGGCAAAGATGCCGATAGCAGAGACATGTACCCATGTATCGAGTCGCCCGTACACTTCCACAGTTTTATCTGCGATCGCTTTAACTTGCTCAAATACTTCCACATCAGCTACGTAAAAAGTTGCCTCACCGCCAAAGCCGCGAATCTCCTCCACTAAAGACTTTAGCTTCGACTCACTCCGAGCTGAGACTACGACTTTTGCGCCGCGTCTAGCAAACTCAAGAGCTGTGACACGTCCGATTCCGCTGGAGGCTCCGACGACAGAAACGACTTGCTGATTGATTGGCTTTAATTGCATAAGTGTTACTTTTTAAAATAAATTAGGGATTGGGAATTGGCTCGACAGCGTTAGAGACTTTGGCTTCGATAAGTAATTCAGTCGCTTTGTTAGTATCAGTTGTTATTAAAAATATTTCTTAATAACTTTCCTAGTACATGTATATGTTAATTATTGTTACGGTTGCATTTCTCTGTCTATTGGGGAATCTGAAAGCGCCACAAGAAGTAGATATAAGCATTTTCTAGACTTTTAAGACTCCCGCATTTCTCACAAGCTTCAGGCGTTTGATGGAGCAGAGGGGCAGAGAGGCAGAGGGGCAGGGGGCAGGGGGAAAAGACCTCTTTATCTGCTGCCGTGAATCAGAGCGGAACATGGGGCTGAGTCCATCCACTTTTTAACCCGGATTTCTCACGTATAGTATAGGCAGAGGGAGAAGAGGAGTGTGGGGAGTGTGGGGAGTGTGGGGAGTGTGGGGGGTAAGACTTCTTCCCCATCCTCCCACACCTCCCACACTCCTTGATTTCTCACTTGTGAGAAATCAAGGTTTAATAAGTGGTTCTCGTACCCTACAGGAAGCTAGCTCAACAGTGAGGTTAATCCCTTTTCTGTTTTCTCCCCCCTGCTCCCCTGCTCCTCTGCCCCCCTGCTTCCCAATCTGTTTAAGGGAGCCATTGTAATCCCTTATTCTGTAATTTATGCTCGATATGCTGCATTTCCTGGATAGTTTCTCCGGTCACGATCGCATAAATTTCGGTGTAGATTTTTCCGTATTTGACCCTCTCTAAAGCCGACAGAACGATTAAGTCCTTGCGATCTAGTTCTGGTTTTAAGGTGACTAAAATTGAATCCAACGTACCTTCCATGCGGTAGCTACTAGAATATTTAGCAACTTCCTTTCCCAGTCCCAGTAGGGTATGACGCTGCAAGCATAACGGAGTCGATCCATTAACTCGAAAATTGGCATCGATCGCATAAAATTGTCCGTCTCGATCTTCTAGCACATCGAACCCAATCACGCCGAAATAACCTTGTTTGTAAGCATACTGACCAATGGCGGCAATCATCTCAAAGAACTTGCTCATGTCAGTGTTGCGGTAGTCAATCAGTCCCCCTAAATAATTACCTTCTGGAGTGACGAGTTGACTGGTAGTGCCAATGAGGGTTATCTCTCCCGTTTTGTTGACATAAAACTGTACGCAGTAATTCTGCACCTCATTCTTGACGAACTCCGAGACAATAATCCTATCGAGCAACTTAATATTGAGGTATTTCCTGATTTCCTCAAAGCAGTAGTTCAGATCGTTGAGGCTTTTGATGATATAAGTGCCTTCCCCTGAGAGTCCGTGGGACGTTTTAATTAAGTAGGGAAATTGTGGTAAATGAATGTCTTCTAAATTACAGCTGTGCAAATCGTAAGTCTCGTATTTTGGACATTGCACCCCCAGTTCGGCTAGGGTTACTTTGCTGAGTAAGCGGTAATGTGTGTCTGAATCAATAGCGTGTTTTTCAGGTTTTAGACGATCGAAGGGAAATAAAGTGATGAGTTTGTCAAAGCGTTCGCTGTGGCTGAGATCGTCCAGATAAGTTAAGCGATCCATGATCAACCTATTGGAGTAGCTGAAGCCAAAATGCTCTTGCCAGTATGCAAGCAGAGACTTTGGCGGCGGATTAATCGCAATTCCTGGAATGCGATCGCCTAATACAGCTAAAATTTTCCAAGGTTCCTTTTGGCAAATCTTGTCAAAGGAGGTTTTGGTGGCTTCACTACTGCCATCTTGAATAAAATATTTTTCCAGGTTGGGATAAGCAGCCCAACTAGCAGTTGCAGGGTAATTGAGGATAAACCCATAAGATGCATCTGTAATATCTTCAGCAAACAGATCGGAAAGAGAACTCCCTTGAAAGTATTGAAAGTTATATTTTGAGTTCATTTAGCCCTCCCAGAAACCGCATCCTCAAACAATTGGACAGATACATCTTCTGTCTGCACTCCTGCCAGCAGCATCCTGTCTTGGTCAAAGGCAATTTCTTTAGTAATTGCAGCTAAGGCTTGGGCAAACTTCGGTGAAATGAATCTATCTTTTGGTTGATTTTGTTTGTAAATCAGTTGCAATTGTTTTGTTTTACTAGATTTTATAGCCTGAAAATTGCTATATTTTTTTTGCATAAGGCTAATATTTGATAATTGACTTTTATTTATATATCTTACCAAAAGTGTTGAATGTTAAGAAAAATCCGATAAAAACAGCCCAAAATATGTTAAATTTTGGGCGGAAAATTAAAGTATATCTATTTGATAGTGATTATAAATTCATTTCCCAAGATTGTTAAAGATATCTTGAGAAGACTGCCAAAAAACGATTATCCAGTATTGAACAGTCGTCTGTTCTTTGAGTGCTGGCTATCTTATGTGATGGATAATAGCTTAACAAGTATGCGAGATTTATTTACCAGACTAAACAATACAGGATTTGAGGTAGATATTTCTACTTTCTCCAAAGCAAACTTACATCGAAGCCAAAAACCCTTTCAAGAAATTTACCAAAAACTAAATGAATTAGTACAGAATAAATTTCCGAAGAAATTACATAATAAATACGCAATTTGTCCAATCGATTCCACAATTATTACTCTCACCAGTAAGTTATTATGGGTGCTAGGTCATCATCAAGTAAAACTTTTTAGTTCTCTAAATTTAGCTACTGGAAGTCCCGAAGATAACTTCATCAACTTTGGGCATGACCATGACTATAAATTTGGTTCACAAATGATGTCTAGCCTACCAACTAATGCTGTTGGTGTAATGGATAGAGGTTTTGCCGGATTAAAATTTATCCAAGAATTAGTCCAAGAAAACAAATACTTTGTTTTGCGGATAAAAAATAACTGGAAGTTAGAATTCCAGGAGCAAACTGGATTAATTAAAGTTGGTGCATCTGATGATGCTCAAGCTTATAGGGTGATTAATTTTTGTGATTTAGAAACGAAAACTGAGTAACGATAAGGTAACTAATTTACCAGCATCAGGAGAGTCTGCCGTTAGTGATGATGAAATCAGGGATATTTATCGATTACGTTGGGGAGTTGAATTGTTGTGGAAATTTTTAAAGATGCACTTAAAACTTGACAAGTTAATTACCAAAAATGTTAATGGTATCACCATACAAATTTACGTTAGTTTAATAGCTTATCTAATTTTACAGATATTATCTATCCCACAACAATGGGGACATACGCTATTAGATAAATTCCGCTATTTACAATCTTGTATGTGTCAGAAAATCAGTTATGTTCATTGGTTTGAGGAGATGATGTCATGTTGACTATTTTAGGCTTTTTAAAGTTAGTGTAACTAAATATGTAAAGTTTTGTATTAGGATTCAACATTTCTGATATCTTACTTATCTTTTAATTAACTCTATCAAACGAAAGAAGTAAATTAGTTTATTTATTATCCTAAAATAACATGAATACTAAATGATTGTTCATCTGATAAAACAATAAGCATGAAGGTGTTAAGTTGTTACGCAGCTTGATTATATAATAAAGCTAAGTAATTAACCTAGCATCAGCCACCTATGCCAGCAAAAAACCATCTTTCTAAAGAGCAGAAGGAACGGTTACTAAAAACCCTAAAAGAGCATGAGAATCCATACGTAAGAGAAAAAATATTGATTTTATTATTAATGAATAATGGAAAAACTTATCAGGAAATTAGTAAGTTTTTAGACATTGCATATCCAACGGTAGCATATTGGGCAGTTCACGGCGATCCAGACAACCTAGAAAGTTTTTTAGATGGAAGAAGAGAAGGTAACTTCCGCAAAGTTACTAAAGAATATGAGGATTTATTATTAGAAATAATTGAAAAAGAACCACTAGAGTATGGGTATAATTTTGGTCGTTGGACAATAAACTGCGATTCAAAGGTGTTCCTCTAGTTCTGTCAAATAAAGTCAGTTAAACAGGCTCACTATAACCATAAAGCATAACCAATCGGTTTGCTTCATAACGATTACGTAGATTACGTAATTCTTCCAAAGCTTGGGGGTTTGCACTGCAAATTTTTTGATCTCCAATAAAGCACTCGAAGTGTTCTTGATAAAACTTTTTCATAGGTTTGCTTATAAGTTCATGGGGGTTACAATATCTTGCTGTAATAATTTCCATCGCAGGAACAACAACAATACCCGATTGCTGAGAATAGAGAAAAACAAAAGAGGCTGAGGAATGTGATAACATCTTACTACATTGTTCTTGAAGTCGAGAAAATTCTTGCCTACTAAAAGTCTGACTTGGTTCAATACGCTTCGACTGGGCTAAAAATCCTTTTGCAATTTGATAACCCTCAATTTCAAGCTCCAATGCAGCTAAGAAGTCAGCACCAAATTCATTTTCTTGGCTTCCTCGTCCTCTATCTGTAAGTGTCTTAACAGTCCATCTCACTCCTGCTATAGTTTTATAATTCAGTACATGTTCCATAACTCCTAATAATCTGTCAGTAATTGCTGGCTCTTGTTAAATTCTTCCATCACGCATAGCTTCCAGAGTTTGTTTTTCTACTTGTCCAATATTAGAAACAAGATTAGGAATAAGCTTTTTATTAGCAAACATAAGGAGTAAATTTAAAGACTAAGTTTTGAGATTTTAGCTTATCCTATTATTCCCAATTCAAGTGAGGTATAACTCACAATTCAGTAATAAAACTATCTCGTAGATGAAAGTCAGCCTCCGCGCCTCGATGAGTTAACGCCCAGTAAGTAATCTCGCCATTTATATGTTTGATAACTGTAGTAATGCTAATTTCAATGCCTTGGTTTGCCAAGACGATTTTATCCAAATTTACATCCAACACAAGTCCTAAACTGTCAACTTGATTCTGAACACTAAATGGTAGCTTTTCAAAAGCTGTTTCCTCTTGCATCCCTTGACGATACCCATCAAAATGATAGACATTCCAGTGTCCGGCGGGGGAGAGGTTAAATTCCCAATACCGTGCAGAATCTTTGATGCCAAGGAAGAATTCAAAGCAAGTGTCTTCCCACAATTCGTACTTGCGTGATGGTGCATTTGATGGTGGAACAATTGCAATTTCTTTTAAATCACCTCCAAGGTTGTAGCAGATGGCAAGTTGATTAGCATTTCGAGAGATATTGCCTGTAATTTTCAAATGAGGAAAAGACTCGGTAGAGGAGAAGGGTTGCAGGGAAAATGTCTGCTTGTTCATTTCATATCTTTAATAATTTGGCGAATCTGCGTTTCTTGAGATTCAATACTTTCAGTCAGCTTAAACTGGACGATCGCTCTTGCTAAGTTATGTTCTGGGTGCTTAACTTTGAAGTAGACATTCCCTGCTAAATAATCAGCAAAAAATCTCAGTCCTAGTTCAAAAGTAATTAGACGGATGGCATCATATATGTATGCATAATCATTCTCGGTCAGAAATGCCTTAGCTACAGCGAGATAACCCCGGAGAATTTCTTGACACAGATCGGTATCGAAATAAATACTTTCCCAATTCTCGGTTTCTTCGCCAGCAGGATTGCAACCCGATCGCAGGCAATCACCAATATCGTAATGTACCAGACCAGGTTTCACGGTGTCTAGGTCGATGACGCTGACGGCTTGTTGGGTAACAATGTCGAACATCACGTTATTGATTTTTGGATCGCCGTGCATCAGACGTAGGGGTAGCTTGCCTTCAGCTTTGGCATTTTCTAGGATATGTGCAAAGGCTTGGCGATCGCTAACAAACTGTAAGCAATAATTAACTTCCGAAGATTGACGCACACTAGTTTTCGGCAAAACTTCCTCGTAATGCTGGAGATAAAACGGTGTAATATGGAAGCCTTCGAGAGTGTCAGCTAGTTTTTCTGCTGGCAAATCGCTGATCAGATTATGGAACATTCCCAAGGCATAACCGATTTCTTTCGCGTGTGAGCGATCGCGCATACTATCAAAGGACTGGGAGCCTTGAATAAAGCTGATTGCCCGCCAAAATGAGCCATCTGCATCCTTACAGTGGTCTTGAGCGTTTTCGGTCAACAGTACGCGTGGCACTTCCCAGCGACGATTCAGGGGTGTATCCTGCAACCTTTTTTGAACGTGTTCAGTTAAGGTACGCATATTCTGCATAATCAGTTGTGGCTTACGAAACACCTGTGTGTTAATGCGTTGCAGGACAAAATGTTTTTCTTTTGAGGAATCTTGAGTTGCTAAAAAAGTGTCATTTATATTACCACTGCCAAATGGTTTAACGCCTGTAACCTTTCCCAGTTGGGCGAATTGGTTAGCGATCGCCACTAGATTTTCTGTACCGTGTATATTTAATTCTTCTATCATCTGTTTCATCTCTACTACTCCTCACGTACATTGCACGAAAGCAATAGGGGATATCGTAGCGCAAGTATCAAGATAATTTGTAATTCGTAATTCGTAATTCGTAATACTTCTCTACGAGAGGCTGCGCCAACGGCTACGCCCTTCGACTACGCTCAGGACAAGCTCAGTACAAGTTCGTAATTCGTAATTGATTACCAAACTGTCAATTATGAATTTTTCAAAGCACTAGAACAATCTTGAATCCATTCGTGAAAAACAAGATCCCCGACTTTTCAAAAAAGTCGGGAATCTGCGGGTTGCAATTCTCGTCAACCCCCTGCTAACTCAACAGTTAGGAAATCTCATCGCTATCAACCCACTCGTCATAAGATGAATCGTAACCAACGTAGTGAAGATAGTATTGCTGGCCTTGAATTTGCTGAATTGTTGCGGAATACCAAGCCTCTTGGTCATCATCCCAACATTTTACCTTTTGACCTACTGCATAGCCATTTTCATCAGTAGAGCGAAGATCGCGAGTCCGAATGTCATCTTCGCCTACCCACTCGTCATAAGATGAACCGTAACCAAGGTAATGAATAAAGAACTGGTCATCTTGGATTTTCTCAATGGTTCCCTGATACCAATCCTCCTCATCATCATCCCAGACTTCTACTGTTTTGCTTACTTCATACTGATTCCGATCTGATTTATCTGATTTAACGGCAGATGAAACATCTTGAATCGGCTTTTGTTCCTCTTGTTTGATTTCCTCTTTTACTAGAGTGTATGCTTGCAAAATCAAACTGCGAGCGACAGTTTGAATTCCTGTATGCTCGTAGTAATTGGTAGTTTGATCTAGGAATGCTGCAACTATATCTAAATTATCATCAGCAATCTGAATAAAATTACCCAAATTACTAGAAATTGATTGCGGGGTTATGCCCGTCTTGGATACTAAATTATTCATCCAGCCTTGCACGGAGTTGAAACCCTGACTGATAAAACCAACTTTATCAGAAGGATTACTGCCTGGAAGAAAGTTATTAACGGCTAAGAAAACCGGATTTTGAGTTATTGCGCCAGCATCAGTGCCACTAATAACTCCGTGAATTTTGCTGAGAAAGTCAGGGCCCAAGGGCAGAATTCCATCTAGACAAACTAAAGCTACCATCCGCATTAGGGATGCATTTTGATAGTTGTTAGTCAGGGAATTAGCAAACTCTTGGGGATTAGGTTGAGGAATGCCGTTTAGTTTGCAAAAGGCAATGATTTCGACGGCGATTTTTAGTGCCAAGTCAATGGATTGAGTGACATCGGCTTTGGGAGTAATGTTGCCTAAAAAAGAGAGAAAGCCGATTTTTTCACTAACTTTATTCGCTAAAGCCGCCGCCGCCATTGCTGTGTCTGCCTTATCAATTGTTTGATAAAGTTTGATGGCAAACTGGTAGCCTTTTTGAGGATCTATGTATAAACTAGCAGCGCGATCGCGGATTTTTTGAATTACCTTAGCATCGGTTTCTCCAGTAATGGTGCGGATATTATTGTCAAACCCCGTCAAATTGCTCCATTCACCTGGTGCTACATAATCAAGAGCCTTTAAAACTTTGACAGTAATATTGTCAGTCGGTAACTCGTCAACCAACTGAATAATTGATTTATCCATCAGCCGATCCTCAAAACTCATAATATCGTTACAACACGGTTCAGAGCAGCCCATATCTGTTCAGCGCTGGGCAATTACTGAAACGTATTTATAGAGTTCCCCGGCCTGACCATAAAATAACGATGTTAGTAACAGAGGTTACACTTAAATATATTGCCCAGGCGATCGCATCTCTGGCATACATTTATTGTTGAAGTACAGCAGTACTGTGCCTCAAAAGCTTATTTTATTTAAGGGAAGATGCTGTAATATAAGTCTGTTTCTCATAATGTCAAGGCGGAAGTCACTACAGGGATGACGGAAGTCACTACAGGGATGACGGAAGTCACTACAGGGAAGACGGAAGTCGCTACAGGGATGACGGAAGTCACTACAGGGAAGACGGAAGTCGCTACAGGGATGACGGAAGTCACTACAGGGATGACGGAAGTCACTACAGGGATGACGGAAGTCGCTACAGGGATGACGGAAGTCGCTACAGGGAAAAATATTTTTATCTTTGCTCAGTAATATGTTGTTATTTAACAGAGCATTAAAAATACCCCACCCTAACCCTCCCCTTGCAAAGGGGAGGGAACTAAATTTCCGGCTTCCCCCCTTTGCAAGGGGGGATTGAGGGGGGTAATTTCACTTGTGTCTACACCGTAACTTTGCTAAGAAAAGAAAAGTGTATTCCTACTTCCCCCCCTTTGCAAGGGGGGATTGAGGGGGGTAATTTAGAATTACCAAAAATCAAGATGTTATGACAGAGCTTTATAACAAAACCTCGGAGAAAGAAAAAAGACGATCGCTCCGTAATAATATGCCATCTGCTGAAAAGATTGTGTGGGAAAAGTTGAAAAATCGGCAAATTTATGGGTGTAAATTTCGTAGACAGTACAGTATTGATGTATTTGTTGTGGATTTTTATTGTCCTGAATTAAAACTTGCTATAGAAATTGATGGTGATAGCCATTTTCAAGAAGGAGTGCAGGTTTATGATTATGAACGACAATGTTTTCTTGAATCTAAAGGGACTTGTTTTTTGAGGTTTACAAATCAACAGGTTTATCAAGAGTTGGAAGGTGCGATCGCAATCATTGCACAAACGGTTTGTCAATTGCGGAAGATTACCCCACCCTAACCCTCCCCTTGCAAAGGGGAGGGAACTAGATTTCTTTTTTTCCCTTGGAGGGCTTGCATTCACTAGGGCAAAGCTTACTTGCAAAGGGGAGGGAACTAGATTATTTTCCGGTTTCTCCCCTTTATAAGGGGGGATTAAAGGGGGTAATCATTCTATTAAAATCACAGCCAACCACTTTTAAAACATCCTCTAAGCATCACTATTTTCTAACCAACATTACCCGCAGCTAACACTTGTTCGACTGTAAGCGCAATTTCCGGGAAAATTGCAGACACAATTTGCTGACTCCCGTTATATGCATTAAGCGATCGCTTTCGTCTAATCTACTCATAGTTGGTAAACTGTAGCATTCGGCTAATCTCTGTTCACTTGTAAGGTGAATAATTTATACTGAATAGGCCTTAACAATATAGCAAACGCTTAAGTAATCTATGATCGCACTGGAAGGGTATAAAGTCCTGACAGAACTGCACGCAAGCCCTAATTCTCAGGTTTATCGAGGATATCGAGAGTTAGATCGACAACCAGTAGTACTGAAAGTTCTGTGGCAAGAATACCCATCCCCAGAAGCGATCGCTCGGTTTAAACTTGAATACGATCTCACGCGCCGCTTTCAAGTGCCTGGAATTATCCAAGCCTACGACTTGAAAAAGTATCAAAACACCTTAGTCTTAGTTTTAGAAGATTTTGGCGGACAACCTCTGCGTGGGTTACTCAATCAATCGCCTCTACCGATAGAGGATTTTTTGCACTTGGCTATGCAAGTAGCGGCAGCTTTAGAAGAAATTCATCAGCAACAGATTATTCATAAAGATATTAATCCTGCCAATATTCTTCTCAATCCCACGACTCAACAAACGAAAATAATTGACTTTGGCATTGCCACTTTACTGTCGCGGGAAAATCCCACGTTGCGAAATCTGAATGTTTTAGAAGGGACTCTCGCTTATATTTCTCCCGAACAAACAGGACGGATGAATCGCTCGATTGATTATCGCACCGATTTTTACTCTTTGGGAGTGACTTTCTACGAACTATTAACCCAACATTTACCTTTTATTAGCGACGATCCTGTAGAACTGGTTCACAGCCATATTGCCAAACAACCGATTCCACCCGATCGAATCAATCCTCAAATTCCGCCAGCACTTTCGCAAATTGTGATGAAGTTGCTGGAAAAAACTGCCGAAGCGCGTTATCAAAGTGCTTTTGGATTAAAGGCAGATTTACAGCAATGCCTTGAGATGTTGAACACTACAGGGCAAATTTCCTTATTTGAACTAGCACAGCAAGATAGATCCGGTAGATTTCAAATCCCTCAAAAACTGTACGGACGAGAGGCGGAAGTGGCAAATTTGCTGGCAGCTTTTGAGCGAGCTAGTCACGGTCAAAGCGAAGTGATGCTGATTGCAGGTTATTCTGGAATTGGCAAATCAGCCTTAGTTCAAGAGATTTATAAACCGATTACCCAGCAACGGGGATATTTTATCTCAGGGAAGTTTGACCAGTTGCAACGCAACATTCCCTACAGTTCTTTAATTCAAGCCTTTCAAGCTTTAATTCGCCAACTGTTAACTACAAGTGAAACAGAAATTGCTATTTGGCGCAAAAAATTATTAGATGCTCTTGGTGTCAATGGTCAGGTGATTATCGAAGTGATTGCAGAGGTAGAATTGATTATTGGTCAGCAGCCACCTGTTGTAGAACTATCGCCGAAGGAAGCGCAAACTCGGTTTAATTTGGTCTTGCAAAACTTCATTAAGGTTTTTACCCAAAAGGAACATCCTTTAGTGATGTTCTTGGATGACCTGCAATGGGCAGATAGTGCATCACTCCAGCTGATTCAGTTGTTAATTAGTCAAGCAGACAGTCAATATCTGTTGCTGATTGGTGCTTATCGCGATAATGAAGTAGATAAAAGCCATCCCCTGCGGACAACGATCGCATCTTTAGAACAAGCAGGGGTGGCTATTCACGAACTCACCTTAACGCCTTTAGCATTGCCCGAAATTCAACAACTCCTCAGCGATACCCTTAACAATGCCGATTCAGCAGAAATTACTCCTTTAGCAGAACTGCTTCAGCAGAAGACTAACGGCAATCCCTTCTTCATGAATGAATTTCTGAAGTCGCTGTATGCAGAAGAATTACTCCAGTTTAATTTCACCCAGCGACAATGGCAGTGGCAACTAACAAAAATCCAGGCAGCCCAGATTACCGATAACGTAGTTGAGTTGATGGCGCTGAAAATTCAAAAGCTGCCAGCAGCTACCCAGGAAGCTTTAAAATTAGCAGCTTGTATTGGTAATTCTTTTGATTTGCATACTTTGGCGATCGCTAGCTCAAAATCCCTTGCAGATGTAGCCGCCCAACTCTGGGAAGCCGTGCAAACCGGATTAATTTTACCCCAAGGTAATGACTATCAACTCTTGCAAGTTGCCGACCTAGAAGTAACAGCGTTGACAAATTTGGATGTAGTCTACAAATTTCTGCACGATCGCGTCCAGCAAGCAGCCTATTCACTGATTTCTACTGACCAAAAACGGGCAGTACACTTGCAGATTGGGCAACTATTATTACAAGGCATTACTCCCCAAAAGCAAGAAGAAAAGATTTTTGACATTGTTAACCAACTGAATTTCGGCATCAACCTAATTACAGACCCTCAACAGCGGCAAAAACTAGCTCAGTTAAACTTAACAGCAGGTAACAAAGCCAAAGCCTCAGCAGCCTATCAGCCAGCCTTAGATTATCTGACAATGGGGATTAACAGCCTAGCAGCTAGTTGTTGGCGGCAGCAGTATCAGCTGGCTTTGGCATTGCACACCGCCGCCGCCGAAGCTGCTTATCTGGGTGGGGACTTTGAACGCATGGATGCACTCACAGATGAAGTGCTAAAAAAGACCCGCAGTACAGTCGATCAGGTGCAGGTTTATGCCATTAAAATCCAAGCTGCGATCGCTCACGATCGACTCTTAGCAGCTTCTCAACTCGGTCTGCAAGTTCTGCAACTGCTGGGCATTCCCTTAGCTAGCAACCCCGGTCAATCGCAAATTATGCTGGGATTGCTAAAAACTAAACTTGCTTTGGCAGGTAAGCAGGTACACACCTTAGTTGACTTGCCAAAACTCACCCATCCCACAAAATTAGCGGCAATTCGCATCCTGGCAAGTATTGCCTCGGCAACCTATCTCGCAGCCCCAAATGTTTTTCCCTTGACGGTCTTTAAACAGGTAGAAATATCCGCCAAATACGGCAATGCGGCAGAATCAGCCTTTGCCTACGCTACCTATGGTTTGATTCTCTGTGGCGTTGTTGGGGATCTGCGAGGGGGATATAAATTTGGTGAATTAGCTTTGAAAGTGCTAGACCGCTTTAATGCCAAGCATCTGCAAGCGAGAACTTTATTTGTAGTTAATTCCTTTGTTCGCCATTGGCAAGAACCACTCCAAAATACTATTCCTTCACTGCAAGCAGGATTTCAAGTTGGGCGCGATACGGGTGATACCGAATACGCTGCCTTTTGTGCGAATACATCCTCTATGCATTGCTATTTTTCTGGTCAAAATCTGGCTGAATTAGATGAATGTTTAGCTATTTACGCAGATGCAATTTACCAGTTTAAGAAAAAACCGATTTTTGTTCTCATTCAACTTTATCGCCAAGTAGTTGCTAATTTACAGGGCAAAAATGCTAATCCCTGTCAGTTGATGGGAGAATTTTATGATGCGACGGCGATGTTAGCCCAGCATATCGAGAGTAACTACCGCACAGCTATTTTTTATATTTATACTAATCAATTAGCGCTAAATTATTGGTTTGAAGATTATGCTACAGCCGTCAAAAATGCTGATTTAGCAATTCCTTATTTAGATGCAGTTGTGGCTTTATATATTGTGGGATGGTTTCACTTTTATGACTCATTAGCACGACTAGTTTTAGCTTCTGGTGTCAGTGCAGCAGAACGTCAAAAGTTACTCCAGCGAGTAGCAGCAAGCCGAAAAAAATTGCAAGTCTGGGCAAAATTTTCTCCTGTCAACTATACCCATAAATTAGCGCTGGTAGAAGCAGAATGGCATCGGGTACATGGCGAATCTAGTCAGGCGATCGCCTGTTACGATCGCGCCATTGCCTTAGCCCAAGAAAACCAATATTTGAATGAAGCGGCTCTCGCCAATGAATTAACTGCCAAATTTTACCTAGCCCAGAACAAATCCAAGATTGCTCAAGTTTATCTGCAAGAAGCCCGCTATCTTTATTTGCAGTGGGGAGCGATCGCCAAGGTAAAAGATTTAGAAGCCAAGTATCCCCAAATCTTAACGCGCATTCTAGAAAAAGCTGTTAACCCAACTTTATCAACCACTACTTCTAACCCGACAGGTCTTACAAGTACCAGTCGTTCAGAGTCATTGGATTTGGTGACAGTCATCAAAGCTTCTCAAACCCTTTCCGAAGAAATTCAGCTAGATAAACTTTTATCTAACTTAATGCGAATTTTAATAGAAAATGCCGGGGCGCAACGGGGATTTTTGCTGTTGTCAACTAAGGGTAAATTTCTAATTGAAGCTCAGGGAACCGTTGGTGAAAATACTATTCAGGTATTGGAATCACTCAGTATTGAAGATAACCAAATTCTTTCAACTGCGATCGTTAATTATGTGATTCGCACTAAAACCAATGTAGTCCTAAACGATGCCATCAACGAAGCAGTAGGGATTGGGGAATTCATCAAAGACCCCTACATTCGCCAATACCAACCGCGATCGATTTTGTGTACTGCCTTAATTAACCAAGGAAAGCTAGCAGGAATTGTCTATTTAGAAAATAACTTGACAACCGGAGCATTTACCCCAGATCGCTTGGAGTTGCTTAACCTACTTTCAGCACAAGCAGCTATTTCCATTGAAAATGCCCGTTTGTATACAGATTTAGCCGCACTCAACAAAGCTTATGAACGCTTTGTCCCGCGTCAATTTCTGCAATTTCTCAATAAGCAAAGCATTATAGATGTGCAATTAGGCGATCAGGTGCAGCGAGAAATGTCAGTTTTATTTACCGACATTCGCGCCTTCACCACCCTTTCAGAAAGCATGACTCCCGCCGAGAACTTCCGATTTATTAACTCCTATCTCAGTCGCATGGAGCCAATCATTCTGGAAAACAATGGCTTTATCGACAAATATATTGGTGATGCCATCATGGCCTTGTTTGCAGGAGATGCCGATGATGCCGTACAGGCGGGAATTGCCATGTTGCAGACATTAACAACCTACAACGAAAAACGTCAAACCAAGGGTTACTTACCAATTCAAATTGGCATTGGGATTAATACTGGTTCGCTCATTTTGGGGACAGTTGGCGGGTTGAATCGCATGGATAGCACAGTAATTAGTGATGCGGTTAATCTAGCAGCGCGAATCGAAGGATTGACTAAAACATTCAACGCCCCACTTTTAATTACCGATCAAACTTTTGAGCGCTTACAAAATCGCGATCGCTATGGTATTCGTGTAGTTGGTCAGGTAAAGGTGAAGGGTAAAATGAATGCTGTGACTGTTCATGAAGTGTTTGCAGCCGATCCCCCAAAAGTGAATGCAGGTAAAGCGGCTACTTTAGAAGTATTTGCGTCAGCATTAGCGTGTTACGAACACCAAGAATTTGCCGCAGCAGCCGAGTATTTTCAAGATTGTTTGCAGCAAAACCCGTGGGATCAAGTCGCGCAGATGTATCTTGAGCGCTGTCAGCCGGGAAAAGAAATAGCATCAATTTTTACTGAGGCAGTTAAATTTTAAGGGATTTACCATACTGATTGCTGACTAAATTAAGAAACTCAGTAATTAATTACCCCCCTTAATCCCCCCTTGTAAAGGGGGGAAATATCCGGTTCTCCCCCTTTACAAGGGGGAGTTAGAGGGGGTAAGAAGAACTTGTGTATACACTTGTAGCCCCAATACATACGGGGAGGGTTAGGGTGGGGTAAAACCGTGATTTCTCAACTATTTCAGACTTGTATATACAGTAGTCCCTTTTAGACGGTCTTTCAACTCAGCACTCTTTATAGTTGGATTCAAAAATCCTGAAAAAGCTGATGTTTGGACATTTGAGCGCAAAAACTCAACTTTTAAATTAAAACCTAATGTTATACCTGAGGCAAAACACCAAATTAGAGTGCAATACCAGGGTATCAATTAATGAATCCTAAAATTCCCGAACCCCGATTTCCAGAGGCAGCAATGACTGCCAGCCGCGAGGAACTATCGAATTTACCGCTGAATACGATCTATGGGCATATACCGACAGATTTATCTGGACATACGTTCATTATTGCTCCTGTAGGTAGTGTTGCTTCTGGGGGTTTACCCAATCCAAATGCAACCCACATTTTTAACGGTGATGGGATGATTTACCGCTTCGATTGGCAAGACGGACAGGTTACTGTCAAGACAAAATTGGCATGTACACCTTGCTTCTATGCCGATCAAGCAACTTTTAAAAATTTTGCTTATCGCTCTCATCAATTTCGCGATCATGGGTTGTTACGCTTCTCCCCTTCTTTGGGCTTGCGAGATGAGGTAGATATTGCCTTTCTCGCCTTTAATACGGCTAAAGACAGCCAAGAGCGATTAATGATTACCTATGACGCTGGTCGTCCCTACGAAATTGATACCAATAGCTTAGAGATTGTTACCCCAGTGGGAGGTAACACTGAGTGGAAACCGTTTCTACCTTTTCCTTATCCTTTTCCCCCTGTGTTGAGTACGTCTCACCCAGCCTTTGATGGTTATACGAACGAAGTTTTCTTAGTTAACTATGGGCGATCGCTGAGTAATTTTCTTGAAAGCGCGCGTTTCATTTATGACCTCGAACAACTACCCCAGGAACTAGAGCAACTGCTAAGTGCGATCGCTCAACTTTTAGACGACAATCCTTTGCGGATTCCCTTGGGAATGTTCTCGAAGTTTTCTCAAAGTTTCTCGCAACTATTGATTGGCTGGATTGAGAAATTGTTGGGAACTGCTATGCCAGATTTTGTTCGTCTGATGCGGTGGGATGGTGTCGGTAAACTCCAGCAGTGGGAGTTGATATTGCCGGATGGTTCTCCGGTGCGAATTGAACAAAGCATCCATCAGTTGGCTGTTACTAAAGATTACGTAGTGCTGATGGACACTTCCTTGAAGATTGGCCCAGAACAAATCCTGAATAATCCCATTCCCGATAGTTTGGAAACTGAGCGCCTACTGCGACGATTACTGACGCGATCGCAGCAGCCCAATTCTCCCATTTACATCGTGCGTCGGGCTGACCTCAAAGCAGATGTAACTACTGTGGTAGTCCGCCCAGCCGTAATTTCTTTAGAAACAGTACATTTTTTGACCGATTACGAAAACCCCGACGGTCAAATCACTTTGCACGCAGCCCATCTCTGCGCCACAGATATTGCCGAATGGGTTCGCAAGTATGACATCTCAAAATTCGATTCTCCCAAATCTGCGCCTCTGTGGTTGGGAGGAATGTTATCTAATGGGCAAATGGATGTAGGTCGTCTGGGTCGCTATCAAATAAACGGCGAGACAGGTCATATTCAAGATGCCAAAGTAATTTACGATACTCGCCGTCATTGGGGTATAGGGTTCTACGCTTGCCAAGAAAAGCTGGCTTCTGGATTGCCTCCTAAGCGGATTGATAATATTTATTGGCAATCCCTCGGTTTTTGGCCAGAACTGCTGACTGAATTTATTTACAACTTGTACCAAGACTATCCCTATCGGGCTGTACCACTAAAAGAATTAATGCAACGAGAAGAAGCATTCCACAATCGCCCTTCTTCTTTGTTTCGGATAGATACGATCAAAATGGAGGTGGCAGATTTTTATGATGCGCCCTCTGGTTACTTCATCAGTTCACCCCAGTTTGTACCGAGATTGAACAGCAATGGCAGTTCTACAGATGGCTATATCGTCTGTACGGTATTTGGGGGAAATAACAACGAAATTTGGATCTTCCAAGCCGATCGATTAGGGGCTGGGCCTATATGCAAAGTGAGCCATCCCCAACTGGATTTTGGCTTCACAATGCACACTACTTGGTTATCTGCGATCGCACCTCGCACTGCTAATTACGATATCCCCGTGCGACAAGACTATGAATCGTTAATTAAGCAGCCAGCCATTCAGCAATTATTCACAGAAGCAGTTTATCCGCATTTTCAGTAGAAGTTGCGAGCTAGCAAAGAGCATATAGATTAGGAGATTTTAAAAGCGTGAATGTGAGAAACAGTAACGTTTCTACTTTCTGCCTGGTCACTGAGCGCAGCCTCTCGTAGAGAAGGGAGTCGAAACACTGCCTTCTACTAATCACAACATTCTCAAATCAGGGCACATTACTACTAGGAAGAACGATTATTATGACTAAAGTATCTAAAGATGCACGAATTTGTATTGTCGGGGCGGGAGCAGCCGGATTATCTACGGCTTACTTTTTGAAAAAGCAAGGCTACCGCAACGTACTTGTCCTAGAAAAAGCTGGACGAATAGGGGGATTGTGTTGTTCTATTACCTACAATTCCCGTTCCTTTGACTTAGGAGCAAATTATCTCACCCCTGCCTACAAAGAAATCCTCAAAATGGCTGAAGAAGTCGGCGCTCAACTTTACAGCGAAGGGCCAGGGCAAGTCTACAACCCTTTTAAATCTCAACCGGGACAACCTGCCTATACCTCAATTATGAATGCCGTTACCGAGGGAACTGACCCAGTAACGTTTTTGGCAGCCGTTGGGCGCTATTGGTGGGAGCGTCTTTGGTTAGAGCCAATTATTTCCGTTCCTGGGTTTGCCGGTATCAGTCAACATCCCGAACTCACTCAACCTTTTTCCCAGTGGTTAGCAGAGAAAAATTTGTCATGTCTAGCAACTTTATTTGAAATTCCGATTACCGCAATGGGCTATGGCTATTTAAACGAAATCCCTGCTGCCTATGCCTTAAAATACATGACTCTAGAAACCTTTTGGACTTTAGTTACTTACGGTGCAGATATACGCTGCGGTTGGCCTAAACGGTTTACTGATGGTTTCCAACGCTTCTGGGAGCGTGTTGCTTGGGGAATAAATGTGCGTTTAAATATTGACATCAAGGAAATCAAGCGTGGAGCAATTACACGAGTGCGGTTCACCGAGCAGGAGCAGATTCTTGACAAGATTGTTACCCATGAAGAAGTTTTAGAATTTGACTATCTGGTTTTAGCTTGTCCGTTGACGTTGAATGTTCTCAACACCTTTCTCGATTTGTCGCCAGCAGAGAAAGACCTATTTGAGCAGATTATTCTCAATCCCTATAGTTTGATTACCTATTTGATTCCCGAACTGGAAATGCCAACCCCGGTAACTAATGTTGTTCCTTTAAATGCGTTGGGGAATCCCTGGTTTATCGCTCAACAGTTTGCTGACAATGACCTGATTGCCTTTTACACTCGCCTAGATCGTGAGGGAAAAATCACTAAAACAGATGTTCTCCAAGGGATTCAAAAGACATTAGAGAATTTGGGAGTGCAAGTAGATGATGATTACTACACTTACGATAAATGGCCTTACTTTCCTCACGTTACTTCAGAGGTCATGCAAGCGGGATTTTACGATCGCTTAGAAGCGATGCAAGGTCAACGCAAGACTTTCTATGTGGGAGGCTTATTGAATTTTGAATTGGTTGAGACTATTGTGGAGTATTCAAAAAGTTTAGTCGAGAAGAACTTTTAGTCTAAAAAACTTCTTGCATAAATCAATGAGCTTTCACCCTAAATCCCTCTCCCAACAGAGAGGGACTTTGAAATGGACTTTGAAATTTGCGTTTAATCGCGCCTACTTACGTCGGCAAAACCACGCTTTGACGCACAGCACGTTTGCGATCGCTTTTACGAGTACCTCCAGCCATCTGATATTCGTGGCTATTATTACCATATTTATAAGCGATACCACGCAAAATTTTCTCAGAATAGTCTGCTAATTCCTGTTCATTTTCGACGAGCTGGGTTAGTAAAACATCAATAGTAGAGAGTGTGGTATTGTATGCTTCTAGAGATTGCCGCACGCTTTCGATTTTTTCAGTATAATCTTTAACTGTTAACCCTTCTCCGACATCGAGAGTTTGACTAATAGATTTAACGCTTGCTAGACGTAGTTCGGCTTTGCCAAGAGTACGTGAATTGCGTTTTCGCCTTCCCATAATTAATACTCATTTTCTCAATTTCTCATAACTCTATAGTGGACAATTGTTAAAAAGGTTGTCATACGTGGAATTGTTGATTTTTCTAAAAAAGCCTAAAATTTATTTGCTTTATACTAATTAGTAATTACGAATTCTGAATTACCAATTACGAATTGGTTTAACATCAAAGCGGAAGCTGCTACAGCTTGCACAAAACACGGAAACGTTAAAGCAGAAGTTGCTACAGCTTGCGCGAAACACGGAAACGTCAAAGCAGAAGTTGCTACAGCTTGCGCAAAACACGGAAACGTTAAAGCGGAAGTTCCTGCAAGCAAAGCGGAAACTGCTACAGCTTGTGCGAAACACGGAAACGTGAAAGCGGAAGTTCCTGCAAGATGAATCGCTCCCTTCGACTTCGCTCAGTACAAGTCCGCTCGGCACAACTCAGGGAGAGTTTTGTATCGAAGTGTCGAAGCCATCACCACCGAAGCTAGCCAACCTACTGTAATGAGTTTCATTTTGACACTCGGCTAACTTATGCAACAAATTTGTATCCCCTGAAATTAGAGCTTGCTTCTTTTTTCGATTCCAACCTTGCACTTGTTTCTCACGCTCAAAAGCATCCACTACGCACTGATAATACTCACAGAAAATTAGCTTTACAGACAACCGTTTTGCCGTATGGTTTGCGCCCTCACCTTGTTGATGTTGCCACAGCCGCCGCTCAAGATCGGTTGTACTACCCGTGTAGTAACTACCATCAGCACATTCAAGAATGTACATATAAGCCATAGATTGATTTGCGCGATCGCTTTCTATTTAGAAAAAGTGTTTCCTAAGCAAAGTGTTCCCTGAGCGAAGTCGAAGGGAACACTCTCCTGCTAAATTTTCAGCATCCTTGTAAAACTTGAATAGCAGTCAGCTTTAGATCGGCAAAGACCAGTGAAGCGATCGCCTGTTTTCATCAGTGCATTATTTGACTTTTGTAAGCGATCGCCCCGAAATCCCGAAAGTGCGATCGCCTGTTTTAATCAGTACAATCGCTCCGAAATATCGAAAGTGCTATGGCTATGCCCGCCGCAGGCATCGCAAAAGCAGTATTTAGACATCTCCAAAATAGTATTATTCTGTGATAAAAGAAGATTAAAGAGTTATTTTTACACAGAAGCATGAGCAATATACTGAATTACA
>NZ_JBALDN010000043.1:0-47163 GCF_036917375.1 Nostoc sp.
GCCGAACCAGCCGATGTAGATCCGATTGTTGGTGCTGGTGATCCATTCGCAGAATCGATCCCATACATTGGCGCTTGAGCGCTGTTGTAAGGTTGTTGTCATGGTTTTATAAGTGCGGTTAGTTATTTATGAATCAGGCGGTTTTCTCTTTGCCTGTGAAACTACTTTACACTGCTTTACAATTTTTAATCAAGTTTTATTACTTCAGGAAAGCTGATGCAAGTTATTAGTTTTGCTTATTTAAAAGCAAAAACGAGGCAGGAATAGGTCGAACCTTTCTTTTGTATGACATCACATATCTGGTTATATATATGATATGGCTCTTTAAAATCGCTGTCTAATTTATGTCTACGATTGCCAACGGGAGTAACCCTCTATTCGCGCAGCCTTTTGTAAAAAAGTAAGAAGTTCTGATTGCAAAAACTGGCCCTAATACAGTTCAGATAAGACCAAAACACTTGTAGAGACGGCGATTTATTGCGTCTCAAAAACCCACGATCTTGTACAAGTAGCGCTTAACTGAACCGTATTGAGACTGGCTCCTGTATTACACCAATTAAAAAGGGCTACAAGTATTATTTACTTACTTATCTGGGAATAATAGCTTTGTATATTACCGCTATTCTAAAAAATTAACCCTCAGCTTACCACTGAGGGCTTTTTTTGTTTGGCAAAATGGCATATCTGTAAATTAGAGGGTTGCTATGGTATTTAAGTAGGATACATTCCATGCGAAAGTACTGACTTGCATTACCCCTGGTAGTTTGCCGGGGGTTTTTATTTTAACTGAGAGCGATCGCTCTTAAATATTCTGCTGAGAAATTTATTTTTAACGATTTTGAGATAAGTGATTTTAGAATTCCCTGCATTTGGGAATTAATTAGCGATCGCGATTTTAATTCAACCAGGAAATTGACAATAAATATAAGCTTATATCAAGTGGAAAAATCAAGTACAACGAATTAACGATGACAGACGCTAAAAATGTAATCGATGGAAACCTAGAGGTTTGCTGTACTTCTCCCGTGACTGGGTTTTACCGCGACGGTTTTTGTCGTACAGGTGGTCAAGATTTCGGATCTCATGTCGTATGTGCCCAAGTCACATCAGAATTCCTGGAGTTTACCAAATCACAAGGGAACGACCTCAGCACACCTGTTCCTGATTTTAATTTTCCTGGATTGAAGCCTGGCGATCGCTGGTGTTTGTGTGCTTCTCGCTGGCAAGAAGCTCTCGAAGCTGGTGTTGCTCCACCCGTAATACTTTCAGCAACCCATGCTAGAGCTTTGGAAGTAGTTTCTCTAGACGAACTCAAAAAACATGCTTTAAGTTCGTCTTGATTGGGCATTGGACATGGGAAAGAGGCAGAGGGGCAGGGTGCGGGGGGCAGAGGGGCACAAGAGAAAAACTTACTGCAACTTTCCCCTGCTCCCCTGCTCCCCCGCACCCTGCCCAATTCCAAATCAACTTACTGGAACTTCCAAAGGCAGTTCTAATACATTGGCAACCGCAGCAATCAATTTATTGGGGTCAATTGGCTTAGATAAATGCTGCTGAAACCCTGCTGAAAGTGCTTCCAAGCGGTCTTCCTCTCGCGTGTATGCTGTTAAAGCGATCGCGGGGATGCGTCCGCCTTTTTCTGGTTCTAAAGAGCGGAGTTTCCGAACCAGTGTATAACCATCTTGCCCTGACATGCCGATGTCGCTAATTAGGATATCTGGTTTTGCTTGTTCAAGTATTGCTAGCGCTTCATCAACTGAAGCTACGGCAGTGGCAAAAGCCCCATACTCCTCAAACATAAAACTGAGAAAGTTACGGGTATCTGCTTCATCATCTACAACTAACACTCTTAATCCAGCAAGGGGCGTAGATGGTATGGAAGAGGAATTTTTTCCTGTTGCTTCTCTATTCCCCCTATTGTCTTGTAGCAGTGGTAGTCTCACAGTAAAGGTTGCTCCTTGTCCAGTGCCTGAACTTTGGGCAAAGATTGTACCCTTGTGCAGTTCGACTAAATGACGAACGATCGCTAATCCTAGTCCTAGTCCGTTGTGCGATCGCGTTGTGGTACTATCTGCTTGCCGAAAACGCTCAAATACTTTGGGTAAAAACTCGGAACTGATACCAACGCCCGTATCGATAACTTCAATTTGGGCGTACTGAGATTTTAAATTTTGAATTTGGGATTGTAGATTACTGCTTTCATCAGTGTTTGAAGAGGCTAAATTTTTACCATCAGTTCCCAATCCAAAACCGTTCGACTGAGCGCTCACACTGAAGTCTGAAATCGAAAATCCAATATGCTTTGATAGCCTAACCTCTACCCTACCGCCTTTAGGGGTAAACTTTATTGCATTAGTTAGTAAGTTCCAGACAATTTGTTGTAAACGGGCTGGATCGCCATAGACTGACCCTATCGAAGTATCCAGCACAGTACTTAATTGAATATCTTTTGGTTCTGCTAGGGGACGAACTGCCTCTAATGCCGCCTCCATTACTGAGATTAGATTCACTGCTGATACGTTTAACCGCAACTGACCACGGATAATCCGAGATACGTCCAAGATATCCTCAATTAGTTGCATCTGAGATATGGCGTTGCGTTCGATCGCCTCCAAAGCGCGGGAAGTGGCTTTTTCGTCAAGTTTCTTGGTGCGGAGGATTTTTGACCAGCCGAGCATTGAGGTTAGAGGCGTGCGGAGTTCGTGGGAGAGAACAGCTAGAAACTCATCTTTCATCCGATTTGCGGCTTCTGCTTCCTGTCTTGCCGTTTGTTCGCGAATTACTTGAGCGCGGACTTCTTCTGCTTGCTTGCGTTCCGTAATATCTTCGAGAGTGCCTACATAACCCAACAAGTCCCCTTGACTGGAAAGCATCGGTGATGAGCGAACTTGAACCCAACGAATGTTACCGTGAGCGGCTTGAAAGCGAAATTCTTCTGAGTATTCCCGACCTTCACAAATGTAAGTAGACCAACTAGCGATCGCTCGTTCTCTATCTTCTGGATGAACAGATTCTAGCCATCTTTTCTCTAAACTCTCTGCCGCTTTCAAGCCACAAATTACCTGATAGCGGGGATTAGTATATTTACAGTTGCCTTCAGTATCAGTTTCAAAAATGCCAACGGGTGAGCAGGTACTTAGCGATCGGAATCGTTCTTCACTTTGCCTAAGTTCAGTATTCACAGCTACTAATTGCGCTGTTTGTTGCTTGATGGCTTCTGTTTTCTTAAATAGTTCTACAAATACTGTGACTTTAGAAGTCAAGATATTAGGGTCTAGTGGCTTGAGCAGATAATCAACAGCACCCAAGGCATAACCTTTAAACAGCATTTGGTCGCTGGTGCTAAAGGCGGTGAGAAAGATAATTGGAGTGTGACGCGATCGCCCCCGATTGCGAATTAAGGTAGCAGTTTCAAAGCCATCCATCCCTGGCATTTGCACATCTAGCAAAATCACTGCAAAGTCTTGATGCAGCAGACACCTCAAAGCTTCTTCCCCGGAAGTAGCTCTCACGAGATTCTCCCCTAATTTTTCTAGGATTGCCTCTAGTGCCAGCAAATTTTCTAGTTTATCATCTACTAGGAGGATGTTGACTTTGCGTTCCATCTGCATCGGTTTATTTCTGTGATAATTGACAAAGCTTGACCATCTGGGAAGCAATGTTTGAGAGTGTCAAAATCCAGTCTACTGTAATAGCAGAAATTGCTGCCTCTGGCATAATGTCGCTCTCAGCTGTGGCAGGTTCTTGTACAATAGTAATTCCTCCCCGCGCTTTTATTTTCTTAAGGCCTTGCATACCATCTTGGTTGGCTCCTGTCAATATTACACCAATAACTTGCTCTGTGTAGACATCGGCTGCCGACTCAAACAGCACATCAATAGATGGTCTAGCATAAGAAACAGGCTCATCAGTCGAAAGAGCAAAGTGACCTGGTTCAACCAGTAAATGATAATCTGCTGGGGCTATGTAGATATGTCCTGGTAGTATTTCGTCCTTGTCTTCTACTTCGCGAATTTTCAACAAAGTGGATTCTTGTAATAAATCCTGGAGTGTGTTACTAGATTCTTTATGACGGTGTTGCACGATCGCGATCGGTACAGGGAAGTCTGCTGGTAAATTGCCCAGGACGATTTTCAGTGCTGATAATCCGCCTAAAGAAGTACCAATTACCACAATTTTAAACGACACTTATTTCGCCCTCATACCTATGGAATGGGGGGTTACGTAAATAGCAAAGAGTATTTCATACTAAATCAGTCAGTGTTTTCCTGCTTCTTTGCTCTTACCAGTAACCCATGCTTAGGTGCAAAAATCATTGCTACGATAAACAACAAGGTTTGCAACACAACTATGCAACCCCCTGTTGCACCATCGATATGATAGCTGATGTAAGTTCCCATAACACTAGAAAATACGCCCGATGCCATTGCAATTAGTATCATGTGGTCAAAACGGTCTGTTAATAAATAAGCCGTTGCTCCCGGAGTAACTAACATAGCTACAACCAGAATAATTCCCACTGTTTGGAGTCCGGCGACAGCAGTTAACGAGAGTAATGATAGTAAAATATAGTGTAGTACCCCTGTATTCAAGCCGATGGAACGTGCATGAGTGGGGTCAAAACAAAATAATAGTAGGTCTTTGCGTAAAATAGCTATTGTTACTAAAGTAATTACGCTAATAATCACTGTTTGGATAATGTCTTCATTAGAAATGCCCAAGACATTCCCAAACAAAATGTGCGTCAAGTCAACGCTGCTGGGAGTTTTGGAAACTAGTACCAAACCCAAAGCGAAAAACCCTGTAAATACAAGTCCGATGACAGTATCTTCTTTAATTCTCGTTTTCGCTTTGATATAACCGATCGCAATAACTGAACCTACTCCAAAGACAAAAGCACCCACAGCAAAAGGGATATTTAAAACATAAGCAATTACAACCCCAGGCATTACCGCATGGGAAACAGCATCTCCCATTAATGCCCAACCTTTGAGGGTCATAAAACAAGATAAAACAGAACAGACTACCCCAACTAAGGCACTTACACAAATTGCCTTCACCATGAATTCATGCTGTAGGGGTGTAGTAAACCAGTCTAATAATGCGAAAGTATTCATCTTTTTATAACTTTAATCCAAGCAATATCCATTAAAAATTATCAATCAGATTCATTTTGATTTCCACGGATTATCTGACTTTTGTTGAGAGATAAATCTCCAAGAGAACCGCCAAAAGTCCTTGAGAGATTCTCTTCTGTGAAGACTTCCGATGTATCACCATAAGCTAAAATAGTACGGTTAATTAGTACTACTTGGTCACAGAAAGTAGTAATAGAAGCTAAGTCATGGGTAGAAATCAAAATTGTATGACCTTCCTCTCGCAATTCTAGTAATAAGTCAATCATCGCTTTTTCTGTTTTGATATCTACCCCGGTGAAAGGTTCATCTAATAGTAAGACTGTTCCCTGTTGTGCTAAAGCACGGGCAAGAAAGGCACGTTTTTTCTGTCCCCCAGAGAGTTCTCCAATTTGGCGATCGCGCATTGACCACATTTGCACCCTTTCCAAACTCTCCCTCACCACTCTTTGATCGTTCGCCGATGGAATTCGTAAGATATTCATGTATCCGTAGCGTCCCATCATCACCACATCATGGACACTTACTGGAAAATTCCAGTCCACTTCTTCTGACTGTGGTACATAAGCGACCAAGCTTTTTTTCTGTACAGTCTTTATCGGTAAACCATTAATCAAAACCCGTCCTGTAACTGGCTTTAAAAAACCCATAATTGCCTTAAATAGGGTTGATTTACCGCTACCATTCATCCCCACTAAACCACTGATTGAGCCTGCTTGAATTTGCAAATAAGCACCATGTAAAGCAACTTTGCCGTGGTAAGCAACCGTCAAATTTTCGACATCAATACTAATAGATTTCACAAAAAATCACCTCTAAAATTAATTAATAGTTTGTAGTGAGCAGCTTCAGCCCTCTTTCCAAAGACGTAACGTTTTCCAGAGAACAAAATAGGACTAAATTCGTTACTACAAGCTTATTTTCAATAGTTAGATTTATTCTTGCATACTTGCTCACTTTTCCTCTAATCCCTGAGTTAGAGTATTAATATTACCTTCTAGCAACTTGAGATAAGTCGGTGCTGGCCCGTTCGCTGGAGACAGGGAATCAACATAAAATACTCCACCAAACCTTGCTCCTGATTCTCTAGCTACCTGACGTTGCGCTCCATCATTTACTGTACTTTCACAGAAAACTACAGGTATTTTATTTTTTTTAACTATATCAATGACTTTTTCTAGCTGTTTGGGAGTAGCTTGCTGTTCAGAGTTGACTGCCCAGAGATAAGCTTCTTTCAATCCATAATCGCGGGTGACGTATGAGAAAGCGCCTTCACAGCTTACCATGTAGCGTTTGTCTTCTGGAACTACCGACACGGCTTTTCGCAGTTTCTCATCAACATCCTTAATCTTTTGGCTGTATGCTTTGGCATTGGTGTTATAAGTCTCTGCATTCGCTGAGTCCAAATTAACCAATGCTTTACGAATATTCTCTACGTAAATCAAGGCGTTTTCTGGTGACATCCAAGCATGGGGATTAGGTTTGCCTTTATAGGCATCCTCCGCAATTTCAACAGGCTTAATTCCCTCACTTAGGGTAACGTGAGGGACATTAGGGACGCTGTTATACAATTTCTGTGCCCAACGCTCTAAATTCAGACCATTATTCAAAATTAGGTCTGCTTTTTGCGCCCTCACCAAATCACTAGGAGTTGGTTCGTAACCATGAATTTCCGCCCCTGGTTTGGTGAGAGATTCAACAATCGCCTTGTCTCCCGCCACGTTTTGCGCCATATCTGCAATGACTGTAAAGGTGGTAAGAACTACTTTTTTACCTTTTTTATCTAGGTTGGTGTTAGTTGTGCCTGGGTTTGGACTTAACTGTGGTTGAGAATTGGAGATTGACGGGCTACACCCACTCAAACATAGCCACAATAGCAGCCCAGACGCTACAGCCAATTTTTGTCTGTGCTGCGGTAGTTGCATCTGGTTATTGATATTAAATCTCATTATAGCAATTTCATAATCTTCTCACTTTTGTCTCACTTTAGCAGAAGTCAGATAAAAATGAAAGAATTATGAAAATAATATCAGAGCAAAAAAGCGAACCTGTTGCAATAAAATGTACTTCTGAGTTCTGACTTAACCTTGATTCCTTACTTTTGTCTTTTTAAGAGGCTTTTTGAGTGATTCAAATATTTTTGTTATTTAGATCACAAACAAATATTTTATTATTGTGAAATACCTTACAGACAAATATAATGTTTCGACTTTTTATATTTAAAAAAAATGCAAAGATAAATACATTATGAAAATATTTGTTTGTTAAACAACTAACTTTTAAAAGTTTAATATTTATTGTTTTGACAATTCATAAAAATTTACTTAAGCTAAAGGATAGGTTAAGCAAATCAACAAACGACAGCGATTTGATTTAGCTACATCAAGAATTGCTGTTGCAGACTATTGGCATAAGGAAATGAATCAAAACAAAAATTATTCCATGTAGGCAAGTTAACCAAATTTGACTACAAAAAGCTAAGACATGATTAAGCGTATTGAACCGCGCAGATATTGAACAGAATCCGATCAATTATGGATAGATACTTGTGGTGATGTTAGTGAGTATCCATAAATTATTGAAGCTTGACTAGCGATTTTAGATTTTTGATTAGAGTCTTCTAGTTTATATCTCGTCTGGGACGGAATAAATCTAAAAGACGCTCGCTAAGACTGCGCGATCGCCAATCCAAAATCCAAAATTTATTGACCAAAGTGCGGTAGATATGTCCAGGAGAAGACGATGATTGAGTATTTGACATCCTTGAACGACCACAATTTGCCCTATCCAGATACGATTCATCCCATCGTTGTCCACTTCGTAATTGCGATGGTGTTGTTTTCCTTCTTCTGCGATGTAATCGGCTATTTTACTGGTAAATCCGGTCTTTTTGAGGTGAGTTGGTGGAATATGTTAGTTGCCACGATCGCCATCTTCGTTGCGATTATTTTTGGCCAATTTGAAGCGGGATTAGCACAGCCTTACAGCCTAGCGAAATCGGTGCTGAATTTGCATACGTTAATTGGTTGGTCGCTTTCAGGAATTATCACAGCGATTACAGCTTGGCGCTATGTAATTCGTGCCCGCAATCCGAAAAAAGTACCGATTTATTATTTGGGAGCCGGACTAGTTTTAACCTTAATAGTTGGCTTACAAGTATATCTCGGCGATGAGCTTGTTTGGGTATATGGATTGCATACCGTACCAGTTGTGGAAGCAGTAAAGGATGGTGTGTTGCGATGAACTCAGAATTAATTGACCAATTGAACGGCTCTCTAGGTGCAAACGGATTACCTTACACAATTCCGATTCATCCCAACTTAGTCCATCTGACAATAGGTTTGTTCATCATTGCGATGACCTTCGATATCGTTGGTGTTCTGTTCCCCTTTGAAAAATGGGTCTTCAAATTTTTGGCAATTACTGTCGAACGTGACAACTTATTTGCTGTTGGCTGGTACAACATGTTAGCTGCCAGCATCATCACATTTTTCACAGTGGGAGCAGGCTTTTACGAAATGCTATTGGCAGCACCACCAGCTGATATAAAGAGTGCCTGGGGATTGCAGGCAATGGAAACTATGCTTTGGCATGGTGTGGGTGGTGTGTTCTTATTAGCGCTGATTGTTGGCATGACCATCTGGAGAGCATGGCAGCGCTTCGTTTGGGGCAAACAAGAATATAAACAGACAGATAGAGAAGTGCAATGGATCTATCTGTTCGCAGGCATTGCAATCATGTTCATTCTGTACATCCACGGCACACTAGGAGCGCAACTAGCCGCCGAGTTTGGCGTACACAATACCGCAGACAATTTGCTGCGATTAGGCCAAGACCTCAACACAACACTCAAGTAAGTCATTTGTCCTTTGACTAATGCCTAATACTTCTCTACGAGAGGCTGCGCCAACGGCTTCGCTCAGTACAAGTGCCCAATGCCCCATGCCCAATGCCCAATAACCAATGACCAATGACTGATGACCATGAAAATCCAGAAGATTTTAAATATTTTGACGCTGCTTACAGGCGCGATCGCAGTGACTGTTACGAGTCTCTGGATCGGCAAGCAGGCTTACTCCTGGCTTCCTCCTCAAGCAGCAGCCGAATCCCTACTAATTGATGATTTGATTAGCTTCTTAGTAACCCTTGGTGCCTTCATCTTCTTGGGAGTAACAAGTACTCTGATGTATTCTGTGATCTTCCATCGCGCAGTCAAAGATGACTTCACTGATGGCCCCCCAATTGAAGGTAATATCACCCTAGAAGTTGTCTGGACAGCAATCCCAATTCTGTTAGTCTTTTGGATTGCAAGCTACAGCTACCAAGTTTACGAACAAATGGGAATTCAAGGCCCATCAGAACTAGTTCATCTGCATAATCCGCTGGCAATGGAATCAGCTTATGCAGCACCAGCTAAAGCCTTAGCAGAACCAGTTGAAAAAATCGACGTACTAGCTAAACAGTGGGCGTGGGTTTTTCATTATCCAGAGAGAGATATTACCAGTACCGAATTGCATTTACCAAGCGATCGCCGGATACGTTTAGCACTGAAATCACAAGACGTTCTCCACGGCTTCTATATTCCTGCGTTCCGCCTCAAGCAGGATATTATTCCCAACCATGCGATCGACTTTGAATTTACTCCCATCCGCCCCGGACAATACCGATTAACCGATTCTCAATATAGCGGCACATACTTTGCGACGATGCAAGCGAATGTCATCGTCGAATCTCCTGAAGATTATCAACAGTGGCTAGCACAAGCTGCAACCCAAAAGCCATCCGTAGCAAAAAATCAGGCAGCTTCTGAGTATGCTCAAACATCCAATCAATCAGTCCAAACTGGTTGGGTTACAGTTCCACCTGCTGCACCTCCTCTAGTCAATTCACCTGGTTGAAAAGAAAGTAACCATGACTAATGTTCCTATTGAAGGCATCCTTATCCCTGATGAGAAGCCTAACCACGAATCTTCAAGCAACTGGAAAGAATACTTCAGCTTTAGTACCGACCACAAGGTAATTGGTATCCAGTATCTCGTTACCTCATTCTTCTTCTTCCTCGTCGGCGGCATCTTTGCGATGGTGATGCGGGGAGAACTGATGACACCCGAATCAGATTTAGTCGATCGCACCGTCTATAACGGTATGTTCACCATGCACGGCACTGTGATGCTGTTTTTGTGGACATTTCCCTCACTGGTTGGTTTTGCCAACTATCTAGTACCCCTGATGATTGGGGCGCGAGATATGGCATTTCCCCGCCTCAACGCCGTCGCTTTTTGGATGGTGCCAGTAGTTGGGATTTTGATGATGGGTAGCTTCTTCGTCCCTGGAGGCCCAGCCCAAGCCGGCTGGTGGTCTTACCCACCAGTCAGTCTCCAGAATCCCACAGGTAACTTGATTAATGGTCAAGTTCTCTGGCTCTTAGCGGTGGCAATATCCGGCGTATCCTCAATTATGGGGGCAGTCAACTTTGTCACCACAATCGTGAAGATGCGGGCCCCAGGAATGGGCTTCTTCAAAATGCCGTTGTTTGTCTGGGCGGTATTTAGCGCCCAAATCATCCAACTATTTGGACTTCCAGCACTGACAGCTGGCGCGGTGATGCTGCTACTAGACTTAACTGCTGGCACCGCCTTTTTCGACCCCGCCAAGGGTGGAAATCCAGTGATGTTCCAGCATTACTTCTGGTTCTACTCCCACCCCGCCGTTTACGTGATTATTTTGCCTGTCTTCGGAATTTTCTCAGAAATATTCCCAGTTTATTCACGTAAACCCTTATTTGGTTACAAAGTAGTTGCTGTTTCATCTATCTTGATTGCCGTAGTTAGCGGTATCGTTTGGGTACACCACATGTACGTCAGCGGTACTCCTGGCTGGATGCGGTTGATTTTCATGCTGACCACGATGTGTGTGTCCGTCCCCACAGGAATTAAAGTATTTGCTTGGGTAGCAACTATTTGGGGAGGTAAACTGCGGCTAAATACCGCTATGCTTTTTGCCCTGGGTGCATTAATTATGTTTGTGTTCGCAGGAATCACAGGCATTATGCTTTCCTCTGTACCTGTGGATGTCCACGTTAACAATACCTACTTTGTAGTCGGACACTTCCACTACGTCCTCTACGGCACCGTGACAATGGGCTTATTTGCAGCCATCTATCACTGGTTCCCCAAAATGACTGGGCGGATGTACTCCGAAAGCTGGGGTAAAATCCACTTTTGGTTAGCATTCATCGGCACCAACCTCAACTTTTTGCCCATGCACCCCTTAGGATTGCAAGGAATGTTACGCCGAGTTGCTTCCTACGCCCCAGAGTATCAATTCTGGAACATCATCGCCAGCCTCGGTGGATTTCTCTTAGGAATGTCCACCTTGCCCTTTATATTCAACATGGTGATTTCTTGGATGCAAGGCGAGAAAGCACCCGCTAACCCTTGGCGAGCAATCGGACTAGAGTGGTTAGTTTCTTCACCCCCCCCAGTAGAAAACTTTGAAGAAACTCCCATCATCATCTCCGAACCCTACGGCTACGGCAAATCAGAACCCTTAACAGCCAACCTCCCAGAATAAACGCAAACAATCGGGAAGACGCAAAAACCCTCCGCGTACCTCTGCGCTTCCCTCCGCGTACCTACCCTGCGGGAAGGCAAAGCCTATGCGTTTCAAATTCCCCCCCTCAAAAACCAAAATGGACAGCTATATTAATTCCCACGAATTGCCCCATACAAGCGCAGAACACAGCCATGACGAAGAAGGCAACAAAATGTTTGGCTTCATCGTCTTCCTCCTCTCAGAAAGCGTCATTTTCTTGAGTTTTTTCGCCGGATATGCCATCTACAAAACAACAACACCTAACTGGCTACCAGCAGGTGTTTCTGGACTAGAAGTAAAAGAACCAGCAATCAACACAGTAATTCTTGTCGCTAGTAGTTTTGTAATTTACTTAGCAGAACGCGCCCTTCAACGCCATGACTTAGTAAAATTCCGCCTGTTTCTCTTAGCAACAATGGCAATGGGAACTTACTTTTTAGTTGGACAGGCGATTGAATGGAACGGCCTCGCCTTTGGTTTCACCTCCGGGGTATTTGGTGGAACCTTCTATCTACTTACAGGCTTCCACGGTTTGCACGTTTTCACTGGTATTCTGTTGCAGTTGATAATTTTGATACGTTCTTTTCTACCTGGCAACTACGATACAGGCCATTTCGGCGTCAATGCAACTTCATTGTTTTGGCACTTCGTCGATGTTATCTGGATTATTTTGTTTGTCCTTATCTATGTTTGGCAGTAAAGATTGATGGGAAGAAAAACCCAGATAATTTATCTGGGTTGGTGTATGTGGCATTGTTAATTACTTTTATGCCCCATACACCATTCACTGTAATCACTATATTTGGGTCTTAGTTCAGCCTTTCAAATTAACCTTCTCCTCAAACTTTGACCCATCTTGATGAGATAAAAATTTTTCACTAGTGTGATAACTTCTTCGCCATTGTTCGAGCTTATCTATAGATATTGATTTAGATGTGACATTCACACCATTTCCTCGCCAAGCAACTTCTGCATCTGTTGTGAAAACTCCGCACTCTAATTGATCTAGCCTCATATTCCAATATTCGCTAAATCGACCTTTTAAAGTAATAACTTGCTCAAATACCTTGTTTCTATGCTTATTTCTTCTTTTTCGTTCTGTTGCTCCAGTTGCTTCTGTATCAATAAACTTAGTTTCAATTAAAAAGAGACTACCTTTAAAGGTTAGGAAGACAAAATCACACTTTCCTAAATCTGTATAATCTGAAATTGGAGACTTTTCAAATAACAGCAATTCAGCGCACGAGGGAAACAATTCTTTAATATTCAGAAATAAATAAGCTTGCAATAGAAGTTCCTTATCATAAGGAAATAATATCACTCCTTCAAAAAATTTTTGAATGTCCTCGTGAGTTTGGGGTTGAATTTTTTTACAGTATGAAACAAATCTATGTAGCTCGTTGACAATCATCAAGTTCTAACTCCTTCCCCCGGTCGCAGCCTTAAGGGTCTTAGCATCAAAAGATACCATTATCTCAAGGAAATTATCATCCGCATAAGTAACTAAAAAAACGATTAAAATCCTAGATACTTAAGGCAATTTACTGTTGACAGTTCAATCAAAGGAATTTTTAAGTTGCTTTTCAGTATTGGTGGATTTTTCACACCTGGACTCAGCTACCAGTCAGCGATTTTATATGAGCAGGAAAACTGGCGTTTTGCAAAGCTTGAACAGTTATTCGAGAATCTTGTACGCAAAATTGCCAACCTAAGCGAACAAGTTTACGAGAAGTTTCAGTTTGAATAATTCCAATCACTGGCATTTTTGCCTTTTCTTTGTCTACTGAATGGTCTTGTAAAATTGTTTTCAAGCGATGTAAATCTTCCATATTACCTGCTTGCTGGGGATTTAATTCCACCATTACCATTTGTACTGTTTCCACTGGTTCTGCATCTTCAAGAATAAATTGAGTTTGCTCGTCACGTCGGTCTACTTTTCCCCAAATAATCAATCTAGTATCAACTTGGAGTAGGGAACTAATGCGTTCATAAGTTTTTGGAAAAACTACAGCTTCTGCTTGTGTAGTGAGGTCTTCTATTTGCAAAATTGCCATCTGATCGCCTTTTTTTGTCACCACTTTTTTGACGTTATTCAACATCACAACTGCACAAAGCCGTGTATCTTCCCTTTGTTCTCCCAGTTGTGAAAGGTTAATTGGAGTCAAAAGTGGTGCTATTTGCCGTAAGGATTTCAGTGGATGATCTGATACATAAAAGCCTAATAATTCTTTCTCCATCTGCAACTTTTTCTGTGGGGGTAAATCTGTCACAGGTTTAGATTTAGGAGCAGTTTCAAAGGCATTATTTGCTCTTTTTTTCTGAGTCGAAGAAAAGCCGTCGCCCAATAAATCAAATAGATTACCTTGACCACTGGCTCTATCTTTAGCACGAGATTGTGCCCAATCATACACTAATTCTGAGTCGTTAATTAACTGTTGGCGGTTGGATTCAAGTTTGTCAAAGGCTCCACAGTAAATTAACGACTCCAGAGTTCGGCGGTTGACAGCACGCAAATCCACGCGATCGCAAAAATCAGCGAGTGATTTAAACTCTCCTGTCTCATTTCTCGCCTCTAAAATACAAGCGATCGCATTTTGTCCCACGTTACGCACTGCCGAAAATCCAAACAGAATCTTGCCTGCCGTTGGCGTAAAATCAACACCAGAACGATTTATATCTGGCGGATCTATGGATATCCCCATATTTGTACAGTTAGTAATGTATCTCTGTACCTTATCGGTATCACCACTGTTAGCTGTTAACAGCGCCGCCATATATTCCAATGGGTAATTAGCTTTTAAATATGCTGTTTGATATGTTACATAACCATAGGCTGTCGAATGGGATTTATTGAAACAATTAGCAGCTATTAAGCCATTTTTTATGGTAAAATTATGGTCGCGCTCCACCCCAATGTCATAAACATTTTGTTTGCCTAAATATTTACGTGTGGCTATTTTTATCATCCTACCTTACCTCGAAAAATTTTGTGGAATTGAATAAAATTATGAAGTTTGTAGTATTAATAAGGCTGTAATACAAAATTATATCATTAGAAAACACTGCTATACTCTTACACAAAAGCAGTCAATATATATGAAAACTTTGGCAAACTATTCAATAGATGGTTGATAGCCATGTATTTGCTGTTTTTAAAAACTTATTAAACACATTTCAATACATATTAATCCGTTTAGTCAGATGAATGGGGAATGGCAAGCAGAGGAAAATAAGCAATGCCCAAAGCCCAATAACCAATACCCAATTTTGACCAATATGTACTAGAATCAATGACTTGAGTCACAAAGAGAGCAATCATGGCATCCATCCGCGAGTTGCACCAACAGCTGGTTAAAAAAGAACGTTCTGCCGTCGAAATTACCCAAGAAGCTTTAGAGCGCATTCAAGCGCTAGAGCCGAAATTGCACAGCTTTTTATGTGTGACGGCAGACCGGGCATTAGAGCAGGCGGGTGCTGTGGATGCAAAAATTGCCGCAGGAGAGGAAATTGGGCTGCTAGCGGGCATTCCTGTGGGTATCAAGGACAATATGTGTACCAAGGGGATTCCTACCACCTGCGCCTCTCGGATTTTGGAAAATTTTGTGCCGCCTTATGAATCAACGGCGACGCAAAAATTGGCAGACGTTGGGGCGGTAATGGTAGGCAAAACCAACTTGGATGAGTTTGCAATGGGTAGTTCCACTGAAAACTCTGCTTATCAAGTCACGGCTAATCCTTGGGATTTGTCACGAGTTCCAGGCGGTTCTTCAGGGGGTTCGGCGGCGGCGGTGGCGGCTCAAGAATGTGTAGTTGCTCTCGGTTCTGATACTGGCGGTTCGATTCGCCAACCTGCGTCTTTCTGCGGTGTGGTGGGGATGAAACCAACTTATGGTTTGGTTTCCCGTTATGGCTTGGTGGCTTACGCTTCGTCTTTGGATCAAATTGGGCCATTTGGAAACACGGTAGAAGATGCGGCAATATTATTAGGTGCGATCGCAGGTTACGATCCCAAAGACTCTACCAGCCTGAAAGTTCCCATTCCCAACTATGCTGCGAGCTTAAAACCAAACTTCAAACCCAGAGGTCAGTTAAGAATTGGTATCATCAAAGAAACTTTTGGTGAAGGTTTAGACTCTGTAGTGGAACAAGCTGTTACCAAAGCAGTAGATCAACTACAAAGTTTGGGAGCCGAAATTCATATAATTTCCTGTCCCCGTTTTCGCTATGGCTTACCCACCTACTACATCATCGCCCCATCCGAAGCATCAGCAAACCTGGCTCGTTACGATGGCGTTAAATATGGGTATCGCGCTCCTGATGCCGATAATCTGTTATCAATGTACACTCGTACCCGTGCCGCTGGTTTTGGTACAGAAGTCAAACGCCGGATTATGATTGGCACTTATGCTCTTTCGGCTGGCTATTATGACGCTTACTACCTGAAAGCGCAAAAAGTCCGTACCTTGATTAAGCAAGACTTTGAAAAGGCTTTTGGTGCGGTTGATGTGTTAGTATGTCCAACATCTCCCACTACAGCATTCAAAGCAGGGGAAAAAACTACCGATCCCTTGAGTATGTATTTAAATGACTTGATGACTATTCCTGTAAATCTTGCTGGTTTACCCAGTTTGAGTTTGCCATGTGGTTTTGACGAACAGGGGCTACCGATAGGATTACAGCTAATTGGCAATGTGCTGCGAGAAGACCAACTGTTTCAGGTAGCTTATGCTTATGAACAATCTACTACTTGGCATCTGCGTAAACCCCAAATATCTTGATTGAAAATGGTCATGGGGCATAGTTAAGAGGACAAGGGGAAAGACTTGTTATGAGTTATAACTCAAGTCACTTTGTCTCCCCTATTCCCCAATCCCCGCTTGCTTTGCCTTCTTGGTCATTTGTTAGTCTGATTACTGACTATTGACTGTTGATTATTATTTTCTGGAGTCAGAGATTCAGCTGTCAGCTGTGGATTAAGTATATGAAGAAGACCAGCAGATGCACCAACCAATAATAAAATATAGGTCAGAACAAGAGGTATGTATGTATTTTGTTTGTTGTCTGAGTGGTGAGCATTTTTAGAATCTTTACAGACAACATTGGTTACAAGGCTGTACGATAAAGCATTTCCATCCAGCCCTAAAGCATCTCCATAACGACGGATGAATCCTTGCAGAAAAATCGGCTCAGGCAATTCTTCAAATCGATCTTCTTCTAACGCTTGCAAAATACCTACTCGAAGCATTGTCTGAGAGGCTATTTCTTCTATGCGGATAGATTTTTCTTGTCTTACTTGTCGCAAGCGTGTGGTTATTTCCTTTAGTTGCTCTACTTGAGCTTCATTTAAGAGCGTCACAGTCTTCTCCTGTATGGGCTAATTCTACTATTCATTGAGAAGACTTCAATCCGCATACGTAATTTTGCTGAATATTTGATTTTAGGATAAATTTTTTTGATAATGGCTTAATCCTGGATTTTAAAATGCTAGTCGAACTCCAGCTAAGTATATTTTCAGTTGTAATTAATACTTTTTTTGCAAAAAACTGGGCGCAAAAATCAACAAGCCGTAACTTATAATACAAGTATTTTGCCAACGGCCACTCTGGGCTGGGATAATTGCAGCGATCGCTAATGTTCTGCTCAACAACGATTAGTCATCATTCTTGATTGTGCCAACTGCTTGGTGATTATTAAATATGGCATTTGCTGCACCATAGATATTGACAAAAAATGTTTCATTGGGTTCAACTTTATTATCACCTCTGACGCCAATACTAATAACTTTGCTAGTTTCGCCAGGGTTAAAAACAATTGTCCCCAACCCAAAATTGTAATCTGAGTCAGATTCTTGGGCAGTACCATCACTCGTACTGTAATTTACAACTATCGGTTGATAGAATTCATTAGAGAGAGTGACGACAAAATTAGCATTAGTTGTCATCCCTGTTGTGCCTTCTTTGACTGATACATCTGCAATACTGATGGCTGGGGGTTGGTCATCATTTATGATAGTAGCCACCCCTAAGCTATCAGTAATTGTGGTGTTTGTAGCACCAAAAAGATTGACAGAAAATGTCTCATTGGTTTCAGGTTTGTTATCACCTATGACACCAATACCAAGAGTTTTGGTGGTTTCGCCAGGCGCAAAAACGATCGTCCCAAAAGCAGAATTGTAATCAGAGTCAGAAGTTTTCGCAGTGCCATCACTCGTGTTGTAATTTACAGTAACCTGCTGTAAACTCGGTGCGGAGAGAGTGACGATAAAGTTAGCATTAGTTGTTGTGCCTGTGTTACCTTCAGCAATTGAGACATCCGAGATACTGACAGTTGTTGGGTTGTCATCATCAATGATGGTAGCGATTCCTAAACCATTTGCGATCGCAGCGTTTGTCTCACCTGAAAGATTGACAGAAAATGTCTCGTTGGCTTCAGTTTGGTTATCGCCTATGACGCCAATACTAAGAGTTTTGCTAGTTTCACCAGGATTAAAAGTAATCGTCCCTAAAGCCGAATTGTAATCAGAGCCAGCACCTTGAGCAGTACCATCGCTTGTGTTGTAATTTACAGTAACCTGCTGATAACTAGGATTGGAAAGACTGATAGTAAAATTAGCGTTAGTTGTTGTGCCTGTATTGCCTTCAGAAACTGAGACATCCGAGATGCTGATAGTTGGTTGATTGTCATCGTTAATGATGGTACCAACACCTAAATCATCTGCGATCGTGGCATTTGTTGCACCTAAAAGATTGACGGAAAATGTCTCGTCAGTTTCAAATTTGTTATCGCCTACAACACCAATGCTAAGAGTTTTACTAGTTTCGCCAGGATTGAAAGTAATCGTCCCCTGAGTAGAATTGTAATCAGAGTCAGAAGCATTAGCAGTACCATCACTCGTGTTGTAATTTACAGTAACTTGCTGAGAACTAGGATTAGAAAGACTGATAGTGAAGTTAGCATTAGTTGTTGTACCTATGTTGCCTTCATTAATTGAGACATCTGAGATGCTGATAGTTGGTTGGCTGTCATCGTTGATGATGGTAGCAATTCCTAAACCATCTGCGATCGCAGCATTTGTCGCAGCCGAAAGATTGACAGAGAATGTCTCGTCAGTTTCAGTTTGGTTATCACCGATGACACCAATGCTAATAACTTTGCTCGTTTCCCCAGGATTGAAAGTAACCGTCCCTAAAGCCGAATTGTAATCAGAGTCAGCAACTTGAGCAGTACCATCATTGGTGTTGTAATTTACAGTAATCTGCTGATAACTAGCATTGGAGAGAGTGACAATAAAGTTAGCATTAGTTGTTGTACCTGTATTACCTTCCGTAACTGAAACATCCGAGATACTGATAGTCGGTTGACCGTCATCGTTGATGATGTTAGCCACTCCTAGACTATCTGCGATCGCGGCATTTGTTGCACCCAAAAGATTGACAGAAAATGTCTCGTTGGTTTCAGCTTTGTTATCGCCTACAACACCAATACTAATAACTTTGCTAGTTTCCCCAGGATTGAAAGTAATCGTCCCGAAAGCAGAGTTGTAATCAGAGTCAGCAACTTGAGCAGTACCATCACTCGTGTTGTAATTTACAGTAATCTGCTGATAACTGGCATTGGAGAGAGTGACAATAAAGTTGGCATTAGTTGTTGTGCCTGTATTGCCTTCAGAAACTGAGACATCCGAGATACTGATAGTTGGTTGGCTGTCATCGTTGATGATGGTAGCAACTCCTAAACTATCTGCGATCGTGGCATTTGTCGCACCCAAAAGATTGACAGAAAATGCCTCGTCGGTTTCAAATTTGTTATCACCTACAACACCAACACTAAGGGTTTTACTGGTTTCGCCAGGATTGAAAGTAATCGTTCCTAAAGCCGAATTGTAATCAGAGTCAGCAGCATTAGCAGTGCCATCACTCGTGTTGTAATTTACAGTAATCTGTTGAGAACTAGGATTAGAAAGACTGATAGTAAAGTTAGCGTTAGTTGTTGTACCTGTGTTGCCTTCAGAAACTGAGACATCCGAGATGCTAATTATTGGTTGGCTATCATCGTTAATGATGTTTACTGTAGCCGAACTGTTAGTAATTGTGGAGTTTGGCGCTCCAGTTATGATACTGGGGTTACTCAGAATAACAGTAATGTCTTCATTGGGCTCAAATGTGTTGTCACCCAAAATATCGGCTGTAATTGTCTTTGTGGTTTCCCCAACAGCGAAGCTTAAAGTCCCGGATGCAGTAGTTCCTCCACCCGTAACTTGAATATTGTTATAGTCACTGCCAAAAGTTGCCGCACCGTTAAAAGCATAATTTACAGTACTAGCCACGCCAATACCACCACTGCGAGTAACCGTGAAGGTAACAGCTTGAGTACCGCTATTACCTTCAGTTAAAGTTGAGGTGGGAGTAGAAATTGCATATTGAATCGCATCATTAGCAGCAATAGTTAAAGTAGTTTCAGTTATTGTCCCCAAATCAGCTCCTGTTAGCGTGCCGAAGTTGAGTACAACTGTTTCTGCATTCTCAGGTAAATCGTCTGGGTTTATAGTAAAAGTAATTAGCTGTGTTAAATTTGCGCCTGTTGCCCCAGCAGTAAAGGAGATGGTAGCGGGGGAAAAAGTGTAATCGCTGCCATTAGTAGCCGTGCTATTGTTTTTGACGACAATAGGAACAGTGACAGCGGTTTCAGGAGAGGCATCTAAGGTAACAGAAATAGTTACTGTAGTGGCGGTACTATCTTCTGTTGTATTGTACGTAGCAGCACCAAAGTTGACTTTTGGAAGCACATATTCAAATGCTCCAATGTCAATTCTCCCGCTTTCAATACGGTTAAAATCCGTGCCACGCTGATCCGTAGTTAAGCCACCATTGTAAGCGGGATTGCCAGCATTCCTGGCAGGGCTGTTAAAGTATAAAGCATGAGTTTGTGTAGAACCACCGTAATCTCCTAGCGGTTTGAGTCCGGGGTTGGGGTTAATAATATCTGTACCTGTGCCCAGAGTCCCAGACGATTTACCAGTAATTTTGCCAATCAGGTTGTAAGCACTACCATTCAAGTTGCTACCATAGACATCAGGCCCTTGATTACCCAGATCGATATTGCCAGCAATGATGCTATTGCTGATACTCACAGTGCCACCAGATCTAAAAATGCCGCCACCATCGCCCTGGCTATTGTTATCACTATCAGCAGTGTTCCCGAAAATAGTGCTATTGCTGACTATGGCATTGTTAGTATAGATGCCGCCACCAGAATTTTTAGTTGTATTGGTAGAAATAGTGCTATTGCTGATGCTGAGACTAATACTGCTGTAAATGCCACCACCGTTATTGTTTGCAGTGTTACCAGAAATAGTGCTATTGCTGATGCTGAGACTACTACTGTAAATGCCGCCGCCGTAAGTGTTTGCAGTGTTACCAGAAATAGTACTATTACTGATGCTGAGACTACTACTGTAAATGCCGCCGCCATTACTATTTGTGGTGTTGTTGGAAATGATGCTATTGCTGAGTATGACACTACTAGTGCTGTAGATGCCGCCACCATTGTTAGTTCCTGCATTTCCCCCAGTTATCTTTAACCCATCAATAGAGAGGGAGGCACTAGCACTAAAAATACGGGAAACATTGTTACCACTAATGGTGAGTTTATTAGCTCCAGTTCCTTGAATTATGACATCTTCAGTAATATTCAATTCCCCAGAACTCAGGGTAATGGTATCGGAGGTAGCATCACCGAATATCCCAGTCGTATCAAAGACGATTGTCTCAATTCCTGGATCGTTATTGGCATCAATAATAGCTTGCCTTAACGAGCCAGCACCGCTGTCATTGGTATTAGTTACTACATAGGTGGTGTTATCTACTTTTACAGATACATCGTCAATCGCTAAACCGTGATCGTTGCCTCCATCATCTATGTCTTCCCAACGCAATATAATCTCTTCACCATTAGCTATTGGGGTAGCTAGCGTAATTGTTACAGGTGTTATGACAACTTTATTATTAGTTTGATTACCAATTAAAGCACCTGGGGTTGCAGTTGCTATTGGCCCAGTGAAATCTAGCGATGTTACAGGTGTCCATGTTCCTGTTGTCAGACTTGTGAGAGTTGCCGCAGTTTGATAGCTAAATTTCAGCTGTTGCTGCAATGTATTACCACCATTACGCCATTGCTCACCCGTATAACTTATTTGCAACTGAGTAATTGGTGAACCTGTGTTGTTTTGCAGGCGCAACCCATAATAAATAGCTCCTGTACTAGCAGAAGCGATAGAACCAAGGGCCCGGTCTCCGGTGATACCAAAACTATATAATCCACCTGTATTATTAGTACCAGAACCAACGTTGTAACTTGTTCTTGTGGCATACCACCCGGAAATGGTTGAATCATTAACCCAAGAAGTGGATGTTCCGGAACTAGCTAATGAGTTAAAGTTTTGAGAGTATGTACCAGTAAAAGTAGCTGGCAAAATAGACTGGTAAGCCTGTATTACTTCAGGTTTAAATGCCAAGGAAGTCTCAATTTTCCCTGTCTTCACCTCTAAATCCCAGTCGCCACCTAAAGCTGCACTTCCGGTTTTGTCAGTGGAAGCGGCAACATCTGCTCCAGTAATTTGGCTAATCTGCTGTACAAATTTTGTGCCTTCACCACTGGCTACATCACAGCCATAAAGTAGGATGTCAGCTTTATCAGTTAAAGCATTTGCCCACTTTTGTAACTGATTTTTGTAGCTATCTAGATTGCTAAGGTTGAAGTTGCTTGACCCTAGTTGCAAACTCCCTACACTTCCGTGGGAAACAATGTGAATTGATTGAACTGAATTGGATTTACGTTTTGCTAGAAACTCGGTGATTTGTGTTATGCCATCTCTATTGGCATCAAGAATAACAACTTCACTGCCAAGTATGATACCATCTACCAAGCTTTGGTAATCTATAACTTTTGGATCTATAAAAACAATATTTGTGCTTGCATCTATTAATTTGATAGGAGACTTATTTCTGCTTTTAGAGTGATGATTTTCTGGCACTTTTATCATAATTATTCCTTAAATATAATTTATTAGCTTTAGCTTAGTAATATTTAGCGTGCACAACAAAATAGAAAGTGAATGACTCTGCATTCGCTTTCATTCCCAAATGAAATCTGTAATTAAACCTTTTATCTAATGAGACAAAACCGCAATATTTTTAGTTGTTATATAAGCAAGCACGCCTTGAATAAAGTTAGCTGTTTTTTAGTCACAGCTTTTGTTTATAGCAATTTATACTAAGTTTAGTGACAAGACAACTGCATTTTCACTTAAATAACGATAGATTGATGGAAATTTGAGTATATCTAGCTTTATTAACAGTTCTGGTACTAACAATCTCTTTTTGAATAGCTAAACTAAAACTGCGATCTAGGTGCGATCGCGTACTTCTAGTTTCATACAAGAGAGTATGGGCAGGAACCTTGATGAAAAACTATATTTGGTAAGTAGACCTATAAATTTTGCTTGCTTACCTGCATCAAGCGGAGTACTTTAGATACTCATATAACATAAAATTCCGCTTATGCGCCTGACTTCACTGGATGTTTTTCGCGGCATTACCATCGCTGGAATGATTCTCGTTAATATGGCGGGTGTCGCAGATGATGTATATCCTCCCTTAGCTCACGCCGATTGGCACGGCTGCACGCCAACGGATTTGGTATTTCCCTTCTTTCTCTTCATTGTCGGTGTAGCGATGACTTTCTCGCTGTCAAAATACAGCGAAGCCAATAAACCAACCTCATCTGTTTACTGGCGGATATTGCGCCGCGCCGCTATTCTCTTTGCCTTGGGATTACTACTAAATGGCTTTTGGAATCAAGGTATTTGGACTTTTGATTTGAGTAGTATCCGCATTATGGGAGTGTTGCAGCGCATCAGCCTGACCTATCTGCTGGCTTCCCTAGCTGTTCTCAACCTTCCGCGCAAAGGTCAATGGATATTAGCAGCAGTGCTACTCATTGGCTACTGGCTAACGATGATGTATGTAGCAGTACCGGAGCATGGTGCGGGAGTTTTGACGCGAGAAGGTAATTTCGGCGCTTATGTTGACCGCCTGATTATTCCCAAAGCACATTTATACAAGGGTGATGGTTTCAACTTTATGGGAGATCCAGAAGGGCTTTTCAGTACTATTCCCGCGATAGTGAGTGTTCTTGCTGGCTACTTCACAGGTCAATGGATACGCAGTCAACCTGTACAGTCACGCACAAGTATCGGTCTAGCATTATTTGGAGTCGGTTGCTTAATTATCGGTTGGGCGTGGGGGTGGACATTCCCAATTAATAAAAAGCTGTGGACAAGTTCTTATGTAGTATTTACAACAGGTTGGGCGTTACTATTGCTAGGAGCTTGTTATGAACTTATCGAAGTACGGCTGATGCGTCGTTGGAGTAAACCTTTTGAAATTATGGGCTTAAATGCGATCGCTCTTTTCGTTGCATCGGTTTTATTAATTAAAATTTTAGTCAAAACCACTATTGGCACTGGCAAAGACGCTCCTAGTACCTACAATTGGATTTACCAGAATTTTTTCGCATCTTGGGCGGGTGTGCTGAATGGTTCCCTGTTCTTTGCCTTAGTCACCGTGTTGTTGTGGTGGGCTGTTGGTTTTCTGATGTATCGGCAACGCTGGTTTCTGAAAGTGTAAAAAAGATTTTTGTTATTATTTACGTTTTAGTGTTTTCAATGTTACAACAGGTGTTAAGTGATGGATTGTAACACTTTAGGAACAAAGGCAATCGCAACTTTATCAATATTATTGGCGCGTTAATCTGCGCTTTGTTTAGCAAACTTACTTAATCCCTGATATCGTTTCTAACGGCAGAAGCGTATACAGACTTATCTGTGCGTTGAAAATTCTTATTTCTTCTAATTCACTAAATTAATCCATAGAAAAATTGTGAGGTAATCGATGCGTCGCATGAATTTTTGGGTATTTTTGCCAATTACCTTGGTATTGGGCTGCTCAAATCAACTGCTTCAATCTAACCCGTCTATAGCCAAGCCTAACCCAGTAGTAGTTAAACAAAGTAGTCCAACTTTATTAGCAAAGGCGAGTTACCTTTCACCCTTGGAACAACAGGTAATTGTTGAAACAAATAAGGTAAGAACAAATCCTAAAGCATACCTCCCGATTCTGGAAAACTATAGAAAGCGCTTTGAGGGGAACCGAGTCAAAATTTCTAATAATACTTATCTGCGAACTCAAGAAGGAGTTAGGGCAGTTGATGAAGCGATCGCATTTCTCAAATCAACACGTCCTGTAGGAACCTTGAGTGTATCTAAGGGTATGTCTTTAGGAGCAAAAGATCACGTAAAAGACCAAGGCCCAAAAGGTGCTATAGGTCATGATGGTAGCGATGGTAGCAACCCTTTTACTCGCATCAACCGCTATGGTAAATGGCAAACAACCGCAGGTGAAAATATCAGTTATGGGCCAAACAGCGCTCAAGATATCGTCATGCAGTTAATTATTGATGATGGTGTGAGCGATCGCGGCCATCGAAAAAACATTTTTAATGGTGCTTTTAAAGTCTCTGGTGTTGCTTATGGAACTCACAAAGCATATAGAACAATCTGCGTGATTGACTACGCTGGCGGATATAGGGAAAAATAATTTGCGTGCGCAGCAGATGTAGAGACACGATTTATCGCGTCTTAAAAGACCAATAATAGACTTCTTGCAGAAGCGGGGGAAAGGGGAAGGTGAAGTTCCCTCTGGGGATAAGGGGCGGGGGTAAAGGGAAAAGGGAAATTCTATCCCTTTTCCCTTTAACCTTTAACCTTTCCCCGACATCTTGGCATTTGTTACTTTTGCAAGATGTCTAATCTATATCAATAACCTTTAACCCAAGCGTATTGGGGATAACCTGGCGATTAGAAATCATGATTACACAAGCCAAGTCCGCCTGCGCTGACTCAAAGAATTTGAAACCCGCCTAAGCGGGTTTTGTCTGTATAAACAAGGTTTCTAACTGCCCATTTAGCTATTTTGCAGCAAACCAAGCGCCATGAAACCCATAAGGCACTCGCTGAGGAATTATCACCCGCGCTACAGGTTCAGCCGTTATATCTTGGGCATTCACTACTACTAATTCTGAAGTATCTGAACCCTCATCATGGACGAAAGTCATCAGCCAACCATCATCTTCAGCCGTTGCACCAGGACGCGGCGCAAACACAGTTTCACCGTTATAGCGCCCCTGCCCAAATTCATGTATTTGGGATTTTCCACTATTGAAGTCGTATTTGATGATACCGTCAAATAAAGGTACGGGACTGTTTGCCGCTTTGTTAGTGTAGCCATATCGGTTTTGTCGCCCCAATCGGTTTTCGTTGACGCGGGGAAATTCCGAGGCGACATCATCCAACATCTCTTCACGCACTGAACCATTGTTAAGGTTAAATCGCCAGCGATGTAAACGGGGAATATTTGCGTTTGGATCGGGTTGCGAATCATCAGAACTCAAAACAGTTGTAGAACTCATGCGACAGGCAATTAGCACTACTTCGTCTCCCTCTTCGTAAGCGTTGAGGGTATGGAATACGTAGCAAGCAGGACTTTCAAACCAGCGGATATTACTGTTGTCACCGTGACGTGGTAAAATGCCAAAGCGACTGGGGCGATCGCGCTCAAACATCATTACAGGTTCTCCCTGTTGCGCTCTTTCAAGGTTAAAAGTCAGCGGTAAATCCATGAAAATTGTGTAGTTTTCCGTGATGGCAAAATCGTGCATCATCACCCCTATTGACAGGTCAATTGGCACTGTCTGCAACAGTTCGCCTTCTGCTGAGACGACACTATATTGCAGATACGGTGGCGCAAACAGAGAATAGCCAAAGAAGATCATTTCCCCTGTAACGGGGTCTACTTTGGGATGGGCTGTGAAGGCAGAAACCAGCTTGCCATTGTAGGTGTACTCGCCAATGGTTTCTAATTCAGGTAGCTTGATGGCGTGAGGTTTACCCCCCTCGTTCAGCGCCAACATCTGACCAGCGTGCCACACTAAGGCAGTATTGGCAGTATTTTTGTAGCGCCCGTGGGGGTTATCCATTTGTGGTGGTTCTAACAACCCAGTCCAGATAGCTTTACCTGCTTCTCGTTCTTTTTTCCATCCGAAAGTCTGGATGTAGCGGTTACGATAAGTGGCTATGCCGTTGCTAATTTGCACACCATGCAACATCCCATCCCCATCAAACCAATGATATTGACCGATAGGCGTCCATTGAGGGTTAGGGCCATTCCGCACAAACATCCCTGATAGGTCAAGGGGTAATTCACCGATGACTGGCAATTGGTCGGTGGTAATTTCTTTATGGACTGGAGCAAAATTGCCATCGAGATAGGGATTGACTGCTATTGTTACCATTGTCTTGATTTAAGCGTACATTTGTACTGTACATTCTGGTTTGTCATTATGCCCACATGGAAATTTTGAGTGCGTTGTGGAATTTTTGCAATCGGTCTACAAATTAAACTTTTTTCTCTTGCAGTTTAATTCGTTCTATTTGTAGGAGGTTTCAGTCATCTTCATAATAGGGTGTGCTATAGCAGATATCTAAGATTTATTTAGCGATCGCTTCTGTAGTTTTCTTTTTCGCAAGTCCCTAAATTGATTTGCTTCAATCGATAACGATAAGTACTCAATCCTCAGTTTTTGTTGAATATATAGCAGTGTTACCGTTCAATGACACTGCTTCTGCTGGTATTTCTTGATGCCGATTCGGTTTGATAAATCGCTCTGTTATCGTTTTAATTACGATATACAAAATTGGGACGACAAACAAACTCAAGAAAGTAGCGATTAACATCCCTCCAAAAACTGCTGTTCCCAAAGATTGGCGACTTCCTGCACCAGCACCTGTGGAATTAGCCAAGGGAAAAATTCCTAAAAGAGTAGCAAAAGCAGTCATCAAAATGGGACGTAACCGTTCTTGTGAAGCTTCAATTACTGCTTTGGTCATCGAAAGACCTCGATCTCGCAATTGGTTAGCAAACTCCACAATTAAAATAGCATTTTTACTAGCTAAACCAATCAACATAACTAGACCAATTTGACAGTAAACATCATTAGAAAACCCCCGTAACGATTGAGCTACAAGCGCTCCAAAAATAGCTAAGGGGACTGATAACAGAATGATAAATGGGTCAATGTAGTTTTCGTATTGAGCAGCTAGCACCAAAAATACAAACACCAATCCTAATCCAAAGATCAGAGGTGCTAAACCACCAGAATCTATTTCTTCTAATGCAGTCCCTGACCATTCATAGCCATAACCTGCTGGTAAAACTTCTTTAGCAACTTGTTCCATTGCTTTAATTGCGTCTCCAGAGCTAGAGCCAGGAGCGGCGGCACCATTAATTTCAATTGAGCGGAACAGATTGTAGTGATTTATCGTTTGCGCTCCCACCGTCGAAGTAACTGTGACTAAGTTACTTAAAGGAATCATTTGATTCTTTTGAGAACGAACGTATAGTTTACCAATATCTTTTGGGTTGGAACGATACTGTTGATCTGCCTGGATATACACCCGGTAATTGCGCTGCTGGAGATTGAAATCGTTTACATATTGCGATCCCAAAGCAGTTTGTAAAGTACTGAAGACATCATCTATGGAAACTTGCAATGATTTGGCTTTATTGCGGTCTACTTCCACAAGCAATTGTGGTGTATCTGCGGCAAAGGTGCTAAATACAGCTTGTAATCCTGGTGTTTGATTAGCTTTACCTAGCAACTTACCCATCGATTGCACCAAATTTTCTAAGCCACTGTTACCTCTGCGGTCTTGCAGTTGAAAGACAAAGCCGCCAAAGTTGCCTAAACCCTGAATTGCTGGGGGGTTCACAGGAAAAACTCTGGCTTCTGGGATTGCCATCAACTTCCCTTGCAAGCTGCCAATAATCGCCTGTACCGATTGATCGGGTTTTGAGCGCTCATCCCATGATTTTAAAGTTGTAAATATGATGCCGCTATTGGCGGTGTTACCACTAAAACCAAATCCTCCGATCGCAAAAGTCCCCACTACTTCAGGAATTTTCAGAATTTCTTTTTCTACCTGTGCAATCACATCGCTGGTATATTGCAACGAAACCCCTTGCGGCCCTTGGATAATTGTGATGAAGTAACCTTCGTCTTCATCGGGTAGAAAAGCTGTCGGTACTGTCATGTACAGCCAAGCAGTCATTCCCAAGGAAACAATAAATAACCCAATCACAATACCTTTGATGCGTGCGAGAAAGGTAAGCGATCGCTTATAACTATGCTGTACCCAGTCGAGAAAGCGATTTATCTGGCCAAAAATCCAACCCAGCCAGCCTGAAGGTCTTTGTCCTTGACGCAGCAACACTCCACACAAAGAAGGTATCAGAGTCAAAGCCAAAAAAGTCGAAATCGCAATGGAAAAGGCGATCGTCAGCGCAAATTGCCGATAAAGTGCGCCTGTGGTTCCCGGAAAAAATGCCACTGGTACAAATACTGCCATCAACACTAGTGAAGTGGCAATCACCGCGCCAAATAGTTCTCTCATTGATTCACTAGCGGCTCGACGAGGATTTATACCTCTATCCTGAATAAAGCGGCTGATTTGCTCTACTACAATGATCGCATCATCTACCACCATCCCTGATGCTAAAGTCAGACCAAACAAAGTCAAACTATTAATTGAAAAGTTAAAAACTTTGACAAAGCCAAATATCCCAATGAAGGAAAGCGGAATAGTAATTGCGGGAATTAAAGTAGTTCGCCAGTCCTGCAAAAACACAAAAATTACAATTACAACCAGCACCACCGATTCAATCAGGCTCTTAAGCACTTCTGCCATCGACTCTTCGACAAACATGGTTGTGTCAAAAGCTACCTGATATTTCATGCCTGGGGGAAAACTTGGAGCCAATCGCGCAATTTCGGCTTTGACTCCCTTGGCTACATCCAAGGCATTACTACCAGGAACCTGATAAATCCCTAAACCGACAGCATCGTTACCACGAAATCGTAGAAATGAACTGTAGTTTTCTGCACCCAGCTCTGCTCTACCGACATCTTTGAGCTTGACTAATGTGCCATCCTCTCCAGTTTTGAGGACAATTTCTTCAAATTCTGATGGTTCTGCTAATCGGCTAGCAGCACGCACATCAAGCTGATACCTTTGTCCTTCAGGAGCAGGTTCTTGTCCAATTCTCCCTGCACCAACTTGCAAGTTTTGTTCAGATAAAGCATTCGCTACATCCTGAGTTGTTAGCCCCCGATTGGCAAGGCGAGTTGGATCTAACCACAGGCGCATTGCATAACGGCGTTCGCCAAAAATTTGAACGTTGCTCACACCTTTGACTCTTTTTAAGGCATCTGCTAAGTAAAGGTCGGCATAGTTACTTAAGAATGTATTGTCGTACTCTTTATTTTCAGCGAATAAACCAATCGCTAAGAGGATGTTACTAGATTCTTTCGATACTCGCACTCCCGTGCGTTGCACAGAGTCTGGTAGTTGTGGCTGGGCAACAGAAACACGATTTTGCACATCCACAGCCGCAATATCTTTATCACGCGATGAATCGAAGGTGGCTGTAATGGTACTAGTACCATCGTTACTGCTGCTAGAAGTCAGATACCTTAGTCCCTCAACCCCGTTGATTTGCCTTTCTAAGATATTTGTTACTCCGCTTTCTACGACTTCTGCACTAGCTCCGCTATAGTTGGAAGTTACAGTGATTTGGGTGGGACTAATTTCTGGGAATCTGGCGATCGGTAGTGTGGGAATACTGATTAATCCGATTAAAAGGATGACAATCGCACATACCGACGCAAAAATTGGCCGCTTAATAAAGAAGTCAACAAACATAGTTTAAAAATTGGGCTTTGGGTATTTGGCATTGCGCATGGGGGATGGGGACATTGGGCATTGGTTATTTCCCCCCTGCTCCTCTGCTCCTCTGCCCCCGTGCCCTCATCTTCCCTCTTCAGCTAAGGCTTCTGGCTACCAACTTCTTGTGTTTCAGGAGTAATGGCAGCGCCATTGGTTAAGTTAAGAATGCCGGAAACAACAATTTTGTCCCCCGCTTTTAGTCCTTCGATAACTTGATAATTATTCCCCTCAATAACTCCTAATTTCACGGGTTTTTGTTGAGCTATTAAAGCTGGCGCTCCAGGTTTAGACTTTTCCTGCGGCGCTTGTGCCACAAATACAAAAGTCTCTCCACCCAAGCGAGATACTGCTGTAACTGGAATTAAGATTCCTGGGCGTTCGTTCCAGATCACTTTGGTTTGCACTGACTGAAGATTAAGCAGTCGATTTCTTAAATTGCCAAAGTTGGCTTTTACCAAAACTGTCTGCGAATCGGAACTAGCATTTGGGGAGATAAAACTGATCCTACCCGTTGCGATGGGTTTGTCTTGGACATCCAGCATTTGCACAGGTAAGCCCAAGCGCAATTTTCTGGCTTCAGCTACGGGAACAGAAATATTCAGTTCTAAAGAGTCGTTTCTAGTTAGTGTAGTAAGTTGATCGGCTTTTTCCACATAATCTCCCACCTTTGCTGGAATATCACCAACAATGCCAGTGAAAGGTGCTAGAACTTTTGTGTATTGCAATTGAACTTGGGCCGCTTGAACTTGGGCAGCTGCTTGAGTTACTTGCGATCGCGCTTGGGCAATTTCTTCTGGACGGGAACCATTTTCTAGTTGTCTTAAATTTTGTTTCTGTTGTTCCAAAGCACCAGCTAGCTCGTTGATACTGGATTTTCTACTTTGGCGGAGTTGGTCTAGCCGTTTCTGGGCTACGACCAGGGCAGCTTCAGCGCTTTGCTGTTCTTTGATATATCCTTCTAAGGTATCTTGGGAAACTGCGCCCTCTTTTCTCAATTGTGCGTATCGCTTGGCGCGTGACTGTGCTAGTTCTACATCAGATTTAGCTGACTGAATCTGAGCCTCAGCCTGAGCAATTTCTTCTGGTTGCGATCCCGATTGGGCATCTCTATAGCGAGCTTGGGCTTGGGCTAATTGCGCTCTAGCTTGGGCAACTTCTTCTTGTCGCGTACCTGCTTTGAGTTCAGCCAGACGTGCTTGGGCTTGTTGCAGTGAGCCTCTAGCTTGTAATAATTGAGCTTGGACATTATCACTTTGCAGACTAATTATGACTTGTCCTTGTTGAACGCGATTGCCCTCTTGGATGAAAATATCGGTAATTCGCCCTTCAACCTGTGGCTTGATGATTACTGAACGTGGAGCCTCTAACGAGCCAATAAACTCCGAACTTTCTTGAACGGTTTCAGTTTTCAATGTCGCTAGCTTGACCGGAACTGCTCTAGGTTGACCAGCATTTGCTTCAGCACCACCTGGCGCATTGCTAGCATTACTAGTTTGCCACCAGCGCCAACCAAAACCTACACCTGCAATTAATAAGACTATTCCTAATAGTAGGGGCCAACGACGTTTTTTAGGTGGCTTAGGCGATCGCTGTGGCAATTCTTGCGACTCTTGACTAGAATCAGTAACAGCAGGCTGTTCTATTTCAATGGGTAAGGGAGAGTCAGGGAACTCAGAATGGGACATCTTCGTTTTCTCGTCTTGTGGATTTAGACTTGGGCAATCTACTCTTCGCTAAAAAAGCATTATTTGGAATAGTTTTTTAGCCCTTTTTTCTCTATGTTGGTGACAAATATGTTTGGGTATTTGGGCGATCGCTCACGATGTCTAGCACCTAAAATGAACCAATTTTATTCAGCACATTATGGTTGATTTGTACATTACTTAACTCCGTTCAATTTCTTAAAGTGTAATTTATAGTTTTTCGTTACTCAGTATAAACACAGTGCTTTCTTTCTTAGCTAAAGCACAGTTCATGTTGTTGCAGCTAAAGCTTTTGCCTCTAAAGCGTAGGCGTAGCCCGCCAAAGGCATCGTTTCGGTAATTAGAGCAAGTGAGTAGTTGCTTTTTAGTTATGGAAATGACGAAATAAAGTTACCTCATTGACCGCAGCAACAGGAGTAATTTCTCGCGTTGTCGCTGTGATTAAACCTGTCGTTGCAAATACCTTAGCTGCTGATTAGATCAAGGGTGCATAAGTTTGTGCCGTACTTGATGGTAATGTTTTTTATGAGTGTTTGCAAGCGCTTGCTTGCATTATAACCACATAGAAAACGAGATTGGTATTATTTATAGATGAGTTTATCCCTCTTGAGTAGTACTGAATACTGATCTTAAGGAAGAAAAAAGTCTGGAGCAATGCTTTCTCTACGAGACACTTCTCTACGAGAGGCTCCGGCAACGCGTAGCTATGCTTCCCCGTATGGGTACGGCGAGCTACGCGGCGATTAATTCAGCTCTGTTAATCATCAAGTTATCCTTAGCAAGAACGACGTGCAATCAATCAGTATTCTCTAGATTCCTATTTTTGACCAGTCTCAACTTCCTACAGTTAGTTCACCCGATCGGTTGATATTTAAATCACCCATTCGGGTGAGTTAATTTATTCCAATCGGGGTTTTATCTGTGTAGCTAACGAGTGAGAAATCCTCAATCCCCTTCAACCATCCACAACTGATTTCTTAGAATCGAATTTTGGTAAGATACCCACGGTTGATTTTCGGTTGATAACAATATGAGAAAAAAGCCACTCATAGCGATCGAGCGCTTGCTCTAAGGAATAGTTTTCTTCGGCAAATTGTCTTCCTGCGTTACCTAGCTTCTTCACTAGAGCCGGATTAGCATATAAATCACGCACAGCAGCGGCCATTGCCTGGGGTGATTCTGGTTCAACAACTATCCCACCACCGCTGAGTTCGATGGCTTTAGCAGCAGTACCAGTGGCGGGAACTGAACCCACAATTGGGCGACCACTCGCTAACAAAAGTGGTATTTTTGAAGGCATATTGAACGAAATCACATTGTGCTTTTGCACAATTAGCCCGACATCAGAAGCCGCTAGCATTTCAGGTAGTTTTTCACGCGGCTGTAACGGTAGTAGCAAAACATTATCTGCTCCCTTTGATAAACAATATTCCTGCAATCTTTGCAATGCTCTTGATTCGCCTACAATGACAAAGACAATATCTTTGATATGACGCAAACAAACGGCTGCTTCGATTACTGTCTCTAAACCTTGCGTTAGAGCAATATTGCCTGAATAAAGTACTACAAATTTCCCATTTAGTTGATGGTTAGATATCCAGGAGTTGCTCTGTTTCGGTAAGGGACGAATGAAATTTATATTTACCCAATTGGGAATACAAACGATTTTATTAACAGGTACTCCCTTATTTACTAAATTCTCACGAAACCCATCAGCGATCACACTAATAGTGTGTGCACTCCGATATGCAAATTTCTCTAAAGCCGCAAGAGTTCGGATCATCCATTTGTTTTTTAATAACCCGATACGCACAGCAGCTTCTGGTAAAATGTCTTGCACATTTAGAACTACTGGGCAGTTGTATAACCAGCCCAATGTTGTTGCTGGCAACGTACCTAGTAGCGGTGGAACCGTTAAGATAATCACATCCGGCCGCCCACCTTTAAAGGCTTGAGGTAAGCTCGTGAAAACAAAGCTCAACTCCAGCAACAGCCGATCCACGAGGTTAGGTTTAGACTTAATTCGGACGTAACTTCGCGCAATTGTAACGCCATTTTTTTCTTCAGTAAGATACCATTTATTTTGATACCCATCGTAAACTTCGCGCTGAGGATAGTTGGGCATTCCCGTAATCACTCGCACTTTATGACCTCGCTTGACTAGTCCTTCTGCCAATTCAGTCATTAACGGAGCAATTCCAATTGGCTCTGGATGATAGTTGTAGGAATAAATCAGAATATGCATGAATTATTTGTGAATTTTGTGAAGATAGCATGAGACGAGCGGATTACTGATTAATAGCCAGTAGGGGCTGCTATTTGTATTGCTTACAGCGTTTTCTTTTGCATAAAGCTATAGGTTTAGAGGCAGGAAGCAGAGGTCGAAACTGTTTATATCTGGTTTATCTCTCTGTATTTCATTACCTCATTTATTTACAAATGCTGTATTTTGACTGGTTAAATTGTTTAATTAAAAAAAATGTGTTAAACATTGCTGATAAATTTTATTTGTGGGTTTCAAAAGATAATTTTTTCCGGCATAAAACACTTAAAAATCAGAATATGACTTTGTATAAATAGGCGAGCTTATTGATAAATATAGACTTTATTTTCTGGTGATTATAACAAGAGTTAATCTCTTTATTTCCGAACTAATGCTTAAATTTACACTTGGGGAATTGTAACATTATATTCACTGTTATGCATATAACCCTCATTCCGCCTTTTCAACTGGCACATGAAGTATTTTTAACCAAGTCATCAGTATTGTATTCATTGAGGAAAATCCCACTTTTTGAGTAGTTCAAAGACGCTGACTAAAACAGTGTTGAGTGCTGAGTAATAAATGCTGAGGTAAAAGTAAAATTAATTTCACTCATATTTTTAATGAGGTTATATGATAACCCTACTAGTTAACTGAACTAGTAGGGCTAGAATAGAGATTCAGTAAATTTGGCAAGCTCTGACTAGAAAGCCCTAATTTCTAGTAAAAGGCTTGCTTTTTCTTTAAAGTTGAAGCTATACCCAAACCAGCAAATGCTAGCAAACCCAACACAGAAGCAGGCTCAGGGACTTTGGATACTTGAATAAAGCCAGAATTTTGATCTAGTGTTGTTGACGTTCCCTGTTGATCGACATCCCGACGTAAGAACAAAGAGTCGCCAACCGTTCCCTGGAAGAAATATTCTCCAATTACACCCGTTCCTCCGGCGACATCAAAGGGGCCAAATAATGTCTGAGTGGAAGTATTAAAATTGAAAGCGAAGAAGTTAGATTCTGATACTCCACCACTTACAGTGTTATAGGTTCCCAGAAGATTTTTTGATGGGTCTAAGAAGGAGACATTCAAGGATTGTAAAAAGTTGGTGGCTCCACTACCAAGTTCTGAAATGATTGTTGGTGCTGTGGTTTCGTCGTAGCTGAATGAACCTGTTGCTGAGTAACCAGCATCACCTTGCCAGTTAAAGTTTAATTCAATAGCTTGGGCTGGGTTGTTAGCACCAGCCGCGATCGCAGCAACCAGTGTTGCGATCGCGGTGATTTGGGCGAAAATATTCTTCATGGTCATAACTCCGAAATTGATTGTCATGATGCATATATCAGTGCATCAATCAACACTAAGCTTACGATAGAAATATATATCCGTAAATACCGCATAAAACACGGTATGTAATGTAATGAATCTATGAAGAGAAGCACTTGTTTTATAAAGTTTTGCATAAAATGTCAAGTCTTTGATTCAGCTAAAAATCACGAGCGATCGCTTGAGAATAACTGATAAAGTTGAGCTACGCAAAGTTGAAAACAGTGTTATATGCCTGGGTTTCTATTAGAAGTTGGTACAGAAGAACTACCTGCAAGTTTTCTCAGTGATGCTTTAGTGCAATGGCAGGAACGCATTCCCCAAAGCCTGGAAGCAAACGGTCTCAAGGGCGATGTCCAGGTGTACGGTACTCCCCGGCGGCTGGCGGTATTGATTACAGGTCTACCATCGCAGCAACCAGATCGAGAAGAAGAAATTAAAGGGCCACCCGCCCAAGCCGCCTTTAAAGATGGTCAGCCGACAGCAGCAGCAGCAGGCTTTGCCAAAAAGCAAGGTGTGGAACTGGATGCGCTTTCTGTTCGCCCCACTGACAAAGGGGAATTTGTATTTGTGCAAAAAAGAATTCCCGGTCGTCCTGTGGCGGAAATTTTGACAGAACTTGTTCCCCAGTGGATTTGGGGTTTAGAAGGTAAGCGGTTGATGCGTTGGGGGAATGGGGATGCGAGGTTTTCTCGACCGATTCGTTGGTTGGTAGCTTTGTTAGATGAGACGGTGCTGCCTTTAGAATTAGTGAATGGTTCTAAAACGATTCAGAGCGATCGCATTTCCCAAGGTCATCGGGTTTTGCATCCTGAACCTGTGACAATTGGCCAAGCTACTGATTATGTTACCACTCTCAAATCTGCATTTGTCACCGTTGACCCAGAAGAACGGGTAAATCTGATTAAAGAGCAAGTAAATGCAGTTGTAGAGAATTTAGGCGGGTATACAGTAATTTACCCCGATTTATTAGCGGAAGTAACCAACCTTGTAGAATATCCCTCCGCAGTTGTTGGTAAATTTGAACCAGAATTTTTAGAATTACCAACTGAGGTAATTACTGAAGTGATGGTTACTCATCAACGTTATTTTCCTGTCTTCAAACCAGGGAGTTTTGAGCAAGAATTATTACCCAACTTCATCACCATTTCTAACGGCAATCCGAAAAAATCAGATATTGTTGCCGTCGGAAATGAAAGGGTAATTCGTGCCAGATTAGCTGATGGCAGATTTTTCTACGAAGCTGATTTAACTAAGCCAATAGAAAGCTTTTTACCGCAGTTGGAAAAAGTCACTTTCCAAGAAGAATTGGGTTCGGTGCGTACCAAGGTAGATAGAATAGTTCAAATTGCCGAGCAAATTAGCAGTCAATTAGAATTAGCAGAAGATCAAAGCCAAAGAATCCAACGTGCTGCTTTATTATGTAAAGCAGATTTGGTGACACAAATGGTGTATGAATTCCCCGAATTACAAGGCATTATGGGAGAAAAATATGCCTTAGCCAGCGGTGAAGATCCCGAAGTAGCAAAGGCAATTTATCAACATTATTTGCCAAAGGGAGCCGGTGATATTTTACCTGAAACACTCACGGGTAAAATTGTTGGTTTGGCAGATAGATTAGATACTTTAGTGAGTATCTTTGGTTTAGGTTTAATTCCCTCTGGTTCATCCGATCCCTTTGCTTTGCGCCGTGCTGCTAATGCTGTAGTTAAAATTGTTTGGTTTGATAACTTGCCGATAAATTTAGATGATTTATTGAAGCAGATAGCAACAGACTTTGCAGCAAAATATCACAAAGATGGGGCATCATTAACTACAGCATTACAAGAGTTCTTCTTGCAACGCATCCGCACTTTACTACAAGAAGAAAAGCAGATTGATTACGATTTGGTAAATGCAGTTTTGGGAGAAAATGACCCAGAATACACAGAACGGACGTTAAAAGATTTATTGGATGTCCGCGATCGCGCCTTATACTTACAACAAATCCGTAACGACAGTACCTTAGATAACATCTACGAGACCGTTAACCGTTCCACACGATTAGCCGCTCAAGGTGATTTGGATACAAAACAACTAGAACCAACAACCGTAGTTCGTCAAGAATTATTCCAAAAGCCCTCTGAGGCAGCTTTGTATAATGCGCTCATCGAATCAGTACCGCAAACTCAAGCAGCACAGCAGACCCGAAATTATCAACTGTTACTAGCAGCACTCACAAAAATTGCTCCGGCAGTTAGTAACTTCTTTGATGGCCCAGATAGCGTTTTAGTTATGGACTCCGATCCAGAAATCAAGCGTAATCGACTACATCTGCTCGGATTAGTGCGCAATCATGCCCGTGTTTTAGCTGACTTCGGTGCGATCGTCAAAAATCTGTAGCGTAAGTCAACAAAAACTTGTGTAATTTTTGCCAATAAAGGCTAGTATAGGGAGTGCTTAACCAGGGACACTCTGCTTGCAATCTATGTCCAAAGCTCATGTTGTTGGATTGGGAAAGTCCGGTGTTGCTGCGGCGAGATTGTTGAAACGGGAAGGTTGGGAGGTAGAGCTGAGTGATGGCAACACCTCCGAAACCCTCCTAGAACAACAACAAGAACTCGCTGCCGAGCAAATAACCGTAAAACTAGGACAATCCCTAGAATTGAATGGTGCTAATTTACCCCAATTAATAGTCGTTAGTCCTGGCGTGCCTTGGGATATTCCCGTATTAGTTGAGGCACGCCAACTAGGTATTGAAACCATTGGCGAAATGGAACTCGCTTGGCGAAATTTACAATCGCTACCTTGGGTAGGAATTACTGGCACTAACGGCAAAACTACTACCACAGCTTTAATTGCTGCCATTTTCCAAGCAGCAGAATTAAATGCACCCGCCTGCGGTAATATTGGCTACGCTGCTTGTGAAGTTGCCCTATCTCAGAGGGGCAGCACTTCGGCTACGCTCTGTTACCGAGGGGCAACACTTCGGCTACGCTCTGTTACCGAGGGGCAGGGGGGCAGAGGTGAAGGAACTGCGATCCAAAATCATGTTGATTGGGTGATTGCGGAAGTTAGTAGTTATCAAATAGAATCTTCCGTCTCTCTTGCTCCCCGGATCGGTGTTTGGACGACTTTCACGCCGGATCACCTCAGTCGCCATAAGACTTTAGAGAACTATTACAACATCAAAGCCAAATTATTACGTCAGTCGGAATTGCAAGTATTCAATGGCGATGATGCCTACTTGAGCCAGTTAGGTTTAAGTGCTTGGCCTGATGCTTATTGGACAAGTGTGAGAGGAAAAGATTTTCTGATTAGCGAAAAAGGCTTTTACATTGAAGACGGCTGGGTTGTGGAAAAATTGACTGCAACCTCTGCACCAGAACCAATTGTGAAAGTATCTAGTTTGCGAATGGTGGGAGAACATAACCAGCAAAATCTGTTGATGGCAGTAGCAACAGCAAGATTAGCGGGAATTAATCGTGATGCGATCGCACTTGCAGTTCGGGAATTTCCTGGTGTTGCCCATCGTTTGGAGCATATCTGCACATGGGAAGGGATTGATTTCATTAACGACAGCAAAGCCACTAACTACGATGCGGCTGAAGTAGGTTTAGCATCGGTTAACAGTCCAGCGATTTTAATTGCTGGTGGAGAAGCTAAAGCAGGTGATGATACTGCCTGGCTAGCACAAATTCAAACCAAAGCTGCTGCTGTGTTATTGATTGGCTCTGCTGCACCCGCATTTGCCAAACGTCTCCGAGAGGTGGGGTATCATAACTACCATATTGTGGAAACTATGGAAAGGGCAATTCCTAAGTCGGCAGAATTAGCCAAGCAGTATCAAGCGCCTGTGGTGTTGCTATCTCCGGCTTGTGCGAGTTTTGACCAGTACCCAAATTTTGAAGTGCGGGGCGATCGCTTCCGTCATCTGTGCCTTGCTTGGGCAGGTGGTTGGAAACCTGCCAAAGTAGAATTTCCAGAACTTGAAAACTCTACTCAAGAGTCCATAGTTCAAAGTCGATAAAGTTCGTAGTAAGGACTTTAGTCCTTGTTTTCTAAGCACTAAAGTTCTTACTACAAACTCTCAAAACTAACTTGACAAAATACTAGAAGGATTATTTAGTACTAATTTAGTAGTTTTCTATAATTAGATTTTGCTGTAGTTTGCAACTTCAACCTCATGAGCGATGCTTGTAGGTTTAGGAATAGGTAAACCATCTTCTAACATTCCTTCTATATGAAATTCAATAGCTTCTGCAATCATCTGCTTGACTTCTTCTAAAGTTTCACCTACAGCTACACAACCTGGTAAATCAGGGACATAAGCAGAGTAATTACCTTCAGCCTTTTCAATCACCACTACATACTGCATTGCGGTTCTCCTTATAACTGTGCTTGCCTCCAAATACTACTGAGAGTACCAGGGGCTAAGTCGTCAGACAATTTACCTGGAACTGTAACCACACCGGGTTTATCAGGATGTTTGAACTGTCGATGACTACCTTTAGTTCTAGCAAGATACCAACCATCAGCTTCCAGTCTCTTGATTACATCACGTACTTTCATGTTACTACTTATCTGTACAGGTAAAATTTCTGTTACAGATAGAGTGCCTTATTAAGAAAGCAAAGTAAACGCAATTATGTCCGTCATTTTGTCGTGGGTTTCAGTATTCCTACCATACATATTCAATCAACCAATGGGGCGATTTCCGGGATTGACTGCATGAATATATTCACTACCCGATCGCGGTCTTCCTCGTTTATAATAAGCTTCTTCTGGTTTACCCCATCCTAGCTGCAAAATCATTTCCAAAAAGTTAGAATTTTCCCACTTACACAAACTTGCCCACTCTGTTCTTTGAACAATTCTTTCTACATCAGATGTGACAATTTGTTGGTGTTGTTTACTATTATTAAAACTCAAGTATAAATCCATTCCTATAGTGACTTCATACCAAAATTCTACGATGGAATTTTTAGCGGCTTTTAATATCTCTAAATCACCATTGAGGGCAATTAACTCAGTATCTATTTCGGGATAGTGCAAGTTTTTTCCTTTAACTGTCACTTCTCGCCAAATAATACCGGAAACTCGATTTTCTTTCTGATACTCGTGAATTGCAGTTTTGAAATCTTGATAGGCAGTAAACTGTTGCAACCCATCAGTTCTGATAAACTGGTCAATAACAGGATTGCCAGAGACTTTTATTTCTAACTTTAAGCGTTTTCCTTTCAGGCAAGCTTGGCGTTCGGCTGCCAAAATTTGAATTAGTTCCTGGGTGGTGTAAACCTTTGACATCAGAATACACTCTGTTAATTATTGGACAATGGACATTGATTACGGACTATAGACTATGGATTAATTTCCTCAATTGTTAAGACAGATATTTCAATATTATGCTTTGACATCGGCGGCAATGTAGTAACAGATATAACTAAAAATTAGGGCAGACCAATTTGGTCTACCCCATAGTTACTTAGCTAACTCACTACTAAACTCGTTAAAGGCTCGCCGCTTTAGCTGTGCTGTTTCAGTACGTGGTAATAAATCAAAGATTTTACGAAATTGATCGTCTATCTCTTCAAAAGGTACTTGACCCTTTTTATTCAAAACTACTTCACCTGACTTATTTAAAACCACGACTTGAGGAACACTCCCAGCATAGTAATATCCTGGTTCAGTTGGGTCGTAGGTCTCTTTCTGCGGGATAGTATCTACATTAATCGGCATAATCTCTGCTACCCGACCGTAGAATTCCTGTACCCGTGAAATGGAAATGGCATATCTTTTGGAATCGCTACTATCATCCAGATAAAAAGCCAAAAATACGGGTTTATGTTCCGCTAAAGTCTGTGCGAGTGTCTGTCTGGGAGGAACCAATGAACCATTGCCAGCATAAACGACAAAGATGTTGCCATCATATAAATCATTATTCAGACCAGCAGATGCAGGTTGCATACTTATAATGAAAAGACTTACAAGCAACAACAGGCATTTGGACAACCACCTTTGCCAGCTAGTAATTTGTTTATGTAAAAAAAGAAACTTTGTGCTATTCATCAAAAGGAACCTTGCAAGCTACTACTTGTTGTGAGTTTGTGCTAAATTCGGCCAACTGGGCTGGATATGTAATTACGCCCACGCACTATTTTTTAAGATAACGCCTACTGAGATTATCTCTCGCAAGTGGCTGGTATCGCTACGCAGAATTCAAAACAGAGGTAAAGTAGCGCAGCAATCCAAAATCATTCGACTGAGCGTAGCCGTACCCTTCGGGGGAAGCAAGCAGCGTGTAGCATTCCGCAGAAAAGTCTAAAATTCAAAATTGCGAATACTGGCTTTTTCAGCCAGGATTCGCTAAACTCACAAGATTAAATTTGCACTTTTAATTAACAACCGTCAGAAGACTAGGGTACAGATGTGGGAAACAAAATACAATTCATAGATAGGCTGCGATTGGGTTTCGCGGTGTCAGTGGCAAAGAGTATCACTTTTATAGTGCGATCGCTCCGTCTGGGTGCTGCTAGTGTATTACCAGGCTCGATTGCTCGTCGTATTGAACCCAAACTCTTACAATTATTGAGTCAGCAAGTTAAAAACGGGGTGATTTTAATTGCTGGTACTAACGGCAAAACTACTACAGCGCTGCTTTTATGCACGATATTAGAACGCAAGGGTTTTCGTGTCACTCATAATTCTACGGGTGCAAATCTGGAAAATGGCCTGATGACAGCGCTGTTGGAAAGCACCAACTTACTAGGTACGCTAAATACTGATTACGCCATTTTAGAAGTTGACGAAAATATTGTACCGAAAGTATTAGCGCCACTCCAGCCCCGAATCATTCTCTGTTTAAACTTGTTCCGCGACCAACTCGATAGGTACGGCGAAGTAGACACAATTAGTAAGCGTTGGACAAAAGTTATTTCTACCCTACCAGCAGAAACGGTGGTAATTCCTAATGCTGATGACCCAACTTTATCTAACCTCGGTCAGCAGTTACCCCAACGGGTGTTATTCTTTGGCTTGAATGAACCAGAACATTATCTAGAAGCAATTCCTCACGCTGTTGATTCTATTTATTGTCCCAAATGTGGACATTCTTTAGATTACAAGGGTGTTTATTTGTCTCATTTGGGAGATTTTACTTGTCCCAAGTGTGGTTTTAGTAAAAGTAAACCGACTCTGGAAAGTACTGAATGGTCGCAAATTCTGGTTGGTTTATACAACAAATATAATACTTTAGCGGCTGCAACCGCGGCTATTGAGTTAGGAGTTGATGAAGCAACAATCAGAGATACTATTAACAACTTCCAAGCTGCTTTTGGTCGGGCTGAAGATTTAGTAATTAACGGTAAACGAGTGCGAATATTGTTATCAAAAAATCCTGTGGGAACGAATGAAACTATTCGCGTAGTTACTCAAAGCACAGATAAAACCACACTGCTGGTATTGAACGATCGCACGCCCGATGGCACTGATGTATCCTGGATTTGGGACGTGGATACCGAGAAACTAGTCGAACGTGGCGGGACTTTAGTAGTGAGTGGCGATCGCGTCTACGATATGGCACTACGTCTACGTTACAGCCAAAAGTCCCTTGAGAGTAACTTAAATTTAATAGTCGAAGAAGATTTGCGACAAGCGATCGCAACTGCATTAGAGCATACACCAGAGAATGAAACTTTGCATATTCTGCCAACCTACTCAGCCATGCTAGAAGTGCGAGAAGTTCTGACTGGTCGGAAAATTCTTTAAATTGGGTAGTGGGAATTAGAGAAATTTTTCCCATTCCCCAGTTCCCAACACCTAATCCAATTACGAATTACGAATTACTAATTACGAATTATGAATATGACTTCTCAAAATTTGGAATTAACAATTGGTTGGCTTTATCCAACGCTGATGAGTACTTATGGCGATCGCGGTAATGTAATTACTATAGAACGTCGCGCCGAGTGGCGGGGATACGATGTTAAAGTGTTACCCCTGGATCAAAATTCCACAGCCGCAGATATTAAAAGTGTAGATGTAATCGTTGGTGGTGGCGCACAAGATCGTCAGCAAGAAATTGTCATGCGTGATTTGCAAGGTGCAAAAGCTGATGCAATGCGCGACAAAATCGAAAATGGTACACCAGGAGTATTTACTTGTGGTTCACCCCAATTACTGGGACATTATTATGAACCAGGTTTGGGACAACGGATTGATGGTTTAGGAATACTCGATTTAGTTTCCGTGCATCCTGGTGAAAATACTAAGCGCTGTATTGGTAACTTGGTAATTGAAGTAACAGCTTCACGCCTAGCGCGAGATTTAAAAGAGATGACGGGTAGCACACCTTATTTGGTAGGCTTTGAAAATCACGGTGGACGTACCAAACTAGGAAAAGTGGAAGCTTTAGGGCGAGTGGTGTACGGTTTGGGAAATAATGGTGAAGATGGGACAGAAGGAGCATTTTATCAGAATGCGATCGCTACTTATTCCCACGGCCCATTGTTACCGAAAAATCCTTTTGTCGCCGATTGGTTAATTCAAACAGCGCTGCGGCTAAAGTATCAGCAGGAAATTACCTTAGAACCCTTTGACGACAGCCTTGCTGTACAAGCACGAGAAGCTATGTTTAAGCGATTGAAAGTGAGTTTACCAAGTGCTACTGCGGCGAAAGTTTAACTTCAGTTCCCTGATTAAGCCTCTCTCCGTGTCGGGGAGAGGTTTGGAGAGGGGTCAAATTTGACATAAAGAGGGCAAAATGACTCAAGCCTTAGCCAAACAAGTAACATTTGATGAATTTATTGCTTGGTATCCAGAAAACTCACAACGACGCTATGAACTGCATGACGGAGTAATTGTTGAAATGGCTCCTCCCACAGGCGAACATGAACAGATTGTTGGATTTTTAGGTGGGGAAATAGTTACAGAATATAAACGTTTAAAACTACCTTATTTCATCCCAAAAACAGCATTCATTAAACCGACTCAGAGTGAAGCAGCTTACTCACCAGATGTACTGTTGTTAAATAACTCTAATTTAGTAAATGAACCTCTGTGGAAAAAAGAATCTACTGTAAGCCAAGCGGCATCAATTCCTTTGATAATAGAAGTGGTAAGTACCAACTGGCGAGACGACTATTTTACCAAAGCAGGTAAATATGAAGAGGTCGGAATACCTGAATACTGGATTGTAGACTATCTAGGTTTAGGTGGTAGACGGTTTATTGGCAATCCTAAACAACCAACTATCTCGATTTACCAACTAATTGAAGGTGAGTATCAAGTTAGGCAATTTCGGGGAAGCAATCGCATTCACTCGCCAGCATTCCCAGAGTTGAATTTGACTGCTGAACAGATTTTTCGGGCTGGAGAAGTCACGTAAAAAACAGCTAAAGAAGTAAAAGAACCATCAAGCAATAAAACCACATTTTATTGTTGTTGAAGTACAAACTTCATTTCTGTCAATTCTAATTCTCCTCCGGTTGTTGTTAATACTAAATTAACGCCTAAAACACTTTTTCCTGTAGTTGTATAGTTCGTTGGAAGTATTTGATTAGTCAAATCAAAATTCATCGCACTTCCATAGATCATTTGATATGGAGTTGGTTGATCGCCAAGTAAAAATGATGTGATAGCTACTTGTGCTGGTGCTTTCTTTACTACACCTTTTAAAGCTAAAGGCACGAGCCTAAATTGCTTTTGAGTATTAGAAGTATTAATTCTAACGATACATCTAGCCCTTGGCGATTGTGCATTTACAGTTATAGGAGAGCTAAGTGTAAACTGATTTATTTGCGGATCGAAACTTATATTACATCTCCTATTAACCAAAAATTTTGGCTGGTTGTCTATTGCAGCAGCAGTGCTAGATGAATTGGCATCATAACAATAGAAAAAAAACAAGCACATTAACATGAAAAAATTACGTGCATCACTTAATCTCAACATAACTTCCTCTCCGTCAACAAAAATTTGTAATCTTAAAGAAGAATACATTCGGTAGATTCAATGAGTGGGGGATTTAGACCCATCACTCATTGAAGACCACCAAATTTGGAATTTGGTGCGGTGTATCACTATCTATCCGCAGAATCGCTAAAAGCGAGGACTAGCAACGTTTTAGGTCAAAATAAAGCCTTACATCCCCAGCATTGATATCGGCTGTATCAACGAAAATAGAACTTCCTCGCGAGGATTGTGCAATCATATTAATACCTAATAGTCCTTGCCCACCACCACTACATAAACCTGTAGCAGCTAGAACAGTAATCTCATCTTGCTCCGCAAATGCCTTACTAGATGTAAACTTAGTAGTTTTAGGGGGAGCTACGGCTTGACCAAGAGCACCACCACTAAAGCTATAAGTTCTGTTTAAGCTGGTACCTTTACTTCCTCTATCAATATCAGTAGTTCCTTGGTACAGTACTTGTACATCTTGGACGATGAAACCACTTGGAATAAAAGTTTGAACGCGTAAAATACACTTTTGACGCTGACCATTGAATGCACTAAAGTTATCCAAGATGATCGATAAGCTTCTACCATCCTCTCCAGGAAGCTGATCGGCAACACTACATCCACCAGAACCGAGTGCATCTCCAAAAGTAATACTAGGTTCTTCAGCCAAAACCTTGGTCGTAAGCACATTCATTCCAAGAATTGTAGTTAGAGACAGTAATACACCAAATTGTTTAAAGTTCATATTGATTGTACCTATGTTGTTAAAGTTGTTTTTTCATGGAAAATGCAGTCAAAATGCATCTCCCCCAACTATTTAACTAGTGCAGGATAAATCTCTAGAAGGTTTACTTTATTTAGAAACTAAATCGTTTTTAACTGTGGCAGGAATTCACTTAGTGTAGGTATAGCATCACTTACGTAGGACTCACCTGTAATAGCCTAAATTCTTGAGATTAAAAAATGGCACTTTCTCTGTAAAATCCATGAGAGAACTCTCCTATAGATGCAAAAGTAGAATTAAGCTTCAATACCTTCGCTAACAAAAGATTTGGTCTAGCTTTTGCCGAAATACCCCAACGCAAGAAGGCTGTAAACTCTTAAGCTAAATAATTGCAATAGTTAAGTATCTCTATATTGAAGTTATAAAAAGAATCTGAGGAACTTGTGAGGAAACATGGTGCTTATTAAAACTTAAATTTTGTCAGGATTCAGACCAATACGGTTCAGTTAAGGCTGAAAAACTGATTAGTGATATGAAATTTAGGAGTTTCAACTCGTTGTCCAGTACCTCTGTGTTTTGGCTTTTTA
>NZ_JBALDN010000044.1:0-66417 GCF_036917375.1 Nostoc sp.
CCGTCCGCCACTGTGTCCGAAGACACCGTTCGACTTGCATGTGTTAAGCATACCGCCAGCGTTCATCCTGAGCCAGGATCAAACTCTCCGTTTTGTTGTGTTTCGAGTTTGTGGCTCCGAAAAAAATATTTTCCGGAATCCTAGTTATTAATTAATTTTGACTATCCTTTTGGGTTTCCCAAAAGCAAAATCTTTTGACGAGGATTGGTTTTTTCTTAAGCTTTCAAAGTATTATGTTTTACAGGTTCAGCGGTGGTTGGCGTCTGTCGCCTTTCCACTTAACTAGAGTAACTAGTCATCCCCTAGTTTGTCAAGGGGTAAATTTATTTTTTTTCTAAATGGGCAAATCCCTTGCCTGACATTACTTACAGGAGAATGGCTTAAATAGCGGAAAGAAGGCAAAAACGAAGTGGCTAAACCTGGCTATGTGAATAATGCACGTTGCTTGTCTCTAAATAGGATCTGATGCAGATGGAGTGATTCATGATTATGGAGAGAGGCAAGAATTAATCTTGCTGGAGGGATTTATCCTGAATCCTTACGCCTGAACTAAATCTACTTATATGTAAGTAATAGCATAAGACTCCCATCCTATAGGTGACGTTTGTATCGGCATTTATGCGATCGCCACCGTTACGATCGCGGAGCGTTTGGAAGAGAAGATAGGCGTTACAGTGAGTCTAGCGCTGTATAGGGACTTCAAAATTTATAATGAGTTTTTGAGAAACAGCTAAAAACTAGACTAGGCAATAAATACAGATGATCCGACCGCGTAAGGTCTTTGCTCAACATTGGCTCAAAAGTGAAAAGGCACTCGACGCAATTATTAAAGCAGCGGAGTGTACAGAAAGCGATCGCGTCCTAGAAATTGGGCCTGGAACCGGGATTCTGACTCGTCGTTTATTACCCTTGGTGCAATCTCTGGTTGCAGTTGAAATAGACCGTGACTTATGCCAACTGTTGTCAAAGCAGATTGGTAAAAATAAAAATTTTTTACTGCTGCAAGGCGATTTTCTTACTCTAGATTTACCATCTTATCTGGCAGCCTTTCCCAATTTTCAACAGCCAAATAAGGTAGTAGCAAATATTCCTTATAATATTACGGGCCCAATCATTGAGAAACTACTGGGTACGATCGCTAACCCTAATCCCGAACCATTTGACTCAATAGTGTTGCTGGTACAAAAAGAAGTAGCAGAAAGGTTATATGCTAAAGCAGGCTCAAAAGCTTTTGGGGCGTTAAGTGTGCGGGTACAGTATTTGGCTGAGTGTGAGTTAATTTGCACAGTCCCAGCGGCCGCATTCCATCCACCGCCAAAAGTCGATTCAGCAGTGGTGCGATTGCGCCCCCGAAAAATAGAAATACCAGCGCTTAATCCCCGACAATTAGAGAATTTCTTAAAGTTGGGGTTTGGTGCCAAGCGCAAAATGTTACGAAATAATTTGCAATCTGTTATAGAACGCGATCGCTTGAGCCACTTACTGGAACAATTAAAAATAAATCCCCAAGCCAGAGCCGAAGACCTCAGCGTTCAGCAATGGGTAATTTTAGCAAATGAATTGGGAGTGGAGATTAGGGAGTAGGGAACAAGGCAGATTTTTCTCATTCCTCCATCTTCATTCCCGATTCCCAATTCCCGATTCCCCACTTCCAGAAAATGCGTTCCTACAGCCTAATTGCCCCTGCTAAAATCAACTTGTATCTGGAAATCATTGGCGCTCGCCCTGATGGCTATCATGAGTTAGCCATGATACTTCAAAGTATCGGACTTGCAGACAAAATTGATGTGCGTCCCATTAGTACTGATACGATTAGGGTTCACTGCAACCACCCACAAGTACCGACAGATAAAAGTAATCTGGCATACCGAGCAGCAGAATTAATGGTGAAGCAATTTCCCGAAGCCTTTGCTAAATATGGGGGTGTTGAGATTACCGTTAACAAGCAGATTCCTGTAGCTGCTGGGTTGGCTGGGGGTTCGACAAATGCAGCAGCTGTGTTGGTGGGGATAGATTTACTGTGGAAGTTGGGGCTAACTCAGTCAGAATTAGAGGAGTTGGGAGGTACACTCGGTTCAGATGTACCATTCTGTGTAGCGGGTGGAACTGCGATCGCAACAGGTAGGGGTGAGCAACTTTCTCCCCTACCGAGTTTAGATAACATATATATAGTATTGGCGAAATACCGCAGTCTGGAAGTTTCCACACCTTGGGCATACAAAACCTATCGACAGCAGTTTGGTCATTCTTATATTAGAGATAGCGACAACTTGGCAGCACGTGCTAATGCAGTTCATTCAGGAAAAATAGTAAAAGCGATCCTGGATAAAAATACAAGAGAAATTGCCCAAAAGCTGCACAATGATTTAGAGCGCGTGGTATTGCCAGCCTATCCCCAAGTCTTGCAGTTGCGAGAAGTATTTGCTAATCAGGAAGGCGTTTTAGGAACAATGATGTCTGGTTCTGGACCAACAGTATTTGCTCTTTTTGAGTCTCAGCAACAGGCAGAACAAGTGAAACTGCAAGTTAGGGAAGCAATTCTTGATGAAGACTTAGAATTGTTTGTGACTCGGACAATTACACATGGTATTCAGGTGGCATCTTCAGTTTAAATAAATCTTTATTGTTAATGGAGTATGGGGAATAAGCTTATGAGCTTTTAAGTTGCATGGTTAAAATCGCCAAAAAATGCAAAGACGCAAAGATGCAATTTGAATGACAACAAGCTGATGACAATAGTTATTCCTAATGTTCCAATCCCAAATCTAACATCTAAAATCTAAATATTATGAATGACCAAAATCTAACGCCGCAAACAGATGCTAAAGAACAGGTGACAGCTAGTCCATTACGCTGTTTTACTGGGGCGGTGATTTCTGGAGGAATGGGATTTGCAGCGTATTCGCTGATGATTGCGATCGCGACAAATTTTGCTAGTAAACCGATCCATTCAATCAATCCATTGGTGGTGAAGATTTCTTCTGCTGTCCGCACTCTGGTTGTTGGTGTAGTTGCTTTAGGTAGCGGGATTTTTGCTATAGTGGCAATTGGTTTGTTGGCTTTGGGAGTGCAATTATTAGTGCAGCAATTGACGAAGCAAAAAAGTAGTGAAAACTAGTAATTTGCTTTTAATCAGTAATCTAAAAGCACAAGTTTTTCTAAGACAGCACGACTTACCCTTACTGTACAAGCAGTTGATTTTACTCTTGCCAAATTTATTTGGCACAAGCAGCAGGCGCAGATGCAGTGCTACTGGTTGCAGCAATTCTCTGGTTTACTGCATCTTTACTTGTTTTAGTCAAACTGTTTGAGATTGACGTAGACGCAAAGCAGCTGTTGTCAGACATAGCTCCTTGAACAGCAGATGTTGTAATTTTGTTAGTTAGTATAAAATTTGACTTTAATATGTTTTGGGTTGACACTTTATAGACTGGCTAATATTCACAAATTTATGCGGAATTGATACCAGCGACACTGAAATCGATAACAAGATCATTTATAAGCAAAATTTATGAATACAATCAAGAGATATTTTTTACCTCCTATTTTTGTGACAATGGTTGTAAGCCTTGGTAGTTGTAGTTCTAACCCCACCGCAGGTAATATTGACAGTGCAACGTCATACCCTACCACAGCACCGACTAATAGCTTACCCTCTCAGGCTCCCAGCCAAATTCCTAGCGTAGCTCAGTTGAGAGAAAAATCTCCTAATCAAGAATCTTCTAAGGAAAATACGCCTTCCTCACCAACTTCTAAAGTTGCCACTAGCAAAACTACTAGCGTAACCTTATACACAAGTGATGCTCAGTGTCAAAAACTAATTCCAGAAAAGGTTTCAGTACCAGCCGAGGAACCAGTGACAAATGTAGTGAGTAAAATCTTAGAAAAACGAGATACAAGCGACTTTAGCTTGTCTGGGTATCGTGTCAACATCAAAAATGGTATTGCTACAGTTGATTTACGAATATCTCCTGAGTCCAAACGGCAAATAACTTCTCTTTCTAGTTGCGAACAGTTTGCTCTGTTTGGCAGTCTCCGCAAAACCTTAACGAGTAATGCTCAATGGAATATTAAAGAGGTTCGCTTCACGGAGCGAGGCGAGGACATTGTTCTTTAGTTAAATATTGTAGTAAGTACCGTCATCAGCTAGCTAAAAAAATTTTCTAATCTGAACAGCCATAGGACTCATGCATCAGTAGTTGTCAAAATAGTGTGTTTTCTAGCCAATTGAAAACAGCTGTAAATAGTGGTATGCTTAATTTTAGGCATAAGTGTATATTAGCAATTTGCGGGTGTAATTCAGTGGTAGAATGTCATCTTCCCATGGTGAACGTCGTGGGTTCGAGTCCCATCGCCCGCTTTAAAATCTGTAAGTTTTCAGTATCAATAGGAATATCACCCAGTTATTGAGCAGGTGCTTGGCTATATTATGAAGTCATTTGCTAATATCTGTAACTTTTAGCCAGTAGTGCGATCGCTATTTTCCTTAAATAAGAAAAATCCTGACATAGTAAGTATTATGTCAGGGTTTTAGGTATTTGAAATGCTGTGACAATATTTTGTTAAATTGACAAATAATTAGTTAATGTACAATTCATCCTTTATACTTCACTGGGGATGCTACTTACCCGCCTAAAGTCCGCGTATAAATTACCTGACCTTGGGAATCATAAAGAAAAAGGGATAGATTGGCATTTTCACCAATTACGGCTAGGGCTTCGCGTAAGATTTGCAAGTGATTGGTAACATCAACAGCTGTATCCGAATTCTTAGAATAAGGATTAGCTGAGTTACTTTGCCTTATTTGGTCATACTCAGGGGTTAGTCGGACAATAATTTCTGCATTGTCTATGCTAAATGTGCAAATCCGAATTCCATTAATACAGGTCTTATCCAAGTCAGTGCGGGTTTGTTGCAAACTACTAACAACTTGTAGTTTTTCTTGTGCTTGTTTGAGCGCAGCTGAATAAGGTTCGATGAGAGACTGAGCCTGAGTATAGTACAAGCTATCTTGGGGAACTTTTTTAGCAGTTTGCAAAGCCTGCTCCCAATATATCGCCGCTGCTTGCCATTGGTTTTGTTGTTCATAAACTTTGGCTTGCTTGGCAGTGGTAAGGGCCTGTTGGTAGGTTTTAACAGCTAATTGTTCTTTAGTAGCGCGATCGCGTACTAATACTAACTTAGGTTTATAATCTACTAACAGCTTTTGGGCTTCTTGGTATCCAACGCTATTTCGGGGAATCGTATTCAAGGCATTAATTACCACCAGCCAAGTAGATTGCGCCTTTTGCCAATCATTCAAGGATTTAGCAGTAGCCTCCTGCTTCTCGGCTGCAACGGCTACACCTTTTGCCACTGTTAGTTTTTTCAGCCATTTTTCCTCAATAAATATCTGTTGATTTACAGCGTGCAAACGGACACGATAATTCAGTAATTTACCCTGCACTAGCCCATAGAGTTCACTACTGGAACTTATACTTTCTAGTGGCGCTATAGCCTGTCGCCATAAGTGTTGCCTAGTTTGTAATTCCTCTAAGCTAGATGCAGGAGTTTGAACTTTTTGTGTCGCCAAAGATGCCGTCTGCAAAGCTTTGGCCACCTGATTGATTTTTTCTGCTCGTCCAGACAAACTTGCTTTTAGTTCCTGTGACAGCTGGTAACGAGGCGACCAACTAGGAATTACATTCAGGTCTGTGCTGGCTGCTGCAAGTTGCTGTTGTACAGCTACTAATTCTTTTTCAGACTTAGCGTGGCGCATCAGTTGCGGAGATTCTGTTTTTAATTGCTTGGCGTTTTGTATTTCCTTACACTCAGACATCACACAAGGGCGAGTCAATAAGTAAGCACCAACGCCTAAAACTATAATTCCTACCAACACTGCACCCAGAAGGATAGGTTTGACCTGGAATCCTGGCTTTGAAGCCGACAAATTCGACGCATCTGCAAACGGGTCAAAGAGTTCTTCTTCTTCGCTCTCATTGATTAATGGAGAATATGTCAGAGATGATGAAGGGGATATTACTTCCTCATCTGCTTGTACTTCCTCATCTCCCTCTGCTACCCATCCCCCCGTCGGCTTCAACGCCAAGAAACATTTAGTATAAGGGAGTTGTTCGCCAAAAACTCTGAGGAAACATTGCACCCGCTGTTCTTTCTGGGGTGCTAAAGACTGAAGTACCTCCTCAATGACTGCAAAAATTAGTTGAGCGTCAACGATTACATCTGACGCGTGTTGCGTTAAAATCATTAGCTCGCCTTTATTGACGACGCACTTAACCTCGAAGACTTCAGCTGTTGAGACTTCTACAAGTAATTGTTCTTGCAAAGTTTTGGCTAAAAGCTGTAAATCTTCCTGCTGGACTGCTACTTTCATACAGCTTTCCCGCTGAACTTCTATATTGTTTTGATTATCTTTAAGGGGATGAAATGAACTTTTTAGGTTTGTTGAATGCAAATGCACAGTTTAACCAACCACAGCCTGAGAATCTGAACGACCAACTTTCTAACACAAATTCTGACTTTTCACCAAAAATTAAAAAAGTAGTTATTGTTCGTGGCGATACATTTTTACAGCGCTAGATGCAAAATTAAATAATCTGTCTTCAGGTATAAATTAGAAATAAAAAATGGGAATAATAAAGGATTTGGGTATTTTCACTGCATTACTTTGCGATAATTAAATTCACAAAAGCTACTGCTTTGCAAAATTCTAGTTGCAGAGCAATTTTTACCAAATTATCTAAAGGTTAAGAAAACGATGCTATGTCAGAGGGTTTTGACAAAAAAGCTAGTTATCTTCTATGCTGGGAAACTTGCTGAAAAGATTAATTATGTGTTGTGGCTCTGGCACAAACAAGTTGACTATCAAAATTAATATGTTTCATTTGCTGAATTCGATAAAATTGATCCGTGAAAAATAAGTTTTTATAGCTGCAAAAAGGTTACAGCACTTTGCAACTAAATGAGGGACAAAACCAAGGATTCACAAATCAAATTATTCTTCTTCCTCCTGCCTCCTGCCTTCTCCCAAGGGGAAAGGCTAAAAGCGATCTGCCTCCTGCCTCAAAACCAGTGACTTTGTACCTCATGCAAAAGAAAACTGCTGTAATTCCGCAATAAAGGTGCTGCAAAATATCAAGACAGGAATAACCAAAAGCTTGGAAAGTGTCAATACAAGGTGTATCAATGGATTTATTAGAGTACCAAGTTAAAGAATGGTTTGCGAAGATAGGCATTCCGGTATTGCCTTCCCAACGAATTGACCATCCTACAGATTTAAAACGGTTAAAAATTCGCTTTCCAATTGTACTGAAATCTCAAGTCCACGGAGCGGAACGGGCAAAAGCGGGTGGAGTCAGATTTGCCCAAACGACTATCGATGCGATCGCAGCAGCTCAAAATATTTTTAGTTTACCAATATGGGGCGAATTGCCGGAAGTTGTACTGGCAGAATCTAAATACGACGCCAACCAAGAATTTTATCTCGCCGTGGTTTTAGACACGGCTGTCTGCCGACCGGTACTTTTAGGTTGCAAAGAAGCAGACATCGATTGGGAATCAGCTGGGGAAAGAATGCACTACGTTGTCGTGGAACAGGAATTTTCGCCATTTTATGCTCGACGATTAGCTTTGAAAATGGGTTTGCAAGGAACGCTGATGCAGTCGGTAAGCAGCGTTGTGGAGAAGATGTATCACTTATTTGTCCAAAAAGACCTGGATTTAGTCGAAATTAATCCCTTGGCAGTCAGTACTACTAGTCAAGTTATGGCTCTTAATGGTAAAGTCAGGGTCAACGAACGGTCGATCAAGCGTCATCCCGATCTTGCCGAGATGGCAGCAAAAATTATCAGTCGTCATACCACTACTGAAATTAATGGTATTTTGGGTGACTGGGATGGTGTGCAAATGCATGGAAAAATCGGTATTTTAGGTAACGGTACTGGTTCAGTGATGGCAACTTTAGATTTAGTTGCAAATGCTGGTGGCAATCCAGGTGTTTGTTTGAATCTACGTCATGCTTTTCTTACAGATACTACACCAACTACCTTCCGCGATCGCCTAGAAACAGGTTTGAAAATGCTGGAGGCTGATAAAAGCATTCAAGTAATACTAATTAATTTTCTCGGTAGCATTCCACAAATTGAGGAAGTGGCTGAAGTTATAGCTAGAGTTGTGCAGCAAGACAACAGCGAACTTGAATCACAGGTTGTACGTTCTAATGGTAGTAAAGTTCGGCGACATCTCAATTTTCCATCCTTAGTCGTCCGTCTTGCGGGTTCCGAATTTAACACTGCGAGAAAATATTTGACGACACTAAAAACCCACACCGATGCGCTTGTCGTGGTAGAAAATTTAGATGAGGCAGTGGCAGCAGCAGTTCTCCTTGCTAAACCAACGGTTAATAAAAGATAGTGAATGTCATTTTTTCCAATTCAAAAATCAAAAATTATTAGTTTTTACCGTCGGGTATAAATTGTTGAATTTAATGCTTAAATTAAGTACGGCTTTGCTTTCTGGAACTAAATTATATAGTACATTCAAACTGGATATTCCTATCTAGAGGCGCGTTTTCTCACTTTTGGAACACTCAGCTTCCAGACTAATTTTTGGAATTTCAGTAAAAATTGAATCAATACGACACTGTAAATGTGTCGTTTCTATGCCCAGTAGTTTAAGGCGCTGGGTTGCCAAATTTACGGTAATTTTTTATGAACTTAACACCAGAAAGTAAAGTCTTAATTCAAGGCTTTTGTGAATTTATATCAAGCATTCATGTCGATCAAATGAAAGCTTATGGCACAAATTTAGTAGCTGGTGTCAATCCTGGATGCGGCGGACAGGAATTGCATGGACTGCCAGTATTTGATTTAGTAGAGGAAGTAATAGGACAATTTGGGGCAATTGACACGACAATTATTTGTGTAGATCCTTACGATGTATTAGATGCGGCATTGGAAGCGATCGCATCTAAGATTCGCCAGATTATTATTATTACTGCTGGCGTGCCGCCTTTGGACATGGTGCAATTACTCCGCAAAGCCGAAGCTTGTGAAACTTTGGTAATCGGGCCAAATAGTCCGGGGATCATTGTACCGGGAAAAATTCTTTTAGGAACTCAACCCAGCGAATTTTATACTCCTGGAACAGTGGGGATCGTTAGTCGTAGCAGCACCCTCACCTACGAAATCGCCTACGAATTAACAAAAGCAGGTTTAGGGCAGTCAATTAGTGTCAGTATTGGTAGTGATGCGATCGTCGGTTCCTCATTTTTGCAATGGCTGCAAATTCTCGATGAGGATGAAACCACACAAGCGATCGTTTTAGTCGGTCAGCCTGGTGGTGGTAGTGAAGAAGCAGCAGCGCGGTACATTGCTGAGGCAATTGATAAGCCAGTAATTGCCTACATCGCAGGTAGACAAGCACCACCAGGAAAAAGTTGGCGTCAAACCGGGACTTTAGCAACAGTTATCGGACGCGATCCTAACTTTGGCACAGCCCAAAGTAAATTAGCTGCTTTAAAAGAAGCGGAAGTTCCAGTAGCAGAACGCCCTTCTCAAATTCCAGAATTATTGCGAAAGGAGATTAACTAATTACTAATTTGTTATTCGTAATTCGTAGTTAAGGATTAAATTACGAATTACCGATTATTTTAATAAATATAGCTTAGAAGTCAGGATACTGACTTTTTTCAAAAATAAAATATGAGTCTTATCTTTAAATATTGAATTAACTATGAAGGCAAGTAATGCAAACATTATTGCTCAATTGAACAGAGCTACAGAGGGTTTAATCTACTCATGTGCCGGAGACTCTACAGTGGGAACTTGTGTTTGGGAGGTAGCCGATAAAGGTGAGTTCAGTTTGGAAAATATGTTTAAGTTGTTCCCGTCAGAAGTAGATTGGATTGAAGAAATTTATACAAGATGTAAGCAGTTAGTGAAAGCAGCATCAAATTATCGGACTGTTATAGTAGATGAAGAACAATGTGTTTTAGAACTTTATCATATTTATCTAAAATTTTTCGAGTTTTTATTGTCTTATTTGCCAAATTTTGAAATTTATAAAATAACTATCGATCAAACTCTTCTTCATTATCACAGAGACACCAAAGAGGGATACCGCGAAGCTGGAAAATGCTACATAGGAAGAACAAGAGATGGCGATTGGATTGGCATAGCTTACAGAGATCCTATTGATTTTCTAGCAACTAGCGATGAAGAGTTCTTACCGGAAAAATCAAATTTATTTGGACAAAAGACACACAACTTTTTGCAAGAAATAGCAATATTTATGAAAGCGCTATCCCAATCGTGTCGTTCTCATTATCTCAACTCTATACAAGGTGACAAATCCTTTGATCCCAATCCCTTTTACATATTCAATGATATTATTTGGGAAGTTGCAGTAACCAAAGAATTGCTCTTAAGAAAACTGCTATATTCCACAGGTATTATTAGTACTCGAAGATTTCGTGGTACTAGCTTTCTAGATGTTGATAATATTCTACGGCTACATTTAAGAAATCTAAGAGCATATAAATTTTTAGGAACAGAGCTTTGCTGGCTAGGCGAAACTCAGTCAGGTGACTGGATTGGTGTTACAGCACATTGTTACCCATCAGGGTAAACACGTATAGTTTTGTCACCCTGGGGGATCTTACTACAGTTGGGGTTTAAATAAGAGTCTGAAACTCTCTTCTTTACGAGACACTGCGCGTAGCTTGCTTCCCTGTAAGGGTAGAATTTTGAATTTTTAATTGGTCAATCTTGGGAACGATTTTGAGGGAACAGGTAGGCGATCGCAGCATAACCCGAAGCACTGAGTAAACTAACCAAAAAAGCAGCCAGAACAAAAGTAGACATAATGTTATACTCTATGCAATTCCCAAATTTTGGTGTCCATCAACAAACAAAAATGTGGGATACTTTCAAATTAGCAATTGGGTATGACACAGCCATGACTACCTTGTGTCAATCCCTCTAACTCAAAGTTTTTTAGCTCAACTCAAGCCAAAGGCAGAAAAAAGCGAAACGTACTGCCAACTCCCAATTCGCTTTCTACCTGAATTTGACCGCCTTGTAATTCAATCAAACGGCGGGAAATAGTTAAACCAATACCAGTACCTCCCGAATGGCGATCGCGCGATTGATCGGCTCGCCAGAAGCGCTCAAACACATGAGGCAAATTTTCTGGAGCGATACCAATGCCTGTATCACTAACCGCAATCCAGAGTTGAGATGCGTCAATTCCAACAGTAATGGTAATTGAACCTTCGTTAGTGTAACGAACTGCATTACCTAGCAGATTAACTAGCACTTGTTCTGTACGGTCAACATCTGCCAATACAGGAGGTAGCACAGATGGACATTTCAAAAGCATAACTGGCCCATCTTCCAATAATTGGTCGGAAAATTTCTCCACTAATGACTCTAACAATGGACGCAAATTTACCCGTTGGATATTAATTGGTAGATAACCGGCTTCTGCCTTAGATAGTTCTTGTAAATCGTTCACCAACCGCTCTAAGCGTCGAGTTTCTTTTGCTAAACGCCGATAGATTTCAGGAGACGCTTCAATTTCCCCATCAGCCAGTTCTTCCAAGTAACCGCGCACCACAGTTAATGGTGTGCGTAATTCATGGGTCATATCTCCAATTACTTCTCGCCGCCGCGCTTCTACCCCTTCTAAACTGGCTGCCATTCGGTTGAAACTACTACTTAATCCACTAAGTTCTGGAATGTCAGACACAGGTAGTCGCGCATCCATTTGACCAGCAGCAAATTTTTGGGTGATTTGTTCCATCTCGGTCAATCGCTGCATAATCCGTCTGGATACCCAGTAACTCAATCCTCCGGCGGCGGTAGTACCGACTAAGACTGACAAAATAGTGCTTCGCTGCCAAGCAAGTTCAAATCCTGTAACCAATTCAGCACGGACATCGATTAAGTCGAACCCCTGATTTTCTAATCCTTCCAAATGTAAAACAAATAAGCGGGGGGAAGAGATTTTGCTGATGCTGACCAGACTAGCTACCCCCACGATCATTACTACTAAATGGGAGAAAAATAGGCGTCCCCTCAGCCCCATCTTCATAACATTTACGCTACCAGAGGATCTTCAAATTTATAGCCCACCCCAACAACAGTTTTAATAAAAGTCGGATTTGCCGGATCGGGTTCAATCTTTTTTCGCAACCGAGCTACATGAGTATCTACCACTCGTTCATCGCCAAAAAAATTATCTCCCCAAAGTTTATCAATCAGCTGAGTCCGGTTCCAAACTCGACCAGGATTGCTGACAAAGGTAGTTAGCAAGTTAAATTCTAGGGTAGTTAAGTCCAAAATTTCAACTTCTTGAGAATTTATCTGGCGACTGGCAGTGCGCTGATCTACATCAACAATAAAGTGTTGGGTACGATTGACTTGATGTTGTCCCCCTTGGCGAAGGCTACGCCGTAATAGTGCCCGCACCCTAGCTACCAACTCTCTGGGGCTAAAGGGTTTGACCATATAATCATCAGCACCAGTAGATAGACCAATGACGCGATCGATTTCTTCACCCTTAGCAGTAAGCATTAAAATGTAAGGATCTTTTGCACCTGGTTTCTGGCGAATTCGGGCACAAACTTCCAACCCATCCAAACCAGGAATCATTAAATCTAGAATGATTAAATCCGGTGGTTGCTCTTGAAACATCCGCAAAGCATTCATGCCATCGCGGCTAGTGCGACAAAAAAATCCTTCTTTTTCTAAAGAGAGTTCGATTAAACGAGCAATTTCTGGCTCATCTTCAACTATTAAAATATCCATCTGAATATAGGGTCGAGCAAAATGGGCAGAGCAAAGACACAAAGACACAGAAATATATTTTATGCGTCCCTGTGTCCTCCACTCCTCGCCTTTTTTTAATTAGAGGTTTGAATTTGACGCTGTGCGATAACTATAGCCAAGATTAGAATCTTTTTGAATGTATGTTTTAATACTATCGAGGTCAATGAAGCAGTCAGCAACATCAATCAAACTTTCACTAGTCGTAGTTTGCAGACTAACTACTTCTACTCGAACTCCCATTCTGCTGACAGCGTTCACAGCATAAGCTAAATCTCCATCGCCACTGACTAAAACCGCTGTATCATAGTAAGGAGCTAACGTGATCATATCTACAGCAATTTCTACGTTCAGATTTGATTTTTTGAAATTCTCTGTTGGTACAACGAGTTCCTTTGCGACTACGCGATAGCCATTGCGACGCATCCACAAGAGAAAACCCTGTTGCTTTTCATTACTGATATCAACGCCAGTATAGAAAAAAGCACGCAATAGTCTGGAACCGCTAGTTAAATGACAAAGCAATTTAACGTAATCAATTTCTATGCCGAGTTGTAAGGCTGTATGGAACAGGCTTAAGCCATCAATAAAAATAGCAACTCGACCACGATTTAAGTTATTCAAAATCGAACTATCAGGTGCAGGATCTCGCATCTTGGTATCTTTACCTTTGACAGCAGTATCGCTCAAATTTTGTCCTTGCCAATGTGGTTTCGCTTTGAGTACCTTAGATTCCTTAAATTCATTTCTTTGTTTGCTAAAATTAGTTATAATCATTGATACCTCTGATTTTAAAGCTGTAAAGAATTTTGACTAAATTTTCTATAGTATAGTCTGTACTGATTTATAACCTAGCAGGTAATGGTCTTAAGTCACTATATGCAGATAAGGTTAACTGGTGCTAAACAAGATTCAGAATAGACAGCGCAAGGTTTTCACTATTGTTATGGTTGATTTAACGACATATTGCCTCTGCCCACAGATATGTTAATCTTTAGCCACCGAGACAGCAAGAGTTTCGATAAAATAAATCTTTTTGTCAGGGTAAGGGCTGTTTTTGTTAGGTCTGTCTTGCACTCAACCCAGAAGTACTATATCTATAATTGGGTAAGCATGAACTGTAAGACTTGTAATAGGGGCAACCCGACATAAGTAAATTCCGCACAAGAATCCCACTACTTTTAGGGGCAATGAGCGTAGCAATATTTACGCAGTTGTCGGAGTGTCAAAGAGTTAGAAGCACTAATAACGTAATATGGGATGCGATCGCACCTCAAAAAGTAAGTTGTATTAATTTATATAAGAGCCAAATGAGAAGGACAGAGATGATTCGTTGCTCTCTTGTCCCCCTATTTGCTTAACGCACGCCAGCAGTTTCTAAAGACAAATCTTGAAACATCGGTGTGCTGAGATAACGTTCGCCAAAGGAAGGCTGAATCATCACAATTAAACGTCCGGCATTTTCTGGACGTTTACCGACTTGAATTGCAGCGCACAAAGCTGCACCAGAGGATATCCCAGACAATAAGCCTTCTTCTTTTGCCAAACGTCGCCCATAGGCGATCGCTTGTTCATCGCTGACTCTAATTACTTCATCAACCAATTCTAGGCGGAGAACATCTGGGATAAATCCAGCCCCAATACCTTGAATTTTATGCGGCCCGGCTTCACCACCAGAGAGAACTGGGCTATTGCTGGGTTCAACTGCGATCGCTTTAAAAGTCGGTTTGCGCTGTTTGAGTACTTCGGCAATCCCAGTAATCGTTCCACCAGTACCTACTCCAGCAATGACGATATCTACTTCCCCGTCTGTATCTGCCCAAATTTCTTCAGCGGTGGTTTCTTGGTGAACTTTGGGATTAGCAGGGTTGCGGAACTGTTGCAGCATAAAAGCATTAGGAGTATTAGCCACAATTTCTTCGGCTTTGCGAATAGCTCCCCGCATACCCTCAGTTCCTGGTGTCAACTCCAAAGATGCACCATAAGCTCTAAGCATAGCGCGCCGTTCTTGGCTCATAGTCTCAGGCATCGTCAAAATCAAACGGTAGCCACGCGCTGCTGCTACCATTGCTAGAGCAATTCCTGTATTACCAGAAGTAGGCTCAACTAAAATCGTCTTTCCTGGGAAAATTGAGCCAGCAGCTTCCGCCGAGAGTACCATACTTAACCCAATCCGGTCTTTCACCGAAGCCGCTGGGTTCATCCCTTCTAATTTAACAACTATCCTTGCAACTACTCCCTCAGCTTGAGGAATCTTGTTCAGTTGAACTAAAGGAGTTCGTCCAATCAGTTCTGTTATGTCTTGAGCAATCCGCATTATTTAACCCCTAAAATCCTAAATCTAAGTACAGAGTATTTACTTATAACAATAAGCTTTGATGTATTTATTTTGCCGTTTAATGTCAATGAGTGCATATACTATGTATTCTAACTAAACCACAAAATATGAAAGTTTAGGAAGAACTTTTATGAGATATTCCCATTGATTCTCACTTTAGAAGAGGCTAGCTTACCATTCTTCTAGTTTACCATTTGGAATTGCTGACTATTGTCTCTTGGGTTGAGATTCAATTTTGGTAATTCTGTATATATGAATATTTTTTCCATTTGTTCTGAAAATATAATTTGCTTTCAAAATATTTAATTGCTTTTCTTAATTTATTAGTCTATCTTTATCAAGAGACATTGATGTTTTCTTTTGAGTGCAAATTTTGTCAGTCCCAAATTGCATCTAAAACAGTCTTTAACCATTGCCTACATTGCTTTGAGATTGAGTGCAAAAACCCCAGAACCCCACCTCGAAAATACTAGAACCCTATCCAAAAAACACTAGCACCCATACCCCAATTAATTTTTATAAGGCTTATCAGATATAAATTACAGGCTTTGAGTACTATTCTAATGAATTTAATAATCTTAACAGGGCTGGGGTAAACTGTTTGGTGGAGAGCGGCTGATATAAATCGTATAGGATTTACGCAGAGATTCCCCTCTACCCCCCAACATTCCTAAGCGAAAGCTTAGTGAACTAGGGGGGACTTCTTAATCTCCCTTTTGAGAGTAGGATGAAACCAGATTCCCGAATCAAGTGGGTTCTTTCTGACTGAATAATCCTATGTTTTGTGAAAAGGGTGGTAACTTTTTATTAGTCAGTAGTCAGTAGTGACGAGAAAAATAACTGGCAACTAATGATTGTAAAAATTACCGATTACAGATATTTTAATATCAAAACTGTTTGAGAGGTAGAAATTATATAACTACTTTAGATAAACAGCAAAAGATATTTTCTTACTGGGTGCATACTACCTAGCAAGGGAGAGCCAAGATGAAAGCCAAACTTTTAAATGTTCTTACAGTTTGCGTCGTTACTTTAGTAATGCTTTCACCAGGACTAGTAGTATTTGGCATAATTTGGGAGCGACATCTGGAGTTAGTAAAATCTCAGAATTTAGCTTACGAAATTAACAACACAACTACAGATGCTCCCGCCTTGTCTCCTCAGATAGAGGGTACACATTCCCCTCAGACTAGCATTCAATCTTCCGAGCGTAATGTGGTTCATCAAATGCTTGCTGTTGCTGAACAATATAAATTTGCCACTATCCTGCAATGGTTCTTCTTGTTAACCCCAATTTGTGTTGGGTTAGGGATTCTCTTTTACGACAGATATCTAGTTCATCGTGCTGCTGTTTTAAAAGAACAAGTTGAAATGTTGGAAAGACTGTGGCACCAAAGTATCGAACAGTAACTTATTCACAATTTACTAAAATCAAAAAAATTACCATGACAGACCAAGAACAACGCCAAAGCTTGTATTTTAATCTGATTGATGAGTTACTTAGATGTCCTAATGGTCAAGAACCAGAAATTTTGGAATCTAAACCCGAATTGATTGATTCCGGTTTAGTAGAAACAATGTTACAAGTAGCTACTATGTTTGCTCATGAAGGCAATCAAGATGGTGCCCAATTTTTATTTTTTGTGGCACGTGAGCTTGCTAAAGAATTAGGTTTATACCCGGAAGTTCCCAGTACTGAAGTTGCAAATCCTGAAGTTGCGAATAAGGAGTAAAAATGTTGTTGACTTCAACGGATGCGGGACAAATAGCTTTAGAACTGCTCATGGCAGACTGGAATATTTCAGAAGAGAATAGAGAGTGGTTCACAATCTTTAGCTCTCGTCTGATTGGCGAGAGTTGGTACACTGTGGAACTAGGTATAGAAGGATTTCCCGATCGGTGGTTTATTCAAGTATATGACACTGGAGCGTGCGATCCAAACTATACATTTATTTCACCAATTCGTGGTTCTGAAGGATTTACGGACTTTGTAAATGTACCGGAAATCATAGCAGAGGTCTTAGTTTGTGAACGCAATGCTCGCTAATAATAGTTAAAAATTCAAAAGTTAGAATTCAATGTTGAGACGTGCTATTTAAATGCATTCTATTTGAATTCATAATTTTCGATATCAGAGTCAATATACCTGAAAATTAGAAATTATGGCTAGACAAACTTTCATCCATCTGCGCGGACTCAATAAATTTTAAATCCTCCCAGGTAGGTTTTGTCTGTATAGCTGCGAATTATATTCGCCAATGGTATTACTTTGATATTTCTTTGAATATAAAGATGCTTTACGCAAATCTGAGGTGATGCCAAATGAGGTACACCTCTTTTTTTTGTAATATTTAAGGTTTTATTTAAGCTTAATCAGCTATTTTGTCATATTTAACTGACAAAATTATGTTATATTAAATAGCGTGATGGACGCTACAGAAATATCAGTTCCAATGATTGCTGAAGATATCTTAGCCAAAGAATTCACAAGAGTCGTCAATCATTACTACCCGCAAGTTGGAGAATTGCTGGATGGGTGTTATGTGAAAGTCATCACCTGTTTTTGGGGACGACCTGCTAGACGTTTGCAATATATAGGAATTTATTGCTCAGACGAAATGATTTCCTGCGTGCAAGCTCAAAAAGAAATACTCAGAGAAGTAGCAGACAACATGGGTTTAATCCAGGTTGTTTGCATGAATGCCAAGCGATTGTTGCGCGATCCGATGTCGAAGGTCAAAGAGAACAACCCACGTCTATGGTTGGAGTTGCAGTGGGTTGCAACTTAGTGATTCATCGCATTAATTGAGAGGGGTAAATTCTTTTGTAGAGAGGACTTTATTCCTCAAATATTTAAGCACGCTTTGTGCTTACTACAAACCTATCGACCACTAGAATAACCAGCACCTACGGTGAATACAAAGTATCAACGCAAGTAATGAAAACTGGAATTTTCTGCAATTACGATAATTTTCACCAAGATGCTCGTCGTGCCATCTTTGAGCAAGTTGCACTGGTAAAACAGGCAGAAAGCTTAGGTTTTGAGGAAGCGTGGGTGAGTGAACACCATTTTAGTGAATCTAATCTCAGCCCGTCCATGTTGGTGTTAATGGCGCATTTGGCGGGATTGACTTCAACTATCCAATTAGGCACTGCGGCGGTGTTACTGCCATTCCATAACCCGATTCGGGTGGCGGAAGATATTGCCACTTTGGATAACCTGTGCAATGGACGATTATTATTTGGAGTTGCCAAAGGTGGCCCCTTTCCTCAACAAAACAAGCATTTTGCGACTCTCCCCAGTGAATCCCGTCCCAAAATGCTAGAGGCGATCGCACTGATTCAAAAGCTCTTATATGAAACTGATGTATCATTTAATGGGCGATATTATCAATGCGATCGCTTAACGATTTACCCAAAACCATTGCAAAGTCAAATACCAGTGTATGTTGCCACTGGTGGTGATGATGGTATTGAGCTTGCTGCTAAACATTCCTTCAGCTTGATGGGTGGGCCGCCATTTTCCCTAGAGAGATTGAAGGATACTGTTACCAAATATCGAGCCTTAAATTCTAGTGGTGCGGAAAACTTAGTGCTGGCACGCTTCTTTTTTGTTGGCAAAACATACGACGAGGCAGTGAGTGAAGCGTTACCTTTCGTTCGCAAATTTAGCCAGAAAATGAAAGCTAATACGGCTGAAGTATTGCAAAACAGTGCGAATCCCAACCAAAAACCATTCGACCGCACAAATATTTGTTTCGATGAAGATTATTTGATTGAGAATTCAATTATCGGTGATGTGGAGACTTGTCGAGACAGAATTAAGAAATTTCAGGACGAATTAAATTTAGGTACGCTAGCACTCAAACCCTCGTCTGCGGATTTGCAAAAAAACCTGGACAGTTTGACGCGCTACAACCAAGAGGTGCGAAATTATGTCTTCTAAACTATACTTGCTTCCTCCCGATGATTTACCTCCCGCTGAGGTAACGAAAGAGGATGGAATGCTACAAATGGAGCTAGAACAGTCTACTGGCAGATGCTTTTATCTAGCCTGCGATCGCATTACGCGAGTCCTATTATCTAATTGTCAGTGGTATCTCACAACAAATGCTAGCATCCTCACATTAATTATTGATTGCCCTGACTTAGTATCTTACTGGCATATTGTCAGCAATATTCCCCAGTTGGGTAATAGGTTAGAGCGGTTTGCTAGCAATGGTAAAATCCGCGTTTATCCGCCATTCGGCAAAGGAACGCCGTTTGAAATCAGCGTAAATGAAATATCTGCTTATCGAGATTGGCTTTGAGGTAAATAGAAACTGGGAATCATCTTTATCGCTGTCTAACACCCTGTACTTTTAAAGTGCAGGGTGTTGTATTTTATGAGAGGTAGAATTCATTTTTAAAGTTGGATGCAGTTAGTTATTGAAGTAGAAATAACTACTTTAATTTTGGTTTCTTTTTGTATTTTGAGACGGAAATATTTAGGCGATCGCTATATCTACACTCAGTGGTAGTCTAATTAAAAGTACAGTAGCGATTATCTAAACCTATCTACTTGCTTATGTCCAAACCTGCTGATATCAGCACTAAACGCCTAATCAGTCTTGCACCCGATAACTGGGTAAAATGGGTAACACAAATTCCCGATGTTATTGTAGGTGAAATTCTCAACTCAGAATTTCAGTGGGTTAGTAGACAAAGTGATGTACTTATCCGTGTCGAGAATCCGCAGTATGGAAAATTTCTAGTTGTCAATGAATTACAACTGCGCTATAAACCGGAAATGCCACGACGGATGCGTGCTTATGCAGCTCTAGCTGAAGAAAAATATAATTTACCTACCTATCCAGTATTAATCAATATTCTTAAAGGAAGTAACACAGAAATACCTACAACATATACATCAAATGTTGCAGGTTTAAGAGCAACTCAAGATTATCGGGTGATTAACCTATGGGAAGTTGATGTAAATACTGTCTTTGAGACACCATTACCATCCTTAATTCCATTTGTACCCATTCTCAAAGGCGGTGAAAACGAGGTTGTAATTCGAGAAGCCTTGCAATTTCTGCGTCAGGATGAACAATTAAATCAACTTGAAACAGTTTTGGCTTTTTTTGCTACGTTTGTAATAGAGAGTGCCCTAGTCCAAGAAATCATGAGGTGGGATATGGCTGTGTTGCGTGAGTCGCCTTGGTATCAAGAAATTTTACGTGAAGGAGAAGCACGCGGAGAAGCACGCGGGGAGGCACGCGGGGAAGCACGCGGAGAAGCACGCGGACGACGAGAGGAATTATATTCAGGTATTGAATTGGCACTGGAGATTAAATTTGGGACTCCTGGCTTAGATTTAATGCCAATCATTTACCAAATCACAGATTTACAGCGATTAAAAGTGATTCAACAGGCTATCAAAACCCTAAATACAGTTGAGGAACTACAGCGAGTTTGTGATTGATTTACTGGTAAAAAAACTTGTGATTTTTTCACTTAGCGATTTATACTACTTCCAGCTTTGATGAACCCCCAGAGGGATTTCGTCAGTCAGTGACTTAATTTGACAGGTTTTAGTTTAAACGTAAAGGAAAGCGCAGAGTTTTTACTATAATGATGTAGATATCCACGCATACCAATTTTCTAACCCAACACCAGTAGTTGCAGAAACCTGAAAAATCTGAATTTTGGGATTTACTTCCCTAGCATATTCTATGCACTTTTGAACATCAAATTGCAGGTAAGGTAGCAAATCGATTTTTGTGAGAATCATGATATCACTTGCACGGAATATATGCGGGTATTTTAGCGGCTTATCTTCTCCCTCCGTGACTGAGAGAATCACGACTTTTGCCTGTTCTCCTAAATCAAATAAGGCTGGACAAACTAAATTTCCCACATTTTCAATCATCACAACTGAATTCAGTGGCGGATTCAGTTGTTGTAAACCTCTTTCTATCATTGAGGCATCTAAATGACAGCCTGTTCCGGTGTTTATTTGGATGACTTTAGAACCTGTTTCTTTAATTTTTTTGGCATCATTAGCAGTTTCTTGGTCGCCTTCAATAACACTAATAGATAATTGATGTTTTAAATCATTGATGGTTCGCGTTAAAAGAGTTGTTTTCCCTGCACCAGGAGAACTCATTAAATTTAAAGCGAGAATATTGCGACCTTTAAACCATCCCCGATTTTGGGCAGCTAGTAGGTTATTTTTTGATAAAATATCCTGTTCTAAAGATATTGTTGTGTTGTGTATTTTGGCATGAATTTGAGGCGCTTCTATATGAGTGTCATGACTGTGGGAGTGAGTGATGACAGTTCCATCTGGTAAAGTATGAGTATGATTATGGTGGTTATGTTCAGCTTCACCTGTTTCTAAATTGGTAATTTTTATTTCGCCATCATCAGAACAACCGCAGGTTACACACATAATTCCTCTATTTCTATTTCTTTGATTTTAAGTTCTTCACCAGTAATTAAATCTAATTGCACACTACCGCAGTTACAGATTCCATAAGGTTTATCTAAATAAATTTCTGCACCACATTGGCGACATCTCCCTAAACCTGGAATTTCCAAAATTTCTAATGTCGCCCCTTCTAAAACTGTGCCCTGAGTGCAAATATCAAAACAAAATCGGATAGCATCGGGCATAATGGCTGAAAGTTTACCAATTTCTAATAAAACTCGCTGCACTTTTGCGCCTTTGGCGTGTTCAGTCACAATTGCCACAATATTTTGGGTAATTCCAAATTCGTGCATATTATAAATTTATTAAAGATTAACAAATTCGTGGTAGTTGGTCGCCTACTAACATATCAACAATCCTTTCAGCACCAAAAGCTGTTTTTAATAATACGATACCTGGGGGTGAAGAAATAACTTCGCCAATCATACAAGCATCTTTGCCTGCTGGGTGGGATTTCATAGCTGATAAAACATTTTCAGCATTCTTTTTTGGAACCACTACAACTAACTTACCTTCATTAGCTAAATACAATGGGTCTAAACCGAGAATTTCGCAAACTCCGTTGACTTCTTCACGCACTGGGATAGATTCTTCAAAGAGACGAATTCCCACATCGGAACTTAGAGCAAATTCATTTAGCACTGTAGCTAAACCACCGCGTGTAGCATCTCGCATAGCATGAATTTGGGGACATGTATGGAGAATAGTTTCTACTAAACTATGCAATGGCTGACAATCACTTTCAATATTAGTTTCTAAGGCTAATTCGCCACGGGCAATTAAAATTGCTGTCCCATGATTGCCTATTTCACCATTAATGATTATTGCATCTCCAGGTTTAATATTATGAGCAGAAATGTTAACCCCTCGCGGAATGATACCAATACCAGCAGTATTAATAAAGAGTTTATCGGCAGCACCACGATGTACAACTTTTGTGTCACCAGTGACAATTTGAATACCCGCTTTTTCTGCGGCTATTTTCATGCTGACTGCAACACGCCGCAAGGTTTCTACGGGTAATCCTTCTTCTAAAATTACGCTACAAGTTAAATATAAGGGTTTAGCACCGCTGACAGCTAAATCATTAACTGTACCGTTAATAGCTAATTCTCCTATATTACTTCCAGGGAAAAATAACGGGTCTACTACATAAGAATCTGTTGTAAATGCAAGTCTGTCTCCTTGTTGCATGAGAGGTGCTAAGTTGAAGCTGGCTTGGTCTTCTAGTTGGGAGAGAATTGGATTATCAAAATTGCTGACAAATATATCATCTATTAAATCGCGCATGGCTTTACCACCGCTGCCATGTGCGAGAGTTATATGAGTTTCTTGCACTTTAGTTTGGCGACGGCGGACTTTTTCTATTTTTTGGAATAGGGGATTTTGTATTGGGTTTGTGGGTAAAATATTCATATTAAAATTTTTTTAAACGCAAAGGAACGCAGAGGGAAGCGCAGAGGTACGCTGAGTATTATTCTGAGGAGAAGCCGCAGGCGGGGAGGGGTTCTTGGGTTATTTTTGATTTTTGGGTGATTGTTCTTTTAGCAATGGTGGAGAGTCGCCCGTATTTGTAATAGGCTGCACAAGCGCCTTCGGAAGATACCATACAAGTACCGATTGGTGTTTCTGGCGTGCAAGCTGTACCGAATACTTTGCACTCCCAAGGTTTTAAGACTCCTTTGAGAATTTCTCCACACTTACAAGCTTTATGGTCGGCTACTTTGAGATTAGGAATGGTAAATTTAAGTTCGGCATCAAATTGGGCATATTCAGGTTGAATTTTTAATCCTGAATAGGGTATGTCACCTAAGCCGCGCCAATCAAAACTATCTCGCACGGCAAAAACTTTATTTATAGCCTGTAGTGCTACTGCATTCCCGGTTTTTTCTACAATTCGGTTATATTGATTTTCGACTTCGCAACGATTTTCTACTAACTGTTGCAATAGCATCCAAATTGATTGGAGAATATCTAAGGGTTCAAATCCTGAAACAACAATCGGCTTATTATATTGTTGGGAAATAAATTGGTATGGGTCACTGCCAATTACCATACTGACATGACCAGGCCCAACAAATCCATCTAGTTGTAAGTCGGGATTATCTAATAGTGCTTTGAGGGCGGGAATCACGAGGACGTGATTGCTAAACATACTAAAGTTAGGAATTTTTTCGGCTGCTGCTTGCAGAATGGTGAAGGCGGTGCTGGGGGCTGTGGTTTCAAAGCCTAATGCGAAGAAGACTACTTCTTTGTCGGGATTATCTCTGGCAATTTGCAGGCTATCTAGGGGAGAGTACACCATACGGATGTCTGCACCTTGTGCCCTGGCTTGCAGTAAAGTAGTTTTGGAACCGGGAACTCGCATGGCGTCGCCAAAGGTGGTAAAAATGACGTTATGATTTTGAGAGATTGCGATCGCATCATCTAATCTCCCCTTTGGCATAACGCATACTGGACAACCAGGCCCGTGAATTAGTTCAATGGCTTGGGGTAAAATTTCTTCGATACCATATTTAAAAATGGAATGGGTATGCCCGCCACATACCTCCATGATTTTGATGGGTTTTTCTAGCCGATGGCATAATTTGGCGATTTCGCGGCATAAGGCTTCAGCTTTTTCCGGTTCGCGGAATTCGTCAACATATTTCATAGGGATTGAGGAATAGTAAGTTTTATGTATCTGTTAATTTCGCTTTTGTGGTAGTTTTTTAACAAACCGTGTTTGTGCAGCGTCTTTTAGAGAAGCCTCATCTAGATTTCAACCTCCTGCCTCCTGCCTTCTTCACGTACTAATCCCTGCTTGTGCTGCTGCTAATTCTTGGAATAGTTGTAATGTCTCTGCCGCTTCTTGTTCATTAATTCGATTCATGGCAAAGCCAACATGTACTAATACCCAATCCCCAATACAAGCTTCGGGGGGATGTTGTTCATCTACGATACAAGCAATATTTACTTCGCGCTTAACACCACCAATGTTAACTATGGCTAATTTGTGGTCAACGTTGGTTATTTCTATAATTTGTCCGGGGATTCCTAAGCACATTTTTTTATTTTTTAAGATGAACTAACCGCAGAGGCGCGGAGAATACAGAGAGAACTATTGGTGAGAAAATTTTTCAAATCTCAACGCTCATGTATTAATTGAGCGGCTGCAATCACTGCTTGTCCTAAAGATAAGCCGCCGTCATTAGCTGGAACTAAGCTGTGAGTAAGTACTTTTATTCCCAATGTTTGTAATCTTTTGGTAACTTGCTCTAACAATATACAATTTTGGAATACTCCTCCTGTTAAAGCTACCTGATTAATCAGATTCTCTTGACTAAGATGCTTAACCATTTCCACAATTGCATTAGCTAAACCTTGGTGAAATTTGGCAGCCATAATCGGTTGGGGAATCTGCTGCTGTAAGTCATTTAGCAAGGCTTGCCACATTGGACGCGGGTCTATACAATAAATACTATCTAAAAAGCCAAAATTAAAAGGGTAGATTAGCGTTTCTTTATCATTATTTAAGCTGCTAACATCTACTATAGCTTCCATTGCAATCGCAGCTTGTCCTTCATAGCTACATTCATTTCTATAAATACCGATAGCTGCCGCCACTGCATCGAACAATCGCCCCACGGAAGACGCTGGAGGAGAGTTAATTCTTTTCTCTATAAGTTGATTTAGTAGTTTGAGTGGCTTATTTCTCAGAAATTTTACGATTTCTAAGTCAGTATAATTGTGTTCGCAATCATCCCAAAGATTAGCAGCTAATAATTGGGCATAAGTATTACGCCAAGGCTGATAAATAGCTTGTTCGCCACCAATCATTGCTACTGGTTTAAATGTTGCTAGTCGTTGAAATTTTCGGTAATCTGCCAAAAGAAATTCTCCACCCCAAAGTGTGCCATCGTTACCGTAGCCTAAACCATCTAAAGCAATACCTAATATTGGAGGTGAATCTAAAGGAATCCCATTTTCTACCATGCAAGCGGCAATATGCGCGTGATGATGTTGAATTGGGTAAATTTTAATTTTATTTGTATCCGCAAGTAATTTACCAAATTTGCTTGAGAGATATTCCGGGTGTTTATCAATGGCAATTATCTCTGGTTGATGCTCAAATAAATTTAAGTATAAATTTAAATTTTCTTGGTAAGCGTTGAAAGCCGCAGCATTTTCTAAATCTCCTAGATGTTGAGAGAAAATTGCTTTTCCCTCACGCAATAAGCAAAAGGTATTTTTTAACTCACTACCCATTGCTAAAATTGGCGGTACTTTCTGAAATCCCAGTGGTAAACTAATTGATGCTGGTGCATATCCTCTGGCACGGCGAATTGTTTGGACTTTATCTCCGATAACACGTACAACCGAATCATCTACCCGATTAATAATCTCTCGATTGTGAAAGAGAAAATAATCAGCAATTTTTCCTAATTTTTCTCTTGCATCGTCATTATCAATACATTGTGGTTCATCAGCAACATTGCCACTTGTTAAAATAATTGGGCGATTCATCCGCCGTAGAATTAAATAATGCAAGGGCGTATAAGGTAGCATGAAACCAAGAGTATTTTGACCTGATGCTACTGACGATGCTAATTGTTTTTTATCCGAAACTTGTAATAAAACAATTGGTGCAGCAGAACTTGTTAATAATTCTTTTTCTTTAGCGTTGACAATACAATATTGTTCAATTATTTCAATATCCCGCGCCATTAAAGCAAAAGGTTTATGATAGCGCTTTTTTCGCTGACGCAGTTTTTGTACAACGGTTTCCTGTGTTGCATCGCAAGCTAGATGAATACCGCCTAACCCCTTAATTGCCACAATCTCACCTTTTTGCAACAAGGTACAAACAGCATCGACATCATCCAACATCGAAAACATGGAAGCAGTAACCGATTTGCCATCAGCGCGTTCTAACCAAGCTGCGGGGCCGCAAACATGACAAGCTACAGGTTGGGCGTGAAAACGGCGGTTTTCGACATCGTGATACTCCTTTCCACATTCTGAACACATCGCAAACGCAGACATACTGGTATTGCATCTGTCATAAGGAATCGCACGAATAATACTCAGGCGGGGGCCGCAATGAGTGCAGTTAGTAAAGGGGTAGCGATAAAAGCGGCTAAAGGGGTCGAATATTTCTTGTTGGCATTGCAAACAAGTGGCGGCATCAGGGGTAATTTCTGTTTTAATGCCATTATTGACACTACTAGAAATTACAAAATTATCAAATTTCAATTTACCTTCATAAGGAGTTCTAGTTAGTTGATTAATTCTTGCCAACGGTGGACATTCTGTTTGCAATCTGGCAACAAAGTCTGTGATTGCTTCTTCACTACCAGATACCCTAATTAATACACCTTCGCCATCATTACAAACATCTCCACCCAAACCGCAGGCTTTTGCCAGACGATAGACAGTAGGGCGAAATCCTACTCCTTGAACAGTACCGCGAACTCTAATTTCTTCAGTCGGCATAGTTAAAGTGCCACAGCAAAATTCGGTTATTTCCAGAATCAGCTATCACTGCTGTATTACCGCAAATTTTTATCCCGTAACACCAATTTAAGCTATCTCGTTTAGGTAGTCCGAAATTACGATTTTCACCTTTACTTTGAAAATTTATTTGTCCTGCTAACCCATCTGCCACTACACCTTGCAGTGATAAAATTGATTCTGGCTTTCTCCATCCTAATAACCGGGAATTAGCAGTATCTGCAACTACTAACCAATCTCCAGCCACCCCCACACCATAAGGCATACTCAAGCTATTAGCACTAGGATAATAAACTCCTTGATTCATTTCCACAAAATCAAAGCTTTTTTGTCCTAAAACCACTGCACAAGGGGCATTATTTTCTGTTGGGATTCCCTGCCAAATCATCACTCGGTGATTACCTGCATCGCTAACAACCAAATTTTCTCCCCAAAGGGTGATATCGTGACACCAGCGCATACTCGCTGCGGTTGCAGAAGTACCGCCGTTTTCATTGCGAGATATCATATCTGGTTGTCCCAAAACTACATCAGCAGGTTGACCATTTTCTGTTGGTAATTGATGCCAAATTAATACCCTGCGATTACCAGTATCGGCAATAAATAGCCGTCCGTGATGATAGAAAACACCATAAGGCCAGTGCATTGTACTAGCAGATGCTTGTTGACTTCCCCGATTTGGTTCATTCTCGGCAAAATTAGCTTGTCCTAACACCAAATCTGCTGGAACATTGTTATCTTCTGGTAAATTTTTCCAAATTAAAACTCGATGATTCCAAGCATCTGCTACAGCTAATCCTTCACCACAAGCAGAAATTCCAGTTGGTACACTTAAAGTTGCGCTTCCTGGTGTAGTTTTAGCATTCTGTCCTTCATGATAAAAATCAGGTTGTCCAATTACCCAATCAGCCGGTTGACTATCTTGTGTGGGTAAATTTTTCCATCCTAATAATCTATGATGTCCGGTATCTGATACCCATAAAGGGCCGGTTTTTGATAACAAACAAGCACCACGAGGCCCAAACATTGTTATGGGGCTAGGTGCTACAGGTATGACTAATTGTTGTGGTTCGAGAATGTCGCCTAAAATTACCTCTGCACCTTGAGGTGATAGAGGTAAATATTGCAAAATTTTTGTTGCTTCTAGCGGTAATTGTGATATGGGATTAATTATGATTGGGATATCCATGAACCGCAGATAGACGCTGATAATTATTTAAAAACATTAATCTTGATTAGCATGTAACAACAGTAACGGTTTTACATTATGCTTTTTTCAAATTCAGTTAAAACCTTTAATCAACTTCTGTATTAATAAAGCTTAAAAAAATTAATATGGCTTTTAGTAAGTTTTGCTACATAGCGAATCTTTGGCATGAGTGCGCGATTTACTTAAATGAGAAAGCAAACTGGGGTTTGAGAAAGTAAAAGCTTATTTTACTTGCGGAAAACACTAAAATGAGTAAGTCAAATGACCTTTTGCTTGCGGAAAACACCAAAATAAGTAAGCAAACTGGAGTTTGAATAAGTAAAAGCTTATTTTGCTTGCGGAAAACACTAAAATGAATAAACAAACTGGGGTTTGAATAAGTTAAATGACCTTTTGAGAAAGTAATATGCCTTTTTACTTTCTCAAAACACTAAAATCAATACCTGAATTACACAAATGAGAATTAATTCAGGGATATTGAGAAAGCATTCGGGTATTTTGCTTGCACAAAAGACTAAAATGAATGCGCGAACTACTGAAATGAAAAAGCAAATTAGCCGTGATTGACTAATCGCCAAGTATATTTGCTGAAATATTACCTTCGCATGATCATTTTTGTAGTTTTACAAAAACCTTATCGTCTTTAACCTTGACTGGATACGACTGAAGCGAGACATCAGGCACGGTTAGGCATTTACCTGTCTCTAATTTGTACTGGAATCCGTGGGCAGGACAGGTAATAATACCATTTTCAACTTTACCCTTTTCTAAGGGAGATCCTAGATGGGTACAAGCATTACGGTAACATTTAACTGCAACGCCTTGACGATGTAAAATTAGTGAAGTACCAGCAAGTTGTACTGCAATTACGCTAAACTCAGGAACTTCATCAATAGTTGCTACTTTGATCCAAGTACAAGTTATTTTTGAAGAGAATGGACTGATTAAACCAGAATTCGCATTCTTAACAGCAGGGCTATTATTGACTGCAACTATTTTGGTAATTTCGGGACAATGATTTTTGATTGCCTGTTCTACTCCCTGAGATAAAGTTAAAGTAGAAGCCGGACAAGTGCTGCAAGTTCCGATTAATTTGACTTCTACTGTATCTGGGGGCTTAATTGCTACTAGTTCTATATCCCCATTATGGCTTTTTAAACCTGGGCGAACTTCTTCAAGGGCTGTTTGAATTCGCTGTGCTAATGGTGGTTTTGGTGGTTTTACAAGTTCGTGATAAAGTAGCACTGCGTACACTACTTCATCAGTCACAGCATGACGCAAACCTGACATTGATTCTTGCTTGAGGCTTTTTATTAAATTAGTCAATGCTGCCTTATGCAAAGCTTCAATTGCCCTTTTTAGTCCAACTGCTACACACCGTTGGCTTTCATCCCACTCGGATATAATTGCCTCAAAGCGGTTAATTTCTCGAACTAATTCTTCAAGGTTTGTCATTAGTCATTAGTCATGGGGCATGGGGTATGGGGCATTGGTCATTTATGAATAACCAATGACAAATTACTTCATTTTGAAATCTTTGAGGAGAAATGGCATAATCAAGCCTGTCACCAGGCTAGATAATGTTATTGGTAAGTAAAAGGGAATATCGATTTGTGCAAACAACACTAGCAGTAACGAACCTACAGCAGTAGCAATAGCAGTTCGTTGAACAAAATACATTGGATCGCGCAGTAATTTTCCTTTGAAAAATAACTTGGCAGAAAACCACCCAATTTCTAACATGTTTACTCCTAATAATTAGTCAATAAATTTAGGATTACAAACCCTAATAGAATAGCAGGAATTACACCAGCAGGGGCAAATAATGCACCAAGCATTGCTGAAAACTGATAGCCGATATCTTTTCCAGCTAACAGCATTCCACCAATAGCACCACCAACCATAGACAAGGCTGTTGCTATGACTATCCAGACTAATCCTGTTGCTATGTTTAAGTCACCATCTGCTAAACTTGTGAGAAAATCTCTCAGAGAAGGGTTTGTTAAAATATCTCTCATGCTGTTTTTTTCCCGATCGTTAAGGAAGTGGTGGGATAAAGGAGAAGGGAATGAAAGAGACAAGAGGACAAGCAGAATAGCCAATGCCTAATGCCCTATTCCCTATTCCCTATTTCTGCTTCAATATCTTGTAGGGCTTGAGCTACTATCTCTGCTTGTTCAATTTGTTGGTTTTGGGTAAATATTTCAAAGGCTTGTTGATAGTAAATGCGTGCTTGTGAGAGATTTTTAGGATTGCCAAGCTCTGGTTTTTCTGAGTCGTCGGGTAAGTTGAATAGGGCGTTGGCTTTGTTTGAAATTGTGTTAGCGTACTCCAGAGGTGTATCTTGGAGACTACGCACTTTTAGCGCTTCATCATAAGCTGCGATCGCTCTTAAATTATTCTCCACAGGATGGGAACTAACTAAATATTGCAAAGCATTACCCAAATTGTTTTGCAACATCGCATATTCTCTAGGATGGTCAATCAAATTAATATGCTTTAGCGCTACCTCAAATGATTGCACAGCTAACCCTTGACGCAAGTATTCCCGTTCCGATGCTAGGGGCATAGAAAGGTAAGCGATCGCAATATTGTTATATAAAATCGCGTATTCCTGGGGGTAATCTTCCCAAGTAAACACCCGCAAAGCCTCATGATAAGCCTGGATGCTATCAGTTATCCGCGCCAAATTGAACGGTACAAGCGACTGCAACACCAGCCCAAAATTCATCTGCGTCTCTGCTACTTCCTCTGGTGAAGCTAATTCCTGTAAAATTGGCAGTGCTTCTTCATAACCTGCTTTCGCTTGCATCAGCAGTTGGTAATCAGCATCCGGTATTGCCTGTAACGTCCCTGCCATCCCCACTTTCGCCCTGGCTTTCAGTAGAGGATACTCCTCACCACACATCTCATAGGCCCGGTAATATAAACCAACTGCATTCCGCAAGTCTTGGGCAGTTTTGGGCTTTTTTTGAAAACCCTGTGCGATCTCAATCAGCATTTGGATTTTTTCCTCTGCTGAGGCTGACTCCGATGCAACAGCTGCTACCGCAGCCTTCACCGCCGAATCTGTAATGCTGGGGGTCATAACTCTGCCGTACTCTAGCCAATTGGGAATTGAGTCTGTTAACACCCATGAATTATCGAAACACGCGATCGCATTTCATCACGGGCCATACTGATTTACGCAGGCTTCGAGTCCTTTAGGCGGAATTCCCCTTCTTTGTCTGAGACTAGGGCTAATGATTAAGGACTAGGGAAAGAGTCGATCCCATGTCCAATATCCAATACCCCATGCCCAATCAATTTTTTTACTATAAAACACCCTATTTCTAAAATTCTAGGGGGTAATTGCTAATATTAATGTCAGTTTTAAACACCTAATATTTTGAAAATACTTTTTGTATCATCACTCGACACAATCCAAACATTATTTATTGAATTGCTGACATACATATATGATATGCACTATCTTACCAGCTAATTTTTGTATACTCCAAAGATTCACCACGGGATTCTCGAAGTGTAAAATATATTCATCAACGACTGTAAAACAAGCTACCTTGAAAACAGACAGCATCTTCTATCGGATCTTTCAGAGTATTCCTACTACTTTCTTTGAACTCATTAACCAACCGCCCCAACTAGCTAGTGTTTACCAATTTTCTTCAGTAGAAGTGAAACAACTGGCGTTTAGAATCGATGGCGTTTTCCTCCCAAATGCAGCAGAACTACCCATTTATTTTGCCGAAGTGCAACTTCAACCAGACAAAAAGTTCTACTCGCGTTTATTTACCGAAATATTTAATTATCTCGACAAAACCGAATTAACCAACAATTGGCGTGGTGTTGTCATCTACCCCAACCGCAGCGTTGATACTGGAGATACCGAAAGATATACCGAATTACTCAACTCACAACGAGTGACTCGCGTCTATCTTGACGAATTAAGCTCAATTGAGACATCATCAATCGGCATAGAGACAGTTAAACTCATCATCGAACCCGAATCAACCGCGACAACAAGAGCTATCGAAATAGTCAACAGTGCCCGACAGCAAATTCCAGATGTCGCTACTATTAGGGAAATTATACAATTGATAGAGACGATATTAATCTACAAATTGCCGCGGTTGACCCAAGAGGAGATCGGAAAAATGTTTGGAGCAAATGAGTTAAAGCAAACTAGATTTTACCAAGATGTTTTTGCAGAAGGCAAACAAGAAGGTAAACAAGAAGGCAGAGAGGAAGGTAGGCAAGAAGGTAGACAAGAAGGTAAGTTAGAAGCTAAGTTAGAAACCATACCCCAGTTATTAGGGTTGGGTTTAAGTATTCAGCAGATAGCTCAAGTGTTAGGTTTGGACGAACAAGTTGTTAGGCAAGCTGTACAACCGCAATCCTAAAACAATAGGGTGCGTGAAGACTTAACAGTGCCTTTAATAGAGACGATATTAGTCTAAAGGTTGCCGCGATTTAGCCGGGAGGAGATAGTAAAAATGTTTGAATTAAATGACTTGAAGCAAACTAGATTTTTCCAAGAAGTTTTTGAAGAAGGTAAACAACAAGGTAAGTTAGAAGCTAAGTTAAAAACGATACCCCAATTATTAGCATTTGGGTTGAGTATTGAGCAGATAGCTCAAGGCTTAAGCTTGGACGAACAAGTTGTTAGGCAAGCTGCACAACCAAAATCTTAAAAAACTGATATATAGCTGACGGGGTACAAGACTTTTTACCCCAATATTTTGCTGAATTTGACTCGATTATTCCATTAAAATCTGATTGCTTAAAATACTTATCCTTTTGCACTAACTAACATTTAACGGTAATTATTACAGGCTTTTAGCAGCAATCAATTCAGTACACAAGCTTATTTAATGTCAGTAAGTAAAAAATAATAATTTTGTTTTTACTGTTTTTTATTTGTCAAATCTGTTACGAGTATAACAAACATAATAATTTAAAATAAGCTCGTCATTTTTTTAGCTGTTGTTAATGATTAATTCTTTTTTAATGAAAGAGAATTAAATCAAAAAATATCTTAGTATTGAAAAATAAATATTGATAAACAGGTGAGACTTTACAAGCATTATCACCTACATCATGCATGGGAAACAATAGAAAAACGCATAGCCGATGACTAACGTACTATGGCTACAGGGTGGTGCTTGTTCGGGTAACACCATGTCATTCCTCAACGCTGAAGAACCGACAGTCTGCGATTTAATCGCTGATTTTGGTATCAAGTTACTTTGGCATCCCTCTTTGGGATTGGAACTAGGCGATAACTTACAAAAACTGCTGCGGGATTGCATTTCTGAGACAATTCCCCTAGATATCTTGGTATTTGAAGGCAGTGTTGTCAACGCCCCCAATGGTACTGGCGAATGGAATCGGTTTGCCGATCGCGCCATGAAAGATTGGTTAGCAGACCTCGCCAAAGTTGCTAAATTTATCGTCGCGGTGGGAGATTGTGCCACATGGGGAGGAATTCCCGCCATGTCACCCAACCCCAGCGAATCAGAAGGTTTGCAATTTCTCAAGCGTCAAGAAGGCGGCTTTTTAGGGAAAGATTTTCTCTCACAAGCCGGATTACCTGTAATTAATATACCTGGATGTCCCGCCCATCCCGACTGGATAACGCAGATATTAGTAGCGATCGCTACTGGACGCATAGCAGACATTGCTTTTGATGAACTAAATCGTCCCCAAACTTTCTTTAACACCTACACCCAAACAGGTTGTACCCGCAACGTTCACTTTGCCTACAAAGCCTCAACCGCCGAATTTGGACAACGTAAAGGCTGCCTATTTTACGATTTGGGTTGTCGCGGCCCCATGACCCATTCTTCCTGCAACCGCATCTTATGGAACCGCGTCTCTTCCAAAACTCGCGCTGGAATGCCTTGTTTAGGTTGCACCGAACCAGAATTTCCCTTCTTTGACCTCAAACCAGGAACCGTATTCAAAACCCAAACAGTAATGGGAGTTCCCAAAGAATTACCGCCAGGGGTGAACAAAAAAGACTACGCCTTACTCACAATGGTCGCCAAAGATGCAGCACCACCTTGGGCAGAAGAAGACTTTTTTACAGTTTAGTCATTAGTGCATTGGTCATTAGTCATTAGTCATTTGTCCTTTGTGATTTGACCAATGACTATAACCTTTCACACGTTCGACCATTTTACAGGGAGGCGAGTGAATAATTACCAATGACGAATGACAAACGACAAGTCACAAGTGACCAATGACAAAGGACAAATAACAAATGGGAATTCAATCATTAGACATTTCGCCCGTCGGTAGAGTTGAAGGCGATTTAGATGTCCGAGTTGATATTGAACATGGCAGAGTAGTTAATGCTTGGACACACGCCGAATTATTTCGCGGATTTGAAGTTATCCTCCGCGGTAAAGACCCCCAAGCTGGATTAATTGTCACACCTCGCATTTGCGGCATTTGCGGCGGTTCTCACCTAACTTGTGCATCTTGGGCATTAGATACAGCCTGGGAAACAGAAGTTCCGCGCAATGCAATTTTGGCAAGAAATCTCGGTCAAATTGTCGAGACAATTCAAAGCATCCCCCGCTATTTTTATGGTTTGTTTGCCATTGATTTAACCAATAAAAAATACCGCCATAGTCGCTATTATGAGGAAGCTGTGAGACGCTTTGCTGCTTTCACAGGCAAATCTTATGAACTAGGCATAACAATTTCCGCTAAACCTGTAGAAATTTATGCACTATTAGGCGGACAATGGCCCCACAGCAGTTATATGGTTCCTGGTGGTGTGATGTGCGCCCCTACCCTTACAGATATTACCCGCGCTTGGGCGCTTCTCGAATATTTCCGCACCAATTGGTTAGAACCAGTGTGGTTAGGTTGTTCTTTAGAACGCTACGAACAAATCCAAACTTATGATGACTTTAAAGATTGGTTAGATGAAAACCGCAATCATCGAGATTCCGACTTAGGTTTCTATTGGCGGATGGGTTTAGATATCGGTTTAGATAGATATGGCGCTGGTGTTGGTAAATATGTCACTTGGGGATATTTAGCCCATGAAGATAAATACCAAAAGCCGACTATTGAAGGGCGAAATGCGGCGATGATTATGAAAAGTGGAGTGTACGACAGCTTCGCAGACACTCACACTTTAATGGATCAGTCATTTACCCGCGAGAATACAACTCACTCCTGGTACGATGAAGGGACAGCAGATATTCATCCTAGCGATCGCACCACTAAACCCACTGCGAATAATACCAAAGACTTCGATAACGCCTACTCTTGGGCGAGTGCAGTCCTGCACAAAGACTTCGGACGCTTGGAAGCTGGCCCTTTAGCCCGGCAATTAGTAGCTGGTGGTAAGCATGGCGAATCTTGGCAACACTACGACCCCTTCATCCTCGATGTCTTCAAACGAATGGGTGGTGCTAGTATTCATGTGCGTCAGCTAGCACGAGTTCACGAAATTGTCAAGTTATATCGCCAAGCTGAACACTGTTTGCGCGAATTCAAATTAAACGACCCTTGGTATATTAAACCCACAGAAAAAGATGGCAAAGGCTGGGGTGCAACGGAAGCAGCACGAGGTTCCTTAAGTCACTGGGTAGAAGTGGAGGGCGGTAAAATTAAAAATTACCAAGTGATTGCTCCAGGTACTTGGAATATCGGCCCTCGTGATAGTGAAGGAATCCGCGGCCCCATTGAAGAAGCTTTAATTGGGACACCGATTTACGATTCTAGCGATCCGGTGGAAGTTGGTCATGTGGCGCGATCGTTTGATTCATGCTTGGTGTGTACAGTTCACGCCCATGATGCGAAGACTGGTGAAGAGTTGGCGCGTTTTCGGACTGCTTAATTCTCAAAATTCTTCTGGCTTTCTATCACCGTTTCTTCAATCCATCAGTTCTTGTAGCTGTTCAAGACTCATTTAGTCGTCGTTAATGGCACTGCAAAACTTGAACAGCAGTCAACTTTAGATCGGCAAATACAAGCGAAGCGATCGCACTATCTTCTAGATACACCTTCTCCTCATAAAAACCTTCTACCCATTCCAGAACTGTCACTCGCTGTTGTATCGGATCGACAATCCAATACTCAACAATACCCCGTGCTGCATACTCAGATCGCTTATAGCGATAATCACGACTACTCTGATTTGGACTCACCACTTCAACCACTAATAACGGCGGTGGCATCTCTGGCATTACCGTAGATCGTTTAGCCCCCTCCATCGCCGTCGCCAACTCTTCAGAAAACACCACTAAATCAGGAACGCGCACCCGTGAGCCAGTAGTCATAATTTCCGTTTTCATCGACAGCCGATAAGCAGGAATACCCAGTTGCACAAAGCAGACAAGGATAAACATGGCAATTCGTCGATTTATCTCACTCTCGGCCGTCATCAGAAGCAATTCTCCATCTTCAAACTCATACATTGCATCTGTACCATCGTCATAATTAAAGAACTCCTCAAGAGTCATATTCCCAGATGCAGCTTTATCTAATGTGATTGCCATAATCACCTTACCTTCTGGTAAAAACATCATTAACTTACTATTATCACAATATCTCTAGGACTTACGCGCTTAATTTAATTATCAGGTGCGTTAGTCATAGGGTAAGACACCGAAATTTTTGTAGTTTATAGTTTCCTAAGCAGCTATTGTGAATCTACTTACTCCATTCATACAACATAAGACATAAAATACACCTGCCGTTGCCAAATAGCTCCATTGAAGTGAAGCAATAAGTAGTATCCACATGCAGAGTAAGCAATGTGAACAAGCCCATAATCACATGATTCACTAAATCCAACCCGTGATAAGGTAAAAATTCCACGAGCTTTTTTAAATTCCTGTGGTTCAAGCTCTGAGACAAAGCGATATCCATTTTCAACTTTAAATCGCTTCTGCAAACGCCACTCACGCGTATTTTTCACTTCATAATCTTCAATCATGCCCTTGCTTCTTAAACACTTATACTTGAATGCACCAGAGAAGCGTGGCTGCTCGTTGTGATATTTGTGAAATGGAGCGTCACCCGTGTAGTCATTGAAGACTGTATCGGGGCGATGAAATAAAAATAAATTCGTCTCTTGACAAATAGCAGTATAAATATCGTATTCAGCTTGTGAGATTGCGCCTTCAGTTTCCATTTCAGCGATCGCAGTAAAAGTTTTCACATCACAATCATCGACAACGCTCACTTTATAGTTTACTGGATTGGCCATATACCTTAGTGATTGCCCAAAAGACAAATTTGGGGAAAATGAAAGAGAAATAACCTATTCCCAATGCCCTATTCCCAATGTCTCATATTCTAAACTCGTAGCGTAACACACTAAAACTTATAGAAATAGTGAGTTAGGCTTGCCTTAATGCATTTGCATAAAACAGTAATTTACACGGTAAGCTTGTGTCTGATTTAGCGCTACATAATTATCTCCCTCGCGTTCCCGATGCAGCATTGCAAGAATACATAGAATGGTGTGTTTTAGAGCAAGCTCAAGCCGCAGAATGTAACTTTACTCCTGATAGAAGTAAGTTAGATAATTTGCCACCAGAAGACTACGTTTCTAAACTTGTCGAGCAGTTCATGAAAGTTAAACCAGACCCAATTAAAGCCGGTTTAGTAGCTGCGATCGCAGGTAAGGAAGCTGACCAACACGCTTTATCTGGTTTAGCGATCGCTGCTGATTTTGTATCTCTTTATGTCAAGTATTTAATTCCTAAAGAGGGAAGTACTAAAGAACAGGCTGAAGAGATATTAACTCAAGCATCACAACATCAGTATGAGAAACTGACTGAAGTTGCCAAGAAACATGGTGTAGAGTTATAGTTTTCGACTGATAATTTATTTTCAGAGGCTTTGTCTGTCTCATAAGTCAGAGCCTCCTATTTTGCAGATTATGGCAATAACTCGAAATAATCAGAGTGTCTCGGACGAACAAAACCAAAGTCACGCCGATCAAGCGTCAAGATACGATTGATGTTCTCTCTCTCTGCTAGTGCAATAATCGTTGCATCCGTAAAATCAAGCTGACTATCAGCATACTGTTCCAGAATTTCATTAATTCGCTCTAAATCTTCAAAGTAAATTGATTCCAGTCGAATATCGCTACCTGCAAGTTCAATCAAAAAATGACGCATTACTTGATGTCCCAGTCTAGACGAAATTAGGTAACAAACTTCAGGAAGAACAGAGGTTGGTAAAATTAATGGTTCACTCAACGTCTTTGCGACAGTAAAAACACGAGAGTGATTGCGGTCGCTCTTGTTAGTAAGTGCAAATAAGAAACTTGTATCCAGGATTGCTGTCATGTACGATCATCTGCTTTAAGACCCCAACCACGTACAGAATCAATCTCATTTTTTAATATATCTTCATCTTGTTCTGAGACATCAGTTTCCGCAGAAGCTCCTAATCCTGCAATAGACATTAAAAAAGAAGACCCATGATTGTTTACTTCTTTTTGCCTTGTCGATTTATATTGAAGATATTCAACAAAGCTTGCTAGCTCAATTAATTTTTCATCTGGAAGAGCATTAATTGCCTCAATTAATGTTTGTCTATTTGTAGTCAAAGTATCCATACGCTTGACAAAAGGAAAGAATTGCTTTGACTTATTGTACTTTATGCGATCGCGCTAGTGACGGCTGAAGACATTGGCGTACAAAAAATGCTAACTATTATCGGTTGCGGCAATCTAAATCGCAGTGACGACGCAGTAGGCGTAATCATTGCTCAACGCTTACAAAAATATCTAGCTGAAAAACCTCATCCTCATGTGCAAGTATATGACTGTGGCACAGCAGGGATGGAAGTAATGTTTCAAGCTAGAGGTAGTAAACAATTAGTAATTATTGATGCAAGTTCAACTGGTTCTGAACCTGGTGCTGTGTTTAAAGTTCCAGGAAAAGAACTGGAAGCAATGCCCGAACCTAGTTATAACTTGCACGATTTTCGTTGGGATAATGCTTTAGCCGCCGGGCGGAAAATCTTTCAAAATGATTTTCCCGAAGATGTAACAGTTTATTTAATTGAAGCGGCAAATCTTGGTTTGGGACTAGAGTTAAGTCCTGTTGTCAAACATTCTGCTGATTTGGTTTTTGAAGAGGTAGCTGCACTTATCAGCCAGAATATCAACTTTTAATTAACAATCCAAAATAGAATCAAGCCCAATCCCGATAAACAGAAAGTTCATCTACCCTCATTTCAAAAGGTATGCCTTGACTCTCTGGCGGACAAACACGGATTTTAGCACTGTTAACAATTCCATATAGTAATGTCCCCATTGGCACAATTTTTTGTAAAACACGCCAATTAATAACTTGATCGGGACATTCAATTACCAATGTCAGAGCATTGGCGTGGGTTGTGACATACCACCGACAATCAGACAGCAGATTTTGAATTGTGCGATCGCACGCATCATAAAAGTATCTGCTAATAGAATCCTCTAGTTGCTGACGCAGTATAATATCTGCCGATGTCGGTTGCATAGGATGTGAGTCATCACCATTGAAGTAATACATCTTTCTAGCCATCTTTCTTTAGCTTCCTGCTTATATTCCAATCACCATTCCATAAAGTACATCTTTATTCGTTTCTAATAATTCTTGGGTTTCGTCATCATAATAAGCACCAATTCCACTACAGTGAATTCCCAAATAATTACTAGTTAAATAAAGCCTTTGTCCGAGAAAACCAGCTATTTGCATAGCAGTTTGATAATTTAAATAATCTGACACAAAAAATAAAGTTACAGCGCCATCTCTAGCAATAGCCTGATTAATACATAAGTAACCTGTCTTTTCACTAAAATTACCAGTTTTAACCAGATGTGTACCTCTATATAACCCAGGTGTCATTCCCTCTACTCGATGCACCACTGAGTAAATTTCTATTTCCTCATAGTTTTCTGTCGGTATTGACTGTTGAAGTTGTTGCACTACATATAAATAATCTTCTTGAGAAATAGACTCTTTCCGGAAACGTCTAATAGAACGTCTATCCCAAACAGTTTGATAAAATTTATCCCGATCGAAATCAAATTGAGGATACTCTAATTTCTGCTGACGACTCTTTTCTAGAGCAGTTGCTTGATAAGCATCTTCAATAAATTGATTGGATTCAAAATAATCAGTACCAGACACAAAAGGAACTTTCAGCCTTAAGCTTCTGATTTTCTTGTCTTGTATTTCTCCTGACACCGCACAAGCAGTAATAAACTCTTTATTCTCAAAACCCAAATCTGAATTGAGAGTAAGTTTATCAAAATCAAAAATCAGTTGTATATCTCGGTTGTGGAGGAAAGCTGAAGCTGCGATCGCACCTAAATGGTGTCCGCTATCTAAGAAGCAATACCTTATGCTTCTATTTTGATATTTCCAGCTAGACCTATAATAAACACAACTAATTAAAAAGATGAATCCGTTGATACATTTCCCCGGTATAATATAATTCTCTAACCCATCATCTATTAATTCATAGATGAGAGTTAGACAATTATTCTCAACTTCCAGATGGTATATACCATTTACCATTCCCTCAATTCCGCGAACCTGTACGTAAACTTCCGTAGGATACAGAGCGCCTGCTGATGGATTCACCCGCAATTTATAAGGGCCATCTTTATATACTTTTTCTAGTGTTACCGCACTGGTTAATGAGATGAAAGAGTGAACAGGATTATTGAGATTTAATTTCACTCTCCGATAAAACTTGGGATAAACTTTAAATGAAGATGGCTGTGTTGAAGCATCTACATAATTTGGATCGAGTTGTACCGATAAGTAAGAATGCTTGGTAGTGTCATGATAAGCTTTGCCCGATATCTGACTGGATGGCATTTTTAAGTATCCTTAAGACTTCTACGTTGCTAGCAAAATCTATTGCTTTATAATCGTCTAAGTTTTTTAAATATAAATTAGGATGATGTTGTAAAAGTAATTTTACGACTTCTGTCTTTCCGGCTGATGCTGCATACATTAAAACAGTTGCACCATTATCATTTTGGTTGTCAATGTTAATGTTTGCAGCCAAGAGTAAATTAATTAAATCGTAGTGATTACCAAAACAAGCAAACCACAAAGCATTGTTGCGATCGCTATTTCGAGCATTGATATCCGCACCAGCATCAATTAGTTCTTTGACGATTGCATAAACTCCCTCTCTTGTCGCTTTCATTAAAGCTGTATCGCCATTTTCACCCGGCTGATTTAAATCATCAAGATTATAGCCTTTTAGTATTAGCCATTGGGTTGTTGCTTCACTCAAACTTTGACTGTTGATTTGATTCATCAGTATTCCTTAGTTAACTTTATTTCTGCTAATTTATTGATATAAATCAATACGGTTCAGTTAAGTAAAATTGTAGGTTGGGTTGCGCCTTGCTTAACCCAACCTACACATTGCAAGGTTTTTGGCACTAACTAAACTGTATTGTATAAATTTGCTTGGTAAATAGAATGGTGAGCATTCCTCACCATTGTTTTAAAAATGTTATCTAAATTATTTAAACTTACATATATGCTATCAATTTTATAAGTTTAAATTATGAATCATTTATAAAGATCGCCCGATATTTTTCTTAAAAAAGCTTGATGAATAATAGGAAAGCAGTAATTCTTACAGTTTTGTTTGATAAAATAGATTAATAGCAGATATGTTATGAAGGTGAATTTAAATCCCCAATTTCTTCAAAAATTCCTAAATATAAGTAGTAAGTGTATATAGTTTTAAATTTACTGGCAATGATAAGAATATAAAATCTTGTCTACATCTTCGATAGTAAGACTTTGTTTATCAGCTAAAGTTTTCAGCATATTGGTAATATCTTTAAGCTGGGATAAATTAAAAGAAAGTCCTAATTCATTAGCTCGGTGATTAACCGCCTGTTTTCCAGCCAATTTATGATTGATTAAAATTGAGCGCGTTACGCCGAAACTCCGGGGATTAATAGCTTCATAAGTCTCAGAGTTATTAAGCATAGCCTTAGTATGAATGCCAGCTTTATGACTAAAAGCACTTTCCCCAAAAACACAGTGGTTAAAAGGAATAGAAATTCCAACTTTTCTTGCAACTAGTTCATGTAAGTAACCAAGTTGATCTAAGTTATATTTCGACTTAATCTGCTCTGGATTTGTGGCATATAACCTAGCGATAAATCCAGCTAGTGAGGTGATACCATTGCGTTCGCCAATGCCCAGAACAGAAGTGTCAATATGAGTTGCTCCCGCTTCTAGTGCTGTGTAACTGTTAGCATTTGCACATTCTGTATCATTATGGCCGTGAAACTCAATATCTAAATTAGTGAACTGGCGCAAAGTCTTCACTAATTCAAATACTTGCATTGGCGTAATAATTCCTACTGTATCGGCAATTCCTATGCGTTTGACAATTCCTAATTTTTCAATCTCGGAATAAATTGTGATTAAATCTTCTATAGAAGTACGTGACGAATCCTCAGCCGAAAACCGTAACTCAATATCGGGAGCTTGTTGATGAATAAAAGTTAAAACTTCAGATGCTAAATCAATAATTTGATTAATATTTTTGCCATGACTGAACTGACGCATCAAAGAAGAACTACCAATAGTTAAATTAATCCCAGCGACGCCTGTGGCTAAAGCGACTTTAGCATCTTCTAAGTGACAGCGAATGTGAGTTAATATTTTGGATGGCAAGCCTAACCGAGACAATCGTTCACAGTCTTGTCTAGATTGAGGTGAAGCAATTGGTGACGTTAACTCTATATATTCCACTCCAAATGCAGCAAGGGCCTCAGCGATTTCGACTTTATCATCTGAAGAAAAATTGGCTTTGACAAATTGTTCGCCTTCACGGAGAGTACTTTCTACAATTGCAAATTCAGATAGCGACATTGAGCAATCCCTATACTAATTCTTACTAAGGATATTCACTTGTTAGTTTTTATATTAACAGATTTGCGTAATTGAGAAATAATTGTTTTGGCTGATTCTTGGGGACTGGCTATAGTATCAATTATAAGAGAGCGATCGCTTGTATCCATCGCTTCTAAAATCTGTTCCGTCGAAACCGAATCATAGTTCTGACTTTCTTCGACAAATATTTTTAGTTTTTCTCGCAATTCTACACCTGTGACAACTTGTTTACCTACAAGTTCTAAGATTTCTTGTTCTTCTTTAAGAGTAAAATAAGCAGAAGCCTCTGGTACGCCCAAACTAGCAAAGTTTGTCAGTGCTTCTGGGAAAATTTGCCTACTATTATCTAACTCTTGATAAGCAATCCGATCGAAAGAATCATGACGTTTCAGAAGTCTTTCTAAACGCACCATATTTGGTGCAGTCAACATTACAAATTTAGCATTCTTTAAAGCTTTAGCTGCATAGCGAACCTCATTTTCACCACGCAAACTATCGAAAACTAACATAGAGTTGACTTCTTGTGGATTGATGTGTAGCGAAGCTAAAATGTGACCCATTCCACCAGGAAAGTGTTCTCGATAAATGCGAGTATAAGTTAGGCGTTTAATCCGGCAATAGGGTTGCACAAGTTTCTCTTGCATTTTTAACATCGGCGCAATTATTACGCGTTCGGTTAAAACACGACGATTAGGTAAAAGTGTGAAATCCAAGCCTTCTTCAGCCAAAGCTTTTGTGATTGTGCTTTTTCCCACACCAGTCATGCCTACTATAATTAGTAAAGGAAAACTTGTTATTGGCAACCAGTCTTTAGGAACAGGAAATCCTACGCCTACACCTGAACTTAAGTGTTCAAAAAATAGATTTGGTCTTGTTGTATTCACTCTATCCTGCACAATATAAACCTCTTTTAGTCTAGTTATTATAAGTACGGTGATATGTTATAACCTCAGTGCTTATACATAACTAAATAGCTCTGTTAAATTGATGATAATATCCATCAATAGTTAGGCTTTTAAATTTTTATCTTGCTTTTTGCAGCAAATGACTGCCCTGCCAATTTTTGTAATATTCGTCAAGCAGAGATACTACTGTTAAGTAAATTAGAATTATTTCAAAATTATTAAGATATCTTAAAGAAAGCTGGTTTTCAAATCAAAATTTGCTAACTTACTAAGGTATAAATAGTTCAATTTAGCGAAGAAAAAACATGGAAATTAGCGCTCGTAATTCTCTTAAGGGTACTGTCAAAAAAGTTGTACATGGTTCAGTTAATACTGAGATAACTTTAGAATTAGCGCCAGGAGTAGAGTTGGTGTCAATCATCACAAAATCATCAGCAGAAAAGCTATCACTTGCAGAAGGTAAGCAAGCTTATGCTGTGATTAAATCATCAGATGTGATAGTTGCTGTTGATTAAAAAATAGAGTTGGCTTCCTTTGCAAGCCGCTCTATTTTTCATATAAAATTACACTTATATAATTTAGCAACTAACTTATAAAAGTGGTTATAAAAAGAGTGCCGTAGCTTAATTAAGGGTAATTGCAGCAATTATATTAAATTTTTAAAAATTGGAAATCATAAATACCCGACTTATTTAAGAAGTTGGGTATTTGATTTTTCAGAAATAATTAAGTAAAGCTATACATAAAGGTTAATTAATAGAATTATCAATAATGCGAACATATATTGTTCTAACACTTTCTATATCTATTTCAAAATCTCTATTCTTGATATTGATAATAAAAGAGGCAAAGTTTTGTTTTAAAGTAACATGAGTTCCTTTTATTATTCCCATTGATATAAGTTTTTCCAAGATTGTTTTATCCGAAGTTTTGCAAAAAGCTACGATTCCTCGCTCTTCTGTTCTCAATAATTCTAATGAACAGCCAGTAACACTAAAACTGGTAAACATTTTAATTCTAAATTAAAAATTTTGAAAGGAAGAAGGAAGTATATTTTCATCCTTCATCCTTTATGTTTTATTTGGTCGCTAAAAACAGCAACCAAAGTAATAGTTTAAACTAGATACGCTTCTTGATGTGTCTTAATTGTGCAATTAGAACGAGGATAAGTTACACAAAGTAGAGCATATCCTTTAGAAACCTGATCGTCATCTAGAAAGTTTTGATCTTCTTGATTAACTTCACCTTCGACAACTTTACCAACACAGCTAGAGCAAGATCCTGCATGACATGAAAAGGGCAACTCAATACCATTTTCTTCTGCTGCTTCTAAGATGGTGGTTTCTTCGTCAACTTCAATTGTGGTGTCGATGTCTTCTTTTTTGTTGATTAATCTAACTTGGTAGGTAGCCATTTTCAGATTCTCCTCAAACGTTATACAGTTGGTCTAATTTCCGATTTTTTTGAGCAACCTATCCTACTTCTTGCTTCCCTATAGGGGTAAGGGATGCAAAGCGAACTAGAAGCTACCTCAAGAGCATTGAAACTCTGCGGAGTGTGTTTATGGGAAATCTCTACAATTGACTTAGCACTAACGAAATGATGTTAGCTTTGGCCGCAAGGTACACCAGTAGGCGTACCGTCGTCTGTTTTAAAGGACTTTCCACAACCGCAGGTATCAGTTGCATTGGGGTTGATGAATTTAAAACCGCTTTCCATCACTCCCTCAACGAAGTCAACAATAACTCCGTCTAATAACGGCGCACTTTTGGCATCAACGTAAACTAGCACTTTGCCTTGCTGACTTACCAAATCATCTGGTTGAGGCTTGCTGGTGATATCGATCGCATATTCGTAGCCACTGCAACCACCATCTCTTACAGAGATGCGGACACCTTTAGTTGCGCCATTAGCGTCGGATGCAGAACCTTTGAGGAATGTCCGCAGATGAAATTCTGCTTTTTCTGATAAGATAACGGCCATGAAGTCTCCTGATTTGTAGCGATTAGTTGTTCTGATTTCAGGTGGGGACAAAAATTAAGTATTTTGTACAATACCTGTGGCTGTGGGTTCCATCGAATTGGATTGCGCGTGTCTCCAAGGCGCACTATTACCGCATACTGGACAAGAGCGATCGCGGTGAGAACGGCGTTTAGCAAATTCCATCCGATTCAAGTCGATTGTCAGCAATTGCGACAATAGAGGCTGACTAAACCCGGTGATCAACTTGATAGCTTCTAAAGCTGTTAGACAAGCTAGTGTCCCAGAAACAGCGCCTAGAACTGAAAAGCCGCGCTGATCCCAATCAGGCTTTTCTGGAAACAGACAAGATAAACAAGGAGTCACACCAGGAATAATCGTCGTCAGGTAAGCCTCCATCCCATTCATTGCGGCTTCCACCATTGGCTTCCGCGATCGTACACAGGCTTCATTTAACAAATTGCGCTCTGTAAAGTTGTGGGCGCAATCAAGAGCCATATCAGCAGATTGCACTAACGAGTCTACATTTTCCGGGGTGATGTAATCATGAACAGCTTCCACTTGGACATCAGGATTAATCGCATCCAGAGTTTCTTTAGCTTTGAATACCCTTGGCTTACCTACCCAATCATCAGTCATAAGAACCTGACGATTCATATCATCTAGCCGCAAGTCACCACCCCGGACTAGGATTAGCCGCCCAACGCCCGCTACTGCTAAGTAAAGCGCCGCCGTACCGCCTAATCCTCCCACACCTGTAACCAAAACTGTCGCTGACTTTAGGCGTTTCTGTGCTGTTTCGCCAAAGTTCGGAAGCATCATTTGGCGACGATAGCGTTCTAATTCGGTAGGCGTTAGGTTAACCAATTTATACCTCCTAATCAGAAGTGATTTCTGTCAGTGTGACTACATTTTTCGGCTTGTCGTTAAACACTTTAAACAGCTTTTGTTCGTGAGGTGTTGATTCGACAAATACCTGATAAGCTTTTTGCAAAGCCAAAGAATATTGATTTAGTCTCTCTTCTTGATTCAAGTCAGGAGAATTCTCATCAATTTCTTGCATGTATTGAGAGAACTTTTTCAGAATATGTAGACGATTTACATTTACAACTTCTAAATCGTAGGACATGTTAAAGAATTGAAAAAATTCTTCTGCATCTACGAGTTTCTTGAATTCATCAATAGTTCCAGTCATTTAGCATTCTCCAATTTTTTCAGATGTTGCTTCAGTTCATCTAACTTGCGATAGATTTCATAAGTTGCGGCGGCAACATCCATAAGTTGGTTGTAATCTGTTGGCAGACCTTCAGCTAAATCATGCAGATCCATTTTCATTTGACCTGCTTTGCTGTTAAGCCGTCTGATTTGTCCTTGTAGTTCCTCAATACTTGTTTCTTCTGCTTGCACAATCAGCCACTCCTTTTCAGTGCTGAGTGCTGAGTGCTGAGTTATGAGTTATAAGTTATAAGTTATGAGTTAGAAGTTAGGAGTTGAAAGTTATAAATTAATTATATAATTTTTAATTTATAACTCTTCACTATTTACTCTTCACTCAGCACTCAGCACTCAGCACTCAGCACTCTTAAATTTTGCCAACTTCCGGAAAGCGCTTCGCCAAATCAAGACCTTTTTTGACGTAGTTTTCTCCCTCTTCTGCTAATTTCTCTAGCGAGTCAAAGCCAAAGCGATGAGCATCTCGCAGGGTTTTCACAGTTAGCAAAAGACGACCAGAAAAAACTAGCGCCCAGCCAAATCCTTCATGGCTCAAATCAACTACAACCTGTGATATCAAACCTGTTTCTTGTTCAATCCCAGCCGCTACAGCTCGAAAAAATGCCATAATCCGGGCTTGAGTTACCGCATCAACTTCGCCCTCAACGGAGATTTCCCGTTTCTTTTGTTTGGTAACAATAAAGGGTTTAAGAATCAACTCATCCGACCAAGTACGATAAACTCCATAGCTGTCTTGACCACGGATTTGTTTAATTAATACCTTCAGAAAAGGTGAGTTCAAGACTTCAGTTGTAGCGGTTCCGTTCACACTATTATTTGCGGTCATACTGTTGCTTCGTCTTCAATTTCGTCAGCAAAGTTTTTGGTTTTTGGCTGTAAAGCTTTACGCAACCAAGGTGGAGGATTACCTTTGAGGGTTTTCACTAACTTGTTTAGGACTTCACTAATTTCTTCTTCTTCCGATCGCGCCTTCACTGGGGTGACACCTTTCTTGATTAACCGAGCGGCGGCACTACCACCAATTGCTGTTACGTAAATAATCGTACAGTCGCCTATTGCCTCAAGTTTTGGGGTGATTTTATCTTCATTCCCATCTTCTTTGAGTTCGCCTTCAAAGGTGAGGGTTTCTACGAAGTGATATCCCTCATCGGTAATTTCGTAAACATCAATCATTTTTGCCCATCCGAAGTGAGCATTAATATGAACTCGGTCACTCGTCGTGAAGGCTATTTTCATTGTAATTCTCCTCTCTAAAGTTTTGAATTTTGAAGCAATACGGTTCAGTTAGTAATATTTAGCTTTGGAAGATCCCCCTTATAAAGCTCCGGTGTATATACAAGTCTGAAATAGCTGATTAACTAAGTTTTTACCCCACCCTAACCCTCCCCTTATAAAGGGGAGGGAACTAGATTTGATTTATTGTTTCCCCCCTTTATAAGGGGGGATTAAGGGGGGTAATTCGACTTGTGTATCCACGCCTTAAAAAAGAGGGTTAGGGAGGATCAACTCTTAACTGAACTGTTTTGAATTTCAAGTGTGAATTCAAAACTCTGCGCTCACAGTTCCGAACTCTTGGAACTGTTTAACTCTCGCTTCTTCTGCCTCTAAAAATAGGTTGCCGATGCCAAATAAAAGCTCCATCGTGCCTCGATAGCCAACTTTAGTAAATTGACCATTACCTAAACGGTCATAAATGGGCAATCCTAAACGATAAAGAGGAATCGAGAGGCGTTTTGCGATCGCACCCACATTCGAGTTACCAATCAGCAAATCAGAACCACCCGCTAGACTCTCAAAGTCTTCTAAATCGCCGATGGTAATGCTTTTAACCGGGAGTTTTTCTAAGAGAGGCGATCGCGTGGTTGTCACCACTGCATGAATTTGCGCTCCCATCGATTGCAGGAAATGCACGGTTGACCACAACAAGTCTGGTTCCAGCGCAAGAGAAACTCGTTTTGCACCGAAGTAAAAGTGAGTGTCCAACATTGCATCTTGCAACTGACGACGTTGGCGGCGGTATTTTTCGGGTACGCTGTTACCGCTCAGAATCGCCAATGCTTGGATAAATTCATCTACTGGTTCTAATCCTGTCAGTTCGCCAAACACCTCATAAGGTGTGCCAAAGCGTTCTTCCAGAATCTTGGCAGCCCCCCGCATACTTTCACCCAATGCCAGGGTAAAGGCAGAACTACCGACTTCTCGTAGCTGTTTTAAGGTAGTTCCACTGACTGTAACCGCACTGTAATTATCCTCTAAGTGACCATCTAGAGAAGCGCCAAGGTCAGGTACAAAGATCGGCACTAGTCCAAAGGACGTGATTATCTCTTTGATTTCCTGTACATCTCCAGGTGTGAAGGCAGAACCCGCCAAAACTGTGACTTGTTCAGTTCTGAGTCCACCCGCGCGAGGAATTTCCTTAACTATGCTTTCGACAGCGACAGCAAAACCATCTTGCAACGCACCTTTAAAATCTGGGGTAGGTGCAAAAACGATCGCTAAATCATTCAATTCGGGATGGCGATCGCGGATTTCCTTTAGAAAACCCTCGATGTCATCGCCTCTAGTTTCCGTTAACCCAGTACTACATAAACCAATAATTTCCGGGTTAGCCTTTTCCACCAGAGTCAGAATTGCTTGCTCCACATTCTCTTCACCACCCAAGATTGTAGTGACTTCCGTCATCGCCGTCGTAGCTAGGGGAATCGCTTCCCGGAAATGCCGTACTAGCACAACTTTGGCGAAAGCAGTACAACCTTGAGAACCGTGGAATAAGGGCATTGTCCCTTTCAATCCCAAAAAGGCTAAGGTTGCGCCCAAAGCTTGACTTTGCTTGAGGGGATTAACTGTCAGTGCTTTGTTAGAAGCGGTAACGATCGCCATTAAACTTCCTCCTCTTCTTCCCAAGGAGCGGGTTTGCGTATTTGTTCCCAAATCGGGCTATACAGAGCTTCGTACAATTCCCGCGCCATCTCAATCATTCCCACATAACCTGCATAAGGATGGTGACGTTCTTGGTTGATATCAAGGAAAGGAATTCGAGCTTTCAAAGCTGTGTATTGGTTACGTCCACCAGCAATCAGCATATCTGCGCGAGTGTCTTTAACCAGTTGTAACAATTCTTGAGCGTTGCCTTTCTCCAGCATGATGCCATCGTTGCCAATCAACTTCTTGATTTTGGCTTTATCTTCTTCAGTACTTTTTCGAGTACTGGTAGCAACAACTTCAATGCCTAAGTCTCTAGCAGCCGAAATAATCGACCAACTCTTGACACCACCTGTATACAACACAACTCGCTTACCTTTGAGTCGAGCGCGATAAGGAGCCAATGCCAAATCTAAAGCAGCCGTTTCTTCTGCAATTAATTTTTCTGTCCGCTCCTGTAAATCAGCGTCGCCTAATTTAGCGGCGATGTTTCGCAGACAGCGATTCATATCATCAATGCCGTAGAAAGACTCTTCAATGTAAGGGATGTTGTAACGCTCCTCCATCTTTCTCGCCATATTGAGCAACGCTCGCGAGCAGATCATGACGTTGAGCTTGGCACGGTGGGCGTAGCGAATTTCATTGTAGCGAGCATCGCCCGTAATTTTAGACAAAATACGGATGCCTAATTTTTCTAGCAGTGGTGTTACTCCCCACATTTCACCGGCGATGTTGTATTCGCCGATTAAGTTAATATCATAGGGCGTTGTATGTTCCGGTTCTGCTGTTCCGACAACATATTCTAATAAAGATTCACCACCAAAACGGTTGCCGAGATTTTTACTGCCAATGAATCCTGGAGCAATGACGGGAACAACAGGAGTACCAATTTTCTCAGCCGCAGCTTTGCAGACAGCATCGATATCATCGCCAATTAAGGCTGTAACGCAAGTGGCGTAGACGAATACTGCTGCTGGTTGGTAGCGCTCGTGAAGTTCCAAAATTGCTTTGTAGAGTTTCTTTTCGCCACCGAAGATGACATCATTTTCACCCAAGTCAGTGGTAAAGCCCATTTTGTAGAGTTGAGGGCCAGACGACAGACTACCACGACTGCCCCAGGAATTACCAGCACAGGCGATCGGCCCGTGGACTAAATGAGCAGCATCTGCGATCGGCACTAGAGCAATCATTGCACCATCAAAGGCACAGCCCCCTTGAGCCGCGCCAGGTTGTGCCTGTTGGGCGCAAGACTTGTTTTTCTTTTCCGCTTGTTTGTGCTGATTATGTTCGCATCCTGTCTCAGTCAGCAGCTCGTTGATTTTGCCTTGGGTGCTTTTCATCTCTCTTCTCTTAATTATTAATTGTCCTTTGTCATTTGTCATTTGAATTGACTATTGTACAGACGCGATTAATCGCGTCTCTACCAATGACTAATAACTAATGACCAATGACTAACAAATGTATTTTGTGACATCCTCTCCACAGACATCGGTCAGGTAAGATAGAGCGCGGAAACGCAATCCTACAAATTCGTCATATAAAGGATTGAGTTTACATAGTGGTGGGATATCAATACACTTCCCAAATAATTTAATTTGTCGCTCAAAGGGACAACAACAAGGAATTGTTTGGCAAATTAGATGAGCGATGCGATTATTTTTAACCTCAATTTCATCCACCACACGGCGCAACGGATTAAGAAGATTGTTGAACCACCCTCGTTTTTTCTGGTTAGGTGGATGGTAATTAGGATGAGGATGAGTGTGAGTATGTTCGTGAGTGTGATTGATGGTTTCCATCTATATATACCTTCGGTAAATGCTAGCAAGAAAAAGGGGAGTTGGGGATTGGGGATTGGGCATCGGGCATTGGGTTTGGATTCCCGACTCCCGATTCCCGACTCCCGACTCCCCTTCTTCACCCTTTAATTAACACGTTGTGTTTCTACGCAATTTCTAACGAATCAAGTCGTAGGAAATATCTGTCTTAGAAGGAATGTTGGTGTTGCGATCGATTTCTTCAAACAGGGTGTTTACAGTCCAGTTGAGGAGGTTGATCACACCTTGATAACCAATGGTGGCGTAGCGGTGTAAGTGGTGGCGATCCATGATGGGGTAGCCGATTCTCACGAGGGGAATCTTGGTGTCGCGCCACAGGTACTTACCGTAGGTGTTACCAACTAAGAAGTCTACTGGTTCGGTGAACAACAGTGAACGCATGTGCCACAAGTCCTTACCAGGCCAAACAGTTGCATGTTGACCGAAGGGGCTAGAAGCAAGCAATTCTTTGATTTCTGCTTCAAATACTTCGTTGCTGTTGTGAACCAAGATATGCACAGGTTCAGCACCCATTTCTAGCATAAAGCCAACTACGCTGTATACTAAATCTGGTTCGCCGTAGATAGCGAAGCGCTTGCCGTGAATCCATGAGTGGGAATCAGTCATGGCATCAACTGCACGACCGCGTTCGATTTCCAATTCTTCAGGAATGGGAATACCACTCAATTCGCTGAGTTTCATCAAGAACTCATCAGTACCCTTAATGCCCCAAGGACGGGAAACTGAGGTTGGTTGATGCCATTCTTTTTCGATGTATTCGCGGGTTTTGGGTGTAGAGTGTGCTTGCAGAGCGATCGTAGCTTTCGCATTGATTGAATCTGCTGCATCTTCTAGCTTTGTACCACCTGGGTACATATCGAATTCACCTGTGTTGGGTGAATCCAAGTAGTCGCTGTTGTCGGCTAGAATTGTGTAGTCAAAGCCGAACAAAGAAGCAATCCGCTTGATTTCGCGGTTGTTGCCTACGTAGGTGTCAAAACCTGGGATGAAGTTGATTTTACCATTGCTGGTTTCTTTCTTATGACCTGCGGTCAAGTTAGAAAGAATTCCCTTCATCATGTTGTCGTAACCAGTGATGTGGGAACCGACAAAGCTAGGGGTGTGAGCGTAAGGTACTGGGAAATCTTGAGGAACTGAACCAGCTTGCTTAGAGTTGTTGATGAAGGCTTGTAAGTCATCACCAATTACTTCTGCCATACAGGTGGTGCAGACAGCAATCATCTTAGGCTTGTAGAGTTGGTAAGAGTTCGCCAACCCGTCAATCATGTTTTGCAGACCACCAAACACGGCTGCATCTTCAGTCATTGAAGAAGATACACCAGAGAATGGTTCTTTGTAGTGACGGGTTAAGTGGGTGCGGAAGTAAGCAACGCAACCTTGAGAACCTTGAACGAAAGGTAGAGTACCTTCAAAACCAACAGCAGCAAAGATTGCTCCTAGTGGTTGGCAGCCTTTAGCAGGGTTAACGGTTAAAGCTTCACGAGCGAAGTTCTTTTCACGATAATCCCAACCCTTTGTCCACTCTGCAACCCGTTGTACTTCTTCGGCTTCGTGACCGTTTTCAAACTGCTTTTTGTTTTCAAATAGCTGTTGGTACTCAGGTTGGTGGAATAACTCGACGTGATCTTGAATTTTTTCTGGATTCTGAGGCATTTCTTCTGGACTCCAAGCTTACTGAATTCTTTTACTGATTGAGGAATAAGGATTTGAGGCGGGAGTGGGAGATGGGAATATGATTCAAAATTCAAAATGCAAAAATCAAAAGAAATTTTAATCTTTCAATTTTGAATTTTGGATTCCCAACTCCCCCCTGGGGTTTTAGCCCCAGGTTATCCTTACTTATCGCTCTCTCCCATTTCCCTAGACGGCAGCCTTAGCCTTAGCTTCAGCCTTCTTAGCCTGAGCTTTTTCATTCCAAGGAGCGCCAATTAATGACCAAGTTGGGCTGTTGAGTGCCAAGTCCATATCACGAGCGAAGATGGCAAAGCCGTCATAACCGTGATAAGGGCCGGAGTAATCCTTTTTGTGGTTTAATTCTTTTCAAGTGTCTAATGTTTGCAGTAAACAGTGTCAGCGATAAACATTGTTTTCTGAGAACACATTTATTTTTAGCCTAAATATAGGCTAAAAACACAGCATAACTAGGTTCAGAACTCACGCATCATCTAAATGTTGTCCTGAGCCAAGGCGATTAAACAATCGCCCGTTTTTTTGCTCATCTCTGCAAGCACAGCAGCAAAAAGAACACATGAGAACGAAAGTACTACTAGAATTAGAGAAAGTTAATCTGCGTTTGAAGTCTGCAAAAGCAAAGGTGACAATTAGAGAATCGAATGGAAGTCTGCAATTACGAGCGACGTTACCAATTAAACCAGGAGACAAGGACAGTAATGGAACTGGAAGAAAGCAATACAATCTCAGTTTGAATATTCCCGCTAACTTGGATGGACTCAAGACGGCTGAGGAAGAAGCTTATGAATTAGGGAAGTTAATCGCTCGTAAAACTTTTGAATGGAATGATAAATATTTAGGAAATGAGACAATTAAAAAAGATTTTCAAACTATAGGGAAATTACTTGAAAAATTTGAAGAGGAATATTTTAAAACTCACAAACGCACAACTAAAAGCGAGCATACTTTTTTTTATTACTTTTCCCGTACCAAGAGATTTACTAATCCTCAAGATTTGGCAACTGCGGAAAATCTGATCGGTTCAATTGAACAAATCGATAAAGAATGGGCTAAGTATAATGCAGCCAGAGCGATCGCAGCATTTTGTGTGACATTCAATATCGAAATTGATTTATCTAAATATTCCAAAATGCCTGAGAATAATTCCCGAAATATACCAACCGATGCAGAAATATCTGAGGGAATTATCAAGTTTGAAGATTATCAAAATAACAGAGGTAATCAAGTTAATCAAAATGTTCAAGATAGCTGGCAACTTTGGCGTTGGACTTATGGAATGTTAGCAGTTTTTGGTTTACGTCCACGGGAACTTTTTATTAATCCTGATATTGATTGGTGGTTGAGTCAAGAAAATACAGATTTGACATGGAAAGTTGATAAAGATTGTAAGACTGGTGAGAGACAAGCATTACCATTATATAGGCAATGGATTGAGGATTTTGATTTGAGAAATCCGAAGTATTTAGAGATGTTGAGGAGTGCGATCGCTAAAAAGGATAACACAAATCATGCTGACATAACGGCGCTAACACAGCGAGTTAGTTGGTGGTTCCGTAAGATAGGATTAGATTTTAAACCTTATGATTTACGCCACGCTTGGGCAATTCGGGCACATATTTTAGGGATACCAATTAAAGCAGCAGCAGATAATTTGGGGCATAGTGTGCAAGTTCACACCCAAACTTATCAGCGTTGGTTTTCGCTAGATATGCGGAAGTTGGCGATTAATCAGGCGTTGAGTAAGAGGAATGAAGTTGAGTTGATTAGAGAGGAGAATGCTAAGTTGAGAATGGAGAATGACAAGTTAAGATTGGAGATTGAAAAGTTGAAAATGGAAATAGTTTATAAGCAGAGTTAAAGTTGATGCGGTGCATTGTGTCACGCGACAACACACCCTACCTTAAAATACACTAGTGAAGAGTTTGGGTGTAGGTGTAGCCCGTCGTAGACATTGCTTTTCTGTAACAGAATACTATAAATCTTAAATATCCGTTGCATTTATGGCATTTCCTAAAAAAGGTTCCCGTCGCATTATGGTAGATGGAGTTAGCTATCGTTGGCGATATCCTCCGAAACCAACTCAGAATCAAGAGGATGCTGAATTAGGAGTTATCGTTACAGTTCAACAGCTTAATTGCTATGGTGCAGTACTGGTTCTGATATTCCCTCGTTATCACATGAGTGGTTCATATAGTGCTATAGAGCTTAGGAAACCTGTCTTGCCCTCCGAGGTTGCTCAGTCTATTCAAAAGGCATTAAGTGCTGGTTGGCAAGGGAACAAGCCAGGAAAAGATTTCTTTTGGCATGTGCAATAGTACGATCGCATTCCCAATTTGGGGTGCATTGTCGCAAAGTGCAATGCACCACTATCTCAAAGCCGCTTAATTCCTACGCAGTCGCACATAAACTTGCCCAACAACTGGAAATTTGTGGAAAGATAGAAATGTTGAATCATCTCCAGCATGACAATTATGAACGCCGTAGAGCTATTTCCCACCTTGCGAAATTTAACTCGTGCAGACAAACTGAAAGTTATGCAGTTTTTAGTTTCAGAATTATCTAGAGATGAGGAACCATCATTAGAGCAAGGAGCAACTTACCCTATTTCGTCGCCACTTAATTCTCACGCAGCTGCACATCAACTTGCTCAACTGCTAGAGTCAGACGAGTAAATGCACAATGGTTAATCCTCAAAGATTTTCCTTTACAGAGGGATACGATACATTTGGTGTTCCTGATGCGCTGCCAAAGCTACCATTAATATTAACCTATCGTAACTCATCAGTAGACGTTTCAGGCTTGTTAGATACTGGAGCAAGTGTCAACGTTCTGCCATACAGTATTGGTGTCCAGCTAGGCGCAATTTGGGAAGAACAGACGATTTCTGTAATGTTGGCTGGTAATTTGGCTCCCGTTGAAGCAAAAGGTTTGCTTCTATCTGCTCAGATTGGATCGTTTGAGCCTGTTCGCTTAGTTTTTGCGTGGAGTTTGTCTAATGATGTACCTTTGTTGCTAGGACGTATGAACTTTTTTTTGGAGTTTGATGTGTGTTTCTATCGTTCACAACTGGTATTTGATGTGTGTCCACAGTCGTAATGCGATCGCATCCCTCCCATAAGGTGCGTTATCGCAAATCCCAATGCACCTTCATCATATCAGCAGGCGATCGCATCTCTAATCTAGGGTGCGTTGTCGCAAATGATCCGGCTCTCAACAATGAGGCATTTATTGCTACAATAACTGGTGTGGAAATTATAGCGGCAATTACCAGGCGATCGCGTAGTGAAAGTATTAGCATTAAAGCTAGCGTAGAATCAACAATGCATTACTTAAATTAGATATCTCTTGAGGCACATCGTCGTTAGGTACAGGTAAAAAACCTAGCTGGGCGTAAAATCCTCGTATCCCTATACCAGGAAGAACGTAGATTGGTTTAGTCACCACTTCGGAAAGATACTGAATACATCGAGAACCGACACCTTGATAACGATATGCGGGATGAACATATAACTCATTTAGGATAGAGTAAGTACTTCGACAAGTCACTCTAATGTATGCAATGGCGTGATAACTATTAACAGCAATCCAATATCTCCTTCGATTGTCTAAGTAACTTAATAAGATAAGATAGGTTGCTGTAAGAACTATAGCAATAACTACTATAATGAACTGATCTATAAATATATCAAGTAGAAAACCGAATGGATTTTTGAGTAATTGCCCAGGAGATAGTAATATATCTGGACAACGAAGTGTTAGGAGAAAAGCAAAAATAGCAGGAGCTAAATTTAGAACTCTCCGTATCATTAGTACATAAAGTGCCTGTGAATCACTGATGTTCTGCACCGAACGAATTACGAAGTTAGTATGTGAGTTGTTAGATTGATTCACTTTACTCAAAAACAAGACCACGATAGATTTCCGACATCGGCAATTCAATACTAACTGAATCTAAAGAAATAGATAGCTCTAAACCGCTAAAATCACTGAGCAACCAACCTTGAGCTTGTTTACTATAGCGTTCTACAAAAGGTTCATTCTGTTCTACTAATAAATATTCGCTAAAACTCTTAATTGAGCGATACATCCGAAATTTATTTTGTTGATCGTAATCTGCGGTGCAAGGAGATAAGACTTCAACAATTAGCGTCGGATTTAAGACTTCATCTAAACGTAGACGCTCCTGCGGCTTGTCGTAGACATCGCCATTTAGTTGCGGTTCGCCGTCAAAAACCATTACATCTAAAATATACTCCGCGTCGATGTTCAGGAATCCACAGCCGTAAATCGCTGTTAATTGGCTCTGAATTGAGTATCGCGGAGCAAAAACTTCAGAAAGGCAAAAATATTGCCACTGATACAGCTATGTTTGAGCGTTCCTCTAGGCATGGGTACAATTTCTCCATCTCGATATTCGCTGCGTCCTTCGGCTTTTTCTTCGATCGCGCGATATTCATCCAAGCTGTAGCGGCGCGAGATGGTAGAAATCATAGGTCGTAAGCGATCGCACTGGCTATAAAACAACAATATTATTTTGTCACAGATTTACTTGTGAGGTAATATAATCCTGGGGTGTATATATTCTTTTTTCTACAACAGACTTTATCTTTCTGGTTAGCTGTCTACAATGTCTGCAAGAGATAGGTTTCATGAACTGGTTAGAACTGCTCTTGAGAAGGAAGGGTGGATAATTACTCACGATCCGTACCATATTGATTTGGGGTTTGTTGATTTTTACATCGATTTAGGTGCAGAACTGTTGCTAGCAGCGACAAAGGATGAGGAAAAGATTGCAGTTGAAATCAAAACATTTTTAGCACCCTCAACAATTTCTGAGTTTCATACTGCAATTGGACAATTTATTAACTACCGCATTGCTTTGGAAGATGATGATCCAGAGCGGTGGTTGTATTTAGCAGTTCCGCTCGACGTTTATAAGCGATTTTTCAGATATCCATTTATTCAAACGGTTATTGTCCGTAACAAAATTCCCCTTTTGGTGTACGACACAGAAAAACAGGAGATTGCAGAATGGATAAGCTAAATTTGTATCGTGAACTAATTCAGAAATTATTGACGGCGCGAGGAAAGTTGCGTTCTCAGAGCGATCCGATAGAAAGTCAAACCATTTTTGATACTACAAAAGACCACTATCAGCTTGTGCATGTGGGATGGAAGGATAGTAGTACCAGGATTTATGGCTGTGTGCTGCATATAGATATCAAGGATGGGAAGATTTGGGTGCAGCATGATGGAACGGAGGATGCGATCGCAGATCAACTCGTGTGTGAGGGAGTACCTAAGCAAGATATTGTGATCGCATATCATGCACCTCATGTACGGCAGTATACAGAGTTTGCTGTAGGCTAAACCTAATTAAAAAGCCTGTTTGCGAGTAACGATCGCAAACAGGCTTAACTTTTTTATACTTCTAATTTAAGCTTGCTCCCAAAGCTGACGTACATAATCAGGCAGCGCACCAGCAATTTCCTGAATCCGCTCTTCGGAAAGTTCGTCTTTGGTGGCAGAAAATACTGCTTTAACTGCCTGTTCTGCATCAACTGTTCCTGGAATCCCTCCTTCATTAGCAACTCGCGTTAGAAATAGCTTGGAATCAATTCCAATGGGAGCCGGGCCTTTTAAAGGTTGACGGATTTTACTTAAAAATCTCACAATGGGATTGGTGTCTTTCCAGAGTTCAGCCACTTCAAACTGGAGTGCTTTTTCATCTGTAGGTATAGCTTCTGTATGCAGTTCTGACTCGACTCGATCGATTGTGTCCGCGGTCATCAAGTCACGCATAACGCGATACACAACTTCAGTAAAGTCTCTTGCGTCATACAAATCTGCAAATCCGCTTTTAACCATGACCTTTTCAAGAAAGGAGTGATGTTCATCAGCGATCGCAGTTCGAGTATCTTCAATCTCTGTTGGGTCAACTTCTGGAATATCTGTTCTAAAACTTTGATCTGGCATTGTTTTTTCTTCTGGTTATTAATTTTGAGTCTTTATGCTTACTTTATGTAAGGTCGCACAAATCAAAAACCCTTGGAATCTCCCAGAAGTTTGAGATGACATCTATTCAAAAGTTAGAAATTCATCTGATTTGCATGGATATAGATAGCAGGACTACGCCCCAACAAAGGTTCTGGATAACACATATTTAATTTCTGAAAATATCATATCTATTGAGTAGAGCAATACTTTTAGTGTTTTTGCTCGTTGTAGACATCACCCATTGGTATCAAAAAACAGTCAAAATAAATGAGTTAGTATAAAAGCAGCCGAAACACAGATGGTAGAAACAACAAACATCGAAATTCACACTTCTTATGTCAAAGTACCTAACAATGGCTTAGAAATCGATGCTTATTTAGCTCAACCAGCACAAAATAAAACCTTTGGCGCGGTTATCGTTTTTCCAGAAATTTTTGGAATCAATAGTAATATTCGAGATATCACCGAACTAATTGCTAAACAAGGTTATGTCGCGATCGCCCCGGCGATGTATCAACGTATTGCTCCCGGTTTTGAGGCTGACTTTAGTCCAAAAGATATTGGCTATAGCCCAGAAGCCTATCGGCTGGGCTTGGAATACTATCAACAAGTAAAATATCAAGAGATTTTCAGCGATATTCAAGCTACCATTACTTATCTCAAAACTTTGCCCAATGTCAAAGATGATGCGATCGGTGTGATTGGTTTCTGTTTTGGCGGTCATGTTGCTTATATGGCTGCAACTTTACCGGATATCAAAGCTACAGCTTCGTTTTATGGTGGCGGAATTACCACTGCTAGTTATGGTGAAGAGACTCCAACCATTAATCGCACTTCACAAATTAAAGGTATTATTTATGCATTTTTTGGCACAAGAGATGCATTAGTTTCCCAGGAAGAAAACGAGCAAATTGAGGCAGAATTAAAGAAACATCACATAAATCATCGTGTATTTCGATACGATGCCGGACACGGATTTTTCGCTGGATTCTTCAAAGATCGATACCCATTTTTAGCCGAGCACCCAAGTTATAATCCTGAAGCGGCTCCTGATGCTTGGCAACATGTTCTAGAACTGTTTCAAAATCATTTGTAATCCGGCTTGTCGTAAATATCGCACTCATTGGACAAGAGTGCGATACTGTTGCCTTTAGGCTTTTGAGTTTTTAAGCAGGAATTGACAACCACATAAAAACGGGTTTGGACTGTCTGTGCGATCGTCTGCAAGCACTTCAATGGGGAGCTTGCTATTGTAAATCAATTTGTCATAATCCATCAACGCATCCCACTTGATCTTGCCAGTCGGGAAGCCTAGCTGTGAAGCACTATCAGATATTAATTCTTGCCATTTCTGAATCTCTGGATCTTGTGATTTGCAGTAATCGAGAATGGCAATTAAGGCACCAGGCTTAGTAACTCGCAGGATCTCTGCAAGGGCGCAGACTGGATCGCTAACGACACATAGGGTAAATCCTGATGCTGCTGCATCAAAAGTATTATCAGGAAAATCAAGATTGCAGAGATCCGATACCTTAAAGGTGATGTCTGCGGATATCGGCTTTTTACGTGCTTCATCTATCATCTTCTCAGAGAGATCGACACCGACGACACGTACATCTTCAGGATAGGCTGGAAGATTAAGACCAGTTCCTACCGCAGCATCCAATACGGTTTGTCCTGGTTTTAGCTGCAAGGAAGCAATTAAGGGTTCGCGCTCGATGTGCCAGTAACGCTTCATAATTGCGTCATAATTCACCGATCCCCGATCGTAGGTTTCAATCACCTGATGTATCTGCATAGATTTTTTAATAAATAGGACTGCCGATTTTAACTATCTGTTCAACTGTATAATCTGTTAGCGCCGAAAACTTGTATATTCTCTGACCAGCAAAAAAACTTTATTATATATTCTCTGACCAACAAAAAAACTTCATAATAGACATATTTTCCGATATCCTTTGACCGAACAATATCTATAGCAGCGAAGTGACAAGAGTGATTGGTGTATTATCAAAAATTGCGATCGCACCAATGGCACTGTTACGATCGTGCAGAGTGATTCCCCTTAAACAGCAAATCATTGCTTAAGCTTCGTAAATTAGCAAAGGTATTGTTACTTACAGCACTTTACAAGTTAATGAAGTACACCCCTCCTCAACTTGAAATCTGCTGTATAATTCAAAACTCTCTACATTTTCCTGTTCCCCCCAGCCTCAGCCATAATTGATAGTTTAACCATTCCTGAGCCGCAGAGGAATCTGAATGATAAACTCGGTTCCTTTTCCAGGAGTTGAGAAACACTCCAGTTTACCGTTATGTTTTTCTGTGACGATTTGATAGCTGATAGACATACCCATTCCGGTTCCTTTGCCAATGGGTTTGGTGGTGAAAAAGGGATCGAATATTCGTTGCTGAAATTCTTGAGAAATACCAACTCCGTTATCAGCGATCGCCACTTCCAACCACGTTGAATTAACTACCGATGTGCGAATCTTAATTTGACTGGGATTTTCCTTAATTTCCTCATAGGTAAGCTTAGTATTATTTTCTTCTAAAGCATCAATCGCATTTACTAAAATATTCATAAATACCTGATTGAGTTGTCCGGCATAGCATTCTACTGGGGGTATATCGTCGTAGTCTTTAATCACCTCAATTTCAGGTTGTTCTGGTTTAGCTTTGAGGCGGTGCTGCAAAATCATCAAAGTACTGTCGATGCCTTCATGAATATCGACACGTTTAAATTCCGCTTCATCAATGCGAGAGAAATTCCTTAGCGACAGTACAATTTGGCGAATGCGATCGGTGCCTACTCTCATCGAAGACAACATTTTTGGCAAGTCTTCTTGTAAGAACTCTAGATCGATGTCTTCAGCAACGGTTTGAATTTCAGCAGCAGGGTAGGGATTATATTGCTGATACAACTGCATCAGTGCTAATAAATCCTGAGTATATTCCTGCACGTGGGCGAGGTTGCCATGAATAAAGTTAACTGGATTATTAATTTCGTGTGCAATTCCAGCAACTAGTTGTCCCAAACTAGACATTTTTTCACTTTGAATAACTTGAGATTGAGTACGCTGCAATTCTCCTAATGCATTTTTAAGTTCAGTAGTGCGTTCTTCTACCCGTTCTTCTAGTTCTTCTTTGCTTTTCTCTAAAGCAGTAAAGGATTCGTGTAATTGCCCTGCCATCTGGTTGAAAGAGTTAGATAGGGTATTAAGTTCTTGAATGGGGCTAGTTTCTAATGTCTGATTGAAATTACCAGATGCCATTGCTTCACTTGCCCAATTCAAGCGCAAAATCGGGCGGACAATCCAATGAGAGGTAAACACACCGATCGCAGAGGCAACGACTAATGCAGCAAAACAAAGTGCGATCGTAATACGTGTGTTGGCATTAATTTGTGACATGAATGCCTTTTCTGGCACACTCACTACCATCAGCCAATCCAAGCCATATTTGTCACGCCAAGGTAAAACATGCACAAAATGCCGTTTTCCTTCCATCTCAAGTTGAAAATCTGTGTCTTGGGTGATAGACCCAAACCCAGAGGTTTGGAAATGTCTGGCAACGTTCTGGATTATTGGATCAGAACTATCGATCGCATTCAATCGCCGGATATCTTGATTAACGAGAACAAAAGGCTTTTCTGTACCAGAACTAGCAATTAATGTGCCATCCCGTTCTAAAAGGAAGACTTTCCCAGACTGGCTAATATTCAAATTGCGTAAAAAATCGCTCAGTTTTAGCAGGTGAATATCAGAGCCAACCATTCCCAGCAAGCGATTTTGGGAATCATAGATAGGACGACTGGCACAAGCGGCAATGTAGGGGCCTGTAGGAAGATTTCCAGTTACAATCTTTGCCCAAATAGGTTTACCTGCGGCAACGGGTTGATTATACCAAGATTCAGTAAGATTATTCCAATTCCACCGAGCATTGATTTGAGTTCGATTACCTTGCTGATCGGTAGCATAAGTGGAAATATTATTGAGACGCTTGGCAGTCCAATCATCAATGGTAATTGTCTTGTCATCATAACGACCGGCTCCTACCCCTTCACGCGTCGTTAGTCCGATACCAATATAAGTCAGGTCATAAGCCTGTATTTGATCCCAAAAATACTTACCCAGGGTTTTGCGATCGCCCACATCCAATAGTCCCTTGCGAATAGCATCTGCGTTGATCTGATTAAGGGTTTGCGGAATGGAAAGATAAGACTTCAGGTGTTCATCCACGACATCGCTGGTGCGATCTATCAACTGTTCGGCTAGGTCGTTAACTGCTCTTTGCCCATTTTTAAAAGACAAATAACCTACTAAGCTGACTGCTGCAAAAATTTGGATAAGGAAGGGAACAATAAGAACAATCTGTAATGGGAACGCCTTAGCTTTGCTGAGATAGGGAGTCTTCATTGCTGGAAGCTGAAAGTTGTGCTGATTTGATTTGCTTCTATAGTTCCCAAGATGTTCGCATACTCACATTTGTTGAAATTTTTTTGTCCAGTCAAAGGCGGCTTTAGGGTGGAATGGTACTTTCTAAAGCAAAAATTGCTGCCCAGATCCGCAACTTCTATCCTTTGGGTGTCTGCAAGCAGTCGGGGATCTAAATCCAGTGATTTAGTAACTGACATTTAGATTTGGGGTGCGTTGCGGGAGTTCCTTCTCCTGTATTCGCCTTTAAGAGCAGGGAAAATCAGGTATTGCCCACCCAACTGACTGACTCCTAATTGTCGCTGCTGGCGCGACACAAAAAAATCAGAGTTTGAGATGTTCTAGATATTAGCAATAGCATCAGCACAAAATTTGGTTTTTTTAATGTGTTTTCATGAGTTCAACTTTTAAATTTGGAGTAATTTATGCAGCAATTTCAAGTAAACTCAGATAGTTTGAATATACGTTCAGCACCGATTGTTGATGAAGCTAATCAATTAGCATCTCTTCCAAAAGGATATATTGTATCTAAAATAAAAAATTCGGATAATGAAAAGTGGTGGAAGGTTGCAACTATTATTGAAGGAAAAACTTTAGAAGGTTTTGTATCTCAAAAATTCCTGAGTCCAGTCACCAAATTTTCGATCGAGACTGTTCTTAAAATTGGTGAAATTCCTATTCTCCAGGCAAATGGAGAATCTGCATTTTTCTATGAAGCAGGTATGAGCATTAATGCTGATGGTGCGCCTAATGCTTATCATCCCGCAGATAAAGGGATTGATTTTTTGGCAAATGCTGGGTATTCAGATAACTGGTGGGCACTAGCTGTAGATAAAAACGGCAATCCATTTGTTCAAAGTAGTACCGATCCATATCCTGGATACTATATTTCTACAACTGCATTAATCGACTCTGGATTTGTTAAACAAGATCCACGTCGCTATGTTGATTCAACAAAGATTCCGTATATTGTTCTTCCAGGAAATGATTATTTTAGAAAGGCTACAGGCGTTAAGTTAGGAGATTTTGCAGTTGTTTACAACACTAATAATGAAAAACTCGCTTTTGCAATTTATGCTGATGTTGGGCCTAAAAACCAGATTGGAGAGGGTTCAATAGCTTTGTCTCAGGCTGTTGGAAACGATCCATTAGTACAATCAAGAGTCAGGCGAGGAATTCCCAAGGATATTGTTTATATTGTTTTTCCTGGTTCTGGAAATGGACAGCCAAGAACAATTTCAGAAATAGAAACTGAAACTAAACGGTTCTTTGAAATATGGGGTGGCGTAGAACGGATAAAGTCTTTATAAAATTAGACCTCTTGCAAAAAGCACTTTTGCAAGAGGGGAAAAGGGAAAAGGTTAAAGGGAAAGGGGACAATACAGAACCCAATACTTGTCAGGTTTTGGGGAAGGAGAAAAGGGAAAGAAAAAACCTTTTCCCCTTCCCCTTTAACCTTTTCCCCAAACCTAATTCTGAATTTTGAGTAATAACGCGCATCCTATGTTGTCGCTGCTGGTTTCTTTCCATTCTTACCCTCCACACTAGCAACGAATGAAGGTTGCTCATTACTGGGAGTTAGCGACTCGCCTCTTAGTCTCTTACGACGCTGTTTTTTAGGAACTCCTCCCGCCATACCGTACTCTACACTGCTTTTGCCATATCGAGTTCCAACTGCCATTAGCATGTGTTCTGTCATATCTCCCAACTCGTCTTCTGTTTCCAGCATTTCCCGATACAATTTATCCAAGCTAGAAAGCGCACTGTTATATGCATTTTCTTTAGTTCGCATCGTTTCGATCAGGGTTGAGAAGGCAGGTAAGGTAAGTCCATTGCCTAAATCTAAACTCGGATCGATAGAATTTATGCCAGCTGCACGGCGGACTGCTTTTTCTAATACTACGGAAGTTCTTTTTCTGCGAGCCACGATCTACACCTTGTAATACAGTACGGTTAATATTCTTTACCTTAAAAAATTTACGTATAGATCAGCCTGAGAGAATTCCGGCAAATCTGCAATGCTTTTTGCTACACAGAAATCATTACAGCAGATTGCGCGAACTACTTAAATGAGAAAGCAAACTGGGGTTTGAGAAAGTAAAAGCTGCTTTTGCTTGCGGAAAACACCAAAATGAGAAAGCAAACTGGGGTTTGAGAAAGTA
>NZ_JBALDN010000045.1:0-11701 GCF_036917375.1 Nostoc sp.
ATCTGCTTAATATTAAAGATTTCCATGTTTAAAGCTTGTATTTTATCAACTCAGTGCTGCTGGGTCATTTTTTCCTACTTAGTCTAAACTCCAGTGTTAAAGCGATCGCTGGAATCTTCCCGCCTTGTTGGTACGGCAAGGCTCTCAGCTGGCGCACCAGCATATAGCCATCCATTTCTGGCATCCCAATATCGCTGAGTAGCACGTCTGCTCTGTACTTGGTTAAAGTGGCGAGAGCTTCGGCGGCTGAAGTGACAGTTGTTACATTCGCTCCATACATCTCTAGCATGAAAGCAATAAACTCCCGTGTATCTGCATTATCATCTACCACCAAAACTTGGATACCATGCAAATTTAGGGATGGCTCAGACGGTTTACTGTCTGCGTTCTTCTGGGATGGAGTTGCCATGAGCGGAAGTCTCACAGTAAAGGTTGCCCCCTGACCTTCACCTGCACTTTCTACCTGAACAGTTCCGCCATGTAATTCGACTAAGTGACGGACGATCGCTAACCCTAACCCCAGTCCACCAAACTTTCTGGTTGTAGCACTATCTGCTTGGCGGAAGTATTCAAACACATAGGGGAGGAAGTCAGGGTGAATCCCTTGACCTGTATCGATAACAGTGATTTCGGCAAAAGAGCTAACTTGTTTCAGATGGATATCCACTCGTCCCCTGATGTCAGTGAACTTAATTGCGTTCGAGAGGAGATTCCAAATCACTTGCTGTAATCGGTTGGGATCGCCCAAAACTTGCCCTACATTTGGTTCAAGCCTCACCTGAATTTGAATCGACTTGCTTTCAGCTGCCAGCTGTACAGTTTCCATTGCAGCTTTAACGATCGATACTAGATCGACTGGGCAAACTTTCAGGCTAAGTTTGCCTTGCAGAATTCGGGAGACATCCAGCAAGTCTTCAATCAGTTCGGACTGTAACTTGGCATTGCGTTCGATCGCACTCAGAGCATAAGCAGTCTTGGCTTCGTCAAGCTTAGAGGTTTGGAGCAGCTTAGACCAACCCAGAATTGGATTAAGGGGCGATCGCAACTCATGGGATAATACTGCCAGAAACTCATCTTTAATTCGGTTAGCTTGTTGCAATTGTTGAGCTTGTTGCTGGATTGAAGCCAGTAAATTTGCTCGCTCAATAGCGATCGCCATCTGTTCGCAGGTGGATTGCAGCAGATCGATTTCTTCGGGAGTAAAGCAGGTGCGGGTGCGGCTGGCAAAGGAGAGCGTCCCCAGTAACCGTCCCTGCACAATCAACGGTTGTCCAGCATAAGCCGTGATGCCAATTGAGTTGACAAGCTGCGCGTTGGGATGGGTGGAGATTTGCGCTCGATTAAAGACAATTTGCTGCCGCTCTTGTGCCACCAGTCCGCAAAGATATTGCCCAAGTTCAATCCATTCCAGCGACTGAGCCGTTGCTTCAGAGATCCCCCCATAGTTGCTCAGATGCAGCATTTGCTGGTTGTCTTTTACCTCAACCATATAGTTGTAGTAATAATGTAACTCAAGCTGGGCTGAGAGCTTGTTAAACAAGTTATTCATCAGCAGCATGGGATGTTCCGTGGCCAGTAAATCGCTGGTTGTTTCATACAGCAGATGCACCCGTTCCTCTGCTCGTTTGCGTTCGGTGATGTCGAGTGCGGTTCCTAGCAACCTAATCGCTTGCATAGACACCCCCTCTCCCTCAAATTGCACTTGCCCATTAGCGAATATCCACCGCTCAGTTCCATCGTTCCACACGATTCGATAGTCAATTTCATAAGTACCCGACGACATCGGGTCGAGTGCATTGCTGATGGTGTTGACTACACGCTCTCGGTCATCTGGGTGGATGCGCTCTATTACCATTGAGACAGGGATAATCGCGGTGTCATCCGGTTCGCCCCAAATCTCGCGCATTCGCTTGTCCAACTCGACGAGGTTTGTACTGGGATCGTAATGCCAAGTCCCAAGCCGACTGATGTTAATGGCAAGCTGTGCGCGTTCCTCACTCTGGTGTAGAGCTTTTTCAGCTTGTTTGCGTTCGCTAATATCCTCTATTAAGCCGTCAATAACGGTTCTACCATCTACTTGGGTCAAAGTTGTACTAATTCGCACCCAAATTAGAGTACCATTCGCTCGTCGCAATTGCATCTCGCGATCGCGGATTTCGCTATTTTGCTTTAATTGGTTGAGAACTTGAGCATAGTCCAATGGTTGGAAATAAGGCTCAAGGGTTTGACTTGCAGGAATTTCAGTTAGAGAATTTAAACCTAACAGCCGCAGAAATGCGGGATTGCCTTCGAGTAAAGTACCATCTGCCGTTAAGCGATAAATTCCCACATTTAAATTATTCAGCAAAGTTTGAAGGCGTGATTCTAGCCTGACTGCTTTACGTTGAGCTTCAGTCCGCTCTATTGCTCGGCGGACTGCTGCGGGTAATCGAACATAGTGCTTAGGAGACTTGATGATGTAATCTTCCAATCCCGATTTCATCGCCTCAACGGCAATTTCCTGAGTACCACTATTGGTAAACATTATTACTGGGCAATCAGGATAACGATTTTTAATTACCCGGATCGCAGTTAAGCCATCACTCCAGCGTAATTGATAGTCAGTTATTACTAAATCAAACTCTCCTGTTTCTAATGCTTGTTCCAAGTCTTTTGCTTGAACAATTTCCTGAAACTGGAGGTCAAAAAACTCTTGCTTTAGTACATGAATCGCCAGTAGGCGGTCATTCAAATTATCATCAATTAAAAGAATGCGTAACATTGAGCTACATTACATTTATGTAAGGGTGACAGTGAAAAGAATGCCCAAAAAATGTTCAAACAGTTCAAAATTGAGGTCTTTCGTTAAAAATAATCCAGTGAAGATTAAGGGTTATAACAATTTCTACTAATTCATTAAAAATAACTGGCTTAACTATGTAAGCATTTACACCTATGTCATAAATATGATTAATGTCGGCATACTCTCTCGATGAGGTGAGAACTACGACAGGTAAGCGCTTGAGTTCTGGTTGCTGCCGTAACCACATTAAAACCTCAGCCCCGGATCTGCGGGGTAGTTTCAGATCGAGCAAGATTAGTACAGGCAAGGGATAACGAGTGCGATCGCCATAAGGTTCCTCCCCTGACAGATATAACACTGCTGCATCGCCATCATTTACCACCTGAACTGGATTAACAATATTAGCCTTGCGGAGCGCTCGTTGCAGCAGTAGCACATCTTTGTGATTATCCTCTACAAGTAAAATAGTGTCTTGCTCTTTACTCATGAAATTTCTAGTTTGAAAGGCAGGGGGCAGGAAGCAGGGGGCAGGAGGCAGGAGGCAGGAGGCAGAAAAAAAGTTTTTCATCCTTTACTGTGCGCCTCATGGCATGGCATAGGGTAAGGATCTTGCGCCAAATATTTAAGAGCGTAGAAATAACTTTATGTTTGCCCGGAATCAAGGCGATTGAAAGATTTTAGGAATTTACATCTATAACTATAGGTAAATCTATCCAAAATCGGCTTCCTTGTCCAGGTTGGGATTCTACACCAACTTGTCCACCCATACGTTCGACTCCTTTGCGGACAATTGCTAAACCGATACCACTTCCAGGATAAACTTCATAGCTGTGTAGGCGCTCAAAAACATTGAAAATGCGTTTTTGGTATCTTTCCTCAATACCAATGCCATTGTCTTGCACCCATAAGCGAACCAATTTATTACGTTTCTCAGTCCATATCCGTAACTGAGGTTGAACTCCTGGTGCAACAAATTTAATCGCATTGGTTAGCAAATTGGTAACTACTTGAATCAAAATAGTAGGGTTTCCCGTAAGTTCAGCTAAAGGCTCTTCAACTTGTACTCTCGCCTGTTGCTGTGTTATTTCTAGTTCTAGCTGTCTCAGTATTTGTATCATCAATAAAGATAAGTTAATAGCTTGTAATGGCATTTCAGTCCGGCTGAGGCGACTGTATTCAAGCAAATCTTGAACAAGCTTGTCTGCTTGCTGTGTACTTGCAATAATGCGCTGCAAATAGTTTTGTTGGTTCTCTAGGTTAGATTCCCTATCCTGGTTCTCTAGGAGGATTGAACCAAACGCTTGGATAGCGCGTAATGGTTCGCGCAGATCGTGAGAAATTGAATAAGTAAATGCTTCTAAATCTTGATTAGCCACTGCTAATTCCTGATTTTTCTGCGCTAAATCTCGATTTGCTACTTCTAATTCGGCTGTACGCTCCCTGACTCGCTCCTCTAAGGTTTGGTTGAGTTGCTGAATTTCAATTTCAGCTTGTTTACGAGATGTAATATCTTCAATTAAGCCATCTATTACCTGTTGTCCCTCAACTGTATTTAGAGCTATACTTAATCCAACCCAAATAAATCTTCCATCTGCTCGTTGTAATTGAATCTCTTGCTCTTGCTGTTGAGGTGGCGGCAGTTCTTGCAGTATTGAGTAGTATTCATGGATGTTTAATAAATTCATCGCTGAAGCTTGGGATAATGAATCCAGCCCCAACAATTCTAGAAACGCTGGGTTACACTCAATAAGACTTCCATCTGGATAAGTACGAAATATACCTAGTTTTAATTGGTTGAGCAAACCTTGAAGACGGATTTCAAGTAAGGTAGCTCGTTGTTTGGTTTCTGCTCGTTCTAGTGCAACTCGCACAGCAACTGGTATGCGAATGTAGCGGTTGGGTAATTTCAGGACATAATCATCTAGCCCAGACTTCATTGCCTCTACCGCAATTTCTTCACTACCTGTATTAGTAAACATAATCACTGGGCAGTTGGGATACTGTTGTTTAATTGTATATAAAACTTCTAGTCCAGTACTCCAGCCCAATTGATAGTCGGTAATAACCAGATCGAATTCGCCTGTTGCTACTGCACTAGCAAAGCTAGAGGCTTCGCGGATTTCTTGAGCTTGAAATTGCGGAAATTCTCGCCTCAGTTCTCGGATCGTTAAGGCGCGATCGCCTGGATTATCATCAATTATCAGAATGCGGAGTACTTGCGTCATTCGTATCATTGCTGTGAGGATCGGCTTTTGGCAGGGCAATCCAAAAGCGACTACCAGTACCTAATTGCGATTCTACTCCGGCTCGACCGCCCATTCGCTCTAACCCTTTGCGGACAATTGCTAAACCAATACCAGTACCTGGATAGATTTCCACGCCATGCAGTCGTTCAAAAACCCGAAAAATACGCTCTTGATGTTCTGGTGCAATGCCGATGCCGTTGTCTACAATCGATAATTGGATCGAATCTTGCTTTTCTTCTGCATAGATTTCTACTTTTGGCTGTATTCCAGGCTGCACAAATTTTATTGCATTGCTGAGTAAATTGGTTACTATCTGGACAAGCGTAGAGCGATGAGCCATCACTGGCGGTAAGGGTTTTGCTACCGTGACTTGTGCAAGCTGTTCTTGCACTTGTTTGCTGAGTTGTTTTAAAGCTTCCTCGACAACACTAGTTAAATCAACTTTTTGCATTTGAATTTGGGCACGGCTGAGGCGGCTGTATGCTAGGAGTTCGGCAATTAGGGTGTCCATTTGGACTGCACCCTCTGTAATATATTGAATGTATTCTTGCCCAACGGAGTCTAGTTTGTCTGTGTAGTCTTCTTGCAATGCCTGAGCAAAACCTTGCATAGTACGTAACGGTGCGCGTAAATCGTGTGATATCGTATAAGTGAATGCTTCTAGCTCTTGATTTGTTTCTTGCAACTGTGCAGTACGTTGGGCAACACGCTGTTCTAGTTCCAAAGCGTAATTTTGAAGTTGTTCGCGTAGCAGAGATTGTTGGATAGCGATCGCTAACTGAGCCGCCACCTCAACCACAACATCTTGTGCTTGAGCGTCAAAAACGGCTGTCTTAGTCGCCGCTAAGTTGAGTTCCCCTAGCAGCCTTTCTTCAACTAACATCGGAATCCGCAAACAACAACGCATTCCTGCCGAATGCAACCGTTTTAAAATAGGTGGGTAAAGCTCAACATTTGTCAAGTCTTTAATATAACTAAGGTTTTGTCGTAAGCTTTGCTCAGGCGCAAAGTCTGATAATGACATTTTTGTACCTTCAAGCGGTTGTAATTCTTTAGTGCTGTTGCCTGCGACAATCTCAGCTGTACCTGCCTCAAAATTAAACAGGGCTACAAATGCTTGCTCATAGGGTACTAAGTGACGCATTTGTTTCAGTGCAGTTCGGACTAGAGACTTGATCGACTCAGCCGCTAAAATTGCTCGGTCAATATTATGTAAAGCGGCAAGTCTTTGGGCAGAAAGTTGAACATTTTCAGTTTGTATTTGGGCAGTTTTGAGAGCATTCTCATAATTGTCAGACACATGGGCAATTTGCCGTCGAATATAAAAGGCAAGGATACCACCAGCAGCAAGCGATAGGATTATGCTAGTAAAGATGACTCGCTCAGTAGTCTGTTGGACTGCTTGGTTGCGCTGATACCGTAGCTGCTCTTCAGTAGCAATAAAATTAGTAATTTGATTTCGCATCACATCCATGCTTTGTTTGCGAACCTCAATTGCTGATAGGGGTTCAGCTTCACCTCTTTGTTTGCGGGCGATCGCTTGGGAAATAGATTTCTTCCAGCCTGTTTCCTCTGCCTTGATTTGCCTTAAGCGTTGACTTTGTTGGGGATTATCTGAAACTAGATCGCCCAACTCATTAAAAGTAGTATTAATGGTAGAGTTAGCTTGCTGATAAGGTTTAAGAAATTCTGGGTTACTTGCGATCTGGTATCCACGTACTCCTGTCTCCAGATCGAGTAATAGTTTTTGTAAGCCATTTGCTTGGGCAATAACTTGGTCAGTGTGGTCAACCCAGTGCATAGCCCTGAGCAGGCGGTTAATTTGCCAGATTGAAACTCCTGACAATGACAATAACAGGATAATTGGTAGAGCGATCGCACCGATCAACCTACGCCTGAATGCAACTTGAGTAATTTGTAGCATTTACTTATGCTATAGCAGCACTCATACAGTAAACGACACTGAATGCTCCCCTAATTCTGGCACACAGTGACACATTGATTGGTCTATCGCAACCTAGCAACCACATTAAATGTTCCGATGGTGTTAGTAAACGGTTCATTAAAAACCTCACACGCTTTCATCAAACACTACTCATCATCAGGCAAAAACTGATTGTAGAGTCAATAGGCATCGCACATAAAATAGTATCCATCTCGCCGTGCATCCACCACACCCGTAAGCCGCATTTATTAACCGAGGCGAACGCTGCTTGGCAGATTTACAAGCGTAGGCGCAGGCATCGCCTCATTGTGCAAAATATTCGGGTAGCGGGTATTTTATTATACCTTGTATAATAGAGCCATTATTTTTGAATTTCCTTCAGCCTCCAGCCAACTCTAGTCAGGGAAAAACTTATATGAAACTAATTAGAAAAGTTTTAGCAATCTGTTTTCTATTATTTGGCATTCCCTTTTCTGCTGTGATGATTCTAGAAATTCTCAATCCCAAAACTCCCGCTCAAGAAAAACAAAATGATGTAGCGGCTTTAACTATTCTTACTATTCCGTCAACCATTCTAGGAGGCTGGTTGAGTTGGTCTTTAGTGCAGCAGAATCGAAAGGAAAAAGCATTACTTCTGGAATCAGAACAAAAGCGCCTTCAGTTAGTTTTATTAGAACTAATTGAGCAAAATGCTGGCAGAATAACGGTATTGCAACTGGCGAAAAATGCGGAAATATCAACCCAGTTAGCTAAACAATATTTAGATGAAAAAGCCAAGGAACTTAATGCTAATTTTGAAGTAAATGAAGAGGGAAATGTTTTGTATCATTTCTCTTGACACCCTTTTAGGGACTTAATTAGTAATAAAATTACTGAGAAAAAGCGAAATTATGATTAAAATTGTCTTTTGGAATGTGATTTTTGGATTATTAGCTGTACTAATTACCATACTTATTTCAGTTACAATCCCGACTTGGGCAGCAAACCCCAATTTAGATGGCGACTCACAACCCACACGATTCAAGCTGAATGAATGTATTGCAGATGTGAAAGAAGTCACGGCTTGGGACGAGAAAGAAACATTGGACGCAGCTCGTAAGATTTGTGAGATCCGCCAGTCACACGCCAAACAAAAGGCGCGGTTTTTAGCATCTTTGAAGAAACTACAAGAGCAATATCAAAATTATACAAATCATGGATTTGACAAACAGTTACCCACAGCTATTGCAGATTCATGGACAATTGTCAAAAGTTGCATTGATTTCAAAGAGGGATTTACCTCTCCCCACAATGTAGCTTTGTTGTCAGTACCAGAGAATGTTCGTAGCGGTTGTTACTCATTAGGGGCTTCTTTGGTAGAATCCGCCCTGTTTAATCAAACGCAGTGAGTAAACAAACGCAAGCCACACTCTGAATTTTGACAATCCTAATGCATCCGTGCTGTGTAGTCGAGGTCAAACTCATATCCGCGTAAAACAATTGGAGTTTGAGAGAAAATGATTTATAAAACAACTATCGAAAAGTAAAGACTATGCCAGACTTCAGTAGCGAACCGACCCCGGAATTGAGAAATCCCCAGGAAATCTTTCATTCTGGTGACTTGACCTTGAGAATTGAGGGAGAAGTAGTACCTGTAGTAGATGTCCATCTAGGGCAACAGCAATCGATTTACTTTGAGCATCATATTTTACTGTGGAAACATCCGAATGTTCGCCTCGGTGTCAAAGGTTTAAAAGGGGCAGCCAAGCGTTTCTTTGCCGGACTGCAAATTTTTATCAGTGAAGCACATGGGCCAGGGAATATTGCTTTCTCTCGTGAGGCTCCAGGACAGATTGTGGTGCTGCAATTAGAGCGTGGACAGACAGTGGACGTGCGCGAACATCAGTTTTTACTCGCTACCAGTAATATTGAGTACAGTTTCTTTTTCCAGCGAGGGCTAGCAAACCTCTTTTTTAGTCGCAGTGGTGGTTTATTTATTGACCGCTTCATTGGTCAGCAACAGGGAGGGCTGCTTTTAATCCACGGTTACGGTAATGTCTTTGAAAAGTACCTTGCTCCTGGGGAAGTACTCGATGTTGAGCCAGGAGCATGGTTATGGAAAGACTCATCAGTGAAGATGGAGACAGTAACAGCGCTGCAATCTAGTGGCGGCATCTTCGGAGCAATTGGAGTAATGCTCGGCGGTATTTCATTCACTCTCAACCGTTTTATTGGCCCTGGTCGTTTGGGGTTACAGTCTATGACTTATCACCCACCAGCAGGAGAGGGCGCTACTCAAATCGGTGGCAGCAGTAATTTGAGTTAAAGTAGCAGAGAATTGCACATCATGATTGCGATGGTCGCTTTTCGTTCCGCCGTAGGCATCGCTCACACGGTATCATCCATCCAACCACACTCGCAATCCCAATGCACCCGCGCCGTCCAGTCCCGATTGTGTGAGTAAAGTAAACAGCGATGCCGTTCGCGGAGCGTCTCGTAGAGAAGGCGGGCTACGCCTACGCACTCTGGTATTTTTGGCATAATACCAGTTTAATACCCTGCTTTTACGAATATATTTAACTAAATCAGTTTTCGAGAAGGTAAACAAAATAAATGAATAAAATGGGATTTGTAGTTGCAGCAGTTGTTATCATGTCACCTTTGACTTTAGCTGTAGCAAAAAACGTGCAAGCTGTGAACGAGCAAATAAAAGCAACTAAAAGTAATCAACCAGAACAGTCTGTGCAAAGAACTTTTACAAGCCTGATAAATGCTGTTGAACAAAACAACTACACTCAGTTTATTTCTCTTGGAAATGCTGCTTTCAAAGAAGGCATTACAAGGCAAACATTTACACAAGTTAGTAGACAGTTGGCTCCTCGCATCAAAAAAGGGTATTCAGCAGTTTTCTTGGGAAATCTGAATCAGCAAGGGTATCAAGTTTATTTATGGAAACTGACATTTTTTGATGGTGGTGATGATGTCTTAGCTAGACTTATCCTCAAAGATGGAAAAATAGGTGGATTTTGGCTGAATTAGGCGATCGCCCCCTGGACTAACTTTGTTGGAACGATCGCTGTTGGGGTGCAACTTTGACTCGCTTGTATTTTTTATGGGCAATGGTCTACGCGTTCGCTTGTATTTGCTGGGGAGCGATCGCTTTTCTACCCCCTGAATGGTTACAAAAGATTCTTGATTTAAGCTATCCGCCCATGCAATTAGTCGTGAACTGGATTGAGTTGGGTTCCATTGTCAATGGTAACACCGCTTGAAGCTCGGCGATGATTGGCTTGACTATTGTCTTTTGCAGCTTGAGAACGGGTTTTGGGTGTGACGCAAACATAGTCATTGGGAACAGCTTCGCGCCAAACATAGCCTTGACGACAAGTGAAAGAACCATAGGGGCCTCCTCCTGGCTGAATCCGATTAGCGACTTGACTATTATCTTTTGCAGCTTGAGAACGGGTTTTGGGTGTGACGCAAACATGGTCATTAGGAACGGCTTCACGCCAAACATAGCCTTGACGACAAGTATCTGGCCCATAAGGTAGTCCTTGCGCTTGAGCAGAATGACCAAACACGAGTGAAAGAGTTGTAGAGCTAACCAAGACAGCCAAAGTAGTTCCAGTTAACAAGGTAGTTGCCGAAAATAGAGATGCAGAAAGTTTCTGAATGTACATTGCGTGTTTTTCCTGCCTTGATGGCAAATAATTTGAGATGAACACCAATACATTGACTTATAGTTTGGTGTTGAAAGTTTTATGCAATCTGCTCATCATCCACGGAGAAATTACAACAGCAATTGCGAATTAAGAATGCATCGAGCGCTTACGCTACCCCTTGAACGGCATCGCACTCTAACAAAAGAATAGCGCCTACCTAAATTTAGGCAGGCGCTATTCAAATAATTTAAGCTCAGGGAGAAAATATAGTGAAATGAATTCCCTGATATTTACGATTAATTGATTCCAATTTAATTTCTTAGATTGCACTGCGACGATTTAGCAAGTTCCACAAGAAAATAGCGACAATTGCGCCAAGAACCGCTACTGCAATACCAGGAATACTGAGTGTGGGGGCGGCTAATGTCAAGGTTCCTGTACTGAAGAATACACCCAAACTACCACCAACAAAAGCACCGATAATTCCTAATAAGATTGTTCCTAAGATTCCGCCGCCTTGATGACCGGGGTAGATAGCCTTTGCAATAGCACCAGCAATTAGACCTAAAACAATCCAAGCAAGAATATTCATTGTTTTAATTCGATAGACGTTTTTGACTTACAAATAAACAATAGCAATCCAAACATTGACATTCAATCTACCAACAGAACCAATTATTAATAACCTTGAGGATGAATGCTGTTACTTCTGGTGATATACCCCATAACTGAAATGGATAATAAATAAAAAAAGCTCCTAGTTGGTCTAAAACCAGGAGCTAATAAATTCATTGCTTGATAATTGCAGTATATCCATTTTTAATGATTTTTTTCATCTACTGGAAGAATTATGATTACGGCGGTCGGTTACGTCATTGCACCGTGAATTTTTTATACAAAGATGAAGAACAGTGATTAGCAGTATTAAAACCAGTCACATATTAATAGCAGCTATCACTAATTATTGAAGGTAAACATAATTCTGGAGCGATAAATATGCTTCGATTATTTAATTCATTTGCATCCAAGCTTGGCAGTATTAAAGAGCAAAAAACTGAGGGAATGGCGGCGGTTGTTGCCTATTTAA
>NZ_JBALDN010000046.1:0-123484 GCF_036917375.1 Nostoc sp.
TATGGGATTGGTTAAAGCTGTTCGTCAGCGACACCGACGCAACGCCTCAAGGTCGCTTGACATTTGGGCATCTGCTTTAACTTGACACCAATGGCGAGACGCCCACCCTACAATAGTTAATTGGATATTTTTTTATCTGGAAGTCCCTAATACCATTTTAGATTTTAGATTTTAGATTTTAGATTGTGAAACATCCATTGGATAAGTGTTTCAGTTTTCCATCTGTCGCAATCATTTTTCAAATTGGTATAAGTCTGTTACCCAGATATAAAATGTCTTTACTCCTGAATTCTATATTCTGAATTCTGCTGTAAGTTTCACAGCCAATCCCAGAAAGCCGTCTTTCCATACTCTTGTAGAGAGACGCGAGGTATCGCAATACGGTTCGGATAAGCGGTCTGGGGAAAGGGTAAGGGGTAAAGGGTAAAGGATGTATTGAAAACCTTTCCCCTTTTCCCTTTGCCCTTTAACCTAACCGTATTGCGAGATATCGCGTCTCCAACCTTACTCCCTACTCATTAAATAAATCCAAGTCTGTGACAGCACCAACACTACTAGAGGAAACTAACTTCGCATATTTTGCTAAGATGCCTTTTGTATAACGGGGTGGACGGGGTTGCCATTTGGCGCGGCGACTAGCTAATTCTGCATCAGAAATGTTGATTTGTAACAAGCGAGAGTTAGCATCAATAGTGATGCTATCACCTTCTTCGACTAGAGCGATCGCACCACCAACGGCGGCTTCGGGAGCAACGTGTCCGACTACCATCCCGTAAGTACCGCCTGAAAAGCGTCCATCAGTAATTAACCCGACTGCATCGCCTAAACCCGCACCAATAATTGCTGAGGTGGGTGCTAACATTTCCCGCATACCAGGGCCGCCTTTCGGCCCTTCATAGCGGATGATAATTACATCACCGGCTTTAATCTTTCTTGCAAGGATGGCATCTAAGCATTCTTCCTCGGAATCAAATACCCGTGCAGAACCAGTAATGTTGGGATTTTTCACCCCGGTAATTTTTGCTACTGCTCCCTCTGGAGCGAGATTCCCTTTCAGGATGGCTAAGTGACCTTGTGCATACATCGGGTTATTCCAAGTCCGAATTACATCTTGATTAGTGGGTGGTTCATCGGGGACATCTGCTAAAATTTCGGCGATAGTTTTACCTGTGATGGTGATACAGTCACCGTGAAGTAATCCATGCATCAATAGCATTTTCATTACTTGGGGAATACCACCAGCTTGATGTAAGTCTGTGGCGACATATCTACCACTGGGTTTTAAATCGCATAAAACCGGGACGCGATCGCGGATAGTTTCAAAATCATCTAGATTAAGTTCTACACCAGCTGCACGAGCGATCGCTAGAAAATGTAACACGGCGTTAGTTGAACCACCCACAGCCATAATTACAGAAATAGCATTTTCTATAGATTTGCGCGTGATAATCTGCCGGGGTAACAATTGATTGCGAATTGCTTCTACTAATACCTTGGCTGATTCTTCAGTGCTATCGGCTTTTTCGTCATCTTCTGCCGCCATTGTGGAAGAATAGGGTAAACTCATACCCATCGCTTCAAAGGCCGAGGACATAGTATTGGCTGTGTACATTCCACCGCAAGAACCAGCACCAGGACAAGCGCGGCGTTCTACTTCCATAAGTTCGGTGTCGTCAATTTTGCCAGCACTGTATTCACCCACAGCCTCAAAGGAACTCACAATAGTCAAGTCACGGCTGTTGTAGTGTCCGGGTTTAATTGTCCCACCATAAACAAAGATAGCCGGGATATTCATCCGTGCGATCGCAATCATTGCCCCTGGCATATTTTTATCACAACCACCGATAGCAATCGCACCATCCATACTTTGACCATTACAGACGGTTTCAATGGAGTCAGCAATCACTTCTCGTGACACTAGGGAATATTTCATTCCCTCAGTTCCCATCGAAATCCCATCACTAATAGTAATTGTGCCGAATATTTGCGGCATTGCCCCGGCTAGTTTAATTCCAGCTTCAGCTATGAGTGCTAGTTGATTAATCCCCATGTTACAGGGAGTGATGGTGCTGTAGGCATTAGCCACACCGACAATTGCTTTCTTAAAGTCTTCATCCTGAAAACCTACTGCACGCAGCATAGCCCGATTTGGCGATCGCTGTACCCCTTGTGTAACAGCTTTACTTCTAAAATTCTCTGACGTTGTTTTTTCACTCATTGCTCAGGCCTCAATCAAATCTCTGTACGAGTATGATATGTAGCCTTTTTTGAGATGTCCAATATATATTTATTTAAAATTGATACTTATAAAGTATCAAAAATATGATACTACGAAATCTGCGCTACTTTATTGCTGTAGCTGAGAAATTACATTTCAGCCATAAATCGAATGGCTCTCTGCGTTCATATTACTCACCCACAGAAATTATCAACCCTCAACTCGCGCCACACATCAGACGGTTGCCAGCCAGAGTTACCAACCGAGCGCAAAGGGCGATAGTGTTCCCAGATGTAGTCCGATTCGGATGCTTCAATGTACACAGGTAGATTTGGTTCAACCAGCGATTCAGGAATATCTTGGCTCTCAGGCATCTCAATCAGTTCAGTCGATGGTGGAGTTACTTCTGTTGTCTTGCGAATTGGGTTAGAAGTTTTTTTGATGAGTCGTTGCATATTCATAGTCATTATTTGGCTTTCCACAAGGTAGGATATCCCACAATACAGTAAGTTATCAGAAAATCCGAAATATTGTGTTGGAAAGTTTTTCCAGGTGCGCTTTTCAAAGATGGGAGCGTAGTATGATTGCACTAATAGGCGTTGCATAAATGCAGGATGAATTAGCTAAATACGGGTATTTATGTATACCTTATAAGCCTAAGTAAGATTGAATATTATAAGCATATCTATTGATTTGGAATAGTATAATTTTTTTTCGATAGCGAGGTTAGGAGCGTCTGTAGGTGTATAAGATAATGACGTAAACGTGCATTTTCACCTTCTACTCTGGTCATATATGTTTTACTTACGACATTATCTTCTGGGTTAATAAAACTAGGGTAAACTTTCCATCCATCCGTCGCATAAAAATAGCACTGCCAATAGCAAACAATGTCTCATAAAGGTTTAAATATTTCAGCACTATGGTCTCCTAAAACACAAGCTAAAATTCAAAAAGGTTTTCCTCATAAAGAGGGATTTAACAACAAAATTAACTAAATATTTTATCAAGAAAATCATGAGTAACATTAAATCATCTAACCAAGTTAAACGCAGATTTTTCAATCAGATTGCTGTTAAAGCGCTGTTGTTTACAATAACACTATTATTTACAATAGTTTTATTAAATCACAGCACTACTGGAGTAAGTGTTGTACCTAAAGCCCTGCGTTCTGATATCAAGGTTCGCAATATTATTAATACACTCTCAGTCTCTCCTTCTGTGCGGATTGTAAAAGATCCACGAAACAATACACTCTATTACCTCAAACGAAATGGTGAGATTTATCAAGTCAATTTAGCCTCCTCTACCAAAACCCTTGTATACAACTCTAGTAATCATAATTTAAGTGAAACTCAAGGTATGGCCATTGGCCCTAACGGCACAATTTATTTAGTTGGCAATGCAGACCTTGTGAATAACCAAACTCAAGCAATTATTGTTAAAGGTGTAATTAATTCAAGTACAAGACAGCGTATCTGGTCTATCTTAGCTAAGAGTGCAGCCTATCCCAAAAGCAAAACAGCTTATGACCATCGCTTCAATGGCGTAGTTGTTAGCCTAGATGGTAACTTTATCTATGTGAATAGCGGTTCTCGTACCGATCATGGTGAGGTTCAGTCTGTTGATGGTCTATATCCCAATACTCGTGAAGTCGGATTAACCGCCTGTATACTCCGTCTTCCTAGTAATGGTAACAATCTCTTTCTGGCAAACAATCGAGCAACTTTAAAGACAGCTGGCTATATTTTTGCAGAAGGAATACGTAATACTTTCGATATGGCTTTTGCGCCCAATGGGGATTTATTTGGTACAGAAAATGGCCCAGATCGCGACATGTCAGAAGAATTAAATTGGCTACGTTTAGGTGGTAATTACGGCTTTCCTTGGCGTATTGGTGGAACAGATAATCCACAACAATTTCCTAAATATAATCCTGCCACTGACCGATTGTTAAGCCCTCAATTTAACGCTATCCAAAAGGGCTACTATCGTAACGATCCCACCTTTCCTATTCGACCTACTGGAAATTTGATTGAACCAATTCCTAATCTTGGCCCGGACGCAGATAATTACCGCGATCCTGTAGATGGAAAAATCAAAGATGCTAGTGTTCTTGGGCAACCTTTTAGTACTTTTACAACACACCGTTCTCCTTTAGGCTTAGTTTTTGATACGCAAGGAGTAATGAGTCCAGAATTCAATAGAGATGGATTTATGTTGAGTTGGACAGCAGGCGATCCCACTGGCGAAAAACTAACAGGTCCTTTTAAAGATGCCAGCCAAGACCTACTACATTTAAATTTAACTAAAGTAGGAAATACCAACTATAAACTTAATGCTACGCGCCTTGTCATAGGTTTTAGTAATCCCATTGATGCTGAGATTATTAGCAATAAGATTTATGTTCTAGAATATGGCGGAAATCAAGGAATTTGGGAAGTCTCTATGCCTACCAAGTAAAGTAAATTGGGTATTTCTGCATTACTTAATCGAAATTAGGCACCCAAGCTATGCCGATTGAAACAAGCTCGTACTCCTAAGCTTTCTTGACCCCTCGTCCTGACATAAGAAACGTTTTTTCACAGCTTTATATAAATCTCTACGTCTGATTGACTCGTCAGGTAATTTCACCAACCGTCATGATGAAAAATGTTGTGGGCTTTAGTAGTATTGGCATTTCTAGAGAATTGCATTACGCAAAAAAAGCGATAATGCTATAGTAGTATAGGGAATCCAGCAAAATTTCCCTAAATTTACAGCATTTGAATGTACAATAGATACTCAAATGTCTGAATAAATAGTTGGAGAGGTGTCCGAGCGGTTCATGGTGACGCACTCGAAATGCGTTTTGGGGAAACCCAACGGGGGTTCGAATCCCCCCCTCTCCGTTCAAAAGATTACTGAAAATTTACTAGAATGTGGCTGAAATTTGCCTACCTTTAGCAAGGGTCTTGAACAACTTGTCTGTTTATTTACAAGTTAGATAGGATTATCGCTTAACATTTACGTAGTCAAATATTTGCCAATAACACTAAAATATACACCGCTAACACAGATTTTACAGATTTTTGGGATAAACTAATGCCATCGTGTGAGGAGTGAACGATGGTAGATCGCAGATTGGGGCGAGTATTCTCATTTAGTCTGATCGGCGTTTCTTTATATCTGAGTATTAGTATAGGAGTCATTATCCGGCTTGGTCAATCACAGCGATTAAACGCTGCTACTATGCCTACTAAGCCTGTGCAGTTTCCATTAGCTATTTCTGTTACGCCATCAAAAACACAACAACAAACCTTTCCAGATACTATTACCATCAAAGCCGTTGGAGATATTATTCCCGGCACTAATTTCCCTAACTATAGATTACCCCGTTTTCGAGATCAATTATTACCAAAGTCAGTGAGAACTCACTTGCAAGGATCTGATATCTTGTTTGGTAATTTTGAAAGTAGTTTAACTAATTATCCCTATACTGCCAAAGATATTAGTCGAGGACAAGTCTTTGCTTTTCGCTCTCCACCTGCATACGCCCAGCTTTTTGCTGAAGCTGGTTTTAATGTATTCAATATGGCAAATAACCATGCTATGGACTTTGGCCCGGTAGGGTTCAAAGATACAATGAAAAATCTTCAGGCTGTAGGCATTGCAACATTAGGTCATAAAAATCAAATTCTTTATTTGGAAGCTAACAATATCCCTGTGGCAATGATCGGATTTTCTCCTTATGAAATGTATAACTCAATCCATAATTTAGGAGCAGCTAAAGCTCTTGTGGCAGAAGCCAAAAATAAAGCCAATATTGTAGTAGTATCGATGCACGCTGGAGCGGAAGGAACGGGGGCACTACACGTTAAGAATCAAACAGAGTTTTTTTATGGAGAAAATCGAGGTAATGCGATCGCGTTTGCTCGGAACATGATTGATGCAGGAGCAGACTTAGTATTAGGACATGGGCCTCACGTTCCGAGAGCGATGGAAATTTATAAAGGAAAAATTATTGCCTATTCTTTAGGAAACTTTTTGGGATATCGAACTTTATCTACAAATGCCCAAACAGGTGACTCAATGATTTTAGAAGTCAAACTCAACTCAGTAGGAAATTTGGTATCAAGTAAAATTATTCCCGTTCGGATGGATAGGCAGGGAATTCCTCATATCGATCGGAGTTTTCAAACTGTAAGACTTATGCGTTATTTGAATAATCAAGCTTTTCCCAAAAATCCGGTGAAGATTAATAAGAAAGGGGAAGTTGTTGTACTGAATAAACTTAATCCTTCCTAAAATAATTCGTAATTAGTTAATAGAAGTTAGCACAATATTGCTTGGTTAAAGGGAAAAGGATTGAAAGGCTCGATATAGAAGGTTTTTCCCCTTTAACATGAGTCCCTTTCCCCCAAAACCCGACAAGTGTTGGGAGCCAGGGTGGTTGTAGACTTACCACACTGCTTTACTAGAATCCAAAATTGACTAGTTATTGTCATCTTGTGGCTTTTCCTCGAACTTCTGAATATTCTGGGGTTGGCTATTAGTCGGTGAATTTTGCTTTTCTAGTGTTGGTACTACCACAGCAGAAGGATCTGATTGTTTGGATTCTGTTGGTGCTGCTGGTGGTATAAGTAGAGGTTTTGATGGACTTACGGGTTGAGGAGAGGCAGGATTTTGACTAGAAGCTGGTAAGTTATTTTGTGGGAATGGCAACGGTGCAGGGGAGGGGGAAGCTTTTCGAGATGAGCGGATTGCCCGTAGTTTCTCCACTAACGAAGGTGTCGGGGAAACGCTAGGTGAAGGTGTGGATTGTTCGGAATCACCGCGTTGCGATTCTCTTGTAGGGCTGCTGGTAGATTCTTCTTGGGAAGAACGACGATTGCGGCGACGCTGCTTGGAATTAGAGACAGGTGCTTTTTCGCTTCTTGAAGTGGTGTTAGTCTCTTCACCTCTGGGTGAAGATGTACTATCAAAATTAGGTGCTTTCCCACCTGATTCTTGAGTTGGCTTTTCAACAAGTGGCTTGGCAGTCGGCTGCTGAAATTTGTGTAATATACTGGCGATCCCAAAACCTGCTGTCGCAGCAACTAGGGCTACACCCATACCAATAAATACTTTAGATGACCCCAGCTTTTTAGCCAGTACAGTTTCCTTAGCCAAACCTGGGTTGGGTTGCGCCAGCACAGATGGTCTATGAATAGAATTTTGGGCACTTTTCCCAATTACAGTTGCTGCCTGCTGGGCAGATAAATTGACAGTTGGCACTGCGTAAGTGGGTAAGATTTGCGGTGTTCCATTCACCCCATTTCCAGGTAGCAATTGCAGCCACTCAGCAACTGTCGCTGGTCGAAAACGAGACTCTACTGCCATACCGCGCATTACTGCCTGGTTGACAGCAGCACTCAAGTGTGGTTGCAGTTCGCGAGGGGAAGGCATTTGTTCGCGATCGCGCAATAATGCTGGCATGGGAACTTGGGCTGTCAACAGTGCATACAAGGTTGCCGCTAAACCATAAACATCTGTAGCGGGTGTGCGCGCCGCTTGCGTCATATACTGCTCAATCGGAGAATAACCCTCAGAAACCAAACCTGTGTGAGTCTGCCTGACACCACCATTAAATTCCCTGGCAATGCCAAAATCAATTAGTATTACTTCTTGTGTTCCTTGACGAAGAATAATATTATCTGGTTTGACATCGCGGTGTAACAAACCGTTGTTGTGTACTACCTGCAACGCTGCTCCAATTTGCCGGATGTAATGAATTGCTGTGGCTTCTGGCAGAGTTATCCCTGGTAATACAAATGCGTCTCCCAAGGTTTCACCAGGAATGTATTCCATCACCATATAAGGCAGTCCAGCTTCCACAAAAAAGTCACTAACTCGGACTATATTTGGGTGAATACACGTAGCTAATCGTCTGGCTTCATCTTGGAATTGGCGCTCGAATTTGGCAAAATCAGGATGTTGTCGCAGCCGTTCATTGATGGTTTTCATCACCACCTCCTGACCCAAGTAGTGATGCGTAGCTTTAAAGGTAATGCCAAAGCCACCCCGCCCTATTTCTTGAATTAGGGTATATTTTCCATCCTGCAAAATTGTGCCTGCTAACATAAAGAGTCCTGAGTCCTGAGTGAGCAGATAAGTACCTAGCCTTGAGTTTTGAGGGATTTCCCAAAAATTTTCCCATATTTTTATAGGGCAGGATTCTTGCCTGTCTATTTTACGGGATGTAGTTGTTGAAATTCCTGAAGTGAGAAAGACCTCCCCACGATCGCAACAGTTTTATCTTTCTCAGATGATAACGCGGGAGTGCGGCAAGCTTAAAGCGGAAGACGGGCTAAGGCTATTTTTTAGGTTTTATAGAAAAGTAGGCTAAAGTTTAGTGTCAAAACAGAATTCAGGAGTCAGAATTCAAAATGAATGATGTACAACTTGCGAATTTTGTAAAATTTCTGTTTAAACTCACTAGAATCTTGCTTAGTTTTGGATTTTAGATGTCTCTGAAATCTAAAATCCAAAATCTAAAATCCAAAATTTTTACAGTTGCCGCACTAATGGCTGACCATCTTTGACTTCGCCAATTAAAACTAAATCGACACAGTTAACAAAGATACCATTTTCCAGAACGCCGGGAATGTTATTCAATGTCTTTTCTAGTCCGACTGGATCTTCGATGGAGTCAAATCTGACATCTAAGACAAAGTTCCCTTGGTCAGTGATTACTGGCCCAGCTTTTTTTACACCCATGCGGAGTTCTGGTTTACCACCGAGTTTTTTAATGGCATTGGTGACAGGTGTAATTGCCATTGGAATCACTTCTACGGGCACAGCAAAACTAGAACCTAAGCGGTCTACTAACTTGCCACTGTCTACTACGACGATGAACTGTTCTGCTAGGTAGTCTACGACTTTTTCGCGGGTATGTGCTGCACCACCGCCTTTAATCAAATTCTTCTGCGGATCGACTTCATCTGCGCCATCAATGGCAATATCGATGCGGTCAATAGCATCTAAGGTGGCGAGAGGGACACCGTACTGCTTCGCCAGCACTTCTGACTGAAACGAGGTAGGTATACCGATGATATCTTTGAGTTCGCCCGACTTGAGGCGATCGCCTAAAAACTGAATCGTATATGCTGTAGTTGACCCCGTACCCAACCCGACAATGGAACCCGACTTGACTAGGGCGGCGGCGGCTTTGCCAACTTCTTGCTTCATCAACTTTACGGGATCTGCTGCTGTCATTCCCAAAACTCCTGAAAAACTGACTATAGTCCATAGTAGTGGGCGGATAACGCCAAAACATCAAAGGGAAAAAACAAGTTTTTGCTGATTTCTACTCTCTTGACGATCAAAACCAGCTAACGCACTACGTAATGGGAGCAACAAAGCCTTGCTCAAATCCGTCATTAACTAACTGAGATTAAATTTTGCGTTAACCTCAGTAACGTAGTTTTTTAAGTTCACGTTAGCAGTTAAAAGTGCTTATCATGATGCGTCAGCTTTCAGTTACTCTATCTTTAATGGCACTACTACAAAGCTTGCCAGCAATTGCTCAAGTACCAGAATCTAATTCTGGAATCCCAGCTGATTCGATTCAACAAGTAACTGCTGTCAAATGGATGACAAACTTTCCCGATGGCAAATTTTATCCAGAAAGGTTACTGAGTCGGGCAGAATTAGCCTCGATTATGGTAAAAGCATTTCGCCTAGATAAAAGAGAAGCTGTTACCAAAGAAAATTTAACTATTCCAGATGTTCCTCGTTCTTATTGGGCATTTAATGATATACAGACAGTGCTAAAAACCGACATCATGAAAGGCTATCGGGGCAATGAATTCTTTCCTAACCAAAAGGTGACAAGGGCAGAAGCTCTGGCTATTTTCGCCCAGGCTTATGGTGTATTTCAATTTCCTGATGCCGCTGTGAATGAGATTCTGGCTTCACATCCAGATGAAAAGTCTATCCCAACTTGGGCTAGAAAAGCGATCGCTACAGTAGCTAGTGAGGGATTTCTGAATACAGATGCTCAAGGCAATATTTCCCCGTTAAAACCTGTAACCCGTGGGGATATGGCTTATGTATTGAGTAAATATTTGCAACGACAACAGCAACAACCCGAAACACCGGAAGTTCCGATAATTCCAAATAGCCCACAATCACCTTAGCTAGACTTTATCTAGCCGACGTACTTAAAATCAGTTTTGACCCGGAGTTTTATACTTGTCTCGAAGTTGGCGAAGAAGATATACGGAATTGGATTGTGTTGGTTGCTGCAACACATTATTCCCATAATTAGTTTGTGGTAGTTGCGTCGATTGCTGCAAGCCATAATTCCCATAATTAGATTGTGGTGGTTGCGTCGGTTGCTGCAATACATTATTCCCATAATTAGTTTGTGGTAGTTGCGTCGGTTGCTGCAAGCCATAATTCCCATAATTAGTTTGTGGTAGTTGCGTCGGCTGCTGCAAGCCATAATTCCCATAACCTACAGGGTTTGTGGGTGGGACAACACTTTGACTCGGACTTTGGGTAGAGTAAGGTACAGTATTACTTGGTGCTACATTAGGGACTACTTGACCGTTGTTTAAATTAGTGTAGGTATTGTAGGGATTTTGCGGTAAGTTCGTACCCGTAGTTAATCCATTATTAGGCACTACTTGACCATTATTTAAATTATTGTAGGAATTTTGTGGTAAATTCGTACCCGTTGATGTGTTACCTGTCCCAGTAGTTAACCCAGTGTTTGGTAGAGAATTCTGACTGGTTAAGCTATTGCTGGGTGGCATTAAGGTTGTTCCGGGAGCGGAGAGTTGCCCTACAGCATTTGTCTGAGTTGCAGTGTTACTACTGAAGCTAGACAATTTCTGATTTGTCGATTGATTAAGCGCTGCTTCCAGAGGGTTGATAGAGAGAGAATTTTGATTCTTATTGGTTTGATTAGTGAATCCAACACCCAAGCCAGAAGATGTTTGGTCTCCCCCTGTTGGTTCAGACGCCGTATTAAAAGTTTTAAGACCTAGAAACGGGTTATTACTATCAACTGTTCCAGTACGCAATAAATTGTCTGTTTGTTGGACAAAGGGATTTTTCGCGGCTGGGGAGGTGTCGCCGTTAACACCTGAACCAGAATTTAATTTGGTATTATTAGCAGACTTTTGTTTGTTAATTACATCATCTAATAAGCCTTTGCTCTTTTTTGCCTCAGTCTGTTGTTCAGGCGCATTTGCCGTTGATGAGGTTCCTTGCTCAAAGTCATTAAATAAAGCTGGCAGGTTATCAATATCTGCTGCAATAGCTTTGTTTTCTTCTGACAGGGAAGAATCAGCAGACTTTTGTAAAACGACTGGTTTTTTTTGCTTATAAACGAAAATATCTGGATTTGACCAGTATTCCCAGGTTGCTAGCCCAACTACAGATAAAAAAATCGCAGTTCCCCAAAAACCAGGCCGCCCTAGATTCCATAACCTGGCTTTGAGATAGCGTAAGTAAGCGGGAGGATAATGACGATGTGGCATGGGTGCTAAGTGAGATTTACTATAAATTGGTAAAATTCAACGGAAGAGGCATTGCTGTTTGATGTTTTTATTTGCCTGGGAAGGAAACGTCTCAACTAAAGTTCGATTGTGATTTCATCGTAACTTCTCAAGAAATTATTAGTTATAAGTAAGTCAAAAATTTACTAATCACTATTTTAAACTAAACGGTTTAGTCTAAAAATAAATTTTGAGTATCTTAGCTGCGATCGCCCCAGCTTCCATTTCGCTATCTTGATTTTCTACAGGACTAACCGACAGATTAGCAGAGGTGGCATCTCTGCGGTGGAAATAGTTGACCGCCATTGACCAAAGCGATCGCCAAGTCTATTTTTTATACCTGATAAAACTTAATTTATGAATTATAACTGTACAGACGGGCTATGACGCTCTTTTAACTCCTTCTTTGAATTATGATATACAAACTCCCTCAACAAAAGCTGTTGAGATGGATTGCATTGTTCCTTATTGGAACATTTCTGCAATTTTTGTTTTACATCCCGACACCAGTCTTATCTCAAAATTCCAATAGCTGTAGCAATATTACAACCCCGCTCACATCTGAAGAACAAACTTATGCTCGTGCGGCTTGGCAGTATTTTGTCAAAAATTATCAGCCAGCAACGGGATTTACCAATTCTACTGGGGGTTATCCTTCAGGTACACTCTGGGATATGGGTAACTACCTGATGGCATTGAATGCTGCACGATGGTTGAATCTTACCGATCAAGCAGACTTTGATTCCCGCCTCAATAAGTTTTTGACGACTCTTGGCAGTCTGAAGTTATTTGAAGATGCTTTGCCCAATAAAGTCTATAATGCAGCCACCGCACAGATGGTTGATTATGGTAACAATCCGCTGGAGCGCGGTCTTGGCTGGTCTGCTTTGGATGTTGGGCGAATACTGGCTGCGTTTGATGTCATCCGTACCTGTCATCCGCAATATAATGACTGGCTCAAAGGAATTATCGCGAAGTGGCAGGTGGCGCGATCGCTCAAAGATGGACAACTTTATGGCGCTACTGTTCTCCCTGACAACAAAACCTTACTAGTGCAAGAAGGACGACTCGGCTACGAAGAATACGGCGCTAGGGGTTATCAACTTTGGGGTTTCTCAGCACCCAAAGCTATTGCTTTAGAACCGTTTAAGTTAATTGAAATTAATGGTGTGCAAATCCCTGTTGATAGCCGTGACTTTCAAACCACCAACGCTAATAATTATGTTGTGAGTGAGTCTTATATCCTTGATGGGATTGAATTTGGCTTGCAGGGTGAGTTAGCTGATTTTGCTGCTAAGGTTTTAGATGTGCAAAAACGGCGTTTTGATACCACAGGTCAGTTAACTGCGGTGACAGAAGATAATATCGATCAAGCACCTTATTTTCTCTACAACACCGTTTACGCCAACGGTACAAATTGGGCAACTATTACCGATACCAATCAACCTTATCCACAGTTTCGCAGCCTCAGTACAAAAGCTGCTTTTGGCTGGCGCTATCTGTTTCCAGATAATGCTTATGCCCAAAAAGTTTTTGATGCAGTTAAGGATCTTCGCAGTCCTGATGATAGCGGTTACTATGCTGGGATCTATGAAGAATCAAAACAACCCAACAAAGCTTTGACAGGTAATACTAATGGGTTAATTTTAGAGATTTTATACTACAAAGCTAGGGGAAATCACCCGTTAATTGCTTCCGCTTCTACGAGTGTGTCTACTAGCAAGCCTAGTGAGAATGCTTCTTCAGCAACACCCTCAAATCAACCGAATTCTACTGGCAAGCCTAGTGAGAATGCTTCTTCAGCAACATCCTCAAATCAATCCAATTCTACTGGCAAACCTAGTGAAAATGCCTCTTCAGCAACACCTGCAAATCAACCGAATTCTCCTGTTACGACTCCGATCGCAACCCCTGCGAATACTTCTAAACCGACAGAAGTAGCTGTTGCACCTATTCCACCAGTGGATAGTCCCCAGCCATCATCTAACCTGAAACTAGATCGATCGCTAACGCCTATTGAACGGCGCTATGCAGAGGCGGCTTGGCGATACTTTCAAGCAAATTATCACTCCAAGAGTGGGCTGATAGACGATCGCAGTGATTTCAAAGGTGCAACCCTCTGGGGATTGGGAGATTATCTCGCAGCACTCCATGCGGCGCGATCGCTCGATACAATTACCCCTAAAGAATTTGACCAGCGTACCCGCCATCTCTTAGGAGCTTTGACAAAGTTACCGTTATTTGCTGGAGAATTGCCAAGTCGGAGTTATGATACGCGATCGCTGCAACCAGTCGATTATGGTGGAAATCCAGTTCCCGAAGGAAACGGTTGGTCAGCTTTAGATTTAGGTAGAATGCTGGCAGCGCTGTACAACTTAAAAAGCTGTCATCCAGAATACACGACTGCTGTAGATAAAATTGTCCTGGATTGGTCATACTTGCGTGTGGTGCGTGAAGGTATTCTCTCCAGTGCCACTGTTACCAAAGAAGAAGATGGACGATATCTCACCCGCGTTAACCCCGAAATCCGTTTGGGTTATGAGGAATATGCCGCTCGTGCTTTTCAATTATGGGGGTTTAATCTCGATCGTTCTGCTGTTGGGGGTGAATATCAAACTGCCTCAGTGGAGGGATTGAAAGTCCCAATTCAACGCCATCGCACAGATACTAATTCGAAAGTTAACCAATATACAGTTAGCAATCCTTTTGTACTCTATGGATTGGAGTTTGGATTAGATCCAAAAATGCGATCGCTCTTTGAACCAATTTTTCAAGCACAAGCTGAACGTTACCGTCGCACCGGCACGCTCACAGCCTCAGCCACCACCTTGATCGACCGTAAACCTTACACTGTCCACAGTACAATTACTGGACAAGGGGAGTCTTGGGTAGCTTTAGGAGATGATGGTCAACCAGTACCAAAGGGGCGATTGGTAAGTACAGCAGTAGCTTTTGCCTATAATGCCCTGCTTCCAGACAATAAGTATAGTCAACAGTTACAAGAAGGAACGACTGACTTATATAATCCATTAATTGGATTTTATGAGGGCTTCTACGAAACCACCGGCAAAACAGCAGTTGGTTTTACCAGCAGCACCAACAGTATGATTTTGCAATCCTTACTATACAATGTGACAAATCGACAACCCTTAATTCGTCCGATTACTACTATGAACTCCCTTTGGTGGCAGACAGTTACCAAGGGAAATTCTGGGCGAGGTCTACCAAACAGCGCCACACAACAAACCAAGTTAACTTCTGATAGTTCTGGAAGTTACTGGGTTTCAGATAGTGAAAAGACTCATCTAGTAACTGGCACAAAATAACATAACCAAAACCCTGATTTTCAGGTAAAGGCAATTCATAAAATTGCCCCTACAGTGTGTAGTTTTGTATAAGTCCTAGTAATCCAAAATCCTTGTGAGACGTAGCATTGCTACGTCTCTACATCTAGATTTGTAGCTCAATTCAGCAACGCCAATTTTGGAGCGAGCGATAAAAATTTGTTAGTCGCAAATTTAACTAGGGAATACTTATTTTGATGAGGATGCAGATACATTAACTATTGGTACTAAGATGGCTTCAGTTTCTCTGACAAACTTTTCTGGTAACAGCCGCTCATTACTCAAAAAAAGAACGCTGTTATTTCGTTATTTAGCAGAAATCAATTTAATTTTTGGCATCTGGTATTTGCAATGGCGCGTCACCCATTCGATCAATTTTGATGCCCTCTGGATTTCTATTCCTTTGTTGATAGCTGAGATTTACAGCTATTTCGGTGGCGTCATGTTTGTAATTGGGTTGTGGCGACCTTTAGTCAGACAAATTAAGTCTCTCGACCAGATGACCCCACCCATACCCAAAGCCGACTGGCCAACAGTGGATGTATTTGTAACCTGCTATAATGAGCCGACGGAAATTGTCGAAAAAACTGCCAAAGCTGCCTTAGCAATGGATTATCCCCCCATCAAGTTACGCGTTTATGTGCTGGATGATGGGAATTCGGCTGATATGCGAGCAATGACAGAAAGATTGTGTATTCAAGATTTGCAGTCCCCACAGTTACAGCTAGAAGCGGAACGGATTGATGCAGAACATGCTGGATTGTTGGAGCGTTTGAAGCAACTAGAAAATCTGACACCTAATACTCAAGCTGCCGAACAATGGCTGCAAACATCATCAGAATCAGTGTTGACCCAGCCTGCGGCTGGATTTGTGGAAAGTTTGCGATCGCTGATTCTTTGGCTACCTCCGATTCATCAAAGTATTAGCGATTTTCCTGCAAAGACGCTACGCGAACGCCTATTTACCGAACGGAAAGCTTTAGAAGAAGCTATTTACAAAAAAGAACTAGAACTAGTTGAACTGGCTCGTTTTCGTTACATTGCTCGTCCGAAGACGCCTGGTGTTGCACATCATGCGAAAGCAGGCAACATCAACTATGCAATTTTTTCTGGAGAAACGTCAGGAAATTTTATTGTTACTCTAGATGCTGACCACATTCCCAAGCGAAATTTTCTCAAGCGAGTTCTGCCTTATTTTTACACCTATAATCTTTTAATCGGAAAATACGACCAGAATCAAATTGCTTTTGTACAGACCCGCCAGGATTTTTACAATATTCCTCCAGGCGATCCTTTTGGACATCGAGCAAATTTATTTTATGGGCCACTTCAACAAGGTAAAGATGGCATGAATGCTGCGTTTTATACGGGCACAAATGCGATTCTCAGACGTGAGGCATTAGTTAGTGTAGGACTGCAAAACTTTGCTGATGAATTTGCCAAAGATGAAAAACGTTTAGATGAATTTGATTTAGTTGGTGGGGTATCCAGTAATAGCATTACGGAAGATATGAATACAGCTATGCGTCTGCATAGTGCTGGCTGGAAATCTATTTACCACAATGAACTTTTGGCAGAAGGTTTAGCACCAGACGATCTCAGTTCTACTCTAAAACAGCGGTTACGCTGGGCACAAGGAACTATCCAAGTGCTAGTGAGAGAAAATCCACTGACAAAATCAGGGCTAACGTTTTGGCAAAGGTTGCAATATTTCAAGACGATGTATAGTTATTTCTCTGGTTTTGCAACTCTGGTTTTTATTTCTTGTCCAATTATCTATTTTTTTACAGACATTGTTCCAGTTAGAAGCTACGGGTCTGACTTTGCTATACACTTTTTCCCAGCATTTATTATTAACCGTCTGACTTTCCTTACAGCTACTTGGGGCATTCCAGCTAGAGAAGTATGGCGTTCTGAACAATATGCGATCGCTTTATTCCCCTTATTAATCCAAGCTGTATGGAGTGTGTTCACAGGACAAAAACTTAATTTCCAAGTTACACCTAAGCAACGGCAATCTGGGATTTATCTCCGGCTTGTTTGGCCGCAGTTGGTTGTTTTTATCCTTACCATCTTAGGAATGTTATGGAGCCTTTACCAATTCGCAATTGGCCATTTAAATAATCCTGATGTTCACCTGCTTAATGGTGCATGGGCTATTTATAATTTATTACTTTTGTGGGCGATCATCCGCGCATCTGTTTGGCAGCCTCCAAAAGAGGTTTAAAAGGTAAGTATAAGGAGTGAGCAGAAGGAAGAATGACTACTGACTTATAAATCCAGCCTAGAAAAAACAGCTATGAACACTCATTCAGACTCAAAAAACTTTGGTCAGCGAACTGTCTTAACAATTTATGCTCATGCTGATGATGAAGTTCTACCTGCTGCTGGTACTCTCAGTCTGATGTCTAAGGCAGGATGGAATGTTCGTTGCTTAATTTTGACTGATGGCGGTCTTTCTAGTTCGCCTGTTAAGGGTACACGTCATCAAGAAGCAGATGCAGCTGGCAAAATCATCGGTGCAACTTACGAGTTTCATGCACTTGAGGAGTGCAATTTCTCCACACAAGCAGTGATTAAAGTTACTGAAGAAGCTCTTGGACGTTGGCAACCGGATCTGATTATTACTCACGCACCACAACCGGAAAAATATGGGCATAGAGATCATGAAGTATGTGCGATCGCAGTTTCTAATGTTGCTACCCGCAAAAATATACCCTTGTGGTATTCAGCCCCACCTGTTTTTTTGCGCGGTTTTGAACCCAACTTTTTTGTAGATATAACTTCTGTAATTGAGGAAAAAGTTGCAGCAATCGGTTGTTATGAATCAGAGTTAAATAAAGCATTTATGCAACTTGATGCCATACTTGTTCTGTCTCGGTTCTGGGCACGTGAGTTAGGTCAAAAAGACGGCTATTTTGAAGCTTTTGAAATTTCTCGGCAATGGGTTGATGCTAGTTTTTTTATGGCCATCGCAAATAATAGTCATCAGCAAGTAGTAAAACAAAGCTAATTACAGACTTTCTCTATTGCGCTTTACCTGAATTCAATGCCAAAATATAACTACATAATAGGAGAATAAAACCATGAATTTGAGTGTAAAAGTACTAGAAATATCTGGAATATTAGATGGAATTAAAGGTAATGAACTACGTCGTGAAGTTAGTAGTATGCTAGCAAATGGCGCTGATATTTTATTAATCGATATGAAGGAAGTAAAGTTTATTGATAGCTCTGGCTTAGGTGCTTTAGTATCAGCAATGCAGATGGTACGAACTGCTAAAGCTAAACTGTTTGTTTGTTCGATAAGCGATCAAGTCAGGATGTTGTTTGAACTAACTAAAATGGATAGAATTTTTCAAACCTTTACTGACAAAGATGACTTTTATCGTCAAGTATTAGCAACACAATAAGCTGTTAAATAACCCAGTTTTAAGTATGCATAGCTGACTATTCTAACTAAAGTAAACTTTGACTAAAGATAAGTCATCATCAAGATTATCTTGAGTTTTTAAGGTGAGAATCTTTGCTAATAGTTGATTGAGGTTACAGGTATTCTGACTATATTTGGTTAGTAAGTCAATGAATGCATCGATCCCCCAAATTTTACCATCTGACTGATTAATTTCATAAACACCATCACTAAAAATGTATAAAGTGCTGTTTTCTTCAACCTGAAAAACAGCATCCTCAAATTTGACTTCAGGTAAAAAGCCAATTGGTAAATCTAAAGAAGTTAGCTGTTTAAGTTCGATGTTGTTTGTGGAGGTATTAGATAACAGTAAAGCTGGTGGATGTCCGGCGTTGGCATAAATAAGTTGACGTTTAAGGCGGTGATAAACTCCATACCAGATTGTAAAGTATTTATCACCGTGCTTATTCATTTGGAAGGCATGATTGAGAGCTTTCAGGACTTCACTTGGTTGACAAAAGTTAGTGTTTGGTAGAGATTGCGATCGCAAAACATTCTGTACGGATACCGATAGGAGGGCTGAACCCACCCCATGACCAGATACATCTAACAAATAAATTGCCAAATGATCCTCGTCAATCCAATAATGGTCGAAGCAATCACCCCCTAGCTGCGCTGAGGGAATAAACAGATTTTCTGTAGTTACTGCTCCTACAAGCGGTGAGGGTAAAAGCGATCGCACATAATCAGCGGCCTCAGACAATTCTGCTTCCAAAATTTGCTTTTGAGTTTGCAAATCCTGATTTAGTGTCTCCAAAGCTTGCTTTTGACTTTGCAAATCCTGATTTAGCTGGTGTAACCTTAGTCCTGCTCTTACCCGTGCTTTTAATTCATTCATCTCTATTGGTTTGGAGATAAACTCATCCGCTCCCGCATCAAGCCCTCTAACTCTATCTTCCTCCTCTCCTCGAGCTGCTCCCCTAGCCGTCAATAGAATAAAAAAAGTAGTTGCCAATTCTGGATCTGTTCTAATTCGACGACACACTTCTAGCCCATCTACCTGTGACATCATCCAATCACAGATAATCAGGGCAGGATGTAGCAGTTGTGCTTGGATAATTCCTTCTTCACCATTGCTAGCTACAGTAGTCTCATAACCCTGCCTTTGGAGTGTGCTTTTCAGTACTGCTCGCACTGTCGGGTCATCATCAATAACCAGAATTTTAAACATAAATTACAGTTTACTAAGTAAAATAATTGGTAAATAGTTGCTTTAATTTAAGTTATATGCAATTTAGTTTTTAATGTATAGTAAAAATACTCAAATTAAATAAACTAATTAACGAATATGATGATTTCAAAATATTTTCTTAGTTAAGAAGTGAATCAGAAAATTTATCTCAAAGTCAATACAGACCTGACAGTTTCGCCTCAAGTTTTGTCTTGGTTCGAGCAGATGAATCAACCACCTATTCCCGATCGAGAAATTTGGTGGCAATGTCAAACGCTGATGATGGAAGGCTTTACTAACATTGTCGAACATGCCCACAAAAACTTACCTATTGAAACTCCGATTGAGATGGAAGCTGTGCGGTTAGATGAATACATAGAAATTCGCATCTGGTCTCAAGGCAAACCATTTAACTTAGAACAGCAATTGCGCCAAACATCTGAATTTGAGGATAACAATCGAGAGCGCGGCCGGGGTTTAAAAATCATGTTTGCCATTGCCGACAAATTGAGTTATGAGCCGACAGTAGATAATCGTTACTGTTTATTTATTAGTAAATCTTACAAAAAATGCCTATGATTGGAGTAGGGAGATAGTAACTACTGACTGATGATTAAAAACTGTTGGATGCGTTTAATAAAATCTTCTAACTGTACGATTAAGTTAGTAACACCTCGACGCTGTTGATTGATCGCTAATTGTTCTAGTTTGTCTGCTACTAGATGCATGGTTGTAACTCCCATATTGGCACTAGAACCTTTAATTTGATGGACTTGGAGCGCTATTTGCTCAAAGTCACGATCTGCGATCGCTATTTTAATGACCTCTAGACGAGGTTGAATATCTTCAACAAATATTTGTAGTAGTTCTAATTCAAATTCGGGGTTATTTTCTGAAAGTTGATGCAAGCGTTCCCAATCAATTGGGAGGTCAACTGAACCGACATCTGTTGTCGAAACTGTTTGCTCTGTGGCAGCTGTTTCTTTTACTTTGAATATTACATTTCCCCAATACTCTAGCGTTGCAGCCAAATGTTCTTTCATCACCGGTTTGCTCAAATAGTCGTCCATTCCAGCATCTAAACACATTTGTTTGTCTTGTTTCATTGCATTAGCTGTCATTGCAATTACTACAGGACGACGACCACTAGCAAAGCTGCTTTCTTGCCAACGATGAATTTGTTTTGTGGTTTCTAAACCGTCGAGAATCGGCATTTGACAATCCATCAGAATTAAATCGTAAGGAATCTTTTCTAATAGTTGCAACGCTTCTTTTCCATTATTAGCAATATCAGCACTGTAGCCGAGACTTTTGAGTTGCTTCAAGGCTATTTTCTGATTCACCAGATTATCTTCAGTTAAAAGAATTCTTAATTTATGTAGGTCAGGAGACGGGGAAGAAGACGCACTGACGCTGAATAACTCTTGACTTCTGAACGCCAGTTGTTCCACTTGTGAAGGCTCGATTGCTGTTGGTATCTCCTGTTGGGAGAAGACCACACTGGCTGCTGACTCCTCTGAAATAACAGAAGCGGCAATCGTAAAGTAAAATGTACTACCTACATTCAGCTCACTTTCAACCCAAATTCTGCCACCCATTAACTCGCACAGTTGCTTGCAGATAGCAAGACCTAAGCCAGTACCGCCATACTGTCGAGTAATGGAGGAGTTAACTTGACTAAAAGCTTTAAATAAACGCTCCAGGCGATCGCGTGGAATTCCAATGCCTGTATCTTTAATACTAAACTGAATTTCGTCAGGATTTGCAGCATAAGAATGATTAATATCGCTCTTCTTGCGGATTATAACTGAAACTTCTATACTTCCAGTTTCGGTAAATTTAATCGCATTACTGATTAAATTAATCAAGACTTGGCGCAGTCTGGTGATATCCCCCACAATCGTAGTAGGAAGTTGAGGACTATCTAAAAATGTGAGTTTTAAACCTTTTTCTCTAGCTGTAGGCGCAAGTAGATAAAGAGCCTCATGAATGCAATTTCGTAAAGCAAAAGGTTCCTCTTCGAGTTCTAAGTTACCCGATTGGATTTTGGAGAAGTCAAGGAAATCGTTAATAATTTTGAGTAAGGAATTTCCACTGGTGTAAATGGTTTCAACAAAATCTTGCTGTTCAGCAGTCAATTCAGTGTATTGCAACAAACTGGCCATACCAATTACCGATGCGATCGGAGTCCGAACTTCATGGCTAATCATCGCTAAGAATTCCTGTTTAGCAAGTTCTGCCTGCTTTCGTTCAGTCATGTCTCGCAAAATGTAAACATAACCTTGAAAATGTTCAATTTCTGTCTTTACAATTGAGGATGAAAAAGCTACGGGAATTGTTTTACCACTTTTGGTATAACAAACGGTTTCTACTTCTTTTGCTAAAAAATTTATGTCTTGACTGTGGGATATATCAATATCATCAATTATCAATTGATATTTCCTGGCTTCTCCAATAACTTTTGCGATCGGTTGACCGATGAGTTCTATTTCGTTGTATTGCAATAAGATTTGTGCGGCATAATTCATTTTTTTGATCTCGCCTGATAGCGTTGTTACTAACAAGGCATCTGCCATTGATGTCACAATTTGGTCAATGTATTGTTTAGAAGCTTTTAAGTTGCGTAATAAAAGATTTGCTTCATTTGCACCTTGAAATAAAGATTGCTCAAGCACCATCCGTTCTGTCGCATCTTCAACAATAATGGTTAGCTGATTCCTAGAATGGTCTTCTTGGAGATTATTAGTAATACGAATATCAATATATAAAGGAGAAGGCGTATCTTGCGATCGCATAATTCCTTTTAATTCAAAATTATCTTGTTCTCCCTGGAGAATTGCATCAAAAATATCTTCTAATCCCTCTAATTCTGGAAACAAAATCCGAACATCTTGACCGAGCCTTACTTCATTAGGAAGATCGGTAAAATGATTTAATCCCAAAGATATCTCTAGAATCTTTAAGTTTTCATCAATTATCAAATATTCAATACCACATACAGCTAATAGGTTTGTAAAAAATGAATTCATCTTAATTAAATTAAACGAGTGGCTAAAGCTTGAAATATTTTATCAACATTATTACCAGTTTTAGCTGAGGTTACATAAGTGTCTAATATATTAGCTTGATTAGTAAATTGATGCATTTGCCGAATTTTTTCTAAATATTCGGCTGCAATCATATCTGATTTGTTCAGTGCAACAACAATATAGCTGTTAGGATTAACAGCTAAAAAAGTTTGAATATGCTCATGAATATGATTGAGCGTTTCTGCTTGTGTCACATCACCGACTATCACAGCACCTTTAGAACCTTGAAAATAGTTTTTAGCGACTGCTTTAAACTTATTACTACCTTCAATATCCCAAATTATTAACTGTAATTTTTGTTCATAATGTGGGTCTTGCTCGGAAACAGAAACCAATTTACGAGAGATTTTTACTCCTACAGTTGAAAGGTATTCATCACTAAACTGACACTCTACAAATTGGCGAATTAGACTAGTTTTACCAACACCAAAATCACCAAATAAGCATATTTTTTTAGAGATTGTAGACATAGTTGAAGGAAAGTAGAGAATATTTTATCAAAATCATAACTACTATAAATTTAAAATTCCTTGTTTATCGCTTCTAGAGCGACACAGCGGCTTAACCATAAGGGTTGAGTTACATCAATTCCTGGTGGTAAATTTGTCCTACCAATGACCTGTAGGCGATATGGCTCGATGCCTAATTTAATCAGTGCTTGTTGTACAGCCATTGCTCGCGCCAGTGCCAATTTTGGAGATTTGTTCGCGCCAGTATGGTCACTATAACCAATGATTTTTAAATGCTTATTTGGGTGCTGATTAAGGAAAAACTTAACCTGTTGAATCTTGTGTGCTATATCTGCTTTCATTAAACTCGCTGAGTCGGGTTGAAAGTAAAATCGAACTTCAATCTGTGGGGGTTCTACTCGCACCGCACTAGAGACAGATTTGACACCGGGAATTTGTGCAAATGCATTTGCAATAATCTGAGCATCTGTAATTTGGTTGACAGTTCCTTCAACAGCTACTTTACCAGTGATATATTGAGCGGAAATTGCTATATCGTTACTTTGATTTAAAACTGCTGTGACTCGTTTGACTTCAGCAGCAGCTAATACGGGATCTGCTGGTACTTCTACTAATAAAATTTGATTGTCAATCAACCAATTAGGAGAGGTGATTTTGACAGTTTGCTCGGCTTTCTGGCGAAGAAGTTGATTAGGTAATCGTCCTGTTAGTTTTATTTTGTTGTGTTCTACTTGTACAGTGAGCCGATATACGGCTAGTTCTGGAACAGAAGTTAAAGCCAACGAAGTTTGATTTTCAATGGAATGTATAACTCCACTACGGTACTGCCAAATACCCCAAGGAATGAAAATGGTACCGATAACTGTTAAGGCTAATAGCTGTAGTACCGAGATTTTCGCTTTCTTTTTATCCTGAATACCTGAATTTTTTAACTCTTCTAAAAGTGTATGAATTTTAAGAGGAATTAAATCTGGGTCGCCGTCAAATTTTTCAATTATATTACCATAATTTTTAATAATTCTGCTGAATGTTTGCCGCATTTTCCAAATAAAGTTTTTGCTTGGTTCTCCTTGTACAACAATCGCTAAATAACAGTATCCTGCAACTTCTAAAATTATTTTGGATGTTCCATATTCAATTGCATCTAATTCTGTTATGCTTCCAGATTGATTGATGCAATCATTGGCAAAGCTACGAATTGCTGTCAGCATTCCTGCTACCATTTCAGCCTCTAGCTGCTCTACATGAGAGTGCTGAATATCTGAGATAACTAAACCAGATGTTTTATGAATCAAGAAAATGGCTTGAATTTTAAATGGCAGAGCTTCTTTAAGAATTAATTCTGCTTCCGAAACTCCCTGTAGCTTGGCACGAATTTTACGTTTAACGCCTTCAACACTAAGGGTTTCTTCAACTTGTCGATTAATGGCACGGATTGTCTCTGCCATATATTTGGCTATGGTACTACCAATAATTGGGTAGAGTGCATCCACCACAATATTCTGCTCAATTTCAATTTGCTTTTTTATGGCTCGTCCCATTGCCGGAGCGATCGCATCTGAAACTTCTTCTGGAGCTATAATAATTTGCTGGGAAATAGCTAGAGGAATTACAGGTGCGATCGCTGTACTCATGCTAACTTTATCCTGTTCAGTGCGACTGCGGATAGTTTCATCAATGATCGGAGCGATTATTTGGACAATTTCCTCTCTCGACTCTGTAATCTTCAGCCTTAAAAGTTCAGAAATCCACGGTAGTAGTAGATTTATTAGCTCTTTAGGGTCATAAATTTGATGCTCTATTTTTGTTAAATTTTGTTCCAACTTATCTGTAATATTGTTTATTTCTGTTAGTTCATATCCGACTAATATCTCCCGTAATTTTTGCAATGCATCTTCTGAGTTGTCTAATTTTTCTTCAAATTCTGTAAATATTTCAATAGATTCTTCTAATTTTCCTTGAGTAGTTTGCGAGTAATTAGATATATCTTGAGGAAAATTAAAATCCGACTCTAAATAAGCTTCACATACTTCTAATGTCACTGAAGGAAGTTGCAGTAATTCAATTTCTTCTGGAATATACTCATTACTATTATCAGTTTCTGATGGTAATAAAGGAGGTTGCTCAGGGGATTCGATAATTTTGAGATCGATAAGCAAATGCAGCAAATTGTCAAGCTGCACAGCTGTTTCTGACTTCAACTCAACAGATTGAGAAATCGAATTTTCCACCTGAGTTATCCTTTTTAGAGTGCTGAGTTAGGGATTGTGAGTTTGGAGTTTGGAGTCATTATCTCCTTCATCTCTCTTGACTTTCTGACTTGATTATGAATGTGATTCTGCTGTACTGTTAGAGTGAGTTAACATTTACTTTTGATAACTTTGTAGTTTCTAGAAGCGGTACAGCAGTATATTCATCGCTGCGTTCATTGGCTGCTTCTCGCAATTTAGGAATAAATTCAGTTTCTTTCAGACGCATTCCCAAGGCAAACAAAGTTTCAGCCATATCGTCTTTAGAAACTTTCGTGTCTGTCAGCTGTGAGAAGCGCCGATCTATTTCTTCTAAAATCAGATCCCGTAATGCCGTAACATCATCTTGTAATTGGACTTTAGTTTGAAAGATTTCATCTCGAATCGAGGTAGTTTGGCTATCTAAGGTTTCATCAAGTGACTGAACGCTGCTAGAGAACTTTTTATTAAGTCTATCAACCTGTTGCCGTAAGTCAAGAGTTTCTTCTTGAGTTGCGAGGTTCAGTGATTTCAGCTTTTTATCCAGCGATTCAAATCCTGCTTTTAGTTCGGCCGAAAAGTTGGACTTGAGTTGCTCAACATGCAATCGTGTCTGTTGTTGTAGGAGAGATATATCTGACTCCAGCTTGCTAAATCGATTTTCGTATTCTCTTAGCTGTGTTCCAAGAATAATATCGCGGATCTGATCGATATTACCAAGTCTTTCTCGTACATCGTCTCTACTCATCTGACTCATTAGGAAAACCTCACTTTTTGGGAATCAATTGGGAATAATAGATGATGTATTTAACTGACATTTAAGCTAAAACTTCTTAGCTTATGATGCAGCTAACTCACCGAATATACTTTGTTATTATTCCCAATCGGTTAAAATTTCTATCTGTAAAATAGGAAATTAGTAATGAGAAATGTAAAATAAGTGTTTATCCCGTGAATTGATTAATAAATATTATTATTTCAGGTTGTGGCGTTACTATCTTTATAGTTCAAAAACTCTTGGATGCGTTTAATAAAGTCTTCTAACTCTACGATTAAGTTACTAGAACCTCGACGCTCTTGCTTATAAGCTAGTTGTTCTAGTTTTTCGGCTGCTAGATGCATGGTTGTAACTCCCATATTGGCACTAGAACCTTTAATTTGATGACCTTGGTATATTATTTGCTCAAAGTCATGAGCTGCGATCGCTATTTTAATTAACTCTAGACGAGCTTGAATATCCTCAACAAATATTTGCAGTAGTTCCAATTCAAATTCTGGGTTGTTTTCCGATAGTTGGTGTAAGCGTTCCCAATCAATTGGGAGGTTAACTGCACCGACATCTGTTGTAGAAACTGTTTGCTCTGTGGCAGTTGTTTCTTTTGCCTCGAAGATCGCATTTCCCCAACGCTCTAGTGCTGCCGCCAATTTTTCTTTTATTACTGGCTTGCTCAAATAGTCATCCATTCCGGCATCTAGACACATTTGCTGGTCTTCTTTCATGGCATTAGCTGTCATTGCAATTACCACCGGACGATAACCACTAGCAAAGTAGCTTTCTTGCCAACGATGAATTTCTTTTGTGGTTTCTAAACCATCGAGAACTGGCATTTGGCAATCCATCAGAATTAAATCGTAGGGAATTTTTTCTAATAGCTGCAAAACTTCTTTCCCATTACCAGCAACATCAGCGCTATAACCCAGGCTTTTGAGTTGCTTCAAAGCGACTTTCTGATTCACCAAATTATCTTCAGCTAAGAGAATTCTAAGTTTAGAGGAGTCACAATAATAGTTGCGGTTGTTTTCAGAATTTTTCAGTTTTAAGTCTTGAATTCTGACTTCTGACTCTTCTTCTGGCTGCGTTCCTAAAATAGTCATGATGGTATCGAGAAGTCGGGACGGCTTAATAGGTTTGACTAAATAAGCCGCAAATCCTATTTTTAGCGCTCGTTGGATTTCATCGCGTTGATTAGTAGAAGTAAGCATAATTAAAGGTAGCCCAGCGATCGCTGAATTTGCTTTAATTTGTTCTCCTAAAGTCATGCCATCTATTTCTGGCATCTGCATATCAATCACAGCTATGTCATAGAATTTTTTTTGCTTGGCGGCTTCCTGAATAGCTTTGAGGGCAGTAGTAGTCGAAGCAGCTTGATCCACCAGCATCCCCCAACGGGTAGCTTGATGGTAGATGATTTTGCGATTAGTAGCATTATCATCCACTACTAACAAGCGGCGATTGAGCAAAAGTTCGCGTTCGCCTTCTAAGGAAATAGAGTCAAGTTGCTTGGCGAGAGTTATTTCAAACCAAAACTTAGATCCTTCCCCCAAGCGACTTTCTACGCCCATTTCTCCTCCCATCAAGCTTACCAGTTGTTTGCAGATGGCTAATCCCAAACCTGTGCCGCCATATTTACGGGTGGTAGAAGCATCTACTTGGGTAAATGGCTTAAAAAGTTTGGATTGATCTTCAGGGGTAATGCCAAGACCGGTATCTACGATCGCAAAATAGATGGTGGCTGTAGTCAAGGAAAGCGATCGCAATTCTGCTCGTAATATTACCTCACCCTTGCTGGTGAACTTGATTGCATTGCTAATCAGGTTCATCAGAATTTGCCGCAGACGGCCAGCATCGCCTTGGAGGTGGGTAGGGACGTTACTGTAAATTAATCCTGCAATTTCTAATCCCTTATGATGGGCAGAGGGAGCCAATAATTCCAATACTTCTTCTACACAGGTAGATAAGTCAAAATCTAGAGTTTCTAGTGCCATTTCCCCAGCCTCTAGTTTGGACAGATCCAAAATTTCATTGATCAGGCTTAAGAGAGCATCGCCACTAATGCGAATTGTTTCCATAAAATCCCGCTGTTCAGAATTTAGGGGAGTTTCTAACATTAAGCTTGTCATCCCCAGCACAGCATTCATGGGAGTCCGAATTTCATGGCTCATGTTGGCCAAAAAGGCACTTTTGGTTTGAGAAGCTAATTCAGCTTGATGACGAGCAATTTCGAGTTCTCGTCGTTGTTGAGTTTCTGCATCTAACATTTGGGCTTGGGCTAAGGCAATACCTACTTGGTCAGCTATTTGCCGTAAAAGATGAGTTTCAAAGCTAGACCATTGGCGAGAACTGCCGCACTGATGGACAATCAGCAAACCACAGAGTTCTTCTTTGACAAGAATGGGTATGACTAAATTACACTGGACTCCAAATTGTTGCAGTAATTCAAGATGGTTTTTTTGGACTTCAGCTATATTCAAGTCAGCAAGCCCTAGATTCGGTTGTTGACGGTACTGTTGTAGATAGTACTGCTGGATGTATTCGGCTTGAAAGTAAGCATTGACTAGCTCTTTCTCTTTAATTGCTAGCCAGCCAGAAATTACTGCCTCAACCACGGTAGCTCCAGAGCCATCAGCGAAAGGCTGATAAATCAAAACTCGATCGCTATGGAGAATTTTTTGAACCTCGGTGACAGTGATTTGGAGAATTTCTTTGATTTGCAAAGACTGACGAATCTTGAGGGTGATTTCAGTAAATAGTTGCGATCGCAAGTTTTGGCGTTGGAGTTGTTCTTCTGCCTGCTTGCGCTCAATAAACTGCCCTACTTGCTCGCCAATCAAATTCATGACTTTTGCCAAATCTGGGTCAGCTTGCTGGATTTTATGGCTAAAGCAGGTAATCACACCGATGATTTTTTTACCACTACAGATCGGAAAACCGAAAGCTCCGTGCAGTTGTGCTTCGGCAGCGATTTGAGAGCGGATAAAACTCCGATCTTTAACGACATCAGCAATCCAAACAGGTTCAAGACTAGCCCAGACACGGCCAGGAAGCCCAATTCCTGGTGCAAATGTCAGCTGCCGACTGAGGATGTCAAACTCTTGCATCTCGAAGGAGATTTTATACCATGAATTTAGCAAAGACAGTAGATTTGCTCGCCCATCTACCATCCAAAATTCACTTAAATCCCATCCCAAACTTTCGCAGATTCCTTGCAAGATTTGGGGCATGGCTTCATTGATTGTGGTTGACTCTGCCAAGATTCGGGTTGTAACATACTCTGCTTTCAAATGCTGTTCAGTTCGTTTGCGCAAGCGAAGTTCCTCAAAGACATCGCTGATGTCAATACCTGTAGCAACAATGTATTCAACCTGCCCCTCAGAGTCTTTCAAGGTAGTGTTAGTCCAAGAAATGAGCCGTCGGCTGCCATCCTTAGTTACCCAATAGTTTTCGTATTCTTTGGGTGCTTCACCAGATCGCAACTGCTCAAAAACTGCTTTAACCGGCTCTACCTGTTCGGGAAGTAGAAACAGGTTCCAGAAATGCCTCCCTTTCACCTCATCAAATGAGTAACCAGTAATTTGTTCGCAAGCTTGATTGAAGCGAAGGATTTGCCCTTCCGTGTCAATAACTATTACTAAAGCGCTGGTTGTATTAAGGACTGCTGAGATAAAGTTGCGTTCTTGATTCAGTGTTTCCTCTGTTAATTTCCGCTCTTTTCCTTCACGGTAAATAAAGTAGTAGACTATAGCCAGAATCAAAAAACTTAAACAAATAGCGATCGCCAGTGTCAAAACTGTGTTGTTAGCAGTGGCTTTTGCAGCTTGTGACTGCCGTTGAAGCAACCCTCTATCTTGATTTTCTATCTCATGGACGAGCTTGCGGATATCATCCATGAGATGTTTTCCTTGATTTGTCTGGATTACCTGCAACGCCGCCTCGAATCCTTGATTTTGACGCAGGTATATAGTCTGCTTGAGTATGGCAAGTTTTGCAGCTATCAAAGATTCAAGAGTTGCGAACTGCTTTTGTTGGTTAGGTTGATCTGCGATTAAATCTTTCAGTTCTACAATTTTGCGATCGATGTTTCCAATTACTGCTTGATAAGGTTCTAGATAACTTTCTTGTCCAGTGAGAATGTAACCGCGTTGTCCAGTCTCAGCATCCTTCATATCAGACAGTAATTCTTCTAGTTGATTGATTTTCTCTTGAGTTCTTTGTACTTGATTATTCGTATCAATCAACCTGTGTGTGTTTTGATAAGAAATCACGCCAATCAAAACTAAAATTGCCGATGCTAACCCAAATCCTCCGGCTATTCTTTGAAAAAATTGTTTGCGTGTTTTCTGAGACTGTTTGCGTGTATCACTTGCCAATACCAAACTTGCTAAATTGCGGCGCATTTCTAGTTGCTTAATTACCTGGCGACCAATAATTCGTAATGCTTCAAGTTGTTCTGGAGAGAGGTTTCTTGGTACGCGATCGATTACACAAAGTGTTCCTAGTGCATATCCTTCCGGATTAGTCAGCGGTACACCAGCATAAAACCGAATATTCGGATCTGAGGTGACTAGGGGGTTTGTCGCAAACCTTTCGTCTTCTGTGGCATCAGGCACAACTAAAACTTCAGGTTGCACAATAGCATGGGCGCAGAATGCCAAATCGCGGGGTGTTTGTAGGGCATCCAAACCAACTTTTGACTTGAACCACTGACGATTAGTATCAATTAAGCTGATTAAGGCAATGGGAGTTCCACAAATATACGAGGCTAAACGGGTGAGGTCGTCAAAGGCTGTTTCCGAAGGAGTGTCGAGTACTTTATACTGCAAAAGAGATTCGATTCGCTGTGTTTCGTTATCAGGTAATGGTGCTTTCATTCTCCAGCCTTATACCATTTTTGATTTTAAAAACAGAATTCAGAATCCAGGAGTTAGAAGTTAGAAGTGAAAATTAAGAATCCTTTGATAGTCAAAGTTAATAATTTTCAAAAAATCAAAAATATATAGCGTGCTTGATTTTGTATTCATTCTAAATTCTGACTCCTGAATTCTTTTTTGTTAAAATTTGACCCGCAACTGTCCTGTGAAGGAATTACCACCGTAGGCGCTTCCACCGGTTTCTTGATTGCGGATATTACTAAAGCTATAGCCCAAGTCTGCTTCTATACTGGGCGACAGTTTTACCGTACAGCGCGTTTGATAGGTATTGGCGTTGTCAAATTCTCCTTTAAGTCGCTGTCGTCCTAAATTGGCAGCAAGGCGACAGCGTAAGAATTGAGCAATATCTCCCTCCCAAGCTACCTCACCGTTGTAAACTAAGAAATCTGGTGGAGAAAAATAACCGCTTGTGCGTTCTAAATCGCGATCGTAACTCCAAGTAAACAAGTTAGCTGCCAAAGAAAATTGTCCGAACTTGCGCTCTAACCTACTAAAAGACTGCACCTCAGAATTACCATCGTTGTAACTACCCAAACGCAATGACGAATATAAGCTGGTATTACGGTCAATCTGCCAGTATAAATCAGGCCCAAATCGCCAAGCGGTAATTTGATTGTCTAAAGTTCGAGCATTAGATTTATAAGGCCCTTGTTCTAAATTACCTGATATTATTGCTGCCGATAGCAATCGACCTGATGACGAAACTCGCGGCGGCGAAATAGGAGCATCCACCTTAACATTGAGATTAATAGCTGTGGGTAAACGATTGAACACATCGACTCCAGCTGCTGTTTGTAAAGTGATTTGTCCAATTTTTCCTTGCCATCCAACTTGCAAGGGAAAATTGGTAATTGATTCAACACCGCGTTGCTCAAAGAAGTTAAAACCTGTCTTGAAAAATATTTTATTGCCATTTCTCAATCGAAACTGAACTGTTGGTTCTAGGAAAAAATTCGTTTGACCAAAGTTGTCTGCCTCATAGTGATAGTCTGTATCAATACGTTCCAAAACTACATCCGGCGTTTTTGGTTTGGTGGAAGTTGTTGGTGGACTAGAATTCTGCTGCGGTGGTTCTGGTAGCGGTGGTGGGCTAGAATTCTGCTGCGGTGTTTCGGGTAGCGGTGGTGGGCTAGAATTCTGTGGTGGTTCGGGTAGCGATGGTGGTAATCGCAAATCAGGATTGAAGTTTTCGGGTGCTGCCAGCAAAATAGGTGTTGGTTTTAATCGATAGGGGAGTGGTTTTGAGTATTGCTCTGCTGGCTCAGGATTTACTGTGGTGACTTGCTCAGTCAATCCTAAAGGTGATTTCCAGGTCTGATGTGCTTGGGCTGCTTGTAATTTAGCTTCTGATAATATCCAAATACCTACGCTACAGATTACTCCCAATTGAATCTGTACGCATCCCAAAAGAAATACAGCGTACAAACTATATCGAGAAACAAAGAGATAAGGTCTAAAACTATATACCATCGGTTGAAACTATATTTGTAAATGCAAAACTTGCTGCCAAATAGTTTTCTGGCTGCTAGCTGATGTATTCGGACTGGGATTATGATGCCCATAATCGATGCTTGTTAAGACATAGCAAAGGCAAAAGGCGTAAAGGCGTTAATTTGGCGGGATATAGAAGTTCTCAGGTGCATAAAGTACATATCAAAACCTCACCCCCAATCCCTCTCCTTAGTGAAAAGAGGGGTTGGGGGTGAGGTTAAGCTGTAGCTGATTCTAATAAGGAAACGCTATATTCGAGTCGATAATTAGTGTGATTTTGACGAACTGCCAACAGTGATTTTTGAGTCTGCTGTTCCTATCTCAGAGTTTTCAGCATTGTCAACCTCAAGACTTCGAAGCAATTCTCGAATTACATCTGTTGCTGGTCTTCCTGTAAGAGTACAGTATTGTTCAAGTTTCTTCATTTCCTCGGTTGTGAGATTTACTGTCAGTCGTTTAACAGCCCATTTTTTCTTCATAATTCTCTTTTATCTTGAATATGTTGCTTTTCTCGAAATTACCAAGTCATTACGATTACTCCCGTAATACATAGCCTACACCACGGACTGTATGAATCAAACGTCTTTCATTATTTTCTTCTAACTTGAGTCGCAAATAACGAATATATACTTCAATAATATTAGAATTACCCATGAAATCGTAACCCCAAACTTTCTCTAAAATTTGATCTCTAGTAAATACTTGACGGGGATGTGAAAGGAGATATTTTAATAAGTCAAATTCTTTTGCTGTTAACTGAATGCTTCATTTTTCCCCGAAATACTTCGCGAGTGCGCTTATTTAAGCTTAAATCTTCAAATTGCAACAAATCCTCGTCTGTTTCTTGCGTGCGCCGGAGATGAGCGCGAATTCTAGCTAATAGTTCCTCAATGCTGAAGGGCTTAACTACATAATCATCGGCTCCTGCATCTAATGCAGCGAGGCGTAGGTATCGCTCACTTCATCTTTTGCTGTCAACAAAATCACTGGTACTACCTGTTGTTCGCAAACGCCGGCAAGTTTCCAAACCCGTCAACCCTAGAAGCATCCAATCCAGAATTGCTAAATCTGGGAGGAGTCTTGCGCCAGAGTCAAGCCTGCGATGCCATCATGGGCAACACCTACTCGGTATCTTTCGCTATTAAGTTCTAATTCGACAAATCGCGCCAGTTTGACTTCATCTTCCATCAAAAGGATATGTGCTGTCATATTTTTCCTCCTAAAGCAGCACTGTAAATTTCAATTTCAGTCATAGGAAAACCCTTTATATTGGGCAAAACAATTGGCTGCGAGCAAAATTATGATAAATCATGATTATTTTCTCTGAATGCGATCGCAAGTTAAAAATAAGCAGACGAAATCGACACTATTAATTAACCACAAACAGCGAAGGGGGCTAACGCTAACTTCAACCTATTGGTTGATAGTCTCTAAATATGGCCGCGGTTGGTGAAAACCCTGGAGTGAAGCATCGACGATCAGGCAAACTTCAATATGCATACCATCAGGATCGGAAAATGATAAATTAAGTACTGGGCCAAGGTCGGCGATCGCGCCATCACTCACACCTCGATCTATCAGTTTGCGGCGGATAATCTGAAATGCTGATTCTGTTGGGGCATTCAAAGCTAAGTGGTCGATGTGTCCTCGTCCAAACATATCCGGCAATCCAGAACTATGAATATTATTAGGCATCTCTGCTGCGTGAAGCACGCTCTGCGATCCAGCTAGCAGAAGTGCGTGACGAAAGGCTGGGGTCGTTTCTTGGAAGATTACTGGCATCTCGAATACATCAGTATAGAAGTCGATAAAGCGGTCGATATCTGCTGTCACCACTGCAACATGGTGGATACCTGATACAAGGCTCATGGTGTTACTCCAGTTAGATTGTGCAATTTCTTTTCTATGAATAGGGAGCGATAACTTCTCTAGGAGACGTTTTAGTGAAGCGATGTCTACGACGGGCTACGCCTACGCGATCGTGCTGTTGGTCAAAATCAACGATCGGCCCCTTAGGGACAATTCGATTTGGATTAATATCAGTCATACTCATGTAATAGCTGCGCTTGGTATAGTCTAGATTGCAAGTCGCTTTGAACTCAGGACGCTGATATAGGTCTAGTAAATAATTCCAGAGATTTGGATAGTCGATAATTCGCCGCAAATTGCACTTAAAGTGACCGTAATACACTGAATCGAAGCGATACAGAGTGACAAACATACAAATATCGGCTTCGGTGAGTTGATTGCCACATAAATATCGCTGCTCGTTCAGAATAGCTTCCCATCGATCTAAACTCTCGAAGAGTTCAGTTACCGCATCTTCGTAGGCTGCTTGTGAAGTCGCAAAACCAGCGCGATATACACCAACATTGATTGGTAGATAAATTGCATCAATCGTTTCATCAATTTTATACTGTAGGTCGCGTGGGTATAAGTCTATTTTTTGTGTTGCCAATTCCCCAAACTCTACATCAAACATCCGCATGATTTCGCGAGATTCGTTATTGATGATTGTTTGAGTTTGCTTATCCCACAACACCGGAACAGTGACTCGTCCTGTGTATTTAGGATCGGCTTTCAGATAAATCTCTTGTAAATATTGAGTATGATTCACCCAGTCAGGAATAGCTCCCGGTGCTTCAGAAAACATCCATCCCTTGTCGCTCATAATCGGATCGACGATAGAGACTGAGATGGCATCATTCAAACCTTTGAGTTCTCGCATAATTAAGGTGCGATGCGCCCACGGACAGGCTAAGGAAATGTAGAGGTGATAGCGTCCTGCTTCTGCCTTAAACCCACTAGAACCATCGGCTGTTATGCGATCGCGAAACGTTGTCGGCGTTTCCTTGAACTTACCGCTGGGATCTGATTTATTCCCATCGGTTGTCCATTTGCCTTCGATCATCATTCCTGACGGCATAATTTCCTCCTAACACTAGGGCGTGTCTATAAACTTTTGAGGATTACTTCAGCATTACGTCTTTCCTTTTCTGAAGGATGTTAATTTCTTAAAAATTCTTGACAAAATCAGCTTTGTAGATAGAGCATAGTTCGGCGTATCAACTCGTTGTTGCCAACCAAGCACGCAAAACCTCTGCCACTGTCCACGCTTGGGCAATACATCCCCGTGGAGTCATCGGAGCATCACCATCAAAAATTTCGCTGAGACTGCCAACACCGTGTGCAGTCAAATGATTAGCCATTGGTTCCAAAAATTGACGAGCCTGTTCGGGATTTTTGTAGACACGCAGGTGTGCTAAGACGAACGGCCCCAACAACCAACCCCAAACGGTTCCCTGGTGGTAAGCTCCATCACGTTGATACTGATTGCCCCCGTATTTACCCTGGAATTGAGGATGATTGGGGGCAAGCGATCGCAACCCATGAGAAGTCAGCAACATTCGCCCGCAAGCTTCCACTACACCCCTCTGCTGGGCAGCTGTAAGCGGACTTTCTGGTAAAGATACAGCAAATATTTGGTTAGGACGTAACGCCGCATCATCACCATCAGGACTGTCTAAAACGTCATAGCAATAACCTATCTCGTCATTCCAGAAGCGAGAAAATCTATACTTTGCCCGCTCTGCCATTGCTTCATATTCTTGGTGTGGTTTACCAAGCTGACGGGCAAACTTTGCCATTGTCCGTAAAGCATTGTACCAGAGGGCGTTAACTTCAATCGGTTTGCCAATTCGGGGCGTAACTACCCAATCGTCAACTTTGGCATCCATCCAGGTAAGTTGTACGCCTGCAACGCCTGCATAAAGTAAGCCATCGGCTGCATCGAGATGGATGTTGTAGCGTGTACCGCGACAGTGCCAATCAATGATGTCTGCAAGTATGGGAAAGAGTTCACCAAGCAAAGTATCATCATCTGTAGCGCTGTAGTAGGCGCGGACTGCTTCAAAGTACCAGAGAGTGGCATCGACTGTATTATATTCTGGTTGCTCACCTGCATCGGGAAAGCGATTAGGCAGCATTCCTTGGTCTACGTATCTGGCAAAGGTGCGAAGAATTGAGCGTGCTACCTCTGGACGACCAGTGGAAATTGTCAAACCAGGTAGACTAATCATCGTGTCGCGTCCCCAGTCGCTAAACCAGTGATAACCAGCGATAATGGTTCTACCGTAGGGGTCTTCTGGCAATGAGCGATCGACAATAAACTGGTCAGCAGCTAGTACTAGGTGGTCGATCCAGCTAGGTGATTCCTTAGTTTTCAGGGGTCGATTAGTTTTCCAAAATCCCGTTAACTTCTGTTCTTGAGCGCGACGTAACTTTAGTGCAGCTTCACCATTGAGATTTGGTTGTTTTTCTGTACTGGCTACAAAGGCGATCGCTTCCCCAGGATTCAGTGTAACTTCAAAAGTGGCGGCGTGGAGGTGGTCTTCTTTATCTCTCAATCCCCGATAGCGTTCAACTGCCAAGTCAAAGCCATGATACCAATTGTGGACAATAGAGACACTAACACGTGAAACGCTGCGTAGCTTGCCGCCGTAGGCATCGCCTTTAGGTGAATCACTCAGTAGATATAGTGGTACAGCACCCGGATAAGCAGTTACACAAATCCCCTGTTCTACCTCCTCAACAGACATCTGCCAACCATTACTTTGAGTGTCGCTGTGATAATCGCGGTAGTTGACTATTGCTTTGAGCGTTAACTTTAGCGGTTGAGTGGCACGACGCAAAGTATACTGGACATAAGTTGTATTAGCGCCTTGTTGCATCCATACGCGTTTTTCTAACAAGGCATCAGCAACAGCAAAACACCATACAGGAATTGTACCTTCCAGAGAAAAACGTTCAATATGTTGATAACCGTGCGGACTGACAATACCATCTGCCCAACGGTTGGTGTCTAGAGAATAAGAGCGAGCCTCATGCTGAGGAGCTGCGCTAACGCCATACAATACAGTTTCATCTAGTTTTGCCAGCATTAAGGTGCGACCCAAAGGTGGTTTTAATGCTGCTACCAATAATCCGTGATAGCGGCGAGTCAATAAACCAGCCACAGTCCCAGAGGCGTAACCACCAATACCGTTAGTAACTAACCACTCCCGCGATTCTGCAATATCAAGATTGCCGCAGATTTCCCGCCCAAATTCTATACACATAAGTCACGCCACTTTGCTCTAAATTCAAAATTAACGATCGCCATCATGCTTTTCTCTCTGCGTTCTCTGTGCGTCTACGGTTTAAAAGTAATTTATTTTTAACTACAGCTACGCAGAGAACACGGAGAAAAGAGGAATTATTGTCCAAAAATTTTACCCAAATTGAAAGGGCTACTCCTAACTTTTTTTAGATTGGGGATTGATCCTCAGTTATTTGAGATTCATTTACTAGAGGATTGAGAATGACTTCATTCGCTACACTATCAGGTTTACGGGCACGAATTGCTGGACGCGATCGCTTGTAACCGGCTCTTTCAGCTTTTTGGTGTTCGTAATCAATTAATCTGCCATAATATTCGTGCTTGCTTAAATTCATCGACAAAAAAATATGCTGGCGGATATTACCAAAACCTTTGCGATTAAAAAACTTTAATGCTGAAGTATTGGTGGGGTCAGTATCTACCAGCATAAACCGCGCTCCATCTTCAATCATCCGGGCAACGACTTTATCAACCAACTTGTCTGCAACTCCCCGACGCTGATATTTGGGACTAACTCCCAGCCATAAAATATATCCATAAGTCCAGGATGCTTTGGTGATGATAGTTCCCAAAACGAATCCTGCTAATTCCCCATCTATTTCAGCCACAAGACAGTATTCTGGATCGGTGTTATAAAGTCCAATCACTTCCCATTCATCCCAGGTACGGTATAAATAAGGATATAAATCGCTCGTAAATAACCCTTCTCCCAAGTGGTAAACGAGAGCAATGTCGTCAATTCCTAATTCGCGTACATAAATTGCTTCAGTTTCATCAAAAGTTGACATAAATTTAGAAGTTGTGATTTATTTTCATAAATGAAAAAAAGAGTATTTACCGAATCTAGCTCTTTTAATAAAAATGCTTGCAAATGCTTTAGATTTAGAAAAAGGAATTTACACTACTTTTTGATTTTATGCAACAGTCTACAGGTATAAGGAATCTGTTTTAGCAACACAATCCTGCGGATCAAATCAAAGTGAGACTTCTTGAATACTGTCAAAATTTGGCAATGAGTCTTTCACTGCTTCTTCAGTAGATTGGATGCGATCGCACCGTTTGGCAAACTGACAATAATCACAGGTTTTGCTACCCTCCACCACTTGGGGAAACTGCTGGTTCTTTTGGTAATTTTCCAACCAATTAGTTAACTGACTTAATAGTTGATTAAGTTTCTTTCCTGTTTGTGCGTGTTGAGCAGTACTGTAATTAAATTTAATATTTTGGGGTTTGCCTTCAGATTGGACAAACCAATAAGTCATGGAAATCTTTTCTGGCAAATAGTCGCTAGTTTCTGCCAATACATATAGATAAAGCCGTGTTTGCCAGTTTGATTCTAACTTGCGTTTATTGGGTGGTTTAGGATAAGTTTTCCAGTCGAGAATTTGCGCTTGTTGGTTATCTGCAATCAATAAATCATAGATAACCGTGAGCAAATAATCCTGAACTTGCAAGGTGCGGTAGTGTTCGCTTTCACGGAAAGTTTGATTATCAGATGCAGGCGTTAAAATTTCTGGAGCCGCATCAGCAAAACCTAGCATCCAGCTTTGCAGTTGAGCATCTGCTTCCAGAAAACTATCAATCGGCAAACCCATTTCTCGCTGTTGCATTAGCAAGTGAAAACGACTACCCAAAGTTAGCCGTTCTTCTTGTTCTGGATTTGAAGGAGAATTAAGTTTTTCGAGATAGGTATGTTGAAATTTACGCGGACAAGCTTCTAGTAAGTTAAGTTGTCCTTGAGACAGTCGCAATAGTTGAGTGGGAGTTGACAGCATTCTTCTATTTTAGAAGGAAATTACAGCAGAATTCAGAATGGGCTAAACCCTAGCTATCCGCTAACAGAATTCAGGAGTCAGAAGTAAAACAGGCTTTATACCTGGCTTTGAAATGAATCGTTGTGTGCTTCAGTAACTTGAAGTATGCTGTATTCTGCAACTCACCTTTAAGATTACTAAAAGTGGCGAAAATGTTTCTACTCCAGAGCCGTTGTTGTTAGACATGATACGATCTCCAAGTAAAAAGTTACGAAGCCTTTAGCTGACTTCACTCAGCCAAAGGCTATTTATGGTCACTATGAGCTTTAACCCCAAGACTCGAACATCATAGCGATCGCAAATAGACAGACTAGGAAAATCGCTATCTTGGCAACCCATGACCGTAGACTTGCCGATAAAAGCATCCCAACTATCGCCTTTGCCCCAAAAGTGTGAGACACAACAAAGGCTATTCCCAGGCCCAGCAGTGCCAGCAGAAAATATTTGAGTCCTATACAAAACCATCTGAACAACAGATTATCGTTATCTTTGAGACTGGGTTTCATAGTTTTTTTCCTGTTTTGAAAGTTGAATCTAGGTAGCAGTTCGCGCTCCCCTGACCACACTAAATAAACAGCGAATTTCCCACAGCTTTGCTCCCACCAATTCGAGGTACACAAAAGTCCTACTCCTGAGTGGAGTGGGAATACCAATAAAGGTGGTCTTGATATTTGCAGATTATGAAAAATTAAGCTCTTTGATGAATTTCCAGGGCAATCTGGATATCAAAAATTAGGCGCTCAATGCGCGTAATTGCATAGAAGGCGTACTACGCACATTGAACCCTTGAAATTCCTACAGGCAATTTGTATACTTGCCTTTTTCAGAATTTGCAATTCCAGCCTTTGCCTTTCTCTTTTACTCACTAAGTTTCTTTAATTCACCCGTAACCTTACTAAGATACCGTGGTTTTTGCTGTTAAACTCACTATAAGGTAACTTAGTTACTTAGGTCAAGGTAAACTGTAGAGAAAATTATTTAAATAGCATAAGATACTACAAATCCTGCTGAAATCCCCCAATGAATCCTCACTTTTGGCACTAAAGGACTTTCAAAAAAAATACTCAACTACCTATTGTGAGGCGGGCGTCTCACCATTGGTGTCAACTTAACGTGAAACCGCTCGTCTGCCGGAAATTGAAATTCCCGTCTCATAGCTAAAATCATCTTCAGATGACTAAAAGATTGCCAAAAATCTCCAGTCTACTTCAGTAGACTTAAGCTATTAGCCCGAAAATTTATTGACGGGCGGGCATGGAAGCCAACAGATAAGCTATTTCCAGCTTAAGTTGACACCTATGGCGTCTCACTTGCTCCTACCCCACAGATAATTTATCCAGCTAGCATCCTGCGGCATGACAGAGAATGCTGACAATTGAACCTTGGGTACTTGGCTAAAAAAGCTCAATTTGATATTGTTGATCGACATATCAGATTGATATATCAAAATGCTGAAGTTGGCAGTATTAGGTCTATTACAGCGAGAACCATTAAACGGTTATCGACTCAAACAGCAACTAGAGATGTTTATGAGTTGCAGTATTTGTGTCAACTATGGCGCGATTTATCCTCTGCTGAAGCGCATGGAAGAACAAGGTGAAGTGATTTTATGTGCAGAACAAGGAGAAGAAGGTGGACATTGTGCAAAGGTATATGAGATTACACCCCTCGGCAAAAACACTTGGTATCAAGAGATGTTGGCATATCCTCATGAAAGCTGGGTAAATGCGCGATCGCGATTTCTAATCAAATTTTTTTTCTTTAGCCATTTATTACCCAAAGAACGAGTGCAGTTAATTGAACATCGATTAACGTCATGTAAGTTACGCCTTGCAGAGAAAAAAGCACTGGAAGTTACTGATGATTTATACCAAGCGAAAGTGCAAAAGCGGGCAGTTGAAGTCATCAAATCAGAAATTGAATGGTTAGTTGAGCAACTCCAAACAGAACAACTGCAATTAGCTCAAACGCCAACCTCAATAAGGAGTGCTGAGTAATGAGCAATTAGCAATGAGCAATTAGCAATGAGTAGAACAGCTTTAACACAAAAAACTTTTGAAGTATCCTAACTAACTATGTGGATCGTCAAAATTGCTTTACGTCTTCCGTATACATTTGCGATCGCCGCTTTGATGATTGCGATCCTGGGTGTAGTGACGATATTTGGTACACCAGTTGATATTTTTCCTGCAATTAACATTCCGGTTGTCAGCGTAGTTTGGACTTACACGGGAACCACATCTGAGGAAATGGCACAGCGAATCGTCACCATTAGCGAACGCGCTATGACAACAACTGTTGGTGACATCGAACACATTGAGTCTCAATCTTTGAGTGGTGTTAGCGTTGTAAAGGTTTTCTTTCAACCCAACGCTAATATCGCCTCCGCAGTTGCTCAAATTACCTCCGTCAGCCAAACAATTCTCCGCCCTTTGCCACCTGGGATTACACCGCCATTCATCATTCAATACAACGCTTCTTCCGTGCCGATTATCCAAATGAGTGTCAGTAGCAAAACCTTGCCGGAAGAAGCACTCTTCGACTATGCTACCAACTTCGTCCGCACCCAATTAGCAACAGTGCAAGGAGCAAGTGTACCTCTGCCCTATGGTGGTAAACCTCGGCAAATTATGGTTGATATCGATCCCCAAGCGATGTTGGCTAATGGCATTTCTGCCCAAGACGTGAGTAATGCTGTCAGTGCCCAAAACCTGGTTTTGCCAGCAGGGGATATGAAAATAGGCGATCGCGACTTCGCCGTACAAATCAACAATAGTCCAGATGTGGTGGCAGCCCTCAATGACTTGCCGATTAAGCAAGTTAATGGTACTGTCATTTCCATTCGTGATGTCGCCCAGGTAAGAGATGGCTTTGGCGTGCAATCGAACATTGTACGTCAGAATGGCAGGCGATCGAGCTTACTTAGTATCCTGAAGAGTGGCAACGCCTCAACGATTGATGTGATCGAGCGAGTCAAAAAAACTTTGCCTCGCATCCAATCCACCTTGCCCCCAGAACTGAATTTAGCGTTTTTGTTCGATCAATCTATATTTGTGAAAGCTTCGATTCAAGGCGTTCTCAAAGAAGGATTGATTGCAGCCTGTCTCACCGCGCTGATGATTTTGATTTTTTTGGGAAGTTGGCGCAGCACCGTAATTGTAGCCGTATCGATTCCCCTCTCGATGCTAGTTTCAATTATTGTGATGAGTCGCTTGGGACAAACTTTCAACATCATGACCTTAGGTGGATTGTCCTTAGCTGTTGGTATTCTCGTAGATGATGCCACCGTAGAAATTGAAAATATCCACCGAAATCTCGGACAAGGTAAACCCATCAAGCGAGCAATCTTGGATGGGGCGCAGCAAATCGCCACACCAGCACTTGTAGCAACATTATGTATTTGTATTGTCTTTGTGCCGGTCGTGTTTCTCAGTGGAGTGGCAAAGTACCTATTTGTCCCCCTAGCGATGGCGGTAGTATTTGGGATGCTTGCTTCTTATGTGCTATCTCGGACTGTAGTACCGACAATGGCAAGTTATCTTTTACCATCCGAAGTAGACTGGCATAGAGAAAACGAGGAGCATAATGGTAATAACAACCATCATCTAGATTCACCAGTTCAAAATAATAACGGTAACAACAGCCATTATATAGATTCACCAGTTCAAAACAATAATGGTCGCGGCGATCGCCACAGCCATTCTTCATTAGTCGAAATCCATGATAATCGCGATCGCCACACTGATTCGCCAGTCCAAAACAATAATGGTCACGGCGATCGCCAAAAGTCAGAAGCAACAACGACAACTGCCAAATCTGTGAAGAAAGATTGGATATGGCGGCTACACGAAAAGTTTAACCGACAATTTGATAAATTTCGCAGTTGGTACTACAACGTCCTGACCTCAGCATTAAGTCACCGCCGCATAGTCTTTGTGCTGTTTGGTGCTTTTATCGTCAGTGCCGGAGTTTTGTTGCCGTTCGTCGGTCAAGACTTTTTCCCGGAAGTCGATGGTGGTCAGTTTAGCCTCCATGTTCGAGCCTTACCTGGTACTCGTTTGGAAGAGACAGAAAGAATTGTCAGCGAAGTCGAAGGCGTTATCCGCCAGACTGTACCGAAAGAGAATCTCTCTCTGATTTTGGATAACATCGGCTTACCCACCAGTGGCATTAACCTTACTTATGGCTACAACGGCGCGACAATTGGACAGGCTGATGCTGATATTCTTGTGTCCTTAAAAGAATCTGGTGAAACTTTTTCTTACATCAAGGAACTCCGCCAGAAATTGAAAGCGACATTTCCCAGCTACACCTTCTTTTTTGAGCCAGCTGATATTGTGACTCAAATTCTCAATTTCGGTTTGCCTGCTGCTGTTGACGTGCAAATATCTGGCCCTCTGAAAAACTCAAAAGCCAACTTTGAAATTGCCCAACAAATCGCCGCCCGAATGACACGCATTCCTGGGGCTGTAGATGTACATCTCCAGCAAGTTGTCGATGCTCCCAAATTACGTCTTGATGTCGATCGCACCGAGGCTCAACAATTGGGTATGACCCAGCGTGATGTTGCTAATAGCGTCCTCACTTCCTTAAGTTCAAGCGGTCAAGCTGCAATCAACCAATGGCTCGATCCCAAAAAAGGCGTGAGTTACACCCTGGCTGTACAAGTTCCTCAGTATAAAATTGATTCTATTGACAGCCTGAAAAATACGCCAGTTGGCAACGGTCAAACTGCACCCCAACTTTTAGGTAATTTGGCTAGTGTCAAACGCGACACAGTGATGCAAGTTGTGAATCACTACAACATTCAGCCAGTTTTCGATATCTACGCTAACGCCTCTGGTCGCGACCTGGGGGGAGTGGCCAGCGATGTGAATCGAATCATCGCTGATTATCAGAAAAAATTGCCTAAGGGAAGTCAGATTAATATCCGTGGGCAAGTGCAAACGATGAACTCTTCCTTTCTGGGACTTGGTTTAGGACTTGTGTTTGCAATTGTGTTGGTTTACTGCTTAATGGTGGTGAACTTCCAATCTTGGCTCGATCCCCTGATTATTATGATGGCGTTGCCAAGTGCCTTAGCAGGGATCGTTTGGATGCTGTTTGTCACCCGTACCACCCTGAGCGTCCCTTCGTTAATGGGTGCAATTATGAGTATAGGTGTAGCAACATCGAACAGTATTCTCATGATTACTTTTGCGAATGAGCAACGTGTAGAAGGGGAAAATGCCTATAAAGCAGCCCTAGCGGCAGGCTACACAAGGTTGCGTCCGGTGTTGATGACTGCCTTAGCCATGCTGATTGGGATGGTGCCAATGTCTCTTGGTCTTGGTGAAGGTGGTGAACAGAATGCGCCCTTGGGTCGCGCTGTAATTGGCGGTTTGTCAGCTGCAACAGTCGCGACTCTGATCTTTGTACCTGTTGTATACAGCATTATGCGGCGTCAACAACCTCGTCCTATTGATGAAGATGATGATGATTTAAATTTCTCCGATTCAAAGACAGCCTACTCGTTGTCATCATCTCAAGGCAAGTCTTAGACATATTTTAGGAGCTACGGTGTACACATAAATCTTTTAAAGTTACTACGTAACGTAGGGTAGATTAATTTTTGCAAGTCGATGCAACAAAGGTGCAAGTCAGAAACTTGTGTGTACACCGTAGGGGAAAGGGAAAAGGTTAAAGGAAAAGAGTTTTTTCTAAGAAGATGTTTTAAACGTCCTATGGTCGGTATAAAAACGTTTTAGATCCCCCTAAATCCCCCTTAAAAAGGGGGACTTTGAGAAAGTTTGCCCCCCTTTTTAAGGGGGGTTGGGGGGATCAACAAGTGCCTAAAATTACAGCCAACCACTTTTAAAACATCCTCTAAGCTGCTTTCCCCTTTACCCCTTACCCGACGAATGGAACTTCTGCAAGAAGTCAAATAATGGTAATGACTCTAGCTGCTAGATTTCTGCAAATTAAGATAATACAGGACAGTTTACCTATGGATTCTCAACATCGTCCATCTCCTGATTCTGAACAACAAACGACTTCTAGAAAACAAAAACGCGGCATCGGTGGAATTGGTTGGGCTGTAATTGGTGCTGTTTTTTTTGGTAGCTTACTGGCAATAGGCATTCTGCCCCGGTTAAGCCAAAAGTCAGAATTACAAGCAGCAGTCAAAGAAGCAAGCACTGTACCCTCAGTCAATGTAATCACTCCCCGTCGCGCTACTGGTGCTACCAAAGTGGAACTACCTGGTAGTGTTGTAGCCCAGAATCAAACGACCATCTACGCTCGCAGTACTGGGTATTTACGGCGGTGGTACGCAGATATTGGCGATCGCGTCCGAGCCGGTCAGTTGTTGGCGGAGATTGATTCGCCAGACACCGATCAGCAAGTTCTGCAAGCGAAGGCAGAGTTAGTGCAAGCACAAGCGAATGTATCTCAAACTCGTGCTAATTTAGCTAAAAGTATTTCTGATTTGAAACAAGCCCGCGCTAATCTCTTGATAGCACGTCAGAGTTGGGAGCGCTGGCAAGTTCTTGTCAAACAAGGTGCAGTACCTCAACAAGATGCAGATACAAAATATGCTACATATCAAGCTAATCTTGCCAGCGTTGAGGCAGCACAAAACACTGTTAATTCTGATTCTGCCAACATCAAAGCAGCACAAGCTAACGCCTACGCAAGTCAAGCAAACTTCCAGCGTAATACCGTATTGCAGTCTTATAAGAAAGTCACTGCTCCCTTTGCAGGAGTGATTACTGCACGTAATGTCAATACAGGTGTTTTAATTTCAGCAGGTAATGGCAACACCAGTAACAGCAACACTAACACTAGCAATAGCAGCCTTTATACTATTGCTGCTTATGACAATCTAAAGGTAAATGTGAGTGTTCCCCAGAGTTTATCACAGTCACTTCAAACTGGACAAACAGCACAAATTACAGTTAGAGAGTTACCCCAACGAGTGTTTACGGGTAAAGTAGTGCGTACTAGCAATGCCATAGATCCAACTACTCGCACTTTGCTGACACAATTAGAAGTACACAATTCGGACGCGACGCTGCGGCCTGGGATGTATGCCAATGTCAAATTTGCCATTAACCGCACCAATCCTCCTTTTGTTGTGCCAGATAGTGTTTTAGTCGTTAATGGCGGAGGTACGCAGGTAGCAACTGTAACCCAAGACCACACAGTGCATTATCAAAAAGTTGCCGTTGGGCGAGATTATGGTACTGAAATAGAAATTACATCAGGTCTGACAGGAAATGAATCGCTGATTGCCACTCCTACGGTTGATGAGACAGAGGGTTTGCGCGTGCAGCCAGTTGCACAAACTAAGTAGGTCGGTGTATTATCGTTGGGAGCAGAGGGGCAGGGGAGCAGAGGGGCAGAGGAGCAGGGGGAGAATAATAAATTTTTAACTCCTAACTTCTAACTCCTAAACTCAGCACTCGTTACTCAGCACTCAGCACTGTTTAGGTGAGGTACACTAAACTCATCCGTGCGATCGCGCACCCTGTCAGAAAAAGAACGACAAAGCCCAAGAAAGCATTCTCAGAGCAGCAAGAGCAGCAAATGTCTATCCCGAAATATTGAGGGGATAACGTATTGGCAGTAATGTTATCTCACTATGTGAGATAACATTGGTTTGTAATGTGTCTGTGTGTGAGTATGAGTGTCATTCCCGAAAACGTTCTTTTGGCTTTAGCCGAAAAACGGTGCTTGTCTAGCAGCGAGATAGAAGTATTTTTATATGCTGTTCAGGGACAATCGCCAAATGCGATCGCGAAAAAATTGGCAATCAGTGCCGAAGCAGTACGCAAAAGATTGAGCGAAGTTTACAAGAAATTTAATGTTACTGGTAGCGGCCCAGGTAAGCTCACTAAGTTACAGCAAGTTATAGAATCTGAGTATCAAGCGTCTTCACACAATGAAAAATCCATTACCCAAAATCGCCAAGATTGGGGTGAAGCGCCTGGTGTCTGCTTTTTTCGGGGACGGATAGCAGAATTGTCTCAGTTAACGCAGTGGCTAATTAAGGATAACTGCCAGCTAGTGGCAATATTGGGAATGGGCGGAATCGGCAAAACTGCTTTATCTGTAAAACTGGCAAAGGAAGTTCAGGAAAATTTTGAGTACTTGATTTGGCGAAGTCTCCGCAATGCGCCACCCGTTGCAGAGATGTTAGAGAACTTGATTAGATTTTTATCTGATGACAAGGAAACAGATTTGCCAGAAACAGTAGATGCTAGAGTAACGCTGCTGATTAATTATTTACGAGAGCATCGTTGTCTTGTGGTATTTGATAATACAGAGACAATTTTACAATCAGGCGATCGCGCCGGACAATATAAACAAGAATATGAAGATTATGGTCAATTACTTAGTCGGGTAGGGGAAGAACCGCATCAAAGCTGTTTGGTGCTGACATCTCGTGAAAAACCAAAAGAATTTGCTCCTTTAGAGGGAGAAGCATCGCCAGTCAGAACATTATCGTTAATTGGCTTAGGAGAAACAGAAGGGCAAGAAATTCTCCAAGATAAAGGGTTATTTGGCTCACAACAGGAATGGGCCAAGCTAGTTGAGAAGTATTCCGGCAATCCTTTGGCGTTAAAGCTAGTTTCTGAACCAATTCGGGAGTTATTTGGTGGTGATATCGCTGCTTTTCTAGCTGAAGGAGAGATAATTTTTGGCGACACCCGAAATTTACTAGACCAGCAATTTGAGCGGTTGTCAGAGATCGAAAAAGAAATAATTTATTGGCTAGCAATCAAGCGCGAGTTAGTTTCTCTAGACGAATTGCTCAATGATATTGTGCGTCCCTTGACCAAAAGGGAAGTGATGGAAGCGCTAGAATCTCTACGGAGGCGATCGCTAATTGAACAAAGAACAGCACTTTTCACCCTCCAATCTGTGGTCATGGAATACATCACCGACCAACTGATTGAACAGGTTTATGACGAAATTAGCACTCGTAATATTAGACTATTTATCAGCCATGCTTTAATGGAAGCAACGGCCAAAGATTATATTAGAAACACTCAGATTGCCCTGATTATTAAACCAATAATAGATCGATTATTAACTATTTTTAGATATGCTAAAAATATTGAACATCATCTATATCAAATTTTATTGTCCCTGCAACAAACTCCCCAAACAGCAGGATATGCAGGTGGAAATCTATTAAATATTCTTTGTCAACTACAAATTGATTTTAGCGGCTATGACTTTTCAAATCTGACTATTTGGCAAGCATATTTACAAAGTGTGAATTTGCATCGGGTAAATTTTGCCAATAGCGATTTAGCTAAATGCGTTTTTGCAGAAACATTAGTTAGTATTTCGTCAGTCGCATTTAGCCCGAATGGAAAACTTTTGGCTACGGGTGATGCTGATGGCAGAACTTACTTGTGGCAAGTTGACGATGGAAAGCTACTGTTTACCTGTATTGGACATAGCAGTTGGGTAAAATCAGTTGCTTTCAGTCCCGATGGTCAAACTTTGGCTAGTGGCAGTGATGACCAAACAGTGAAATTATGGGATGTTCGTGACGGTAAATGCCTGAAAACCTTGCACGGACATCGCAATTGGGTAAGATCGGTTGCCTTTAGTCCCGATGGTCAAACTTTAGCTAGTGGCAGTGAAGACCAAACAGTGAAGTTATGGAATGTCCACATCGGCAAATGTCTGATAACTTTGCAGGAAAATACCAATCGAATTATGTCAGTTGCCTTTAGTCCCGATGGTGAAACTTTAGCTAGTTGCAGTGAAAAGCAAACAGTGAAGTTATGGGATGTTCGTGATGGTAAATGCCTGAAAATTTTGCAGGGACATAGCAGTTGGGTAAGGTCAGTTGCTTTTAGTCCTGATGGTGAAATTTTAGCTACTGGCAGTGACGACCAAACGGTGAAATTATGGGATCTTCGTGATGGTAAATGCCTGAAAACCTTGCAGGGACATAACAATCGCGTCTGGTCGGTTGCCTTTAGTCCCGATGGTCAAACTTTAGCTAGCGGTGGCGACGACCAAACGGTGAAATTATGGGATATTAATGATGGTAAATGTCTGAAAACCTTCCAGGGGCATACCAATCGGGTAAGGTCAGTTGCTTTCAGTCCCGATGGTCAAACTTTAGCTAGTGGTAGTGAAAACCAAACAGTGAAGTTATGGAATGTCCAGGACGGGAAGTCTTTAACAACGTTGCAAGGGCATAGCAATCGGGTAAGGTCAGTTGCCTTTAGTCCCGATGGTCAAATTTTAGCTAGCGGCAGTGAAAAACAAACAGTGAAATTATGGGATGTCCGTAACGATAAATTCCTCAAAATTATGGAAGGGCATAATAGTTGGGTACGGTCAATTGCCTTCAGTCCTGATGGTCAAATTTTAGCTAGCGGCAGTGAAAAGCAAACAATTAAATTATGGGATGTTCAGACGGGACAATGCTTGAAAAAATTGCAAGAACATACCAATCGAATTAGATCGGTTGCTTTTAGTCCAAGTAGTCAAATTTTAGCTAGCGGCAGTGACGACCAAACGGTGAAATTATGGGATATCTACACCGGCAAATGTCTCCAGACCTTGAAAGGGTATACCAGTTGGGTAAGATCGGTTGCCTTTAGTCCCGATGGTCAAACTTTAGCTAGTGGCAGTGAAAACCAAAGAGTGAGGTTATGGGATATTTATACGGGGAAATGTCTCCATATTTTAGAGGGGCATAGCAATCGGATCAGATCGGTTACTTTCAGCCCAGATGGTCAGACTTTAGCTAGTGGCAGTGATGACCAAACAGTGAAGTTATGGGATGTTTTCATGGGCAAGTGCTTCACAACCTTGCAAGAACATACTAATCGAATCTGGTCAGTTGCCTTTAGTCCCGATGGTCAAATTTTAGCTAGTGCCAGTGAAGACCAAACAATAAAATTATGGGATGTCTATAATGGCAAGTGCCTGAAAACCTTGCAGGGGGCTAATTGGGTAAAGTCAGTTGCCTTTACTCCCGATGGGCAAACCCTAATTAGTGGTAGCCAAGATGAGACAATCAAGCTTTGGGATGTATCGACGGGTGAGTGTGTAAGAACACTGCGATCGCCACGACCCTACGAAAAAATGAATATCACCGGGGTTACAGGATTAACCGCAGCGCAGTTAGTAACGCTCAAAGCTTTAGGGGCAGTGGAAGATGGAGAGCAAAAATAAAAGGTAAAAGAATGAATTTTGCCTTTTTCCTTCATCCTTTTACCTTTTTTATGTACCTGATGCTTATTTCATGTTAGCCCTTGCGTCCTTAACTGCGGCAAAGAAAAATAATCCTGTAAGTGGAATGCTTAATACCAGGATAATTGCCGTGGCTGTAAAACCAAAATCTGGTTGTCCGTAACCGAGTTCAAAAATCGAACCGACGGCGGCGATCGCACTTACACAAGAACCGCCCAGAAATAAACTGCTTTTTGGAGTTAAATACACTACTGCCCCCCTATGCTATTGGTTTCACCGCTTGATACGAGAAGCCATTCTTAGATAGCTCCTGGGCTAAAGTCAAGGAGTTTTCTACACGGTCTACGAATACCACGCCGTTAAGGTGATCCATCTCGTGCTGAATGCAGCGGCCCAAGAGGTCATTAGCCTTTAATGTCCGGGGACGACCGTATTCGTCTTTATAGGCAATTTCTACGACTTCGGGGCGCTTTACGTCTAAATATACGTTGGGAATACTCAAGCATCCTTCTTGGGCAACAGAGAGGTCGCGGCTGACTTGTTTAATAGTGGGGTTAATCAACACCAAAGGCTGATTAGCTGCGTTCTCTGGTTCCAGGTCGATGACAACTAGTTGTTTGTGAATTCCCACTTGGGGTGCAGCCAAACCAATGCCATCTTTGCTGTACATAGTTTGCAGCATTTCGCGCACTATTTGGCGAAGTTCGTCATCAACTTTAGAAATCCGCTTTGCAGCTTGACGCAGCACGCGATCGCCTAAATAATGAAGTTCCAAAGGTGGATTTTTTAACTTTTTTTTCTCGACAGCAATTTCAGAGGGCATGAGTCTCGATGGCTAGATGGTGAAAATTCCTACTATTTTCATTCTATCAATCTCAGTTAGAGGATGTTTAAAAAGTCCTGGAGTATACCAAAAACCCAGATGCCATTCCTCTTTTTGCTTGCCTAACGGCAGGCTGATGCTAAGAGTGAGAGGCTGTGAAAACCTTATTTTATTGTCAGGAAGGTTTGCTAGGGGGTTATGTCTCCGAGGTTGTATTGTTAGCAATAATACTTTTTAAATATCCCCTGAGACGTAGTACCAATCTCCAAAATAATTCTTGTGAAGTCGCGTTGCATCATACTTGGAGCGATCTTTTTATCGAGGCTGTCGTCATTAAACAGTACTTTTAAAGCTTTTGAGCCTCACCGAATATGAAATCGATTGTAAGTCGTTCACCAGTCTATTTCTGATTCACACCTGATTACAACTAGGATCTCTATACAATTTTTCTTAGTAACAAAGATTTCTCCAATCAATTTTTTATTGATGGAAACCTATATTTAGCAATATTTTCTGGCATCCTCACCACATTCATTAACTAAATATAATAAACACTTAAAACGAAGACCAACTATCTGTTCGTAAAGAGGATTCAATTTACATAAAGGTGGAATCTGAAACAGAGTCCGACCGAAAACTTTAACAGTTCTTGCAAAAGGGCAATTGGAAGGAATTATTTTGCACAATAGTCTGGCTAGCTTAGAATTATGTATTTCTACGGACTCAAGCTGATAGCGGATCTGGTTTAAGAAGCTATTGTCCAAATTGGCTTTATTTAATAAGTTCATGATTCAACTTTCCTTCCATCAATCTGTTTCTCCCTATCAAATTACTACGATATTCAGAGAAAAACATAGTAGAAATACCAAACTATTTTTCCACTTTTTGGAGGTCAGTTTAAAGAACCGTAGAATTGCTGAGAAACTAGAACAGCTAGCCAATTATTATCAATAACTGTTAGAGGCAATAGTAAGTATATCTGTGGCAAATAGCGTGGCGAGTAAATGGTCAAGGCAGCAGGAGGACAGAAGACAATACTTTTCGGATAAGCCTAACAATCTCTCTTTTGGTCTGGGAAAAGGTTAAAGGGCAAAGGGGGAAAGGTAAATTCAAACCCTTTCCCTTTCCCCTTTCCCCCTTAACCGAAAAGTATTGGGACAGAAGAAGGAAGTAGCAATAGATAAAAGCTGATATATTGGCAAACTTTGCACCATTGACTATAAATAGTGGTGTTATTGACGCAAAAACGCAAAAGCTGAACTTATTGCTTTGGCGTTAAGTTCAAATTTTGAGGTGATGTGTGTTTAAATCTTTCACGAAACTTGATTATCTGCTGAAAGAAACTTTCCTCGGTTTATTGCGGGGAGGTTGGATGAATTGGGCTGCTGTCAGTACTGTGACGGTGTTACTGTTTTTATTCGGCTTGAGTTTGCAAACCTCTTGGCAAGTTGAAAAACTCCTCTATCAGTTTGGTAGCCAGCTAGAAGTCTCAGTTTATCTCGAACCAGATACGCAAATCGAAAGTATTGAGCCACTAATCGCCAAAATGCCAGAGGTGGCGGCGATAAAAACCATTACCAAACAAGAAGCTTGGACTAAGTTAGTTAAGGAAATGAGAATTTCTGATATTGAGGGTGCTACTCAGCAGCTAGGTGAGAATCCTCTGGTTGATGAGATGAAGGTAAAAGCGCGTAATTCTCAAGTTGTACCAACCTTAGCAACACAGTTGGCTAAATTACGAGGAGTTGAAACGGTGCAGTATGTCGATGAAGCCGTTAAACGCATTGCCCAGTTGCACCGGGGTCTGAACTGGATTACTTTAACAATTACGATGATTCTGACTTTAACAGCGATCGCAGTGACTACCACCACAATTAGGCTGATTGTCATGGCGCGTCGCCAAGAAATTGAAATTATGCAGCTAGTGGGAGCGACCTCTGCTTGGATTTACCTCCCGTTTATTTTACAAGGAATTGCCTTTGGTTTGGTCGGTGGTGCGATCGCTTGGAGTTTCATTTCTGTAATTCAACAGTTTCTCGGTAAGTTGCTAGTCAATCAACCTGAGTTTATCCAAGTCATCACCAACAGAGTTCAACTCACTCCAGCAGAAATTTTATTATTGCCTCTGATTCTTTTGAGTTTCGGTGCAGGTGTAGGATTAATGGGGAGCTTATTTGCTGTCCGACGTTTTGCTAAAGGATAGTCATTGACAAATGACAAAATCACTATGAAATCACAATGGGAATGTTTTTTGCAGAATCTCGGTGTTTGGGAAGGTTCATTCACTAATTTTTCTCCCCAAGGAACACTTTTGAACGATACTCCTAGTCGTCTTTCCTTAGAACATTTGAACAATAGCCAGAAAGTGCGCTTAACTTTGAGCCGTTCGGGACAAGATATAATCAGAGAATTTAATTCTGTGGGAGGGGGTCTGCTGTTTTTTGAAAATGGTTCATTTTCTGAAGGTTTAATTCAGCTAGGGCCATTTTCCGAATTTGGTGGAGAACTCGCTTTTGTTCATGAAAATCGCCGCTTGCGTCTGGTACAACTGTTTGATAATACTGGTCAGCTAAAGGAATTAATTTTAATTCGAGAACATCTCGCTGGAACCCCAGCAGATGAACGTCCAACTTTACAGATAAATGATTTATTGGGAGAATGGCAAGGTCAAGCAGTGACAATATATCCAGATTTGCGATCGCCTGATACTTACTCTACAACCTTCAAATTACAACTTGATGATGCTGGCCGATTAATTCAAAGTACCTCTTTTGCAGAACGCACTATTACCTCAACTGCTACCATCAAAGGCCCGATTGTTCTCTTTGATCAAAACCCAGAAAAGCAGGTACAAGTATTATTTTTGCCAAATGGCGCTTCTGCAACATCACCTGTCAAAGTGCAGTTACGCCAACCATTTTTTATCGAAGCGGGTTGGTTAATCCAGCCAAACCTGCGCCAACGGATGATTCGCAGCTACAACGAGAAAGGTGAATGGGTTAGTTTGACATTAGTTACTGAAGAAAGAAAGCTTTGATCTCATGTCCGCTTGATTACTGATCAAATATTTAACTGTTGCCAAAATGTGGGTAATGACAAAGCTTTATTTATGTATATTCAAATAGCTGTAGTTGCGATCGCAGTCATCTTAATAGCTGGAGAAAATCTAGAGGCCGTTGCAGACTCGCAATCTTCTACTGAAGATGGCACTAGTAGTATTGTGACAACCAAACCTACATTGCAGATAGAAGGAGGATATGCAAAATATGGTGACTATATCGGATTAACTCCACTAAATAACCAGTCTACCGAGTTTTCTCAAAGAGTTGTTAAAGACATCCAAATTCGTTTTGTTAATAACAAAGATCAATTGCTCGATGACAAAGGTCAGCCAATCAAAGGACGTACTCAAAAAGATTTTATCATTGGTCTGCTGAAACTCAAACCTGGTGACGTATTTCGTGAAGATTTACTAGCAGCAGACTTGCAACGATTGCGAAGATTAGAATCATTTAATGAAGTCAATGTTTATCGACAAGAAGATGCCAATAGCGTTAATCTCGTTTATGAAATCAAAGAGCGTAACTTCCCTTCTCTAATTTTAGGAGGCGGTAACAACGACGATGTTGGATTATATGGTCGAGTGGGTTATAAAGATGAAAATATCAGCGGTCTTAACGATAAATTAGATACAATTGTGCAAATCAGTGGTAAAGATGTCCAATTTAATGGTCAGTTCATTAGTCGTTATCGTCCTCAAGAACCAAACCGCTTAGGCTACAGCATCAGAGCTTTTCGTACTCGTAATACATCGGGAACTTTCAACGACGATATCAGATTGTCTAACGGTGACAAAGTACGCGAGGGAAGATTTGGCGGTTCTGTGGGAGTTTTAAAATCTTTTGATCGGTGGGATGCAGCTATAAGTTTGAACTATACCAGAATTAGCCTACGCGATCGCGACTATAACGTTGCACAGGTCGATAGATTAGGGAGTCCTTTATCTCTTAGCGGTACTGGCATTGATGACTTATATACAGTATTATTTTCTATATCTAAAGATCAACGCGATCGCCGAGAAAATCCGACTCAAGGATCGATTCTCACTCTCAGCACAGAACAAGCAATTCCGATTGGATTGGGTAATATTTCTAGCAACCGCCTACGGGGAGATTATATTCAGTATTTACCAGTCAGTTGGATCGGTAATGGTAGACCCACTGACAATCCAGAAATGTTGGCGATTAATTTCCAAATTGGCACGATTCTTGGAGACTTTCCACCAGCTGATGCTTTTAATATTGGTGGACTAAATTCTGTCAGAGGTTACGGTTATGGAAAAGTTGCCAGTGGTCGGAGTTATGGTTTAGCTTCTGTGGAATATCGTTTCCCAATTTCTTACTCAATTGGAGGAGTTGTTTTTACTGACTTCGCTTCAGATTTCGGGTCTAGCGAAACCGTGCTAGGAGAACCAGGAGTGCTACGAGATAAACCCGGAAGTGGCTTTGGTTACGGCTTAGGATTGCGCGTCAAGTCATCCTTTGGGCTGATTCGAGGTGATTTAGGAATTAGCGATCGAGGAGAACTTAGATTTGAAGTTACAACAGGTCAGCGATTTTAACGGGTGGCACAAAGCCCTAGAAAACTACTGATAATTGCTTAATAACACACTCAGGGCTGCTTGAGTGTGTCTAGTCCAAAAGGACATAATCAAGATATTAGACTTCTTGCAGAAGTGGGGAAAAGGGTAAGGGTTAAAGGGGAAAGCGGCTCATAAAAACCCTTTTCCCTTTAACCTTTTCCCTTTCCCCCCTCTTGCAAAGGAACTTTTGCAAGAGGTCTATTGAAGATTAATTGCACATTTGCAACGTGCGGCGATCGCTCGCTGCGATCGAATTTAACCGATAAAAGTCTTGCAGAGCCAGGGAGTAAGCATAAGAATTTGACTCATCCTCACCAACCTTGGGCAGTCTATTGCTTGTAGCTACTTGATTCGATTGTTCAGAACTGGCTTCATTTGACGAAGTATTAACCGTCATCGCCAACTCTCCTGATGGGTTGATTGTACCCTGAAAGCAATTTAACTCTGATTGGGGCATATACAGCGCACCCCTTACCTTGTCCTGCTGCTTTTGAAATATGATATAACCTTGACCAAGCTGGTTGGGTTTTGGGGATTGACCATAAAGGTAAATCCCATCTTTTACAGGAAAATTTGCTTTTGGTAAAACTCTTGCGCTTTTTGTAGTTGCCTGATCGCCTGGAACCAGTGCTGTGATTATAGGTGCTGTGTTTCCGCCTCCAGAAGCCGCATTAAGTTGACTTCTTTGCTCTCGAACTTTTCTCAGCTGCGACAAAAGAGAGTTTTCGGAGGTTTTGTGAATCCGAGCCGATGATAATCGAGAATCTGTAAATGATGTTACTTGAGTTTGCTTGGCTAGAAAGCCCAAACCGAGAAGTAAGCCTAAGCCCGCGAGGGGAATTCCCCACTTTCGGGGAGATAATAACTGATGAAGGTTGTTAAGCACCCTACTTCTCCTGTTAAAAAACTAACTAAGTTCTCTAGAACTTACTTAAATCATCACCAAGTCTTAATTGTTAAAGACTTTATCCACGATTTATATTACTGTTGTCCCAAAAAGAAAACTGTCAAAAACAAAAGTTTTTATTGGATTTGGTTCTACAATCTTAGATTACCATCAGTTAGAGTCTTTATAACAGAAGGCAGGGGGCAGGGGGCAGAGGGCAGGTGGTCACTGAGCGTAGTCGAAGTGAGGCAGGAGGCAGGAATAACACAGGTTTAAAAGCGTGAGATTAAAGTAAGAAGAATTGTATCTCGCTACACTCTACTCAATACAATTCTTGTTTTAAAACTGGATTTTATACCCAGAATTAAAGTTTTAATATCATGTCCGGCTGATAGTTCTAATTCCCAAATCTACGCAGAAAGCCCAAAAAACCTGCCCCCTGCCTGGTTGTTGAGCGTAGTCGAAACACTGCCTCCTTCCCCTGTCCCCTTCAAGAAACTTGTATATCTTGTAATTTTGCCACCATTTCTGCACGCGCCGAAACCTTCAACTTCCGAAACATCCTCTTTAAAGCTTGTTTGACGGAATTTTGCGTAATCCAAAGTTTTTCTCCGATTTCCGCATTCGTTAATCCCTGCGCCACCAAATCGGCAATTTCTAACTCACGCGCTGTTAGAGGACTCACTAAAAGGGAATTGGAGATTTTGGGTTTTGTCCGTAGGGTTGCCATTTTTGATGACAAATGAATGCATAAAGCGCTCAAGTCAGCTAAATCGTTGCCATTAAAGGCAGGATTTCCCTTGTCACGTGCCAAGTTAAGGGTTCCGACAAGACGACCATCGCAAACAATTGGCCCGGTCATCACGTGTTCGTGGTCGGAACGCGAACAAAAATGCTTCCAGTCTCCTGGCGATAATAATAACTGTTCGTGGGCGGGAGCATGACGCTCAACCACGTAGCGCCCCACTGGATTGCTCTCTAAGCATACTGCCGGAATGCCTGGAACATTAATCTCAGTGCTTGGCTGCTCATCAAGGAGATAAATACCCCAATTTTGCACGCCAAAATGCTCGCTAATTTTATCCGTGAGAGCGAGTCTTAACTCTTGCTCATTCTGGACATTAGCGATCGCATGAAATACAGCGTGTAGAGAATTAGCCATAAGTGTACCCAGTTGGGGACTATCCAAGCCTCAACAATTACTTCTATGCTAATACCAAGGAAACTAAAACGCTAATTACAGTAGCGACTAGGAGAAGCACATGACAGTTACACAACTCTCTGCTCAGGAACTTTTCCGGGCTGCTTATGAAAACCGCTATACTTGGGACAAGAATTTCCCTGGTTATACTGCAAATATTACCTATAAGCATGATGATAAAGTGTTTGCAGGCAAAGTTATCATCACTGCCAATCTCAAAGCCGAAGTTTTGGATGTAGATGATGAGTCAGCCCAGAAAGCAATTCATGGTCAAGCCTGGGAGATAGCAATTCACCGCGTCCGCCGCAGCTTTGAAGACACCCACAGCGCCAATACGTTTAGCTATGGTAAAACTGACGAAACTGGTGCGGTTGAGCTTTTAATGGGTGGTAAGGCTGAAGGCGATAAATACAAAGTCCGCAATAATGAAGTCTGCCACGTTCACCGTCTAATCCACGGTACTTACGTGACGATTGACACCTTTAGCAGTCACGACACTGGGGAAGGCTACTTGTCTCACGAGTATGACTCTGTGTACCACGACCCCAAAACTGGGGAACAAAAAGGCGGTAGAAGCGAATTTATTGATGAGTATGAAAAAGTTGGTGACTATTTCATCCTAAATCGTCGGGAGATTCGCACCGAGACAGCAGGAGAATTTTCTACTCAGGAATTTATTTTCTCTGACATTAAATTGTTGGAACCTGTTGCTGCTTAAGCTGTATTCAGTAATCCAAAAATTAGCGATCGCTCTTGAGTTAAAAGGGAGCGATCGCTTTTATTTTTGGGCATTCCATGCGTAGCTGTAGCCCATCCTAGACATCGCTCAATCACGTTAAGATACTTAATTAGGTGTTCCTAATAAGCGTGGTAATTTACTTATGAGTCAACTTGAAAATATTCAAGCTGAGTACGAAAAGTTTCCTGAAGCATTTGAGAGTGTAATTATTAGCACTGTGAGCGCGCAGTCAATACCCAATGCTAGTTATGCTCCTTTTGTAATGGATGATTCTAAAAATATCTACATTTACGTCAGTGGTCTTTCGACTCATACCAAAAACCTCTATGCTAATCCTCATGTTAGTGTCTTGTTTATTGAGGATGAAGCTAAAAGTAATCTAATTTTTGCCCGTCGTCGTTTGAGTTTTGATTGCACGGCAACTTTGATAGAGCGTGAAACTGATAAGTGGAATCAAATTGTTGAGCAATTTCAAGGGCGGTTTGGTGAAATTATCGAGGTTTTGCGCGGCTTATCTGATTTTCGGATTTTCCGGCTAACCCCAAGTGAAGGTCGTTTTGTAGTTGGTTTTGGGGGAGCATATCATATTAGTGGTGATAACCTTCATCAACTTGTGCAAATCACAGGAGATGCCGAGAAAAAACAAGGGTAAATTATGAATGCGGCGTAGCCCATTCTGACTACTGAATTTTGCTATATATTGATTCATCAAATCTTCTCCTGATTCTTTAGCTATTCAGACTGATGTATTTTGAATCCTGAATTAGTTTGACTGTATGTAAATTCAAATAAACTAAACTTTTTAATTTTATGCTTCAGTTTCAACCTCCTGGCTTTGGACATAAAGTTATCCATACATCCTTGGGAGCAATGGTTTACTATACTCAAACGAATGCACCTTGGACAATTGCTGACACTGAAGATTTACCCCCACTACTATTTCTCCATAACTTTGGTGGTGGAGCATCTGCTTATGAGTGGTCTAAAGTTTACCCAGCTTTTGCTTCTAATTATCGCATTTTAGCCCCCGATTTAATCGGCTGGGGAGAATCGGCCCATCCAGTGCGGGATTATAAAATTAGGGATTATCTCAGCACGATCGCAGAGTTTATCATCCAAACTTGTCGCCAGCCGGTGACAGTGGTAGCCTCATCTCTCACAGCCGCTTTTGCTATTCGCCTAGCTATTGTTCAACCCAATTTATTTAAAGCACTGTTTTTAGTTTCCCCCTCTGGATTTGATGATTTTGGGCAGGGTGCTGGACGCAGACTTCCGCTTTCGGTAATCAATGTGCCTCTGTTGGACAATTTTATTTATATGCTTGGTGCTGAAAATGAAATTGCAGTCCGAAATTTTTTACAAAGTTTTCTCTTTGCTAAGTCCCAACGAGTATCTCAAGAAATGGTGGAGGCTTATTTAACCTCGGCACAACAAGCTAATGCCAAGTTTGCTGCTTTGGCATTTTTGCGGGGCGATCTTTACTTCGATCTGAGTTTATATATTCAACAACTGACAATTCCCACCGTTATTTTTTGGGGAGAAAAGGCACAATTTACCAACATTAAATTAGGGCAACGCTTGGCAAATTTAAATCCAAGAGCAATTCGAGATTTTTATGCGATCGCAGATGCCGGAATATTACCTCATTTGGAAATACCAGAAGTTTTCATTGGTTTATTGCAGCGGTATCTTGGGTGAGTGGGAAGTAGGGGGGCAGCACTTCGGCTACGCTCAGTGACCGAGGGGCAGGGGAGAATAACTAATGACAAATGACTATTTAGAAAGTAACTGTGCGTTTAATGCTTTAGTAATGCGATCGCCAGAAGCTTCTAAGTGAGCTAAGGTGTAAATATCAAGGCTTTCGCCAAGTTGTTTAAGTCTGGCATCAATGGCTTTTTGCAGTTGGCGCAATTCATACCAAGCCAATGTCCGACCGTCTTCAGGTGTATTAGTAGTACCCAACATCATCTCTAACAAAATATTCAGATGTTCTCGTTGCAATGAACGGCGGATGCTAGAAATTGGCTTTGGTTCTCTGGAGGCGAAAACTTCTGTCCAGATGCCTGTTTGCAGGGTGTCGAATAGTTCTGGTATGGAAAGCGCTTCTCCAGGCAGAGTTTTTAATTCTATATCTTGTAACCGATTCAGACGATCGCTGTCTAATAGCGATCGCAATATCGTACTTTGAAAACCCAAAATGCGATCGTGAATTGGATAATCAAGGCGGTTATTAGGTGCAGAATTGCCCCAGTTTTCCCAACGCGATGGTGCTAGTTGATTGAGCAATTGTGGTGAAAAACTAAAAGCATCGTCTGCAAATACATATTCTTGCAATTTTGTCAATGCTTGACGTTGTTTTAAAAGTGAAACAGGTACAAATGCCCAAGCACCATCATTACTAGTATGGAGACGCCGAAACGATTGTCCACCAATGTATTTAGAAAGCAAAGTGGCGTTCCGAAAATAATATTTAAGTACTCTATTAAACTTAAGGCGCAGGTTACTATAGCTTTCGCCTTTCGATAGATAACCCTTATCAAGACGCTGCCACATAAAACGAGCATTATCCATTTGCCACTGCGAATAAAGTAGCACATCACTACTCATATCCCAGACATTTGCTAAAGGATTGATGTCCCAGATATCTTCATCGCTTGCATAAGATAATTCTGGTTGAGGCGACGCTAGGGCTATCTGGTCTAAAAAACTTTTTTCTGATTCTGGAATAGTTACCTCAAGGGCTGTTGATGGAAATCTTTTATAACCATACTCAATTGCCCATTCGTCATAAGGCCCAATAACTCTTGGGAAATAGTCACCTTGCTGTACTCCCTGTGGTGCTATGTTTACAGGTACATAGTCCATCACCGAACCCACTAAACCTTTGGTGCGAGTGATTTCAGTATTATTTAATTCTTCTGGCGCTAACATGGTGCTGCCGTAAAAGTTGTGGCGCAAACCCAGAGTGTGCCCGACTTCGTGAGCGATGAGAGAACGCAAATATTGATGCACATACTCCTTAATCGTTTCACTACTATGTGTAGTGTCTGGCAACATTGATAACGCCAGCGCCCCCATAGCTGCTTGATTTGAAGATTCCATACCATAGCAGGACTCTGAGGAGAAAAAGTCAGCAGAGGAAGAGGAGACAAATTTATCCAGGAATTTCCCCGCGTCTTCACGTCCTTTCGTATTTTCTTGACATGAATTTGCCTCCATCAGTGCGTGATATTCTTGCTGAACTAAGCGCACCATATTGGCATCCACAATGATATCTGCATCCAATATTTCTCCGGTAAATGGGTTGACGCGCATCGGCCCTTTGGCAAAACCTGCATCTAAAGAATTGAACCAGCGAATGGTGTTGTAATGTACATCTGCTGGTTTCCAATTAGCATCATCTGGCATTTGCTGCACTTCAATGGCATTTTGAAATCCAGCTTTTTCAAATGCTTTGTTCCACATCAAAACGCCTTCACGAATCGCATCGCGGTATTCTAGTGGTACAGCATTTTCAATCCAATACACAATTGGTTTTTTGGGTGGAGATAAGGGAGCATCGGGATTGGACGGTTCGAGATGCCAGCGATTAATATAACGTACAAATGATTCGCGAGCATTATTATTAGAGAAATCTTGGAAAACAGTAGTAAAATATCCAACTCTGTCATCAGCAAGTCTGGGAATATAACCATTGTTTTCTCTAATCTGAGAAAAACTATAGTGTACCTTCAGATTGAGTGCCCTACTATCAGGTACAGCGATCAAATTTGAGCCTTCTATTGATGAAAAACCGTAAATCGAATCAATCTCTACATTTTCTGGGAAGCTGTTAACATCACCAAAATATGACTTGCGTACATCTAACCGATAATCAGCTTGTAAAGAATATTTTAATAGAGGAGTTAATCCAGGTAAATCCTGCATTAACAGCCCATTCAGGTCGATCAGAATATTTTTACTTTTTGGATCGATAGTAGCTATTTCGAGTGAATAAAGAACTGAATCGCTAAATGAGCGAGTAAGCGATCGCTGTTCTGGTATACTATCTGTACGGAATTTTACATTACGCACAACAAAATGCAATCTATTATTTACTCGTTGGAAGTAAAAGATAAAATCAGAGAGAGGTAATCCACTATAAATCCCACTTTCTCCAACGCCTGATTCCAATGTTACTATAGCTAAGTAATCTTTATTTAGCTGCTCTGGCTTAAGTTCTAAGAAAACTTTTCCCGAATCCTCGCTGCAATAAAGTGTGAAGAGTCCCTCTAGTTTATTTACCCGATTAACAATCCCATTAAATCGGCAAAAATCTTCCTTTTTAATTTCAGCAAGATTCTTGTCAGCACTTGCTACGTTTTCAACTACTGGCAGTGTATTTAATTGCTGTACATCAATATTAGAAGTATTTGAAAGTTGGTTTGCTTTTGCATAATCATTTGATAAAAACAAGTTAGACAATAATACTATACAGATTACTAATTTCGTTATCCAGTATTTCATCCTTTGACTTTCCACCTGAAGCAGTTATCGTGTTAAGGAAAAATGTGGATTAGTTTGTCATCTGCAAGTCCTTCAAATATCTAAGGACTACCATATAAATCCACTTAGTCAGATAAACAATGTCTCTAACCTAAAAGTCTGTGAATATTAATTGTTATTAGTAGCTCTTTAGGAATTACCCATTAAATATTTATGTCTTAAGACAGATAATTCTTAACCCTAAAGATATATGTTTTTTTTGCTTATATCTGTATTAAAAACCAAATGTAGCATTAAAAATGTATTTAGCGCTACATTTGGCAGCCTAAGCAATATCAAGCATTTTTTATAAAAAAAGAGCAGGGCTTGTAAAAAGGCTGTATTAAGCAAGTAAATCCTTTTTTCAGATGAATTGTGGAAATTTATGGTAATCTCAACTTGTTTCTCAGATGGTCAATTGGTTCTTCCCAATGGTCTTCAAAGCGGTAGCCCAACAGAAAATCAGCTTTCTTGCCTAGTTCTCGCCCTTTCTCCAGGTTGTCGAAAATCGCTTTGATTTGTTGGGGAGCTAAAATTGAATAGAGCAATCTAGCCAAGCACAGACCGATTTGGAGTGATTTACTGTAGTTTTGTGTAGCAGCAAAAGCAAGTACAGCAATTTCTCTCGCATAAGTGATGTCAAAATCAAGCAAGACAGGAAAAATATCATGGGTAACTAAATATTGCAGAGCAAATAGATTACGTTTGGCAACGTCTTCTAGTTCAGGGCTGATGTTTAATGGTTCTTAGTTGATTTGCTTGCATATAATTGGCATATTCTCGTCCAAAAGTGCCTTGAGGATATTGGCTTAATTGGTTCAAATCAATTGCGAGATAATATCCCACTACTGGTTGTAGTTTGGAAGCGACTTTTGGAGAAACTTAAGTACCAATAAACTCAGATTTAAGAATGGGAATATCACCCAAATTATCTGAGTTTTTATCAGCCAGAATTACTTTGAATTGTTGTAGTTTTTTGAGCATAATACTTTTCAGTAATGGGCTAACAACAGTTGAGAAAGAGTTAGAGGTAGACTTTGATACAAAATTATCTAACATCGAATAACTGTTAAGGATAGAGTTAGGTGAGTAGACCAAATAACAGACTAGAAATCTTGACAGATAAAATCATAAACCCTTGTTGTGACTAGTTTTTATAAATACAGGTGTAGCTATAGTTGAGGAACGTAGACACAAAGAGGCTTCCCGCAGAGTAACCTAACACCAAGAATCCTTGCTTTTGTTGGGTTTCACTTTGTTCAACCCAATCTACAAATATTGTATTTTTTCAGATCCACAAAAGAGCGTAAATAAGTTCTCTCTTCCCCAGGGTTGAATAAGCCTTTCTTTTTTATAACTAAGATATGCCTTTTGCTAGAAGGATGATTGCCTTTTTATAGTTAGTCTTTACTAGTACCCCAAAAAATCAGTTAATTAGCATGATAAATTTGATTTCTAGGACGATTAGTCACATCAATTCTCTGCTTAAAGGACTTCAGATAAAAGGTTTTTTAGCTGTTGTCCTAGTTGGTTTCCTAATGCTGACAACGAATGTTAGTGATGGGCAAAGTGACAAAGGCTTAAAAGAGAGAGTTCGTGAAAAGGTAGAGCAGAATGATGCTCAAAGACCGAAAACAGTAGGGCAGTGGTTTAAAGATGCTCGTGAAACAGAAGCTTCTCCTGGCGAACGACTTCAGAAGATTGGACAACAGTCAGGAGAAGCCTTCAAAGAATTTGGATCTGGGTATGTAGAGGGCGCTCAAGAAACTGCTAGTGATGTAGGGAATAGTGCGGCAAAGGCAGGCAGAAATATCACAGACAAAGTTGCACGCTAAATGCGTCAAAATATCCTATTGGCAGCAAGTAGTAATAACTTTTCGCCAATAAATTAGTTACGCATAGAGACGTTGGTATTAAATCAACAAAGTCTTCAACTACTTCTTGGGTAACGCGCTTATTCTTCTTAATGAAAGATTGTAGCGTTTCTCAGTTGCCTAAAATATAGGTCTTTAGTAGGGGCGCATATTAGCTATGCGCCCCTATTGCTGCATTCAAAATACCTCACTTCCATTCCTCTCCTACGGTGTTACTTTTTATAGCACTTAATAAATCGGTACAAATAAAGTGAACTATTAAAACTTGTCATTTGTTATTTGCACATGGTAAAGGATGCTTGATACAGAAATGTCAGCACCTTTCCTTTCCATAGAAATAGCAAAAATGGCAATTGATGTAGTGGCGTTTATTTATACCTACCCATCTAACTCTCTTCAAATAAAAGCGTATATTTTTTTACTAACTGGCAAACATTTTAAGAACGGGTAAGTAACTGTTCAATAACTGCTTAAAAACGTGAAACAATGAGGAGATAGCTAAGACGGTCAGAAAAAAAGTAGATAGATAATTAATGATATGAAGCAATCTAAGAGTACGCGAAAGCGGGGACTTGTCCTAACGATCGCTGGGCTAAAGCGTTTACAAGGGGCGATTCTGGCTATGGAAAAAGTAGAAAACAATGGAGAACGCTTCACTCTAGAAGATTTAGGCGATCGCATGAAGGTATCTACCAAAACTCTCAACCGATTATGGTCGTTGAATACAGGCGTAGATCAAAAAACCTTGAAATTGTGCTTTAGCGCCTTTAATCTAGAATTGTGCAGGGAAGACTATGGAATCCTGAGCGAGCAGAATCATACTGAAGGTTCTCAAGTTCTTTCAATGATTTTAGACACAGAAGAAAGAAAATTACTTACGTCTTTATCCTTGGATTCATTTGCGACTCAACACCATAACCATCTCGAAAATCTTTGGTCATACCCAGATGGCCCCGTACCTGTAGATTCCCCCTTCTATGTCGATCGTCCCCCAATTGAGGAACTTGTTTATCGAGAAGTAATTCAACCAGGCTGTGTGATCCGGATTCGAGCACCAAGAGAAATGGGAAAAAGTTCTCTTGTGCTGCGGCTGTTAGCTTTTGCCAAGATGCAAAGTTATCGCTCGGTAAACGTGAATTGCAACCAAATCGATTCAAGGTGTCTAACAGATTTAAATAAACTGTTGCGTTCTCTTTGTTGGCAAATTGCAACAGAATTAGACATTGAACCCAAGCTAGATGAAAACTGGGATGAGGAAATAGGTTGTAAGTTAAGTTGCAGTTTATATTTGCAATCTTATTTGCTCAAGCAGTGCAAAAGTCCAGTAGTTTTAGTATTAAATGAGGTTGACCGCTTTTTTGAATATCCAGAAATTGCTCCAGAGTTCTTTGGGTTGTTGCGCTCTTGGTATGAAGAAGCACGACAAGACTCCAACTGGCAGAAACTCAGACTAGTGGTAGTTTACTCCACAGAAGTATATGTCTCCCTGGATATCAACCGTTCTCCATTTAATATTGGACTACCGATACGTCTGCCAGAATTTACTGAATACCAAGTAAAATACTTAGCCCAACGACATGGCTTAGATTGGACTTCTAATAATGAAGTTAACCAACTGATGTCTCTCGTGGGGGGACATCCAGCACTGATTCGGATTGCTCTATATTATCTATGCTGTCAAGGAATGACCTTAGAAGAACTGATAGAAGATGCGATCGCTAACGGCGGTATCTATCGCTACCATCTATGGCGACACTGGGCAATCTTACAAGAAAATCCTAGTTTAGTAAAGGCGTATGTTGAAGTTGTAGCCGCAAATCAAAGCATTTCTCTCAATCCCATTGACGCTCATAAGCTCGAAAGCTTGGGTTTGATCGCTTATGAAAGCGATCGCATCCTACCGCGTTGTCAACTCTACCGTGCTTACTTTAGAAAACAAATAGGTGTTACTGAATTTGAATATAAATCATTGCAAAAACGTGCTTGAGAAAAACTATCACAGACTCTTTCTCTAAAGTTCACCGTAATGGCTCCCTTTAATGCCCTATTTGGCGACCATCTAGAGATTAGAAACAAGGTTTCCAACGAAAAATAATTAATTGTTTGACCAATAAAGCTGATAATCCTCGATATAAAATTTTCCATTATTGGAAGACATTTTGAAAAAGAAGTAATAATCTTCTGCCTCCCAAATACCAAATTCTTGCTCTTGTTCTTGAAAACCAGCTGTCGAACCACTATTGGGGATAGTCATGCCAGCAGTTAGTGTTCCATTTTTTGCTCTCATTAGAAAAATTTCTAGCAGACAGAAACCCTGTATTTCAGCAGAATAACGAATTTTGAAACGGATTCTTCCACCATTGCGTAGAGTCTTTTGAATAGAAAAATTTTCGGTTTTAATGGGAGTGCCAGACAGATAAATCCCTTGACCTTGTGTTAGTATATAATTTTGTCTTTCGTTGAATGAATTCATAATTTTTTCTTCTCCCGAAGAATAGAATTGATTGAGATAATTGCATTATTGGTGAATAAATGTTTTTAAAGGTGCGTTGTTTCTGTGCTTTTGAATATCAAGTTTGTATTTTCTCGCTATCTTCAAAAAAATGCAATGACAGTTAAGACAGTTAAGACAGTTATAGAAAATAATTAAAAACTGAATTATGAAGAGCGATCGCAACCTGCAAAATTAGAGATTAACGATTCGTCATTTGTAATTACTAATAATGTTCGCAAACTCGCTATCACTGCTTTCGCGCAACTTCGTGTAGAGAAGACAGTAAACTTCTTGCATAAATCACAAACAAAGAACCTCAAAGAGCCAAAGCTACGCTTTGTCTCACTTCCCTTAACAAGCTAAAGTGTATATATAAGTCGAAAAAAGCTTAATTTCCCATTGTTCTCTTGCCCATACAGAACATAGAAATAGCTTATTAGAGATTGCTGCCTCTTTGTTTGACTGGAGACGGTAGCCTACCCACAAGAAGATTACAGTGCAGAGCCTTGTAACAAGATTTAATCCACAATTGGTTGCTTCTGTCAATGCGTAAGTTGTAAATTAGACCTCTTGGCATTTGTGCTTTTTGCATTCTTGGGGAAAAGGGTAAAGGTTAAAGGGGAAAGGGACAATACAGAACCTTTTCCCGACAAATGCCAAGAAGTCTATTGAGCTATTTAAAAGATTAACAAGTAGTGCTTTTTTATTCACTATTACAATCAAGGTAACATCTATCCAGGGAAATACCTTTTAACAATCATTCAATTTGGCAACAGACTTCTAATTGCTAACTCTTTCATTTGGCACTTGCCAAGCATTATTTTCGCTTTGAACGATCTTCTTTATGATTTTCAGACATCTGTCTTCAGTAGGGTAAAACTCAAAATGTACATTTGATAACATTACTTAAGAATAAATAAGTAATTGCGATTGAAGTTAATCATGACATACACACAAACTAACGATCCTACTATTCGCGAACACGTTCAAGCTTGGCAACAGTTAAATGTAGATCAACAACTTGCTTTGTTTTGGTTTATCTATAAAGAAATGGGGGGTTCGATTACTCCAGCCGCTCCTGGAGCTAGTACTGTTTCTCCAGAAATAGCTGAAGGTTTATTTAATCAAGTTAAGGAATTATCTCACGAACAACAATTACAAGTTCAGCGTGATTTGATTAATAAAGCAGATACCCAAATTTCTCGTGAGTATGGCTCTTTGGGTGATACGACAAAACTTCTGTTTTGGTATCGATTATCTCAAGGAATGGAAAATGGCACTATCATTCCTGTACCTAATGATTATCAACTTCCTTCCGAAGCTAAAGCTTTGTTTGGCAAAATTCAAGGATTAGAGTTTGAGCAGCAGATTACTCTTTTCCGTGATTATGTTTCGCCAATGGGTACTGAAGCGAAATCAGGTGCTGGAATTTAGCACTTTTGAACTTTTGAGCATGGTTAAGGGTATCTATTAAGTTATTTATACCCTTCATTTCAAAGCTTGCTAGATTCGCCAGTCGCTTAATATAAAGCCAAATTTTGATGACTGGCGTATTTAGAAACTTTTATTTCATTAGTTTGAGATGTTTATGACTTCTATAAACATCAAATTTTTAGAACAAAGTGTATCAGTATTTGCGAATTGGGATATAAAATCTCGCTAAATAGTCATAGCGTTACTGTATACTGAAACTACCTTATGCAATTCCAGCGATCGCTGCAATAACTAGCTTGGAAATGGATAAGTTTAAGGTAATTCTAGTACGCTAGCAGAATTAACATCTAAAAACAACGTCGCTTGGGTTTGTTGACGGAGAATAGAAGCCGGACAGTTTCTACCAATATAACTTTGCAGCATTTCTTTTACAACATTCGCTTTACGTTTTTCTGGAGCAAGACAGATAATTTTTTTAGCTGAAGTAATTGTTGGAATGGTGACAGTAAAAGCATACTGTGGCACAGTTTCTAAATTCGGAAAGTGACCTGTATTTACTTGTTGCTGACGATTCACAGTATCCAGTTTTACCAGCTTCACGCTGTAAGGATCTTGAAAATTTGCTACAGCCGGATCGTTAAAAGCTAAATGTCCATTTTCGCCAACACCAAGACAGCATAAGTCAATTGGTTGTGCTTGCAATAATTTAGTGTAGCGATCGCACTCTGCTACTGGTTGCAATGTATCACCTTCTATATAGTGAAATTTCTTAGGATTAACCCGTTTTTCTACACGTTCTCGCATATAACGCCGAAAACTAGCAGAATGATCGGCAGTAATTCCCAAATATTCATCTAGATGGAACAGAATAATCCTTGACCAATCTACACCACCCAATGCAATCAAAGCATCAAGAAATTTGAGTTGGGAGTTTCCTGTAGCTAACAATACAGCAGCTGTATCTTGAAGATTAAGAACTTGCTGTAAATACTTTTGCACGATTTCGGCAACATCCTCAGCCATTTCGACTTCAGAGTTGTAAATCTGCACTAGTAAATCGTCAACGCGAAAAAAGTTTGTGGCGGCTACCATTTGCTTACGAAGAAGGTTATCAATTATACGGCAGTTTTTTGAGAGGTTTTATATGTCTGCCCTTATATGCCCTATCCAGTATAGATTTTAGGATTTAGCAGATTAATTTCTGACTCTTGAAATTTTATTCTCCAGTCCCCAATCCCCGTATTAACAAAGGAACAATCACTAAAGACAAAAAACAATGTAAACTATTTAAATTAAGTTAACAATTATTTACATTCTACCGAAAAATTATGCTGGCTGCAATTCTCTTTGACCTAGACGGCACTATTGTCAACACTGACCCCATACACTATCGAGCTTGGCGGGAAATGCTGTTAAATTACAGCATAGAAATAGATGAAACATTTTATAAATCCCGAATTAGTGGAAGGTTAAATCCAGAAATTGTTAAAGATATTCTGCCACAATTATCAGTAGCAGAAGGGCAAAAATTTGCAGACGAAAAAGAGGCGTTGTTCCGCAAACTCGCCCCACATCTCAAACCGCTAAGTGGATTTTCTGAACTACTAGCATGGACAGAAACACATCAATTAAAACGTGCCTTAGTAACTAATGCCCCTAGATTAAATGCAGAATTTATGCTAGAGGTTTTGGGGATAAAAGAAGCTTTTCATACAATTGTTTTAGCGGATGATTGTATTGCAGGAAAACCCGATCCTGTGCCCTACCAAGTTGCCCTGAATAAATTGGGGATTACAGCAGAAGAAGCGATCGCTTTAGAAGACTCTCCCTCCGGTATTCGGTCAGCAGTGGGCGCAGATATTCGCACCATTGGCATTGCCTCCACCCACGATCCGCAAATTTTGCAGTCAGTCGGTGCATTTATGGCAATTCCAGACTTTACTGATTTGCAGTTATGGACATTGCTAAACTCACTCATCGAGCCAGATTTAAGTGCGATCGCTTCTAATTTTTGAGGACATTGGGCAAAGAGGCGGAGGGGCAGCACTTCGGCTACGCTCAGTGACCGAGGGGCAGGGGGAAAGACTTACTATTACTTCTCCTACGCTCCCCTGCTCCCCTGCCCCTCCGCTCCCCTGCCCCTCATCCCCCATCCCCAAAAACTCCACTTTTTAACCGAGCCATATCACGCAACGGTGGTGCGCCGAACAAGCGACTGTATTCACGGCTGAACTGTGAGGGGCTTTCATAACCCACATAATGACTAGCTGTTGCCGCATCCATACCTTGCCCCAGCATCAAACGACGGGCTTGTTGAAGCCTAAGTTGTTTTTGATATTGCAAAGGACTCATGGTGGTGACTGACTTGAAGTGATGATGAAGCGACGAGGGACTCATGCGCGCTTCACGAGCGATCGTATCGATCCGAAATGGTTTTTCGTAGTTCCATTTCAGCCAGTTGATCGCTCTGCTAATTGCTTGGAGTTGTTTATCGACTAAAGCAATCTGTCGCAATCTAGCACTATGTTCGCCAGATAACAAACGGTAGAGAATTTCTCGGACAATCAAAGGTGCGAGGATGGGAATATCTTGGGGCGTTTCCAACAATCGTACAAGTCGGATTGCGGCATCAAGTAGTTGCGGGCTAACAGGATTAATAGACAAGCCTGGTTCCGGTGGTTCGTTCGCTGGAGCCTCTAGTTTCGCCTCCATCATCAGCGTGCTGAGTTCTCCCATATCTAAATCGAGCCGAAGACACAGATACGGAACGCTTGGCGTTGCTTCAATCACTTGACCGACAACAGGCAAATCGATGGACACCACCAAATATTGGTCTGGACCATAAACATACAGATTGTCTGCCAACATTACCTGTTTCTTGCCCTGAGCGACAATGCACAGGGCAGGCTCATGCAGGGCATGGAGAGGCGCAGTAGGTTGTGAGGAACGGATCAAGAATAACCGCTCGATCGCTGTGGGATGGACACCATCTCCATTACTGTTTTGTGCAATCAGAGCAGCTAGCTCGGACTGCTGTTTTCTAACAGTCTGTTCCATAATGTCGTTTGAAATCCTTTATGAAACCAACATTCAGGGCAGCCGCAATCTATTTAGCTGCTGAGGTCAGTTTATCTTTTTACGAGCAACAATAAAGAAAAATGCAGGATTAGGCAAGAATTTTGGAGGTTCAGATTACCGCATCCAGCTTTGACTCTCTTAGATTAAGAGTGTGCTAGAGAATACAACAACTTGGAGAGCCGGTTTTATGACTACCAATCAACAGAAAGTCGTACTAATTACAGGCGCAAGCAGCGGTATCGGTGAGGCAACAGCACGTCTACTCGCTCGTAAGGGCATCCACGTCATCCTGGGCGCACGACGCACGGAGCGGCTAGAAACCCTCGTGGCTACAATCCGCTCTGAAGGAGGCTCGGCGGAGTATCAGACCCTCGATGTTACTAATCGCGCCGACTTCCAAGCCTTTGTAGAATTTGCTCAGAGCAAATTTGGCCGCATTGATGTCATCGTTAACAATGCAGGCGTTATGCCGCTCTCAAAGCTAGAAGCGCTGAAAGTTGATGAATGGGACTGGATGATTGACGTGAACATCCGTGGCGTACTCAATGGCATCGCCGCTGGGCTACCGCTGATGAAACGCCAAGGATTTGGCCAGTTCGTCAACCTGTCCTCCATCGGCGGACACGCTGTCTGGCCAACCTGCGCCGTTTACTCTGCCACTAAGTTTGCGGTGTTGGCAATTTCGGAGGGGCTGCGTCAGGAAAATACTGACATTCGCGTTACAGTTATTTCGCCGGGCGTAACGGAGTCAGAACTAGCCGATAGCATTACTGACCCCGAAGCTGGCAAAGGTATGCAGGAATTCCGCAAGATTGCGCTTCCGGCTGAAGCGATCGCCAGAGCGATCGCCTTTGCAATCGAACAACCGGATGACGTTGATGTGAATGAGATTATCGTCCGTCCTACAGGCAGCGTATAGTTACGCAAAGATGCGGAGAATTTTCAACCTAAGCTAGCAGTAAAACAACTGAGAACCCCTATATGACTACCCAAAATAAAATTCAACCTCGCCAACTTGGTTCTAAAGGTCTAACTGTTTTCCCCCTAGCTCTCGGATGTATGGGTATGTCTGGTATGTACGGCGTAGCAGACGAAAACGAAAGCATTGCAACTATCCAAGCAGCTCTCGATCGCGGGATTACATTACTGGATACTGGCGATTTCTATGGTAGCGGACACAATGAGATGCTAATTGGTCGGGCAATCAAGGATCGTCGAGACAAAGCACTGGTTTCGGTGAAATTCGGCGCTTTACGTACTCCCGATGGTGGATGGATTGGTATAGATACCTGTCCCGCGTCGGTGAAAAACTTTGTCGCTTATAGTCTTACCCGATTGGGAGTAGACCACATTGACATCTACCGCCCAGCTCGATTAGACCCGCAAGTTCCCATTGAAGACACCATCGGCGCGATCGCCGAGCTAGTCACGGCTGGCTACGTCCGACATATCGGGCTATCGGAGGTGGGAGCGGACACTATCCGCCGCGCCCATGCCATCCACCCCATCAGTGACCTACAAATCGAGTACTCCCTGATTAGCCGTAGTCCTGAGAGCGAGATTTTTCCTGTACTGGAAGAACTTGGTATTGGTGTGACTGCCTATGGTGTGCTTTCACGAGGGCTGTTGAGTGGCTCTATTCCAGCCACACAGGGAGACTTCCGTGCTTACTTACCACGCTTTAGTAAAGAAAACCTTGCTCAGAATCAACGCTCGATCGAAGAACTAAAGCAAATTGCCGCCGAGAAAGGAGTTCTTCCTTCGCAGTTGGCTATTGCTTGGGTACTTGCAAAAGGCAGAAATATTGTGCCAGTCATCGGCGCACGCAAGCGCACCCAACTTTCCGAATCGTTGGCGGCTCTGGATGTGAACCTATCGCCAGAGGACTTAACCCAGATTGAAGCAGCAATTCAGGCATCTGCGATCGCAGGGACTCGTTATGATGAACATCAAATGCAAATGTTGGACAGCGAACGCTAATGCAATTAACAGCGTAGGGAAACTCTAGAGGGTTTGTAGTAAGCACTTTAGTGCTTAGAAAATAAGGACTAAAGTCCTTAATACGAGCCTCTACTTATTTTTCAGCCAGAATCGCGTAAATTTCCCGTTTAACTTGCTCTAAAAGCTCTCGCACCCGATTTATCCGCTCCATATTGCCACTACGAGCGACCTGCACCACCGCAGCAGCTAACTCTGTAGCGGCATTCCGCAACTCAATAAACTCTTGGGGCTTACCTGTAACAAAACTTTTAAAGGTATCCCAAGGAGTATCTGAAGGTTCTTGTTGGGTACGTTCTGCCAATAATTGTTTACCTTCATCCGTAATTGTATAAATCCGCTTGCCTCCTTCCTGTGCGCTCTTGAGATAACCTCCTTCTTCCAGCAATTGGAGTGTTGGATACACTGAGCCAGGACTGAGGCGCCGGAAACCACCGTAGCGAGTTTCCATCTCTTTAATCAGGTCGTAACCATGACTAGGATGCTCGGATAACAATTCCAGCAGAATGAACTTGATGTCACCCCGACGAGTCCGATATTCATCTCCCCAACCCCGACCAAACATTTCATTATCAAAGCGTTTGTCATGATGTCTACCATGATGCTTGTCATGATGGTTGCCATGTTCAAACCAAGACCTGACAAGCAATGAATCCTCTTCGCTAACTCCTGCCCATGCAGGTACGCCAAAACGTGACCGAAAATGTCTAAACATAAGTGAATTTCAAATCAACTTTCTCTAATATACGATATATCGGAATATATCGCGATATATCGGAATAGAATTTTGATTAAGATTTGTAACGAAAGCAACTTCGACTAGCTAATAGTCTGCACTTGTTCGACAAAAGACTCCATCCATTGCAAAAATGCTTAATCTACGGCGTTTATCGTAGATTAAGCATTTTTACTTGACTCTGAAGTGATAGATATAACAAAGAGTTCAGCCCACAGATAAAACCCTGTATCTTTAGATGGTTTGCTTTTTTCGTGTCTTGTCTTTCTATAGGAATCCGCTTTGATTCCTGAAATTATTTGCGTAGGGAGAGAACAGGAATAGGGAACACAACTCTTGGAGAGACTGCGCCAACGACAAGCGGTAGTTGAGCGCAGCCGAAACTCAATGCAGCGCGGAGAATAGGGAAGAAGGAATAAAAGTGTACTGAGTTTTTTTCACAAATCTAATACGAGTACCATAGATAAAATATGTATAAATACGAGATATTTTAGTTAAATATTTTATTGAGATCGGTGCTAATTACAGATGTGAATATAAGAATTTATTGCTAATTAAAATTATTAAAACTAATTTTGTAAATTTATAAAATAGTTTATTTTTTTGTATAGATTGTGAACTTAACTTGGGAATACTAAGTGTAAGAAAAGTTAAAATTATACATAAACTGATGATTGCTTAACTTTTTTACTAGCATTCGCTGCTAAATAATCTAGATTCCTTTTTTGACGCACAGTAGGGAACTAATCGGATTCAATCGAAGCTGACTAGGTTCTCTCAAAACTTTCATTGACCCCAACAACAGTTTATTTACACTTGCTTGATTCGTATACCAACCATCTAAATCAGTTTTTGACTGCTTATTACAGCAATAAAACTAGTAGATGCCTATATCCCGTTTAGTTGAGAATCACTTTAGGTTCAATACTATTTGGATAAGATAACCCCTCCTGGATTTAAGGGAGTGAAAGAAAAAATAGTCTCCCTTTTGAAGAAAGCCAGTGTGTTGCGAACTTTCCTAAATTTATAGGAGCAGGTGTCAGCAAAGTTGACTACCAGTTTTCTATTGAAGAAAAGCTGATTAAATATTTTTGTTTTAGTTGAGATAACAATGTTAGGAACTGACGGTGGCGAACGTGGTAGTGGCAGATAGGACGAGTATAAAGTTCTCTCTCGATTATTTGCAGGAATTTTTGAGTGTTGCGGTCAAAAAACTGAAATCCCTCGTACTTTAGGCGAGAGATGAGCTTAAATTGCGGCAATGACTTCGCTAATGGCACAATTGAATGGTGTGAGTTCGACTTGACGAGTGCCTTCATGTCCATAAGTCAAACTCACGCTCAAATAACTATCTGGTTTGTAGGCCAATCGTTCCGCCCATTCAACTGCCACAATTCCTGGTATCACTTCAACACCTTCCCAGTAGCTTTCTAAATTTAGGGTTGCGACTTCTTGCGGTTCCAAGCGATATAAATCCAGATGGTAAAGAGGAAAGCGTCCTTCAGTGTACTCATTAATCAGCGTGAAAGTAGGACTGACAATGGGTTCAGCAATTTCTAAACCTTTACCAATGCCTTGAACTAAAGTAGTTTTACCAGCGCCTAAATCACCTTCTAGTAAAACTACACTGCCAGGTGTCAAGGATTCGCCAAGAGTAATACCTAAGCGCAGCGTCGCTTCTGTATCTGCAAGAAAAATTTTCATAATTTAGGTATTGGGCATTAGTTATTATTAATTAGTCTAAACAAATGACAAATTTTCTTCTTCTTTAATCTTGAGTTTTTTTAGCGCAGCGTAAAGCCTTACTCTACGAGAGGCTGCGCTAACGCTTAGAGCGAGTCCGTGTACTCTTACAGAGAAGCAAACTACGCTTTTAGCATCTCGTAGAGAGCGTCATTTTGAATTTTGAATTACCCGAAGGGACTGACTTCTACCGTACCACCGCAATAACACTTGTGCTAGTTTCTGCGGATTGTGACGTACAAAACCTGTTTCATCTTCATACAAAACATTAGCTGGAACAATCCGTCGCCCTAGTTGAGTTACGGCTTCTCTATCGAGGAAAACGGGATGGGAGTTTTGTTGGGCGTAGCGGATAAGTGATTGCTCCGAAGGGGATTTTTTGTGTATTAATACAGCATCGAATAATCGTCTTTGTCCGCAAGCAGCATCAATTGCTCTGATATGATCGGCAACAGTGTAGCCTTCAGTTTCTCCTGGTTGAGTCATGATATTGCAGATATAAATACGGGGGGCATCTGATTGAGCGATCGCATCGGCAATTTCTGGTACTAATAAATTAGGAATTAGGCTTGTATAGAGGCTACCTGGGCCAATAATGATATAATCAGCTTCTTTAATTGCCTTAATAGCTGCTGGTACCGCCGGAGGATTAGCCGGAATGCAGCCAATTTTGACAATTTTACCGCCAGCTTTGGGAATATTAGACTCTCCCTCAATACGACGACCATCGGTTAATTCTGCCCAAAGGCGAACATCACTGAGAGTTGCTGGTAGTACTTGTCCTCGCACCGCTAGAACTTTAGAACTGGCTGCAACTGCTTGTTCTAAATCTCCAGTAATATCACTCATTGCCGTTAAAAATAAATTGCCAAAACTGTGACCAGTTAACCCATCTCCAGCCCGAAAACGGTATTGAAACAATTCTGTTAATAACTTTTCTTCATCAGCTAGTGCAGCCAAACAATTGCGAATATCCCCTGGTGGTAGCACTCCAAATTCTTGACGCAAACGCCCAGAAGATCCACCATCATCGGCGACAGTGACAATTGCAGTAATATTAGCGCTGTAGGTTTTCAGTCCCCTCAACAACATAGAAAGTCCCGTACCACCACCAATTACCACTATTTTTGGGCCTCGGTACAATCGACGATGGGCCAGCAAGACATCAATGAGTTCCTCTCCGCCTTCTGCTCTTAGTACCTTAGTAATTGAGCCTACGGTGCGAGTTTGCCCCCAAAGCACCAACAGCAAGCCGCCAAGCAGCACCAAAGGCCCACTAATATAGTTCGGTAAGAGGTTGGCGATCACTCCCAAGAAACCTCTAACCAACTCAATCATCCAAAAAATTGGGGTTAGCTTAATCCAAATGGCTAACCCCAAACTTGCCAGCAGTACACCTCCAACACTAATTAACAACCAACGTTTTACCGATAGTCCAGGGGATAACCATTTGAACCACTGGTTAACCCGATAAGTACGAGAGCGCGACTGCTTTTGCAGGGCGTTGAGGGCTTGTCTGAGAAAACCAATTGACATACCTGATTTGGAGCAGTGCTACAAACAATAATTAACAGAAAATTTACCGAAGAAAGGCAGAGGGCAGGTGGTCACTGAGCGTAGTCGAAGTGACCACCTGCCTCCTGCCTCCTTAAACCGCTTGGTTTAAAAGACCAGGCGTGAAACTATTATATTTATCAATCCTATTAGACTAAGAGCAAGTCGTGAAGATTGCCAGGATTTCTAGTTAAACAATACCCTGGCTTGATAAAAGTGAATTTAATGGAAAAACGAATTTTAGGATTAGATCCAGGACTGGCAATTTTAGGATTTGGGGCAATTAGCTGTACACAAAATCTCAACAAAGTACCAGAGACTACAGTAAATATGCTGGATTTTGGAGTAATTAAAACGTCAGCAGATGTAGAAATGGGACAGCGCTTATGTACCTTGTTTGATGATTTACACACCGTGATGGAGGAATTTCAACCAGATTTAGTGGCGATCGAGAAACTATTCTTCTATCGGATGTCAAGTACTATCCTGGTTGCACAGGCGCGGGGTATAGTTATTTTAGTGTTGGGGCAGCGTCGTCTTCCTTATGTAGAGTTTACTCCAGCTCAAATTAAACAAGCTTTAACAGGCTATGGCAATGCTGATAAGTCAGAAGTGCAAGAAGCAGTGGCGCGGGAGTTGGATTTAGATGAAATTCCTAAGCCGGATGATGCTGCGGATGCTTTGGCAGTGGCTTTAACGGCTTCTTATCAGCTGTAGGTTTTCATCAAAGATTTGGGTTTGGGGACATAATGCTTTCTCTAAAAGCCCACGAACCATCACCAATACTGGACTCTCTTTCAAAAAACGCTTAAGGGCTAGTCCTGATGATGTTGCTCAATGCGATCGCCCACGGTGGGCGGTTACGCGATCGCCAAAAGTCTTGCTAAATAATTGTAATAATATTTAATATGAGTCTAGGTTGTGTAATTTAGATTAACTATTGCAGAGAAATTCTCTCAGACTGAGTAAAATGGCAAATACAACGAGGCAACTATTTTATAGATTAGTTACCCTAGAACTGGAGACTATGTTTTCAGTCCTGAGTTACTTCTGTATTTTGCCTCTGAGGCATATTAATTTAGACCACACCAAATCCTTCATTTAAGAGCTCCCACTAATCATAATGGCTGTGATTGAGAAGAAAAGAACTCGCGATCTGCCCCAAATTAACGAACGAATTCGCTTCCCGAAAATTCGGGTCATTGACACTGACGGTGCCCAACTGGGAATTATGCCCCCACTGGAAGCACTACAACTAGCAGAAGAAAAAGAGCTAGATTTGGTGCTAATCAGCGATAAAGCTGACCCGCCGGTTTGTCGGATTATGGACTACGGGAAATACAAGTTTGAGCAGGAAAAAAAGGCGCGGGAAGCCCGGAAAAAACAGCACACGGCTGATGTCAAAGAAGTTAAGATGCGCTACAAAATAGAAGAACACGACTACAATGTGCGTGTTAAGCAAGCAGAGCGCTTTTTGAAAGATGGCGATAAAGTCAAAGCAACTGTGATGTTCCGGGGTCGAGAAATTCAACACAGCGACCTAGCAGAAGATTTGCTTAAGCGAATGGCAACGGATTTGGAGCCTTTTGGTGAGCTTCAACAAGCGCCAAAAAAAGAAGGACGAAACATGATGATGCTCATCTCGCCTAAAAAATAATTCTTTAACTATTTAATAGACCAAGTTTGAAAATCCCCTGACTTCTAGCCAGGGGATTTTTTCATCTTTAATTTGAATGCAATATACGCTTTGAGCGCACAGTTAGCTATGCACTCCTACAAAAGCGTTTAAATTTATCTAAAATCGATAATCCTGAACGCTGAGTGGGAAACATAATACTCAGTTGCTCAGGACTTTTGCTATTTCCAAGGGAGCTAGGAGGACAAGGGCACAAGGAGGTATATTTCTTTCCCCTCTGCCCCTCTGCACCCCTGCCCCCCTGCCTCCTGCCCCCGCTCCCCATTACGCGGTGATACTACCAGAAAATAAAACTGCATGGAACTGAAAAATCACTGGTTGGCTGCAAATAAAGTTGCTTTACCACGACTACTACAGTGGGTGAATCTCCGGCCAGAGGAGAGCGAACGCACCCAGATAATGTTTCTTTTTTACACAATGGTCTGTGTAGGATTGCGGTGGGCAGAAGACAGTACGGTAGCGCTGTTTTTAGATGAATATGGAACTCACCTGCTGCCGTGGATGTATATTGCTAGTGCGGCAATGAGTGCCGGACTGGTTTTTTTATACTCTTGGCTGCAAAAGATTTTTCCCTTACGTCGGGTAATTGTGGCGATCGCACCTTGCATGTTGATGCCATTAGTTTTATTAGTTGTATTACGTTGGGGATCGCATTTTTCCTACCTGGCAGTGATTTCGGCATTTCTGCTGCGACTGTGGGTAGATGCACTTTATGTGGTCAATGACCTCAACACTTCCATTGTCGCCAACCAAATATTTAATATTCGGGAGATTAAACGGACTTACCCACTGGTGAGTAGTGGGCTTTTAGTAGCAGATGTGATCAGTGGCTTTAGTTTGCCTTGGCTAGTGCAATACACCACGCTGAATAAGATCATCTTCATCGCCTGTATGGTGATTTTATTAGGGTCGGGAATTCTATTCTATTTAACTCATCGCTATCGAGCAGCTTTCCCTGAAACCCCACAAAGACTAGTTCCCGAACAACAAGCTTCACGGGAGCGTTTCATTAAAAGTCCCCTGAAGCGGTACGTCTGGCAGTTGTTTGCTTTTGTGGGACTGTTGCAAGTTATTGGGTTGTTAATAGATTTTCAGTATCTGCGCGAACTCCAATCCAATTTGAGCGACCGAGAACTTGCGAGCTTTTTGGGTCTTTTTGGTGGGATGTTGGGACTGTGTGAGTTATTGTTGCAGTGGTTTTTTTCCAGCCGACTCATCGAACGTATGGGGGTATTTTTCACTGCGACGCTTTTACCAATCACCGTCGGCTTTTCACTCCCAGGAGTGCTGGTATTGCTGCATTTAATTCCAGCCATCCAATCGCAAAGCTTTTTCTGGGGTTTGATAATTGTTAAATTCTGCGATGAACTTCTGCGCTACACCTTTGTTATGAGTAGCGGCCCCATTCTGTATCAACCGATTCCAGAGGGAATTCGCAGCCGGATGCAGACTTTATCTGGCGGAACCGCCGAAGCGATCGCCACAGGTTTGACAGGAGCGCTAATTTTTGCAACTATCTTGGTTTGTGGGCGGTTTGTACCCGTATCACTACAAAAATGGGTGTTGGTAGCAGAAACAATGCTGATAACTGGCACTTGTTTAACAGTAGTTTGGGAATTGCGATCGCGCTATGTGGAACTGTTAGTCTTGAGTGTGGCGCGGGGTCACTTGAGCGCAACCAATGTCGGCTTGCGATTTTTCAAACAGGGTGTAGTCAAAGCTTTAGCAGAAAAAGGCAGTGAGGCTGATAAACGCTCTTGCATTGAACTTTTAGCCCAAATTGACTCCCAAGGAGCGGCGGAAGTTTTAGCCCCGTTACTAGTGAAGTTAAGCCCAGATTTGCAGCGCCAAAGTTTGGAAGTGATGCTGATGGGAGGTGTAAATCCGGTTTATCTATCCGCCATCCGTCCTTTGTTAGAAGAATCCCAAGAAACTAACCCCGAAGTTTTTGCCTTAGCGCTGCGTTACGTTTGGCTGGCTGAACCAAACCCCAATTTAAGCCTTTTAGAAGGCTATTTACACCCCCGGCAAAACTCACTCATCCGCGCCACCGCCGCCGCTTTAGTCTTACGCCAGGGAACGCCCATGCAAAAGGTAGCAGCTACTCAAACCATGCGCCGGATGCTGACTCATAAGCAAGAACGGGAACGGATGAATGGAGTCAGAGCGCTGAGAGAAGCAGTTTATTTGCAGGCATTGCGGATTCATATCCCGAATTTATTACAAGATGAGTCGTTACGGGTGCGCTGTGCCGTATTAGAAATGATTTCAGCCACTCATTTAGAAGAGTATTATTCAGCACTGATTGCAGCACTTTATTACAAATCAACCCGCAGTACAGCCATGTCAGCCCTAGTGCGGCTAGAAAATGAAGCTTTAGAAATGCTGTTGCGGTTGGCAACCAATATTTACAAACCAGAAGTAGTGCGGATGTATGCTTGGCGTACCATTGCTCAAGTCGGAACCCAGCAAGCATTGGAGACTTTATGGGAAAACTTGGAAATATCCTGGGGTACTACTAGAGATCATATTCTTCGCAGCTTACTAAAAATCCACAAACAACCAGGAATTAAAGGTTTAGTAGATCGATTTTATGAAAGTCGGGTAGAAAATTTAATTAAGCAGGAATTAAAGTTTTTAGGTGAAATTTACGCTGCATGTATTGACTTCCAAACACTAGACCAAAAAGAAAATCACCAATCCAATCAAAGGATTGTGATTGTCTCTGAATTACTGCAACGCGCCCTTCTAGAATTGGAATTGGATGTGAAAGAGCGGCTGCTACTATTATTGAAACTGCTTTATTCGCCAGAAAAGATGCAGGCAGCATCCTTCAATCTGCGATCGCTCTCAGTGGTAAACTTAGCGCGAGGGTTAGAAATCTTAGAGCATACGGTAACTTTGTCTTCAAAGTCTTTATTGCTGAATATTTTAGACAACCGCCCACAAACCGAAAAATTGCAATATCTTGTCGAAGCCAAGATCGTAGAATATGAGAACATGGTAGTTAGCGATCGCCTCCACAGATTGCTGATGTTGGGTAATTTCCTTTCTGACTGGTGTCTAGCTTGCTGTTTTCATTATGCTCAAGTGACACGAATCCGACTGACCAGTTCTGAGATATTAGTGAGTTTGCGTCATCCCACTGGCTTTGTCAGAGAAGCTGCGATCGCATATTTAAATATGGTTTCATATCGCGTTCTCCTGCAAATCCTCCCCCAGTTACAAAAAGATCCACATCCTTTAGTGTCCGCTCAAGTTAAAGAGTTGCTCGAAAAATACCAATTCAAAAATTACAATTAAAAAACCTCCGCGTGAATAATTTTGTGATTTCCATTCCTGCTAAAGGATTTCAAATAAAAAAATATCCAATAACTGTGCAAGTTATTCTGAAGCAGAGGGAGCAGAATTACAGCTATTTTCAGGTAAATAGACCACGTGGTAGGGGCACAGCATTGCTGTGCCCTTACGATAGATGTGGTTCAAATACATAAAAATTACTGTAATAACAAATGACAAATGACTATTTGTTAACCTGTAGACTGAAGTAAAAATTCAAAGAATATCAGGAATCATGTACGTACTCATCGGTGGAGCAGGCTTAGTGGGCTTAAGTTTAGCGCAAAAACTGGTAGAACTAGGACATACTGTTGCTGTAATTGACATTGACCCTATCGCTTGCCGCTACGCCCGCGAACAAGTGGGAGCAATGGCTTTTGAAGGCAGTGCTGTGAGTACAGAAGTATTGTTAGAAGCGGGGATTCGCAAAGCCGGTTCCTTGGCAGCAGTTCTGAGAAGTGATGCCTTAAACTTAGCAATGGTAACTCTTGCTAAACACTACGGCGTCACCCATATTTTAAGTCGGATGCGCCATCCCGATTTTGCCGAACCACTACGGATAGCTGGAGCCAACCATATTATCAGTACTGTTGAACTATCAGTTTCAACAATGGTGAACGCCATTGAGTATCCGCAAGTGGAATCAATGATGCATTTTGAGCAGGGACAGATTGAGGTTCTGAAACTTTCCATCCCCAACAACTGCTATGTTGCTGGTCGTACCGTTGCCGAAATTGCTCAAGATTCCCAATTCCCTACTGGTTCGCTAATTATTGGCTATCAATCCCATCCCCACGAAGATTTGATCATTCCTAACGGTAGTACAATACTGGAACCTCATTCAACTGTGCTGATTGTGACTAAACCAGGATCTTTACATCAAGTCATTAATTTTATTCAACAAAGATGTTGAGCGCAGTTACTAGCTAAACTGCTTATTTGGCGGGGTTAGCTACACATATATAAAAAATTGGTGTAAATAGTTTTGATGAAGCTGTATAAATATATTTATTTAGCGATCGCTGTTATTATTCTTGCATCTTGTGAATCAACACCCAAGTCACAACCCAATGCCATTCCAGCAACCCCATTGCAAAAAACAGTGACGCTGGATAAGAATTTTAAGATAGCCAGCGGTCAAACTGTTTATGTTCCAGTCTACTCTCATATCTATCATCACAATCGCCAAGAGATTTTTGAGTTAGCAGCTACGCTTAGTATTCGCAATACAGATTTGACCAATCCGATTATTGTTACTTCTGTGCGCTACTACAACTCAGAAGGGAAATTAGTTAAACAGTATTTAGAGCGCCCTATTCAACTTGATGCACTGGCTTCAACAGATTTTTTTATCAATAGAAATGACACCAGTGGAGGTTTAGGCGCAAATTTCATTGTCGAGTGGGTAGCCCAAACCGAAATATCCGAACCGATAGTAGAGGCAGTCATGATTGGTACTGACTTTCAACAAGGAATTTCTTTTATCAGTCCTGGTAGAGTAATTAAAAGTCAAAATAACGATAAGCGATCGCTTTTAAAATAATTCGTAATCACGCTCTCTACCAGACGCTAAAAGCGTAGCTTGCAACTCTTACAGAGTACGCGGACTCGCTTTACGGGACGTTAACGTAATTCCTAATCAAGTTAATTCCTCGTTCCTATGCTCCGCATGGGAATATATTCCTCTTGACATTGCTCGTTTACAGCAATTAAGCTAAAACACATTTAATTTGCATATTAAAATTTTCTCAATGTCTTGTGGGTTGGGCATCTTGCCCGCCCTGATTATGCAACTTTAATGCTGATTAGCTTAAAGTAAGAAACTTTGTCCTGAATTTTCTTAATTTGAACATTCAATATTAATTATTTACATCTCTTCTAAGCGACACAGAATTGATAGCTTTCTCAGTCAATATATTTAGTTCTGATAGTACCGTCTGGCATGATGGTATCTTTGAAAAGAGTATCTTTGAAAACAACTCTTTCACAGAGTACAAGACTTTCGATATTATCGATGATTTCCAACTGAGTTCCTCTGAAGTTAACTTTAGTCAAATTAGCTTCGGAGAAGTCGGTCTGATAAAACCTGGCAAAACTGAAGTTAACTTCAGTCAAATCAGCACAAAGGAAACAAGTTTGGCTTAAGCTAGCACCGCTCAAATTAGCTTCCCTCAAATTAGCTTTGAAGAAAATAACCTCATCCAAGGTGCCGCCACTCAAATCGGCTCTACTCAAATTGGCGTTGTCAAAACAAGCTCGCCACAAGTTGGTGTAACTCAAATCAGCCCCGCTCAAGTTGGCTCGTTCAAAATGAGCGTATTCCAAGTTGACACCTCTCAAGTCAGAGCCACTCAAATTGATTCCTTGGCTACAGGTAATAAGTCTTTGTAAGTTGGCATACCTGAAGTTAGCTCCACTCAGATTGATGCCATACATTCCTTCCTCCCTCAATTCCAGAAAAATATCAACTCCAGTAAAATCTCTTTCCCCAGCAGCATACTGCTCCAACAACTCCTCAACAGTTATTCTCATCTATACACCTCCGCAATCACCAACATGCTCTAAAAGGATGTCTGAAAACTTTTTGGTACTGTTAAAGGTATTTATATTCCATGTGGTTAGAACACTTGAGAAGTTACTTTAATATAAGTAAAAGTAATTACTCCTCACCTCCGATTTCAGATAGTTCAGCAAAAAATGTATCTCAATTTACAAAATCTTGACGTTCACTCTCTCGGAAAAAACTTTGCGATTTACTGATATTTAATCATCCTCTAATTTCAGTAATTGTTCATCAAGAGTTTGTATCCGCCCGCGCACAATTTCTTCTGAGAGAATTCGCTTTCGCATTGCCTCATTGAGCGCTCCTTTTTCTGCCAAGAGTAAACGTCGGCGAATAGCTTCAAGTTTACTGCTCTTGCCACTTCTACCTTCCACCTCATCAGGGCGACGATTATATAGTTCCCGCAGTGTCTTTTCTGCACCGGCAATTCGTACCTGATAAGCTGAACGCATCTCTTCATAAACGGCTTTTGGTAATACCCCTGATTTCAATAGGCTATCTAATTCATCTTGTGCCGCCTTACCCGTCATCAGCTGGGCTTGCAACTCTTCAACCTGTTGTTGAACTTCGGAAAATTTAGATAATTTTAAGCGTTTTACCACCCAAGGCAAACTTAAACCCTGTCCCACTAACGACACCAGCACACAGCCGAAGACTATAGCTATCAAAACTTCTCGCCCTGGCAGTGTTGTAGGTAAACTCAACGCTAGAGCCATTGAGAGTGAACCTTTGATGTTGCCTAAAAACAGTAAATGTTGCCAGCGCAGCGGAATTGGGCGGTCAATCCAACGAACTAATGCTAGTAGCGGATAAACTGTAAGAACTCGCCCGACTTGAAAAGCCAAAACTGCAAGTAGAATTGCAGGTAAAGTTTTCCAAAGCGTTACCAAATTTATTTCTACACCAATCAACAGAAAAATAAAGGTGTTGACAGTAAAACTGGCATATTCCCAAAAACTCAACAAAGTGATGCGGCTAGAAGCAGAAGTATTGCGAGAAAGCCCAAAATTCCCGAAAATCAATCCAGCAACAACTACAGCCACAGGGCCTGATACACCGAGAAATTGCCCAGCCTGAAAAGTTCCTAATGCAACTGCGACTGTCAGTAAAAGACTGCTAAGAGCATCATCTAAACGGGCGAATACAGGTATACTCAAGTAACCCAAGACTAACCCGACAACGCAGCCTCCTAGAGAGATAAATAGCAGCTGTTGGATTCCCTCGATAAATGTGAGTGAGCCTGTTGAATATACTTGCACAATCAAGTTGAAGGAAACTAGGGCAGCGGCATCATTGAATAAAGTTTCCCCTTCAACAATGGTGGAAAGCCGCGAGGGTACTGGTATCTCCTTAAATACAGCAATCATGGAAACAGTATCAGTGTTTGCCAGAATTACTCCGACAAATAACGCAGGTATCCAACTCAGTCCCAGCCCAAATTTCAACAGGACGGCAATAATTGCACTGGAAATCACAGCCCCTGGCCCAGCTAGTAAGGCAATTGGTTTAAAAGTACTGCGTAGGCGACTGACATCTGTATTAATACCAGCTTCAAAGATGAGAATTGGCAGGAAAAGATCCAAAACAAGGGTTGGACTTAAACCAATCCGACGAGACAAAAGCTCAGTGATGGGCAAACCTGCTAATACTAAACCCGTAACATAAGGGATTCCCAACCGCCGGGACAGCAAAGCTACTCCTGTAGCCACAACCAAGAGAATAATTGAAACTTTGACTAATTCGGTAACATCCACTATTGCGTTTTGGAAAGTTAGTTTGACTTGACTGATAGATTCTCTCTTCATTCATGCCAAATTAGCAAGTTCAGGGTGTGGGTTCAGAATGGAACCAGCCAGTACTCGCTAACATAGCTCGGCAACTTCACCAGCTAATCTAGAGTCAAAGCGATCGCCACCGCTAATCCTGTGCTCACTGCTACAGCAATAACTCCCTTGTGGAATAAGGTAGGTAATGTTTGCTTGCAAAGCAGCAAAAGCTAAACCCCGAATCGATACATCAGAGAAACAATATGTTAAGTCTGCAAAAAAAAGCTGGGTTTTTTCGCAATCAAGCCTAAAAAACCCAGTTTTCTGTTGTATCTTTACTCGAACCCGGTAACTCCAGGAATTTCAAGGACAAAATCTGCCCCATATACAGATGCAGGAGTCTGGAATCCTACTTTAACTTCGCCTTTAATTACCCGTTTGATCGCTGCTACAGCTGCTAATGCCGTAAAATCGTATGCTTCCGGCCCTAAGAGCTTTGCACTTACTTGTTGACCAGTTTCATCCTCAGCAATACCAATTACTCTAACTTGCCCTTTGGCTCGTTCTGCCGCCGTTGGCCCAGTTGGTAGAGTTTTAATTAGACTTGCTAAAGCACTTTGGAATAAAGACGAGTTAAATAACCATCCCAAATACTGGCTCGACTCCATCAAAAAGCGCACAGGATTGGGAAATACAGTATAAACCTCAATATTGGGAATACCCGTAGTCTGAAACGCAGTGATAATATCAGCACGCCAAGGATTTGTTACTGCTGTCTCAGGCCCATAACCAAAATCAACTTTACGTCTTTTCGATGCTGGGCGAGATGGGATGAGCTTACCTGCTTCTCGGATTACCCCGATATGATGTAAAGTTGGCAGTACTGTATTTGCAGTTCCCTGAGATACACCGCCAACTGTTTCGTAGATTAAAATCAGTCGCGTTGCAGCGGCTAACTTCTGTTTGAGGTAAGCAGCTACACAATCAGTAGGGACAACCCCAAATCCCACACCAGGGAGAAGCATTATCCCTGCACTTTTAGCCTCAGCATCTCGTGCTTGTAGCGCCTGAAATTCAGGTACTTCGCCAGCTATGTCTAAATAATGAGTTTTAGTTTGGAGACAGGCATCGATAAGCGGCTTTGAGGTTTTGGAGAAAGGCCCAGAGCAGTTGATGACAGCAATTATATCTTTAAGAGAGAGAGCGAGCGATCGCGGATCGTCTAAGCCAAAAACCCGAAAGTCCAAACTTAATTCATTGGCTACAGCTGCTAGTGAACTTTGATTGCGTCCAGCTAAAATTAATTCCAGTCCGTTATTTTTAGCAGATTCAGCAATCAGTTTTCCAGCATAGCCAGTTGCACCATACAATAACACCCTTGATGTCATTATTATCACCAGCTAGGAATTAATTGTTTGCAATCTGCTGCCATAACCTGACTTCAGGTGGTTCAACCAAAAATTGTCCTGATTTTTCGTTCAAAGCTTTAATATACGGCTGCTCTAAGTGTTGAGCCAAAATTTCTTGGCTGACCCAGTTTTCATGTAACAGAAACAAAGATGGGTCGTCAAAAGATTGGTGCAAATCGTAATTAATACAACCTTCTTCTGCAAGAGTGAGAGCTATTACAGGTTGAAATTCCTGCTTAAAATTGTCTTCCAAACCTGGCTTCACTTTTAATCGAGCGGTGACGGTTACTTTGTGATTTGACATTGTGATTCCTCTTTTTTACTAAAACCAATTCAAGTATTGATGCTATTAATAATTTGCGAAGGCTTGAAGTAGTTATAAGGTATGGGACGAGTTTGATTTTTAATGTCTATTTGCCGTTCTATTTCATGCAAATTCTGTTGGAATTGCACCACAATTTCCTGCGCCAATGGATCGGCAAACTCCTCATCATAAAAACCCAATTTGTCATAGTGGTACGATGTTAAAATTTCAGTCCACATTACCTGGTCGGCAGCTTGTTTAAAGGGAGGAAGTATCTTCATGATAGTTTCCAAATCGACACCCTTAGTTTCTGGAATTGGGTGATAGGCTGCATAGGGCATATTGGGTACAAAAGCCATATATTCGTACTGAGAGAAATTCAAAGCAGAGTGTAAAGGAGCGCAAGTGAATACTACCACACTGATGATTTCAATCAGTTGTTCTAGAGTCTCAATCTTGGCTGGCATTCCCTTGACTTTACCACCATCTTGAGCCACTAATTCTCTAGCCCAATTTTGCAACTCATAGTCGTCACTGATATCCTGTGAGGTTTTGTAATAGAGTTGCAAGTATTCAGCCACAAACTTTTCAACGGCATTCCAAATTAATATGCCATCGTCCCGGAAAGGAAAGTGCGGTAAAATTTCTGGATCGTCTGTTTGACGACTTTTTATTAATCGAGGGAAGGTAAACTTTTCCACACTCCATTCTTCATAAACCTTCGCCACAAATCCAAGAGACTCCGCCAATGAACCTGCCATAAACTCATCAACCGGGCCTCCAGGCTGTAAAAACTGAGTGCGTCCCAAATCGTTATCAAATAGCATGAAACGGAAGTGGGGTTTTAACAGTAAAGCGATGGGATGATTTTCTGCTAGTTGCCGCGCAGTAACAATCGCAAACGGAGCCATAACTGCATGGGTATAGGCGAAATGACTACCCAATTCTTGATGGTTGCCATCAGCAATTTGAACGCAGGTTTTTGCCAAAAACCAATCTAAATGGGGGTCATCTGGTGTATAAATTACACTTTTTGCACCAGAGTCATGATTAATCTGGATAGCAACAGGTACTAGAGAACCACCATTAGGACTATCATTACTTTGCCAATAAAATAGAGCTTGTGGCTTGGGAAGGTACTTTTTAACATTCTCATAGACACCACCTTTAATATCAGATAACAAAGGATAATCTAAGAAATATAGCTTGCCTTCCTTAAGTGCCTTTTCCAAAGTAAATTCTGTACCTGCTACCTTCTGAAAATGGGAATCAGTTACAGCAAAATTCTTAGGTAATACATCAATTTTTTGAATAGCTAATGGGTTCGCTCCAGAAAGTCGTTGTTCTGCAAAACAAGAGTCTGTTTTGTAATTTTTTATAACATCAGGTTTTGGTAAGAGTGACAAAAGTTCTTCATATTCTTCCAATTCGTCTAACGGGTCTAAGAAGTTTCTAGCTTTGGCAGCTAGCATATTTGGTGCAAGAGTTGCCATACTTGCCAAACGTTTAGCAGTATATTCCGCCGAGAATATTTCCTTATGAGGAACTTTATCTATTACTGGTAAAGGAGCTAGATAATCGTAATTAAATCTGTACTCTTCTCGATTTTTATCTAGCCAATTAATTCGGACATTAACATCAGGATCGTTTTGTGGTAAATATGGTTTCACGATTATCTCCAATTCGGTTTTTTAGCATTTGGTAGTAAACGATCGACATCAGAAATTTGCTAAATACTGATGTGATTTAGCAATAACTTGAATTACAGAGTTTTCAGATACTCAATCAAAGCTTTTTTATTCCCATCAGATAAATCAGTGCCATAAATATGTCCCTGATTTGAATTAGCAGTTACCTTGGTATCGTATTTAAAACCTATAGCTTTGGCTTCATCTCCCTCAGTAATAAAACCAACTTTTTTCGGATCGTAGACATCATATCCCCGATAGAAAACTTGAGGACGATTCTCTGGTTTCTCGAACAAATCTTGTAGAGATGGGACTGAACCATTATGTAAATATGGCGCTCTTAACCACAATCCATCTAGGGAAACAGATACATACCCATTAGTTTTACGTAAGTTCTTAAAATCCCAAGGGTAGCCATCACCAAAATGATTATAAGTATCTGCTCCTTCTTGCGTCCACATATCTAACCGATGGCGGTCAGTTCCCACTTCTTCCACAGGGATGATAGTACCCGTTCTTTCCCCACCAAAAGCGTGACAAGATGCACAAGTATTAGCAAAAATTTGACTTCCTTTTGCAGCCACTTGCTCATCAATAGCAAATGGATATTTAGGAGGTGGTAGTTCTTGGATAAAATCTTCTACTCGTTGTAAATCGGCTACAGGAAGTGATTTTTTGGTAGCACCGTCACCAATTGCTCCAGTTTGAACAGTTTCCGTTAGTGAAGTTTCTAACCCATCCCAATGAAGTGCAAACCCTTTGTGCATCTTTTGATTCCAAAGAGGCATCATATCAGAGTTGCCAATAGTGTTATCTTTGGGCAACTTTAAAGTATTGAATTTAACTGGATTAAAAGGATCAATTCGACCAGGCCCCCAGTTAGGACGAGAATCTGTCCAACTATAGTCTGCTTTTTGTTGCAGCAATGCTTTCTTAGTTTGAGGAATTAGCACATAGCGATAAAGTAAATTTTCTAGCCAAGAAAGGTTGTAATTATATTTGATTTCGTCAAGGATATAATCTGCTGTAAATCTGGCATCACCAGCAGTTGCACTCAAAAATCGTAAATAGCCTTGTGAATCAAACTTATTAGCAGGAGCAGCGGCCACAATTGTGGGTTTATCTTTCTCTGTTTTTCTATAGGTAGCAGTATGGCAAACAGCGCAAGTTATACCGACACGAGGGAAGCCAATGGTTTTTTTCGTAAACCCAACTGGCATTTCTTTACCCTCTTCCCATGTGATTCCCAAGGAAGTATAACCACCTGGTCCTGGTAATTTATCCGGGAATATTCGTGGTAGTACCAGCCAAATCCAATAGGGAACACCTTGCGCTTCTTCTGTGCCAATAGAACCATATTTAAAGTGTTCTTCAGACGATTCATAATATGTGGGAACCTCTCGAAAAAGGTTGTACCATCCCACATACCCAACTACACCAGCTAAAAGAACCACAATTAAAACAATGCTTGTGATTACCCTACCTATTTTATTTTTGAGTATTGTCATGGCACTCTTTTGCTCCTTTGCAGAAGAATCTGTTTGTAGTGCAGGAAATATACCCACACTAGAATAGGGATAAAATTAGGAGAATTGCTTCACTGGAATTGCAGCGATTGCATTTTGCTACGCATTGCTAAGGTCAGAAGAATTAGTTCCGCTAATCCAAAAAACAGGTCTACAAAGGCAATGGATAAAAATCCTTTATCTTGTCCAAAGAAAAGTACTGCACAAATGAAAAATGTCGATCCAAAAGCTCTTGAAGGAAATATTGATATCCAGGCAGTTGCCTGATATCGGTACGGGTCAAGTGCCCCAGGAATATAAAATGCACTAATAATAAACAACAGCATTCCCGCAGCACGAACCCAGATAATTGGATCTGGTATATGCATTTTAAGGAACGTCAGCATTAATTCTGGAAAGAAGCAAGAAGGAATGACAAAAAGCATATTAACAATAATGCCAAGCCAAGTAACGCGACTAAACCATTTAGCGTAATTATTCATTTTTTTCTCCTTTTAAAGTTTTTTCATGTACTCAACTAGTGCATTTTTATCTTCTGTAGGAAGATCGGTCCCATATAAATGACCACTGTTACTATTTCCAGGTTTTGTGGTATCGAACTTAAAGTATTGCTTACCGTTTTCTACACCGACATCAGATACAAAGCCAACTTTTGCTCTGTCAATCACATCGTAGCCACGATAGAATTCTTTAGGTCTATTTTCTGGTGTTTCTAGTAAATCCCGTAAGGTGGGAACTGAGCCATTGTGCAGATAAGGGCCACGTAACCAAACACCATCAAGGGGCATATTTGCATAGCCATTAGTCTTGCGGAAATTCTTAAAGCGCCACGGATACCCTGTATACAAAGTATTTTGGTTAGACATCGTTTCGTAGGTATATGAGTCGAGACGATGAGGGTCTGTACCAATTTCTTGAATTGGGACAACTTTGCCTGTATATGCACCACCAAAAGCGTGACAACTAGCACAATTGCTTTCAAAAAGCTGTTCTCCCTTCGCTGCTATAGTTTCGTTAACTTCGTAGGGATATTTTGGTGGTGGTAGTTCCCAAAGCCAATCGGCAACTCTCTGAATTCGAGGCAAATCAATCGTTGTGGGTGTGACTCCGGCACCTAAAGCTGCACTCTTATTTCGTTCATTAACAGAAGTGTTATTACCATCCCAATGTAACTGCAATCCCTCACGGGGTTTTTGATTCCAAACTGAGGGAAAATCAGAAGTACCAATCAGTTCATCCTCACGCAATTTATCCATTGGGAAATGGAATTGAATTGCTTTATAAGGATTAAAAGTATCTACTCTTCCTGGGCCCCAATCTGGCTGTTTTTCAACGAAATTAAGTCGAGATGCCTGATTAATTAGTGCATCTCTAGTTTGAGGAATTGCAATGAAGCGATAAAGTAATTTTTCAATGGGATTAAGACCACCACTGATTTTTTCAATTTCTGGCAACATCCGGTTAGCAGTAAAGCGCTCATCTACACCAACTGCTGATAAGAATTTGATATATCCCTGCAAATTAACTACATTAGCAGGCATTGCCGTGATGACTTGATGTTCGCTATTAGGGGTATTTCGTAGCGTTCCTGTATGACATACAGCACAATTCAACGCAACTCTATCGATAAAGACTCGCCGTTGCGAAAAACCTATAGGTAAATCTTTGTCAGGTTCTTTGATAAATCCCAGAGAAGTATAACCTTTTCCAGGTAATTTATCTGGGAATAATTCTGGTAAAACTTTCCAAATCCAGTAAGGGATGCCATTGATAGGTTCGCTGCCGATTGAACCATATTTAAAGTGGCTTTCAATATCAGCATAATCCACTGGGGAGTTAGACAAAACAGGCCAAAGGAAAAATACTGCTACTGCTACAATACCTACAATCACAACCCAAATCCGCTGGAAGATTCCTTTGATTGAGGTTGGAAGTAGGGTAGGGTTTGTTTGTTCAGTCATGAAACACTCCCCATGTTGTCGAGATTATTTGTAAGCGAAATTGTCGATGCGATCCGCATCGCTTTTTTATCTAGATAAATTAGCAAACTGAGTTTCATGAAAGACTGACATTACTTCTTCCATCATCTCTTCATAGCTATTGAAGCGATCCTGCTCGTAACAACCCAAGGGATTTTCAATTACATTCAGCAGACATTTATTGCAATAGGTACAGGGTTTATCTGCTAGGTCTTTACCTGCTTGAAAAGATTTAGCTAGGTCATTATTAGCAATTAGAGTACGAGCCATTGTGACGCCATCACAATAACGATCGTTTATTGCCTGACGAATATAAGAAGCTTGCTGTAAACCACCTGTACATAATACAGGAATATTAACGTGCTTTTTAATTTCTCTGGAATCTAGTAAGTTTCTGCCTTGGTTCTCTATTAGTAGCTGCTTGATTTTCGGGTCTTTTACATCATCACCACTAAATGCTTGAGGAGGCAATTGCTTTTTTACACGATTCCATAAAAAATTGAAAATTGGATGCAAAAATGCTTTGCGAAATAAAATGTAGTTGCGTGTGGTTTCGACACCACTCGACAACATGGCATCATAAGTTCTAGTAATGACATCAAAATTAAAATCACCAATGGGATTGAGTGGGTGAGGAAATAAGCTACCAGTTGAGACATGGACGGCATCAGCTCCAGCTTCTTCTGCCCATTTACAAACTTGGATGGAATCTTCTATGGTATTACCCGGTTTTTCCCAAAAGGTGACGGCGTTGTTATAGTCAACGGCACTAATTTTGAATTGCAAATGAAAGTCGTTGCCTACTTCTTTGCGGATTGCTCTAATTACATCTAGCAAAAACCGCGCTCGATTCTCTAATGAACCACCATATTCATCTTGACGGTCGTTAATTCCAGAACTGAGAAATTGATTAAAAAGATATCCATTAGCACTGTGCAATTCCACTCCGTCCAAACCTGCTTCACGGGCACGTCTAGCACCATCGGCGAAGTATTGAATTGTTTCTTTAATCTCTGTTAGTGTCATCGCTTGACACAAAAAGCCGTGGAATGGCTCTGTTTGGCTAGTGGAACTTAAGGCTTTTTTTCCTAAGTTTTCTACACCACCAATATCTTGCTGTCGTCCCGAATGACTTAATTGCAAAATAAATTTACAGTCATATTCGTGGACTCTTTCTCCTACTTTTCGCCAAAATGGAATGCGATCGTCACAGTTAATGGTGGCATAATTGGGCATAATTCGTCCCCGGATGGCGACTGGGACAAAAGAACTAATAATCGCTCCTACACCACCACGAGCAAACTTTTCTTCCCAGTTGATTCGGGCTTGAGTACCTGAACCATCATAGTTATCCCATCTGCCAGAAATACTTGAGCGAAATATTCGATTTTTTACTGTGAGATTACGGAATCTCAATGGCTCAAATATAATATCGTTTTCCATGTGTTTCTCTGTCTTTATCTATTGTTTCGGCAATAAAATTAGAAGTCAAAATTATTCGTAGCACTAACAGTCTCGCCAGAGAACTATTTTTTCTAGTGTCTCTGGGAGAGCAATTTTTTATGTCTACAAATCTACAGTGGAGGTTTTCGGATGCGATCGCTAAGTATTAAGTTTTTGTTACTTAAATTTACTTAACCAGTTTCAGCATGGATATTTATCCTTATTGGTTTTTACAGTTATATAAAGACTTTTGCAATTTGTAAACCTACGGTATTTACAGAGCAATTCTTAAAAAAAGTGAAAATTTCCGTCTTTTATTTCTCTTAAAAGGTTAAGGCAACCTTAAAAGTAGCTAAAAGTAGCTGCTAACAATTTGTTACAAACTTAACCAAGTATCTAGGAAATCGATACAACCATAGCAAATTGGTTATTGAACACCATTATAAATTTACAATTTTTTAAATTTTTGATTTAGAAATGTATAAAAGTTTATTGATGACGTTTTGCAAATTTGTGTAGTAACTTCATATATAACGAACCTCAGTAGGGTACATTAATCATCAAAATATCCCAAGACTAAATCTGGAAAATGGGAAATTGGTGATGAAGCATTAGTGTACCTCTGCAAATGTGAGGTGCAGTGGGAAAGGTTTAGGTGTTATGACCAGAGAGTTTTATGAAAAAGACAAGTCTAATTTTTAAGGGCTGTCTGCTCCTGCTATTCGCGACTATGTTTATAGTCTGCGGTTTTTATGGAACGCCTACAGCTCTAGCCGATGAGTATAGTGAAACACCTGCGCCCATAAGTAGTAAGTATTCGGATACGGGTGCATCTGAATACCCTGATAATTGCGAGGGTATCGGTTATCTCCCAGAGTACACAAAGGAGAATTTGACAGATGCCGAGAAACGGGGTCGTTGCACTTGGTACTTATGGACTGGCGGTAATTCTAAGTACTATCGCGATTTAGCCAAGCGAACGCGTGGTGGTGTTGACTTGTTAAAGCTGATTGACTCGCGCGTGCATGACGAGCGATTGCAACGTTATGGTGCAATTAACGATCCTGGATGTGAAAAAGCAACAGCACCAGATAAATATGGTTTGTGGCTAGATGAGTGTAAAGATCCACTTTCAACTGGCGTTATTGGGTTGCGTAAGTTTCAAAACCCCAACTTCGACTCGACAAAATGGAACCCTGTTGAATATGCCAAAACTTCACAAATTGAGCCTCCATACGTAATTGGCCAGTCCTGCGCCATCTGTCACGTAGCGTTAGATCCCCTTAATCCACCTAAAGACAAGGAACATCCAAGATGGGAAAACCTGGTACCAGCATTGGGTAATCAGTACATCAAGGAAAACAAATTATTTGGAAGCAGCGTTGCAAATAATAGTTTTATTAAGCAAGTACTTGACTCTCAAAAACCTGGTACCTCTGATACTTCTCGGATTGCCACCGATCATATTAACAATCCGAATGCGATTAATGCCATTTTTAATTTAGGCGATCGCCCCAAATATCCAGAGGTGATGAACGATGGTTCAATCAAGGATGTTAATCATATTCTCAAGGATGGTGCAGACTCTACAGGAGTGGCAAATGCCTCATTACGCGTCTACGTCAACATTGGGATGTGCGGCGATTACTGGACAAGTCTCCATGAGCCTTTATTAGGCAGAACTCCCCAAAAACCTTTTGATATCGAAAAGGCGCGGAAGGAGTGCGAAGGCTGGAGACAGACAGAAGCACGTATGGCTGATGCCGAAGCATTCTTAAAAACCATCAAGCCGATGCACCTGAAAGATGCACCAGATGGTGAAAAGTTCTTGACTAAAGATGAAGAAGTTCTCAAACGTGGCAAGCTAGTTTTTGCCAGCACTTGTGCTAGTTGCCATTCCAGCAAAAAGCCACCTGCTGCGATCGCTGCTGACCCAGAACAGGCTCAAAAATGGTACGAAGAGTCTGTACTCAGTAGTAATTTCCTCGACCACAACTTCTTGTCTGACGATCAACGTTACCCAGTTACTTTAATTGGTACTAATGCGGCGCGATCGCTAGGGACAAATGCCTCTAAGGGGCATATTTGGGATCAGTTCTCGTCGAAGACGTTCAAAGAACTGCCATCACCAGGTACTTTGACGCTGTACAATCCCTTCAATGAGAAAAAACCCATCGAATTCAAGATACCTGATGGCGGTTTGGGTTATTACCGTACACCTTCACTAGTGAGCATTTGGGCAACAGCACCACTTCTTCACAACAATACACTAGGACTTTACAACGAAGATCCTTCAGTGAAAGGACGTGTAGAAGCCTATACGGATGCGATGGAAAAGCTGCTGTGGCCTGAAAAGCGTGAGGGAATTATCAGCAGGACAGATCGAGATACTAAATTAGAGCTTCCTCCAGGAGATCCGAATCCAAGATTTAAACTTCCTGTTCCTAAAGGTACACCTGTGAATTTGCTGGCAAGCATCAACATGAGAGAGGCGATTACATCTCTCAATCTCGGCAGCCTTTTTCAAGACTTGAAACCGGAGGGTGGAATTAAGGGTAAGTTGGCACGTGTACTTTTAAGAGCCAACAAATCTCCTGACTTTGTAGAAGATGAGGGTCATTATTTTGGTTCAAATCTGCCAGATGAAGATAAGAAAGCCCTAATTGAGTTTGTGAAAACTTTCTAAGTACAACTTCCGTATAAAATCGTAGTGTTTTAAACGCAGAGAATTCGCTACGAATTAATAAAATGTTGTACTAAGACAAATTGTCTTGATATTCTGCACTCGTTTCCAGGTTAAATCTGGGAACGAGAAAAAATATTGATTAAATAGCAAGGATATATATGCCGTATTTACCAATCGTCTTCGTTCGTGGATATGCAGGTACAGAAAAAGACGTTGAGCAAACAGTCAACGATCCCTTTTATGGATTCAATAGTGGTTCAACCCATATTCGAGTAGATGAGAAGGAAAATCCCCAGAAGTTTTTTTTCGAGAGTCCATTGCTGCGGCTAATGACCGATCATGGTTATCAACCGATTGTTGACAATCAGAATGTGAGCAATCAGATTAAAAGATTGTCCGGTCAACTTCATCAAACTATTTGGATCTATCGATTTTATGATATATCTACACCTAGCTTTGGCTCCTCAAGTGTAGTTCGACAAGAGATGGAGGAGATAGCTAAGGGTTTAAGAGACTTGATCCAGAATGTCAAAAAAACGACGGGTGCTGACAAAATTTATCTTGTTGCCCACTCGATGGGAGGTCTTGTTTGTCGCAGTTTGATTGAAAAGATTTATCCAGAACAAGGCGAACAAGCTGCCGATCACATTGACAAATTCTTTACTTACGCTACACCTCATGGCGGTATTTATTTTGAGGTCGGGGGTGGCTTAATTGAAAACCTTAGAGACAGGTTCCAATTGAATAATTCTGATGACTTTGGCCCCCAGCGGATGTATCAGTATTTAACACCTGGTATAAAGCCAACAACTGAGTTACCCGATAACTTTCAGCTACAACAATTACAAAGCATAGATACTGCATTTTCGCCAAACCGCGTTTTTTCTCTAATCGGCACGAATGCACATGATTATGAAGAAGCTTTTGGTCTTTCACGCAATCTTGTTGGTGTGAAAAGTGATGGTCTAGTTCAGATTGATAAAGCTTATATCCTTGGATCTCATCGTGCTTATGTTCATCGCTCTCATGGTGGACGTTATGGCATATTGAACTCCGAAGAAGGTTATCAAAACCTGCAACGATTTTTGTTCGGTGATATTCAAGTGAAACTGTCCCTGAGCAATGTTGAGTTACAAGACCTGGACAAGAACTTTTATCAACTAGAAACTAGGGTAGCTTTGCGTGGTCTTCCTATTCCTATATATGAGCAAGCGATCGCTCATTATTGCCCAATTACACAAGAGTTAACTCGAACAGATAAACCTATTCCGCTATTTACAGCTTTCTTAATCCCCAGAAACTCAGTCAATGATGATAATACCTGTAGATATGCCCTGCGTTTAGCACTGCATTCCTTTACAAAACAAGAGACGAATTGGTTACGTGACCATCATCTCGACCAAGTACCTTTGTGGTCTGACTATCTAATTACTGATGTTGCCGAATCAAATAGCACTTATGAGGCTAAATACAGTTGGAATTCTGAAGAAAAAGAGCCAGTAACAAAGTTAAATCCGACTTCAGAATCTAGTCCAGGTATATATGTTGCGTATGTTTCCTTACCTGAACGCGGACAAAAAGTCTTAGGAACAAATGCAGCAGTTCGCTTGGAAATTTCCCAATGGAAATAAATAAGTGCTTGTTGTGTAGTCAGTGATTAGTTGTGTTTACTTAGCACTTTTTAATTATTCTGGAGAGAGAATAATCAAGCTTCAAGAATGTTAGGTTAATAATGACTAATAACTAATGATTTATAAAAGACATGTGTGAAAAAGAATGGAGAGATATAACCTACATATCTATAGTGTTTCTAGATTAACACATAGTTATTTTCACCAAATGTCTATTTATTTCAAGCTGTTAATAGAGGAAAATTATGCAGACTAATCGCAAACAAACGGCTCTTATCACTGGTGCATCTGGCGGCATCGGTTATGAATTTGTGAAATTATTTGCTCAGGATGGTTACAATCTGGTGTTGGTAGCTAGAAGTCTGGAAAAACTGAATAAAATTGCCGATGAATTTAAAAAGAAATTTGGCATTGATGTCAAAGTTATTTCCAAGGATTTATCTAACCCATTAGCCCCAGAAGAAATTTTCACTGAGCTAGAACAAGCATCAATCAATGTTGATGTGTTGGTGAACAATGCCGGGTTTGCTACCTACGGATTATTTAACGAAATTGACCTGAATGCTGAAATGCAATTGCTACAGGTTAATGTTTTATGTCTGACACATTTAACCAAGTTATTTCTCAAAGGTATGGTTAAACGGGGATCTGGAAAGATATTAAATCTGGCTTCCACGGCTGCTTTTCAACCGGGGCCGCTGATGGCAGTATACTACGCTAGTAAAGCTTATGTCTTATCGTTTTCAGAAGCGATCGCTAATGAGTTAGAAGGTACAGGCGTTTCTGTAACAGCACTTTGTCCAGGGCCTACAGAATCTGGTTTTCAACAAAGAGCCGCAATGGAAGACTCAAAGTTGGTAAGCGGTCAAAAAATTATGACTGCGGAAACAGTAGCCGAAATCGGCTATCGTGGTCTATTTGAAAACAAAACTGTTGTCGTTCCTGGAATTAAAAATAAGCTACTCGCTGAATCTGTAAGATTTACTCCCAGAAAGCTGGTAACAAAACTAGTCAGAAATATGCAGGAAAGTAAGTAGTAGTGGGCGTAAATAATTAAGGCAGGAGGAAGAGGACTTGGGGACAAGGAGAAAGACTTGTTGCAAGTTATTACCTCTTGTCCCCTCTGCCCCCCTGCTCCCCTCTCCCCTGCTAATCCCCCTGTGGATGCTCATCCCACAAGGTTGTTAGTTCCCGTAAACTTTGATGATTGCCATTGCCCAAAATCAGATGATCTAGTACTGGAATGCTCAAAAGCTGCGCCCCTAACAATAACTGACGCGTCAATTCTATATCTTCCTGGCTGGGTTCAAGGTTCCCAGAAGGATGATTGTGGGCAACTATTACCCGCGTTGCGCCTTGACGAATAACTTCTCGAAAAATATCACGGGGAGAGGCTAGGGTTTCGGTTGCAGTACCAATGGTAATTACTTGCGTACCCAGCAAACGATTCTTGACATCTAATAGCACCACAGCAAAACGTTCTTGTACCTGCCACATCAAATCTTGACTGAGGGTAGCAGCAGCAGCAAGTGGGCTATCAATTAATGTGCCATCATTGGGTCGAGATTGAAAAGCGCGTTTACCCAATTCTATTGCTGCTAAGATACTTGTCGCCTTCGCTGGGCCAACACCAGAAATTTGCATCAACTCAGCAGGGCTGACTTCTCGCAGAACTACCAAAGGATCGCGTTGGTGTTTAGCTAATTCGCTCAAGATATATTGTCCCAAACCCACAGCAGATAGTTTTCCCGGCCCTTGACCAGTGCCTAGAAGAATTGCGATTAACTCCGCTGTGGCTAAAATTTTTGCACCATGCGTCATTAAGCGTTCACGCGGACGCTCATTTGTAGGTAGGTCGGCAATTCTGAGGCAATAGGTCATATTAAACTAAGAAAATAGCACCACACATAGAACTATCCTTAGTTATCCCTCGTTTGCTCTCAAAATCATCTTTATTTGAGAAAATCTTTAATTTTAGGAAATTTTCTCTATTCCTATATATCTTGCTCTGATTAGAATCATGAACCCTATTCTCCTTAGCCACTGGCTGCCAATCTGCGATCAAGCTCGGATTGACTACATTCCAGCAACCTTTGGTCCAAAATTTATCGTCTAAAGCTAGGTTTTAGAAAATTTTTTAATCTGTCCTTGATTAGTTATCTTTTTTACCGTTGACGTAAGCAATTATTCAGAAGATACTAAATTTAGTGTACAAATTTTAACAAAAATATGTCTGAAATGTTAAGGAAACAACTGGACAATCTGTCAAAAGAAGATTTAGATACAATCTTATCTCCTTTAAATTCATTGATAAATAAACTAAAACATGAAATAACAATATTCACAGAATTAAATTGTAAAGATGAAAATGGAGAAAATTCACTAGCTAAAAACAAAGAATATTATCAAGATTACATGCAATTTACGCTAGTTGAACTTGTAAACAGACTAGTAATTAAAGATGAAAATGTTATTGATTATACAATAGAAAAGCTCTTATATATACATCAAAATATTTTAATAATCAAAGCTTGGGATAAAGCAACTGATATAGAAAATTTTTGTGGAAGACTGACTTCATCATTAGAAAATTTAAAAGATAAGAAGATGTTAGAAAATTTTTATATAAGCAGAGCAGCGTAAATAATTAAAGATTTTTAGTAAGGACTTTAGCCCCCATTTGAAGACTAAAGTCCTCACTAAAAAGTAATCTGAATATTGTTTTATTAATCAATTTAGTTCAATTTATTTTGACCTACTTAGGCTACTATTAACATATTATTTTTATAAATATAAATACATCAAAACTGTGATATTATCTTTCTACTGACAAGATAAAGTTTTGATAGTAATTTTTCCCCAGTAAATTAATAAAACTTGTTACCAGTTTTAAAAGTTGCGATGGCGTACCCGCCCGCCGTAGGCGATCGCACTTCCACAATCAACCAATAACAAGTTACTCAAGGCTATTTGGGAAGAAAGCAGCAGGTGAAATATGAAAAAACTTCGCCAGTTCTTCAATGTGTCTAGTTGTTAATTTACGCTGCTTTTTCAATATGGCCGATATAATAGATTCTGTTTTGAAAATGGGTACTAAATCTTTTTGAAGTAGCCCATTTTCTTCTATCAAAACTTTAAGTAAATCTATTCCATAAATATCAGGCACAGGCTCTTGCGTTTGTTCAAACTCGTAAACTAGAGTGCCTAAAATATTAAGATAATCTTTTTCATCCAATGTTAACGGAGCGCTATCTATCAAATAATTAATAACTTTTTGGGTAGCAAATAACTCATCCTCAGTCTTGATAGGACGAGGAGGAAATGCTTGCAGCAGTTCAATGTAGGTAGGACGTTTATTTAAACCAAGGGTCATTTTTCCATTTATCTGTATCGTACTCTGTATGAGTTAATACGTTGCGAATAAAGACTTTTTGACTTTGATAGTCAATATAGGTAATAAGGCGATACTTGTTTCCTTGAATATTAAAAACTGTAAGTTCACCTACTGAATCGGCAGAGTTAAAAGCTTGGCGAACTTCAAGTATATTTTGCCACTTGGCTAATTTTGCAACTTTATTCCAACCACGTAAACTAGATTCAGCATCGGGATACTTTTGATAAAAAAGTTTTAGTGCTGTATTGGAAATAATATGCATAATAAATGAATTTTTTCAAAATAAAGCTCATAAGAATGTCCTTCTCAGCGTCGTAGTTATTCAAACTTAGCAAATTGCTAAGTTGATGTCAAGAGTTTAATGATTAGGTTTTTCGCTTTACCCCTAACGACAATAGACTTTCAGTGAAAATATGCTTGTTACCAAGTTTAATAAGTGCAATATTGAGTTGCTGCAAGCCCCCGTCAAGTCACAATCATGAGCATCTAAGTTTAGGATCATAATTATATTACTTTGTCAAGATAGTTTTGAGGGTTTGTAGTAAGCACTAAAGTGCTTAGAAAATAAGGACTAAAGTCCTTACTACGAACTTACTTACCCATCAATTTAAACTTGACAGACTAATAGTGTGTAGTTTACCGCCGTAGGCATCGCATAATTTAACAGTCCAATACTGCACGCGATCGCAAACGATTCAAACCTCTTCATTGTCGCTAATTACTGATAAGTTTGCGTTGCTTTCAGCATGTGGTAGGTAATAATCAACTGAGTCAGAGCCAGAGGATAACTTTGCAGTGTTTCTCCAGTTGTACCAGCAATTTTACCCAGTTCTGGATTACTTTCGCGATCGCAAATACTTCGTAAATGGGGCATATCAGAACAAATAATATGCTCTAGCTTATTTACCTGGTCTAAGGTTGCATGACCATCAACTTCTAAGACATCTACAGGCTTACTCATATCTCTGTCTAACCCTAGACGGATCGCTGAGTCAGAATTACCATAGCCAGAGTTGACAATCTGGGTAAAATCTGGATGGGGAATTGTCGGACGTAATACCAGACGGACATTCAGATGTCCATTGGTTTCATCATCTTCCTCGGTGGGTGGATAAAAACTAATGACTATATCAGACCATTGCCGCTGCGGACGGATAAACTCTGCTGAATCTGGTTCGCGCTTTTCTAATTCCGCTAATACCTGTTCAGCTGTGTAGCCGCGCTTTTGGGTGTCTCGTTTAACTTTCCATTTAGAACGTAGTGTTTCTGGGGGTGCAAGGTAAACTTTAACATCGTAGGAATCACGAGCAGCACGGGTAGAATAACCGAGTAATCCTTCAATAATGACGAATTTATTCGGCTTGATATATTGTGGTGGCTCGAATGTGCCGGTTTTATGGCTGTAAACTGGCTTCAGAATTGGTTGTCCCGTGCGTAGCAACGATAGATGTTGCTGCATAATATCTAAGTGATTGCAATCGGGGTGAAGGGCAGTGATGCCAATTTCTGCACGTTGTTGGCGATCGTAACGGTGATAATCATCTGTACAAATGAGCGTGACATTTTCTGGGCCGAGTACCTGAGCGATTCCTCGCGTTAATGTTGTTTTACCAGCCGCGCTGTCGCCGACAATACCAAGAATTATTGGACGGCTCATCATAACCTCCCACAATAAAAACAACTTTAGTAATAAAATTACCTACAATAGTTTTTATTCTAGAAGGGTTTAAGCTAGTAACTCAAACAAAGACCTGGTATGCAATATCTCTACACATACATAAAATGTTTGTGCGATGCCTACGGCGGTAAACTACGCTTTTTGCATAATAATAACAATTTACATGATTGTTAGAATATCTGTACGCAGAAAAACTAAATATCCCCTGTTAACCCTACTTTTAGACGCAGATATTCAATTTTGATACAAGCATCCATAACCACATTCAGTCCTGCATCTATAGCTTTTTGTGCTGATGGTTGATGCCAAATACCCAGTTGTGTCCATACAGTTTTCGCATTGATAGAAATTGCTTCATCTACAATTTCTGGCAAGTATTCAGAACGGCGAAACACGTTAACAATATCCACGGGTTCGGGTAATTCCTGGAGTGCAGCATAACTGGGTTGACCGTCAATTTCTTTAATTAGTGGGTTGACGGCATAAACTGTATAGCCTGTTTGTCGCAAAAATTGGGCGATTTGATAACTGGTGCGATCGCGTTTATCAGAGTGACCTACAACAGCTATGATTTTGGCTTGGGTCAACACCTCGCGCAGAGCGTTATCATTTTCTTTAAGGTTTGGCATGATTTAAAATATCCTGAGCGTAGGCGCAGCCCGCACTTCGACAAGCTCAGTGACCATCGTAGACATCGCTTTGTTTATCATACTGAGTTGTATTTAAATATAATTTTGACTTTTAAAAAATCATTCACGAGTATCAAAGACTCGTCCCCTATTCTCCATGCCCAATGCCTATGACAACTAAAACATTAGGACTCGAACAAAACCTCTATAACTATTTACTGTCAATCTCTCTCCGAGAACCAGAAATTTTAACCCAACTGAGACAAGAAACAGCCCAGTATCCAATCGGGAGAATGCAAATTGCTCCCGAACAGGGGCAGTTTTTGGCGTTACTGGTGCAATTGCTGGGAGCTAAGAAAACTTTAGAAATTGGGGTATTTACAGGTTATAGTTCCCTGGTGGTGGCATTGGCGTTACCGACGGACGGTAAAGTGGTAGCCTGTGATATTAGTGAAGAATTTACAACGATCGCTCGGCGTTATTGGCAGCAAGCAGGAGTGGCAGATAAAATTCAACTGCACATTGCCCCAGCTTTGCAGACTTTGGATTGGCTTCTGGCAACAAAAGAAGCAGAAACTTTTGATTTTGCTTTCATCGATGCAGATAAGAGCAACTATGATGCCTATTATGAGCGATCGCTGCAATTAGTGCGTTCGGGGGGATTGATTGCGATCGATAATGTTCTTTGGTCAGGCAGGGTTGCCGACCCCGAAGTGCAAGATAATAGAACTAAAAGAATTCGTGCCTTTAATCAAAAACTGCATCAAGACCAGCGAGTTAGTCTTAGTGTAGTAGCGATCGCAGATGGCTTAACTCTGGCACTGAAAAAGTAAGTTGAGCGAAAATAGCTTTTTATTGTTCGAGCATTTGGAAAAATCGGGTAAAGTAATCTGGAAAAGTCTTCGCTGTGCAACCAGGATCTTTAATTACAATCCCTGGAACCTTCAAGCCAGTGACAGCAAAAGCCATCGCCATTCGATGATCGTGATAAGTTTCAATCGCCGCTGGGGTAATGGGGCCAGGTTGAATTTTCAGTCTATCTGCAAATTCTTCAACTTCAACTCCTAGCCGCCGCAACTCTGTCACCACAGCTTTAATTCGGTCAGTTTCCTTATAGCGAATATGTTCCACGTTCCGAATGGTAATTGGTGAACTGGCAAAGGGTGCGATCGCTCCTAATGTTTGCACTAGATCCGATATATCATTCATATCAATATCGATGCCTTGCAATTGCTTCGGCCCCGTCACTTCGGTGTAATCATCCCCATCCTTAATTTGGCAACCCATCTGTTCTAAAACATTCAGCCAGAGAATATCACCCTGACAGGATTGTTTGGTCAAATGTTTTACCCGCACCCGTCCACCCGTGACGGCGGCGGCGGCAAAAAAGTAAGAAGCATTTGACGCATCGGGTTCTACTGTGTAATGTCGAGCTTGGTAACGTTGACCTGCTTTAATCTGAAATTGATTATCGCCGATTTGAATCACCTCCACGCCAAAATCTGCCATTAAACGACAGGTCATTTTGACGTAAGACTGAGAAACCAACGTACCTTCAACCTCAACAATTGTGTCTTGTTGAGCATAAGGCGCAATCATCAGCAATGCCGAAAGTTGCTGACTTGTTTGGTTCGCTTTCACCCGAAAATTTCCGCCAGCGAATTGCCGACTATAGACGGTGTACGGCATAAACCCGGAGTTTCCCTCAAAGTTAATGGTTGCTCCACCCGTTTGCAGCACCGTCAACAAGTCGCCCATCGGTCGTTCTCGCATCCGGGGAACACCATCTAGGCGATATTCGCCGTTTCCCAGTGCTACCAGCGCCGAAATAAACCGTGCTGCTGTACCTGCCAAACCCACAAATAAATCTGCTTGTTTAGCTGGAATCTCGCCTCCCCTTCCCGCCACTTGAATTTGTGCCAACTGAGGATTCAAAGTAATGGGAATGCCCAATTGCTCTACGCATTTAGCAAAATACTCGCTGTCTTCACTAAATAAAGCATTTTCTAAAATAGAGTCACCTTGTGCTAAAGCAGCGACAAGCAACGCTCGATTGGTAAGACTTTTAGAACCAGGAATTTCTACCGTGGCATCCACTGGCCGATTCAGAGCAGGAATTGCAATGGTATCCACTTTAAACCTCTACGTAGGCGGTTAGCTACAACTTTATAATATTCCCATATCTTGAGCAAAAGGAGCAGGGGAGTAGGGAGTGTGAGTTACAAGTAAAGTAGTGAGGAATAAGATTTTAAAACTTATAATTTATAACTCGCCTATAACTCAGCACGGGCTAAACCCTAGCTATCCGCTAACAGGACTCTGGAAAGATGCAATTTATCGATCAAGCAAAAATTGAAGTTGAAGCTGGTAAAGGCGGCGATGGTATTGTCGCTTTCCGGCGAGAGAAATACGTGCCGACTGGCGGCCCCTCTGGTGGTAATGGGGGACGAGGTGGTTCGGTATTTTTCGTTGCCGAAGAAAACCTACAAACTTTGTTGGACTTCAGATACAACCATCGCTTTCAGGCAGAAAAGGGTACTCGTGGGGGGCCAAATAACTGCACTGGGGCAGCAGGAAAGGATTTAATTATCGAAGTTCCCTGCGGTACAACCATTTATGATGCTGAAACTGGCGAACTGCTAGGAGATTTAATTGAACCTAAGCAGACTTTGCTGATTGCCCAAGGTGGGAAAGGCGGACTGGGAAATCAGCATTTCTTGAGCAACCGTAACCGCGCCCCAGAATATGCCCTCCCAGGATTACCAGGGGAAATAAAGCAGCTGCGCCTAGAGTTAAAACTTTTGGCAGAAGTGGGGATTATTGGCTTACCAAATGCTGGTAAATCCACTTTAATATCATCTTTATCAGCTGCACGTCCAAAAATCGCAGACTACCCCTTCACTACCCTGATTCCAAATTTGGGTGTAGTCCGGAAACCTACTGGCGATGGTACTGTTTTCGCCGATATTCCCGGACTAATTGAGGGAGCGGCTCATGGTGCTGGACTGGGACATGATTTTTTGCGCCACATCGAGCGCACGCGGGTGCTACTTCACTTAATTGATGCTACTAGTGATGATGTGGTTAGAGACTACTACACAATTCAGGAAGAATTACAAGCTTATGGACGGGGTTTAGCAGAACGTCCGCAAATTTTGGCGCTGAATAAAATTGATGCAGTCGATCGCGAAACCGTCGATTTAGAGGCGTTAGCTACCCAACTTAATCATCTCTCCTACGCCCCGGTTTTTGTGATTTCTGCGGTTACTCGCATCGGATTAGAGCCGATGTTACAGGAAATTTGGGGAATTATCGACCAAATGAAGGTTCCCGAAGAGGTGGAGGTATTTAGCTAATTCGCAATGACGCTCTTGCGTCGCTAACGTAATTCGTAATTACTACTTTATCAATTACGAATTATGCTGACTTATCCTAGATCGGGGAAATCTTAATCGCAAACTCAGCGCCTTGTCCTAGCTGCGAAAGATATTCTAAAGAACCGCATGTTTTTCTGTAATGATTTGGTAGCTCATGGCAAGACCCATCCTCGTACTTTGGCCGATGGGGTTGGTGGTAAACAAGCAGGGTAGTTTCATATGAAAAAATAAAAATACATAAGTCTTGATTTTTCGTTTTGTGTCCAGGTTTTTTTCCTCACTTCCATTCCTCTCCCCCACGGGGGTAGAGCCTTTGAAACCCGGTTTTAATTTATTCTCTGCTTGTATGAAACCACCCTGCTATCCCCAAAGGGGGCCCCAAGTCCCCCTGCTCCCCTGCCGTCTTAATGATAAGTCTTTAACCGAACACGATATGACTTACCAATTAATTCTTCTCGGCTATGACCGACAAAATTACAGTAGCGATCGTTAAGTAATACCCAACGATGTTAACGGTTTTTGACAAAAATTGGGTCATAGACGCCAATTTTTAAGGGTAAATTTAAGTATTAAAAAATAATTAAGTTTTGTGTTCTCATCTATCCAAGAGTAGAAGTTAACAAGTTTAAAAACGTATATTTTGAAAAATTGTAAACTCATTTAGATACTTCAGATTTGAAGTTTCAACAATTTTTTACTGATGCAACAAAAATTTCCACTAACGGTCGAGGAGAAACAAAAATTATTTCATACACAATTAGTCAAGTTCGGTGTGGAATATGAAAAAGCAAGAAAAGCATCTGAGATTTTAGCGCTACAGAAGCCTGATGAAGTTTTGACACAAGAAGAGATACAGCTTACTAAAGAAGTTTGTAAAGAATGGTTAGCACAGCATAAACGTTTCAAAGACTTGATGTCTTTGTTAGAGGCAGACCCTAGCTGATTGAGAGACAAAGCGTGAGAGATTTTCGGTAAAAAGTCTATTTAGTTCATGGGGGAAAGCTTGCCTTCAGACTTGGATAAGCAGCTTGAAGTTCAAAGAGCCTCCATAGTTCAATACGCTTGGGTTAAGAAATTTATCCGTTGAGGCAGGCAGGGGGAGCAGAGGATGCAGGGGAAGCAGGGGGGAGAAAAAAGCTTATCCCAAGCGTATTGCTCCATAGTTGGAAGATCCTATAAGCTAAAGTAGGCATCTTGCAGGTTTATTAGGTCTATCTCGGTGCAATACCTGATAGAGTCAAAATTCCTTTTTTGTCACACTTTTTGTAATTTAGTTAGGACTTACGCTCTGGCATAGTACGATCGCTCTTTGCAGTATTTTTGTACTATAAAGAAGTGGCCTACTCAAAGGGGATTGCTGAAATTAGTAACAGTAATCGACTGCGTTAAGTATTCTTCAAATCATCAGAAAATCAGTTGAGGATACATAATATAAATTATGTATTTCATGAAATTTACTAAACTTAACTATTGCCAGTACTTGTTAAGTAGTCAGATTAATTACACTCTTCACTTTTTTGGCAGAGCATTTAGAACTGATTAGTCACAACTGTGGCGATGCCACTTCTTCTGAGGTGACTTTAGCATAACTAAATGGCTGCATCTTGCTTTTCCTCTAGCACATCCTGAATCGCCGCAATAATATTTGGATATGCTCCACAACGGCAAAGGTTTCCACTCATCTTTTCTCTAATTTCTGCTTCAGATTTTGGCGATTCTTCCAATATCATCCCTACTGCTGAGACAATTTGACCTGATGTACAGTAACCACATTGAAAAGCATCATGGGTAATAAAGGCTGTTTGCATAGGATGGAGTTTCCCATCTTGTGCTAATCCCTCAATTGTGGTAATTTCAGCATCGGTGTGCATTACTGCTAGAGTTATACAAGAGTTAATTCGCCGATTATTAACTAATACAGTACATGCACCACATTCACCGCGATCGCAAGCTTTTTTAGTGCCCATCAAACCCAGCTTTTCTCGAAGTGCATCTAGTAATGTAACACGAGGTTCTAGCTTCAGCGAGTAAGATATATTATTGATATTCAGTGATAATTCTACTTCTTCTGAACCGAATATTTTCACTTCTTGGGTAAATGAGTCTGAAGTTATTGAAGCTAAGGAATTTCCTTCCATGTCTCACGTAGATAAAAATTACATCATTTACTATAGTAGCGAAAAAAAGCCTGCTGTTGTTCTAGCTTGACTTCCTGATATTTAGACTCCAAAAAGTAACCATAATATCGCATGGCATAAGGCATAAAAGCTAATCTCTTAAGCAAGGACTTGTAGGAAATTTACAATAAGCGGCAATGAACTGACTAAAAGTATTTGCATTTTTCGGATTGGTAAAAAATGCTGAAGTGTGCAATTATTACTTCCAGTAACCGCAAAAGTGATGATAATCCATTAGAACACAAATTCAGGGTTGATTCTTAAGGAAGATTGACTAAAAAATAAAACTACTTAAAAGTAAAAGTAATGACTGTGGATATAGCTCAAAAGTAAAGTTACTTTCAGATATGGAAGAAGCGTATAGATTCGTAAGAATATTCTGAATTCGAACTTAATAATATGAAAACAAATTTAACTCAGAAATTATCCCAACCCCTAGTAGAGAAAGTTGCTATTGTCGGTGCTGGCCCAGGCGGTTTGGCTGCTGCGATCGCACTGAGAAGCCAAGGGATAGAGGTTCAAGTATACGAAAAAGCCCAAGAATTTCGTCCGGCGGGAACTGGACTCGGACTAGCTCCCAATGGCTTGTATTCTCTAGATGCGATCGCGCCGGGAATTGTCGAAACCCTCAAAAGTTCAGGATGCGAAGTTCACCACACGGTTTTAAAGAGTATTCAGGGAGAGACAATCCGAACTAACGCAACTAAATATTTAGAGCAATACGGACAACCGTTGTTAACTGTTTGGTGGTATCGTCTACAGCAAGTCTTAGCATCAAGATTGCCGTCTGACATCATTCACCTCAATCATCGCTGCATCGGCTTTGAGCAAGATGCAAACGGTGTGAAAATTCATTTTGATGGCAAAAAATCGGTAGATGCAGATTTGCTAATTGGGGCTGATGGGGTCAACTCTGTCATCAGAGAAACTTTATTTGGCGAGGGTAAGCCTAATTATATCGGTAGTATGTGTTGGCGTGCCGTCATTAAGTATCGCCACGAGCTATTTAATGACTATGAACTAGTTTTTGCCAAAGGCAATCAACAGTTTATGTACCTTCTGAATGTAGGCGGCGGCTATACCAGTTGGATTAGTCGGAAGTTCTCGCCTGAATACTCCCTTTCGCACAGCGCTGATGAAGTGAAGTCTCGTATTCTCCACGAATTAGCCGACTGGGATGAATCCTTCCGGGTGGTGGTAGAAGCGACACCAGCCGAGGAAATTTGGGAAGGGCCGATTTGCGATCGCCCACCGTTAACTCAATGGAGTCAAGGCAGAGTTACTCTCTTAGGCGATGCCGCTCATCCAATGGCACCTGCAATGGGACAAGGAGCCAATACCACTTTTGAAGATGCATACCAACTACGAGAGTGTTTTTCTGATTCAGCTAATCTGCAAGAAGCTCTGACTAGCTACGAACAATGTCGCATCGAACGGACAAAACTCATTCAAGCTCGTAGTGCCTTGGGTGAAATGCGGTACTACGATATTAACACCGTGGCATCTAACGGGCAGACGCAAGAGCGGCAAATGAGTATGAATGATGATTTTCACAAATGGGTGTACGACTTTAAGCCATCTGTAAAAAGTTAAATTCTATTGTGGTATTAGTAAAGTTACTGCGATCGCAACTAGCGTATAAACTTACAGCAAGCGCTAATCTTATCGAGTAATTTGAGGCTATCAGAAGTAACTGTTTTTAGTCAAGCCCTCAAACACAACAAATTCGTTGAATAATTGAGAATTAGTCGCACAAAATCAACATAACTTAATCAAAGTGTTAATTTTTGTGAAAAGCTAATAGCTATCCAATACAGTTCAGAATAAGCAACAAAATCCAGATGTAGAGACGCGATTTATCGCGTCTTGAAAGACTAATTATCTACACGAATGACCTTTAACCCAAGCGTATTGGATCGCTATTAGCTTTTTGGGGTAACTTGAAGTATTAAATCTCGCTTTGGAGTTGCTAATTTACCGTTTTTTTTTGACCGAGACGGAGCGCAAGTAATCAGTTTAGCGTTTATTTTTCAGTTCCTGAAAATTTTCAATTGTCAAAAAGATTTCTTCATCAGCTATTTGACTATTGTAATCGATATTAATTTTAGTTGGATAGCCAAGTTTAGCATTGTATTCTACATCCAGGTTGAATGCTTTACGATTGATAGCATCTTGAATCACATTAAAGAGTTCGGGAATGGTGTCATATTTTTGAAAGAATTGCGGATTAACTGGTTTACCAGTTGCTACAGAAGTGATTGAAATTGTTTGACCATTACGTACTTGAATAACTACTGGCCCTCTAGCATCTGGTATGCAGAAGCAACTATTGCTAACCGTAATGCGATAGTTATAAATATTTGCCCGCTCCCACAAACGCTTATTAAATCTCAACCGTCTTGAATTCAAGCTATTATTTGTTTGCGTTTGATATTGTGCTTTCTCTGCGCTAGTTTCGGATATAGCTGGTAGGTTCATACCTAGAGAAAGCAATAGGGTTGCACTGATGATGATAGGTAAACGCATATTAATCGATTTATTAATTGTACAAAATCTAACTATTATTATGCTACAGCAAATTTCAACTTATTTCCCAGGTTCTGTTTAAATAAACTTTATCTTTGAATTATTTTTTTATGTAGATAAATAAAGGTGTATTTTTCAGAATGTCCATCCATAATCTAACTTTCAATACATAAATTAGGAACTTTGCCGGGATATTTTCGATCGCTCAAAATTGCCTCCTTTTCCAAAGCGATGCCTACGGTGATAACAGGCTTCTTGTACTGAGCGCATTCGAAGTGCTGGCTACGCCTACGCAGTAATTCTTAAGTTTTTCGTATCTATCTGGATTTAACTAATGAAAGAAACAAGGGCAACAAGAGACTTTCAAGCCTTTATCGCATCTTGAAAGACCAATTATCTACACTAATAACTCTTAACCCAAGCGTATTGAGATATAAAGAGTTTCTGGCTTTTGCCTTCGCAGCCTCATGCTTCATGCAAAAAAAGAACTGCTGTATAATTCTCCTCATACTTCAAGTATGAGGAGGATTCAATTATCCCTAATTAACAATCATCAATGTTGCTAATTATGATTTAGCTGTGAGCTTGCAGACATGCCTTAACTTCTATGGATTTTGAAAGATGTTTACGCAACAATCTCAAAGTTTGTCGCTGATAATAATGGTGGGGCTGTGAATTGATTGTTATCGTTATCAATGTTGGCAAACAAACTACCTGTCCCATAGCCTGGTGATGTCAAGTTTTGGTTGAAGAACAAGTTGCCAGTTCCAAGACTGTAAGTAATGAGTCCAGAGCTAGTTGCAGCTGCTGCATCATTAGCTACTATCTTAATTTGGGACAGATTATTTAGTCCGGCAAAAGTTGTCTTATCGAGGACAATTTTATCGCTAAAGTTGCTGAAGTCAGTAATTGTATCTACACCGAGATCGGCACTATTGTACCCAGCACCTGAGTTGAATACAAAGCGATCGCTACCAGCACCACCAGTCAGAATGTCATTACCTTTACCACCTCGTAAAATATCATTACCAGCATCTCCATAGAGTAAGTCATTGCCAGCACCACCATAGAGAATGTCATTACCCTCACCACCGAAGGCTCTTAACGGTGTCGTTGTACCACTACCATCAAGGAAGTCATTTCCAGCCCCGCCTGTAAACCAGACTGCATTTACAGAAGTCCCTGACAGGTTGTTGACATCAAGGATGTCATCACCTCCACCACCATTGATTTCAAACCTCTCTGCACTGTCTACAGTCAGAGTGAAGGGAACCAGGTTCAGGCGATCGAAGATTGCTCTGCCTTGAGCATCTTGTTCTAGGCGGAAGTTGTCTCCTACACCCGCGCCGTTGACCTCAACCACGTCATAGCCAGCATTACCGCTGATTCTATCGCTACCATCACCATTGTTCCAGATGAGCCTGTCATTGCCGTTTCCACCAGTAAAGGTGTCGTTGCCACGATTTCCGAGTATAGTATCGTTGCCGTCCCCACCAGATAGAAAGTCGATACCATCCCCACCTCGTAACAGGTCATTACCTGTATCACCAGAGAGGAAGTCATTGCCAGTACCACCTGTCAGGCTGTCATTACCCTCACCACCCAAGGCTCTTAACGGTGTCGCTGTACCACTACCATCGAGCAAGTCATTTCCAACCCCGCCTGTGAACCAGACTGCATTTACAGAAGTTCCTGAGAGGTTGTTGACATCGAGGGTGTCATCACCACCCCCACCATTGATTTCAAACCTCTCTGCACTGTCTACAGTCAGAGTGAAGGGAACCAGATTCAGGCGATCGAAGATTGCTCTGCCTTGAGCATCTTGTTCTAGGCGGAAGTTGTCTCCCACACCCGCGCCGTTGACCTCAACCACGTCAAAGCCAGTATTACCGCTCATTCTATCGCTACCGTCACCATTGTTCCAGATCAGGCGATCGTTGCCGTTTCCGCCGATGAAGGTGTCGTTACCACGATCTCCGATTAGGGTATCATTCCCGTTCCCACCGGATAGAAAGTCGATACCATCCCCACCTCGTAACAGGTCATTACCAGCATTTCCAAAAAGGGTGTCATTTCCATCCAAACCATTGAAGTTATCAGAAGCAGCATTACTAATACCTACATCTGCTCCATTAGTCGGGCCTGGGCCTGGAATCCAAGTTACTGCCATGATTAATACTCCTAATTCTTAATTTATTTAAGTGAAGAATGAGTTACTAATACTTCGTTTATAAGAAAAGTATGGGAGTACTAGTTTCTCTCTATGAACTAGAAAACTTATAGTTTTTAGCTCCTAAGTATTACTCAGAGATATTTTCTTTTTTTATGCAGAATATTGGTTTTTGTAAAACTTCTTCACTATGAATTTTGGAGACATACCTGACTGTATGCTGACTTTTCACGTCATTTGAAAAAGAAAGATTAACTCGTGAATGCCTTTTGCAAACTAGTTTTCAACTGATTGAACGATTTTCGCTAAAGTTCAAGCAATGTAAGTAACGTTGAACAAATGACAAGATTAAATACTAACCCGTATTCGTATTGTGACTTTGCTGACAACTGCTTAATTCGGTGGCTAGCATTAATAAGTGGGTGTTGATATGTAAAAAATGGTAAGTTTTTATTCCAATATTTATAGGTATTAGTGATTTCAAAGCACCTAACAAAAATCAATTCATTTAGTGGTTAACCTAGATTTTTGTTGAAGTTTGAGCATTTGTTTTTACATTTACTCTCAAACAATTATTTATCCAATGAGTAAAATGTAATACTTTAATCTGATTCAATATTTTGGTTCTAGAGTTACGTAAATTCGACGGCTTATATCGTGTCCGCTGAATTGCCCATAATAAAAGAACCTCACTCTGGTTTTGCTAGGCAAAGCCTGTCCCCCTCCTTGAGGACAGGGTGAGGCTTAGAAGGACTTTTGGGTAATCAGATTACTTGTGTCTACACCGTAAGCCTACTAAGGGAAAGTCCACGCAATACGATTTGGTTAAAGACCGACCGATTATTGTAGAGACGGCGATTCATCGCGTCTCTTGCCTTAACCGAACAGTATTTAGAATCTACACAGGAATCACAAGTAAATGGCACTAAGAAAAGATACAGCCCTTGCTCTGATTGGTTCCCAGCCTCTAGGCAGGGAACCCATTCTGGGAGGCTCCGCCTCCAATAGCTTGACAAGAGGCAGAGCCTCTTTTAAATACATTCCCAGCCTCCAGGCTGGGAACAAGACGACACAAGCCTTTGGGCTTTTCTTAGTGCCATTCGAATCACAAGTAATTTACCGAAGATGATATCATTCCCTGCCTGTCAGTCAGGGAATAAGAAAATACTAACTCGCGGCAAAATTACCCCAAGCGACGTAGGGTAATTTTGTAGCTGTTGCTCGAACTTGGTCAGCGTTAGCTACTAACTGACCGCAAGCATCCCAAGTTCCAGAAATAAATGTGCTTCTTGTACCTTCACCGATCGCAACTGGGGCAGTGTAATCATCAATTTGCACTTGCAAGGTTTCTAAATTCACTGTCACGGCGGCTTGAGGATTGGCAGTGACTAAATCTTGCAGTTGTTTAATAGTAACAGCATCGGCTGTCACACAAGGTATGCCCATTGCCACACAGTTACCAAAAAAGATTTCGGCGAAGCTTTCACCGATTAAAGCTTGGATTCCCCATTTTGCGATCGCTTGAGGTGCGTGTTCTCGTGATGAACCACAACCAAAATTTCTATTGACTATTAAAATATTCGCCCCTTGGTATTGGGGTTGGTCAAAAGGATGTTCGCCTTTAAGTGCTGTCCGGTCATCGATAAACGCGCCTTCACCTAACCCATCAAAGGTAACGGCTTTCAAATATCGCGCGGGAATGATGCGATCGGTATCTATATCATTGCCCACTAAGGGTATACCGCGCCCTGAAACTGTTTTAACTTCACTCACCATAAACTTTATTTACCTATCATTTCAATGACAGCCTGTGAATTTCTACAAATGACCAAAAAATTACAGCAACTCGCGCACATCAGAGACTTCGCCTTTAATCGCAGCAGTGGCGACCATTGCCGGACTCATTAACAATGTCCGACCGGAAGAGGAACCTTGTCTGCCTTTAAAGTTGCGGTTGGAGGAAGAAGCGCTGATTTGTCTTCCTTGTAGCTTATCGGGGTTCATGGCTAGGCACATAGAACATCCTGGTTCCCGCCACTCAAATCCGGCTTCCTGAAAGATTTTATCCAACCCTTCAGCTTCTGCCTCTTCCTTCACCCTTTCCGAACCGGGGACAACAAAGGCTTTGATTCCTTCTGCAACGTGGCGACCTTGGGCGATTTTTGCCGCTTCTCGCAAATCAGTAATTCTGCCGTTGGTGCAACTACCAATAAAGCAGACATCTATTTTAGTGCCCTTGATCGGTTGACCAGGATATAAATCCATGTAGCGGTAAGCTTCTTCGGCAATAAATCGGTCTTCTTCCAGCAGTTCTTCTGGTTGGGGTACTGACTGGTTGACGCCGATACCTTGACCGGGAGTAATCCCCCAGGTGACGGTAGGAGAAATTTCCGCAGCGTCGAATATCACCACATCATCATATTGGGCATCAGCATCACTCTTGATAGATTCCCACCAAGCCACTGCTTTATCCCAATCTGCATCTTTGGGAGCAAAATCTCTGCCTTTGAGATAATCGTAGGTGACACGATCGGGATTGACATAGCCGCATCTAGCACCGCCTTCGATCGCCATATTGCAGACAGTCATCCTCTCTTCCATATTCATTTGCTCAAATGTCGTACCTGCAAACTCGTAAGCATAGCCCACACCACCTTTCACGCCAAGGGTGCGGATGATATGCAAGATGACATCTTTGGCGTAAACACCAGGGTTGAGAGTGCCGTTAACTGCGATTTTGCGGACTTTCAATTTTGAAAGGGCAAGAGTTTGGGAAGCGAGAACATCCCGGACTTGACTAGTACCAATACCAAATGCGATCGCACCAAATGCCCCATGACTGGAAGTGTGACTATCTCCACAAGCGATCGTCATTCCTGGCTGAGTGAGTCCGAGTTCGGGAGCGATGACGTGAACTATACCCTGACTACCAGAACCGATGTTGTAAAAAGTTATGTTATTTTCTTGACAATTATTTTCCAGCGCCTGAATCATTTCCTCTGCCAAGCTATCGGCAAAGGGACGCGCCTGGTTTTCTGTGGGCACAATATGATCGACTGTGGCAACGGTACGCTCTGGAAACAGTACTTTTAAACCTCTTTCGCGTAACATAGCAAAAGCCTGGGGACTGGTGACTTCATGAATTAGGTGAAGCCCGATAAATAGTTGCGTCAGCCCTGAGGGAAGTGTACCAACGGTGTGTAAGTCCCAAACTTTATCAAACAGGGTACCTTTGCTCATACGTCAATCAATATTTAAAGAGTCCGGTCTTAAATAGTATCAAAAAAAGTCTCGGTTTTTGCAGATAACTTAAATATTTTTAAACGCAAAGGGGCACAGAGGTAAGCGTAAAGGCACGCAGAGAATTTGCTACGAGTTGATTAAATTTCGTATTTGGAGATTAATAAACGATTCGATCGCCTTTAAGGCAGTAAATGCGAAAATTCTCCGAAATATTGAGAGGCAACGATGTAAATAACTTTATCCTTTTCTACAAGGATATGTTAAGACAATACCAGATTATTGCACTACCAGGTTATGTCCTTAGATTTACGGGAATTTTATCAGGCTAGCGATCCCAGCAGAACTCTGTTTGTCAACAATAGCTCTGATGGCAAGTATTATATAGATTTTTCCTCAGTCCGGGGTGGTGATATTCTTGGCAAGCTGAAGCAGAAAATTACTTTCTTTAAGCCGAATGAACCCACCTGCACTTTATTTACTGGGCATATTGGTTGTGGAAAATCGACAGAATTATTACGATTACAGGCAGAACTGGAAAAGTTAGGTTTTCATGTGGTCTATTTTGAGTCCAGTGATGACTTGGAAATGACCGATGTTGATATTGCTGATGTGTTGCTAGCGATCGCTCGGCGGGTCAGTCAAAGTCTGGATAAAATTACCCTAGAGGAACCTAACAAGTTTAATGAATTGCTGCAAGGTGCTTGGAAGGTCTTAAACTCCGAGGTGACGGCGGGAAAAGTTAAGCTTCCGGTGCTTGGTGATGTCGGTTTATCCGCAGATAAAGATAAGTTTTCTCTGTCTGTGGGCATTGGAGAAATCACCGCGAAGATGAAAAATGACCCAATGCTGCGCGAAAAACTCAATCAGTATTTAGCACCGCAAAAAACTAAGCTGCTGGAAGCAATTAATCAAGAATTATTGGAACCTGCGATCGCTAAACTCAAACAGCAGGGTAAAAATGGTCTGGTGGTAATTGTCGATAATCTTGACCGCATAGATAATCGTGCCAAACCTTGGGGTCGTCCGCAGCAAGAATATTTATTTGTCGATCAGGGTGAGTTTTTGACGAAGCTGAATTGTCATCTCATCTACACCATGCCTTTGTCGTTGAAGTTTTCCAACGATTACGGAATGCTGACTCAGCGTTTCCCAGAAGACCCCAAGGTGTTACCAATGGTTCCTATACAATGGCCTGATGGCAGCGTTCATACACAGGGAATGTTACTCATGCAGCAGATGGTACTTGCTAGAGCTTTTCCTGACATGACACCAGAGGAGCGTTTAAGTAAAGTTACCGAGATTTTTGATAGTGCTGCTAGCCTAGAGCGTTTATGTCAAATGAGCGGTGGTCATGTGCGGGATGTGTTGAGGCTGCTGAATACCTGGATTATGGAAGAGATGAGTCTTCCTCTAACCCGTGAAACTTTAGAGCAAGTAATTCGTTCTCGGCGGAATGAAATCATGTTGCCGATTTCTGAGGATGAGTGGCAATTGTTACGCCATGTCAAGGAAAGGAAAAAGGTGAGTGATGACAACGGATATCAAAAACTGATCCGCAGTCGGTTTGTGTTTGAATATCGCGATGGTGGCGAGTCTTGGTTTGATGTTAATCCGGTTTTGGCAGAAGCGAGGGAATTGAGTTTGTAGTAAGCACTTTAGTGCTTATTATTCCATATCTTTGAAAGCACTAAAGTGCTTACTACGAACTAAACACATAAGCTTATGAGTTCACAGCAACCACCAAAAGATGACCATGTAAACAGCGATCGCTCTCTGAAACAATTAGCTTGGGCGATCGAATCCTCTGTGGGACAGTTTAAGCTGATATTGGCCCGGTGTAATTATGCTAGCTTGCGCGATCGCTTAATCTCCAGATTGCGAGAAATTTGTCAAGTCGAAATTCGTGTCTTGACGGTGCAGCAATCGAACAAGACTCTTTATACTGCCATTCAGGAAGAATTCGGCGCAGAAATGCCAGCCTGTGTAATGGTTGTGGGTTTGGAATCTGTGCAGAATTTGCCTGTGATGTTAACTTCTGCAAATCAGGTGCGGGAGGAGTTTCGCAAGAATTTTGCTTTTCCCTTAGTGTTGTGGATTGACGATGAAATCTACAAGCATCTAATACAGCTTGCACCAGATTTGGAAAGTTGGGCAACTACGAGAAATTTTGATATATCAACCCAACAATTAGTAGATTTTATTATCGAAACCGCTAATCAATGGTTTAGTAATAACTTAAAATTTAGCTTCGATGTATATCTAAAGCTGGAAAATGAGTTAGAAGTAGCGCAAAGAGATTTAATTAAGAAGCCAGATATTTATAATTTAGATATTCAAGCTAACTTAGAATCTTTATTAGGTTTTGTTAAGCAGATAAATCATCAAAAAGATTCGGCGTTAGAGCATTATCACAAAGCTTATAAGCTCTGGCAGCAAAGTCATAATTTAGAAAGACAGGCAAAAGTCATCGGTGAGATTAGCTTTTGCTATTATCTCAAAGCTTTGAAGGCTCAAGATATCAATTGTCAAGATTGGCAGACAACTTGGCATTATCTTCAAGAGTATATACATTTTATTAACCAGATCCAAAGTCCAGATTTAATTGCTAACGCAGTAGTGAAATTCGGTGATATCTTGCGAGACTTGAAAAAGTGGGAAATATTGCAGAGTCTTTCCGAACAAGCTTTAGTAATCCATCAAAATAACAAACAGCCGAGGGAATTAGCCAAAGATTACGGTTTTTTAGCTGAGGTGGCTTTGGCTCAAAAAAACTGGGTGAAAGCAAATCAGTTAGTTAAGCAAGCACTAGAAGTTTTTGCCGCGATTCCAAATCAGGAATCAGCTAATATATCAGGGATTTTATCTGATATTCCCGAAAGGGTTTTAAAATCAAAAGACTTGAGCTTATATCAATTTATTTTAGGTCGTTCTCAATACCATTTAGGTCAAATTAAAGAGGCAACTCTCAGCTTAGAAACTGCTAGGGATGTGGGTAATCCCTTAGAAGATGTCAGGCTTTACTTGGATATTCTCAGGTTTTTGCAGCAGCTTTATTTTGAGCAGAAAGAATATCTCAAAGCATACAAAATTAAACAGCAGCGGCGTTCCATTGAACAGCAATTTGGCTTACGGGCTTTTATTGGTGCGGGTAAGTTAGAAGCTACAAAACAGGCATTTGTCGAGACATTGCGCTCAAACTCTCCCCAAGGAAATATTGCCCCAGAAATTGCTGCATCTGGTCGTCTCTTGGATGTAGAACGTTTAATCGAACGCATGGGTCGCCCTGATTATAAACTGATAGTAATTCATGGGCAATCGGGTGTAGGCAAAAGTTCCCTGGTGAATGCGGGACTGGTGCCGGCTTTAAAGAATAAAGCGATCGGTACTCAAGATTATTTGCCGGTGGTAATGCGCGTTTACACCAATTGGGTGGAAGAATTAGGCAGGCTTTTGGAAAAAAGTGAGGAGTCGGAAGTTTGTAGAGACGCGATTCATCGCGTCTTTCCTGAGCGGCGAGAGTCAGAACTCGGAACTTCAACCTCAGAACTCGGAACTTCAACCTCAGAACTCGGAACTTCAACCTCAGAACTCGGAACTTCAACCTCAGAACTCGGAACTTCAACCTCAGAACTCGG